>JBDKTY010000028.1:0-167352 GCA_039679945.1 Syntrophobacter sp. | reverse complement strand
CTACGAGGTTGATAGGCCGGGTGTGTAAGGGCAGTAATGTCTTGAGCTAACCGGTACTAATAGGCCGTGCGGCTTGACCATCCCTTAATCTGTTGGGACAATCGGTCAAAACCAGGACAGAGTCAGGCGCGAAAGACCCCTATTAGAGTCGTCCCGAAAATCCCTTTGGTGCGGCGGCTATGGCGCGGAGGCCACCCCCGTACCCATCCCGAACACGGTCGTTAAGCTCCTCAGCGCCGATGGTACTGCGTGGGAAAACTGCGTGGGAGAGTAGGTCGCTGCCGCCTCAAGCCTTAATAAAAACCCCCGGCTCCAGTCATTGGAGTCCGGGGGTTTTTGCTTTTATAGTCCCAACTCGTGATTTGCCCCGATGAAGCCCGGCCCGGGTTTCGGCTGGACACACAAAAATCTCCCCCTCGGATTCTTAGTCCCAACCCGCGGCTCTCATCCGTGGATGCTTTGATGTCCGCAGTCCGAAGCGGCTCTTATCCGTGGGTGATTTGATAACGGAGTACCGGGAAACGCTCGTTAGGCCTTCCAGAAGCGCGGCGCGTAACGGCGAGATGGGAGCCGAACGGTCCGCGATCGACCGGTGGTCAGGAAGCAATGAGGAAGTCATCCTGGTCCAAGGCACCATTGGCTGCCCCGATAAAGGTGCCATGAGCATGAGCAGGCGCCGGATGAATATCTGACGAGTCCGTGAATGCAGTATCCCCGTTGAACCTGATGATGCACCAGCTTTGGTAGGATGCCGGAATAATCAATGTCTTCATGGGGCGCGGGTACGCTCATTGAACGCCTCACTCATCCGTTGATGAATTGATAACGGTGTTTACGGTCGAGGTCCCTTTACTCGGGCGCATTGTTCTTTGATCGAAGCAGGACACTCCGAGACTTCGGAAAAGTGCCAGGCTTTCTGTTTGACTGCTATAATCGGGTTAACGTATAGTTTTATGTTCTTATTGGCTGGGGCCTGTTGACGGCTGGCATTTTGGCGCGATATCATTTTGGAGTATTCGTTACGGACGCTGATTTGCCGGTCGATTATTTTCGCCTCATTAGGAGGCAAGTCTCCGTATGGCCGTGGGATTATCTATGTTTGAATGGCTTAAATCCTTGCTGCCCATTAAAAGAATATGCAATCTGCGGCATTACCGTACTGTCCGGAAGAGCGGTTTGTTCGACAGTGCATGGTATTCGGAGAATTATCCGGCCATCCTGAGCAGCCTTGCGCCCATTGCTCATTACTTGCTGATTGGCGGCTCGCGCGACAACGATCCAAACCCCACCTTCAACGGACGTTCTTATCTCGACTGGAACCGTGATGTATCGGCTGCTGGCGCCGACCCCTTTGTCCATTATATAAAATACGGCCGCGCCGAGGGGCGCCGGTATTCGCGGACAGCGGCAATACCGTGCCAGGCTTTCCGGTCCGTTATGGTGGGATTTACGATTGCCGGGGTGCAAAAGGGTGGTACTACCGCACTTGCCAGGTATCTTGCCAAAAACCCCGAAATCTGTATGCCGAATAGAAAGGAAGTCCACTTCTTTGACAATGAAAATTTTTTTTCTAAAGGAAATCCGGACTATAGTTACTACCATACTTTCTTCGATCCGAAGCCTTCGCACAAGATGATCGGGGATGTCACGCCAAGGTATATGTATTGGTATGATGCCCCACGGAGAATGTGGCATTACAATCCAGCAATGAAGGTGATAATTATTCTGCGCAATCCGATTGAAAGGGCCTATGCGCATTGGAACATGCAACGGCACAAAGAACGGGACGAATTGTCGTTTATGGAAGCAGTTGAAAACGAACAACGCAGATGCCGAGAAGCATTGCCTCTCCAGAATCCGCGTTTTTCATATATCGACAGGGGGTATTACTCCGAGCAATTGCGAAGAATCTGGACTTATTTCCCAAGGTCCCAGACGCTTATCTTGAAAAATGAAGATCTCAGAGAGAAACCTTGCGAAACCATGGAGATTGTCTCCCGTTTTTTGGGTGTAGGCTGTCTTGAGGATGTAAGCCACGAACTGATTCATTGCACACCCTATTCCAGCCCAATGTCCGATGATGAGAGGGCCTATCTGCGACACGTTTACGAATATGAGATAAGAATTTTGGAAAGGATGCTTGGTTGGGACTGCAGCAGTTGGCTGGACTGAAACTAAATCGATGCTCCCTTCCTGGCGTGGAATGCTCGAACAATTACTGACTTTGGGCCAGTGGCACAGGACCTCATGGGTAAGGTACTGCTTCTACAGAGATTTTGGAAACTTTGATTAAGTACTAGAATTATTTAGCGAAAGTCGCATTCAATATTCCGAGATCCTGTTCCCCGCTTGTACTCCATCGATGCAGGAAAGGATCGGCCGTGTTGCACAAAGTGTGGATGGTCTGGTATAGTGATGCATCCCGATTCATATAAATTGAGCGATATTCGGCATCTTCCGATATTATTGGAAGCCGGTGCCGCCGTTGAAGACAAGAGTTCGGGTACCGTTGAATGCGACCATGATTAGCTTATAATAGTGTTGGATTGTAAGTGACTTTTACAGGAGAGGGAAACAAATGAGGAGGAGATCTGGCTACCTGGCGGCAGTAGGTTTTGTGCTCATCATGTTTGGGCTCAGCCTTGCTTTAGAGTCCAGTGCATGGGCACGCGCGGGAGGAGGAGGTTCATCGGGGAGCCGAGGGAGCAGGAGCTTTTCGAGCCCCGCGATGCCATCGAGGCCTTCTCCATCTCCCTCGCCGGTAACGCCTTCCCGTCCGGGAGTCGGCGCCCCCGGCGCTACCCCTTATCCAAGTTCACCCGGTTACAGTCGCAGTCCGTTCTGGTCTGGAGTTGCGGGCGGGGTTGCTGGCGGTCTTCTGGGGAGCATGCTCTTTGGTGGCCACAGCTATGCTTCGTACGGAATGGGTGGATTTGGCGGTTCGGGTATCGGCCTTTTTGAGCTGGTGATAATAGGTGCCTTAATTTACTTCGGAATGCGTTTTTTCAGAAGACGCCGCGCCGAGCAGAACTACTACTATGCGAGCGGTGAGGAGAATGCTCCCGGCTATGGGGCCTATCCGGATGCCGGCGGCCAAGCTTATACGCCCCAATTAGACGAGGTGTCGAGAGGATTCGAGGAGATAAGGCGGTCCGATCCGTACTTCAGCGAGGCGAGTTTCAAGGAGTCGGCGGAGGACATGTTCTTTCGCATTCAGGCTGCCTGGATGAACCGCAGCCTTGAGGGTGTGGAAAACATGGTTACCCCTGATATGAACGCCTATTTCATCGGCGAATTCGAGAAAATGAAAAAGTTCGGCACCGTTAATCGCCTTGAAAACATTGCCGTTCGAAAAGTGGAACCCTCGGAGGTTTGGCACGAGTCAGGGAGGGACTATATTACGGTCTTCTTCACTGCAAATCTTCTCGATTACACCGTGGACGAGCTGACGGGACAGGTTGTGCAGGGTGATAAGCTTAACCCGGTAAAGTTCCAGGAGTTTTGGACTTTTTCACGCGACAAGGGTGGTCGCCAGTGGCAGCTTTCGGCAATCAACCAGGTCGGGGAGATATCCACGCACTAGCCTTACGGAAGCGATAGGGAGCCGGTCGCCCCGTGGCATCGAGGGGCGAACGGCTCTTGCATCTGCTCGCCCCGTGGTCGTGGCTTCGGGACTCACACCGCATCAATGGGGTTTGCGGATGGAAACCCGGGTAGCGAGCCAGCGTGTCATGAGGAGGAGATTCCTGTCACTGGAGATCTCGGCTGGCTCGGTGCTGTCCCTGAAAAAGTCGCACTCCTCCGAGTCGAACAAACGGCAGGGATTGGAGCGCCACGGATAGATAGAGCACAGGCTTCCCCCTGAACCTTGATCTTCCCACAGGAAGGGGCAAAAGCGGTGGCCCTGCCCCAGACCGTTGCCGAACAGATCACGCCACTCGTCGGGCAGTTCGCAGGACTTCGGGAAGTCCGGCATCCCGCTTGACACTTCACAGCAAAGGCCGCATTTATTACAGTATCCCGGGGCCTTATCGGTCTTGATGGGGATTGCATGCTGTTCCTGGAGCCAATCGCTCCGTATCTTCTTCCAGCGTTTGACCGCACTGAAAACGCCGACTCGGTCGTGGAGCAAACGGGCGGCGTGGACGCGGCGGGAACGGGGGGAGAGGGCCTTCCACCATTTTTCCCTCTGAAGCCAGTTGAAGTTGCGGAGCACATAGTAGAGTGGAAATTCCGGGTTGCACAGGTGCTTGAGGACGAAGGAACCGGCAGCTTCCGGGTTTTTCTTCCGCAAATAGTTCTTCAGCCGGCTCGATCTATATAATTTCAGGCTTTGCACTGCTTTTCTCCGCAAATTGGGGATACCGGATCTCCGCTTCCGATGGTCTCACGTAATAAGGGATGCTGGTGGCCGGGTCATCCGATTGCCCCTTTTCAAACCTTTTCGCTGCAATTTCTCCCACAAATCCGGCACGCAACATATGTAGAGAGGCGGGTGCTCCAATGGCCAGAGCGCCAAGCTTTCTCTTGATCTGATTCTTGTAGAGCGGCCATGCGTCACCGCAAAAAATCACGGGTTCCGTGATTCTCCGGGCCAGTTCCAACGGCGACAGCGCGGTACAGGGCATGATGTTTCTAACGGTCCCCCGCGGGTCCGAACGGTAAAGCGCGCAATAGACTTCCTGCTTTCTGGCGTCAATTATGGTGCAGACTGGGAGTGCGGCGCACGCGAAGGGAAAAGCGAGTGCATCCAGGGATGGGACGGCTGCGTAGAGCTTTCCTCGGGTCCACGCGAGTGTCTTAATCGTTGTCATTCCGATTCGAAGACCGGTGAAGCTGCCCGGCCCCGCGGTGACTGCGAAACCATCCACCGAGTCGAGGGACCACGCGGCCTGGTCAAGAATCTGGTCGATGGCGCCGAGGAGACGACGGTTGTGAGTTTGGGCGGAGCGAAGGGTCCATTCGGCGACAATGGTTCCGTCCTCGATCAGCGCGAGGCTGCCGGACATCGAGGAGGTATCCGCGGCAAGGATTCTCATGGGCATCATCCACTCATTAAAATAAAAAGGAAGCGCGGACGGAAAGCGCTTCCTCATGGTCTGTTTCCAATCTGAACCGAATCGCGCTCAGGGCAGGAAGTCCGGTTTATGTCCCGGGATGAGACGCATTATGTCATTGTAGAAAACTACTACCATCAGGGCCAGGAGCACCAGCATACCGACTTTTTGCGCCATTTCGATCTTCTTGAGAGAAATGGGGCGGCCGATGATCGCCTCCAGAATAAAGAAGAACAGGTGCCCTCCGTCGAGTACCGGAATCGGCAAAAGGTTTAAAACTGCCAGATTGACGCTTATGAGGGCGATGAAGTTGATAAGATTGAGGAGACCCTCCTGTGCCTGCTGACCCGCCATCTGGGCTATAAGGATCGGTCCGCCGAGGGTCTGGAGAGGAACTATCCTCTGGACCAGTTTGACCACCGTGAGCAGAAACAGCTTGCTCAGGTTGTAGGTCTGGGCGAGGGCGTAGTAGCCAGCCGCCAGGGGATCAACCTTCTTGATGGTGAATTTTTCGGAAGCGGTGATTCCTATGAGGGGACGCTTGACGGTTTCTCCGAAAAGATTCTTGACCTCGTTTATGGTGGGCGTGACGGTAACGGTTATATCCCGATCCGCGCGGCGTACCTGGAGGCTGAGCGCGTTGAGTCCCAGCTTTTCAATGGATTCGGAAAGCTCCTCCCAGGTGGTCAGAGGGGTCCCGTTTATAGAAATTACCTTGTCTCCCGGCTGGAGTCCGGCCTGCTCGGCTGGGGAGCCGGGATTCACCGCGCCAATGTCGGGCGCGCGTTCGGGAATGCCGGAGAAAGCAAAAAGAAAAGTGTAGATCAGAATCGCCAGGATGAAATTCGACATCGGGCCGGCAAAAACTATCGCCATGCGCTTGAGCACGGGCTGTTCCGAAAACGCGCCGGCGCGCTGCTCCTCTGTCAATTCCTCGTCCGTATCCTCGCCCAGCATCTTTACATAGCCACCCAGAGGAATCACTGAAATACAGTATTCGGTTCCTCCCCTCGTGATGGCGATCAGTTTGGGGCCAAACCCGAGTGAAAAGCGAAGAACCGTAACGCCGCTTCGCTTCGCGACCAGGAAGTGCCCCAACTCGTGTACGAATATCAATATTCCAAGAACGATCAATGTTGAAAGGATCATCGTTACCAATGTCTTGTCCTCACTTCCACCGAGAATCTATGCTTGCCCAAATATAATTCTCAATCGCGTTCCAGGCTCTTCATTTCTGAAGATCCATTCTCTACTGCGCAATGTATTTCCGAGCCTCGGTCCGTGCCCAGGAGTCAGCAGCGAGGATGGACTCCAGATCGGGGATGGCGGGGGCCGGTTCGTGCGCGTTCATCACTTTCCGGATGATATCAGGAATATCCATAAAGCCAATACTTCCCTCGAGGAAAGAATTCACCGCGACCTCGTTCGCGGCGTTAAGCACGGAGGGCATGGTCGACCCGACGCGGCTTGCATCGTAGGCCAGTTGCAGACAGGGGAACTTCACCATGTCCGGTGGATAAAATGAGAGTTTCTGAAGCTGAAAGAGATCAAGCCTGGGGCAGGCGAGGGGAAGACGCTCGGGGTAGGCCAGCGCATAGGCAATCGGGATCTTCATATCCGGAATCCCCATCTGCGCAATGATCGAGCCATCGACATACTCAACCATCGAGTGAATTATGCTCTCGGGGTGAATGTGAACCGATATGTCTTCCAGTTCCACTCCGAAAAGCCATCGAGCCTCGATAACCTCCAGCCCCTTATTCATGAGTGTGGCCGAATCAATAGTGATTTTTCTGCCCATGGACCAGTTGGGATGGCACAGGGCGGCTTCCGGTCCGACGCATGCGAGGTCATCCGGGGTTTTGTTGAAAAAGGGACCTCCGGATGCGGTGAGAAGTATCCGGGACAGAGCATGCCTGTGGTTGCCCTGAAGCGCCTGGAAAATAGCGCTGTGTTCGCTGTCCACGGGCAGAATCCGAACTTTTTTCTCAGCCGCAAGCCGCATCACGATCTCGCCGGCGATGACAAGCGTTTCCTTGTTGGCAAGCGCTATATCCTTGCCGGATTCAATGGCGGCGAGAGTGGGTACGAGACCGGCCGCGCCGACCATTGCCGACACGAGAGTATCTACCTCGGGACGGGTGGCGGTTTTCGTGAACCCTTCAGGTCCGTAACTTACCTCGGGAGCGGGAATCTTATTGTCTCCGAGCAGCTTGAGGAGGGTCTCCGCTACCTTTTCATTCAGCACGGAAACGGCGCGAGGCCTGAATTTCGCAATCTGTTCGCAAAGAAGCGGCGCGTTGGTTCCGGCCGCCAGCGCGACAATTTCGAACCTGTCAGGAAACTGGCGGACCACCTCCAGGGTGTTCGTGCCTATTGAGCCGGTACTTCCCAGGATGGCTATTCTTTTTTTCTTCATATTAACGGCGGTTCTCCGGAGTCGAATCGGCGGTTTTCGGTAAGGCGATCCCACCAGTGTGTATTCTCAGGCAATCCGTTGCAGAAGGAACCACATCAGCGGGAAGGCGAACAAGAGAGAATCGAGTCTGTCCAGAAGCCCGCCGTGACCCGGAAGCAGGCAGCTCGCATCCTTCTTGCCGCAGTTTCGTTTGATCATCGATTCAATAAGGTCACCGATTTGACCAACAATTGCAATAAAAAAGCTGAAGAGTACAATCCGCGCCGGATGAAAACCGTCCAGCAAAGCAAGGCCAATAATGGTTCCCAGAATGATGCTGGCCAGGAGTCCTCCCACCGCGCCTTCAACCGTTTTCTTTGGGCTTACGCGCTCAAAGAGTTTGTGGCGGCCGAATCTCATGCCGGTATGATACGCCCCCGCATCACCGGCAATAATTACGCCCAGGACGAATATTATCCAGTATCGCCCGAGCGGGGCGGCTCTGAGCAAAAGCACGTAGGAGAGAAGATAAGGCACGTAGAACCAGGCAAGCGTGAGCTGAGCAATCCGCTGAAGCCCATCCGGGTCTCGTGGGGAGCAGGCCATCATGAGGAAGAAGGCGCCGAACAGGAAACAAAACAGGACAAGATTAAGTCCCGGAAGTCCCCAGAAGAAGGCCCCAAGAGGGAATAATACGCCGGCGCAATAGGAGAACACCCGCCATTTAAGCGGGATAGGTTCCAGAAAAACGAGCCCGTGGATTTCCCAGAGAGCGACGGGGGATGCGAGCATAAGGAGCAGGCACAGGCACCAGGGAGGGCCAGCGGCGACACATGCCAGGACGGGCAGACCGATTAGAGTGCCGGTCAGCCAGCGCAGGGCATGGGGGCTCAATGGTACGCTAGAACGCGAGATCTGAGAATCGGGCATGAAAATTCGGTTAGCCGTGTAATTCTGAGCCCTTCATGCACCACGAAAAGTCAAGAAGAGCAGGTTTTCTGTTTATGCGCTTCCGTGCCCCGCGGACGGAAAATGCCGTTATCAGCCCCGGGCTATTTGGCCCGCACTTCCAGCCTGTGGCCGTCATGCTGGAAAGATTTGACCTGCTCACCCGTGCGGCCGAATCGCCGTTCTCTGCTCCTGAACTCTTCCAGAGCTTCCATGAAGTTGGCTTCGCGGAAATCCGGCCAAAGGAGTTCCGTGAAATAGAGTTCGGCATAAGCGATCTGCCACAGGAGGAAATTACTCACCCGGATCTCGCCTCCCGTACGGATCACAAGGTCCGGGTCGGGGCATCCCGCCGTGTAGAGATAGTCGGAAAATAACTCGGGCGAAATTTGGCCAATCCCCAGTCGACCGTTCAGGATGTCACCGGCGAAAAGTTTGGCCGCGCGCATTATCTCCTGCCTGCCTCCATAGTTAAGAGCCAGGTTGACTATCAGTTTGTCGAATCCCGCCGTCAATTCCTCGGTTTTCTTGAGCCTCCTGAGAACCGAGCCGGGAATGTCATCAACGTCGCCGATGTGACGGAGACATATCTCTTTCTCAATCAGTTCCGGCAGTTCGGATTTCAGGAAGCTTTCAAGCAGTCCCCATAAAGCCTTGATTTCAGCCTTGGGACGGGCCCAATTCTCCTTTGAAAATGCATAGAGAGTAAGATAAGGGATTCCGAGCTTCCGGCAGCAGGTTACAACATCCCGAACTGAGTTAGCGCCTTCCTTGTGTCCATGAATGCGGCTTCTCAGTTTTTGTTTGGTGGCCCACCGGCCGTTGCCGTCCATAATTATCGCAACATGCCGCGGCACGGGCTTGGGATAAATGTCCGACATCTAAGTTTCCAGAATTTCCTTTTCTTTCGATCCGTAGACAGAATCGACCTTTTTAACGTAATCATCCGTTATTTTTTGAATCTCATCCTGGGCACGGAATTGCTCGTCTTCGGAGACTTTCTTGTCCTTCTTGAGGTCCTTGATCTTTTCGTTGATGTCGCGCCGGATGTTGCGGACGGCCACCTTGGATTCTTCCGCCTTCTTCTTCACCACTTTGACCAGATCCTTGCGGCGATCGGCCGTGAGCGGCGGGATGTTGATCCTGATAGCCTTGCCGTCGTTCATGGGGGTTAAACCGAGTTCGGATTTCAAAATAGCCTTCTCGATTTCACCCACCACGGATGTGTCCCATGGCTGGATCATAATAGTGCGCGGATCGGGTATCGTCAGTGTCGCAAGTTGGCTCAGAGGAGTAGGGGTCCCGTAATAATCGACACGTATGCCATCCACCAGAGAGACGGATGCTCTGCCGGTTCGGAGCTTCTTATAGTCTGATTCCAGAGTTTCGACAGCCTTGTTCATGCGGTCGCGAAGGTCGCTGTAGACATTGTCAAGCATGACAGATTTCCTCCACCACTGTCCCAATCTGTTGGCCCATCATGACTTTCTTGATATTGCCCTTTTTCATGAGATTGAACACGATTATGCGCATGTTCTGATCTCTTGCCAGTGATATTGCCGTGGCGTCCATTACTTTCAGGTTTTGCCCGAGAACCTGGGAAAAGCTGATCCGGTCGTAACGCTCGGCCGTGGGGTTCTTTTCAGGGTCGGACTCGTAGACCCCGTCCACCCTGGTTGCCTTCATCAGCACTTCGGCCCCGATTTCCATTGCACGCAATGCCGCCGTCGTGTCCGTCGTGAAGAAAGGCAACCCGGTCCCCGCCGCGAAGATCACGACGCGCCCCTTTTCGAGATGGCGTATCGCGCGACGTCTGATGAATGGTTCGGCCACTTCCTTCATATCGATGGCGGACTGGACGCGCGTGGAGACTCCGCATTTTTCGAGTGCCTGCTGCAGCGCCAGTGCATTCATCACCGTGGCGAGCATGCCCATATAGTCGGCCGTAGATCGATCCATCCCGTGGGATGCGGCGGAAACCCCGCGAAATATGTTCCCGCCGCCGATAACGAGGGCGATCTCGATGCCCATGGCATGCACTTCGGCAATCTGCTCCGCGATTCCCTTAAGAACCAGGGAGTCTATTCCGTATGTCTCAGTCCCGAGAAGAGCTTCGCCGCTCAATTTGAGAAGCACCCGGCGATAAACTGGCTTGTTCGTGTCACTCATCGGATCAGTTGTTCCCCATTTTTCCAGATCCATTATTCTCCGAGCTGATATCTGCAGAAACGGCGAACTTGAATCTTCTCCCCGATCTTTGCGATCAGTTCGTTCAGGTAATCCTGCATGGACCTTTCGGGATCGCGGATGTATTTCTGCTGCATCAGGGTGTTTTCTTCGTAGAATTTCCGCATTTTCCCGTCAACCATTTTTTCAAGTATATTTTGCGGTTTTCCGGATTCCTGCGCCTGTGCCATGTAGATCGCCCGTTCGCGCTCGATAACATCGGCCGGAATGTCCTCGGGGCTTATTCCGAGGGGGTTTGCCGCGGCGATCTGCAGAGCAACGTTCTTCACGAACTCATTGAAGTCATCGCTTTTGGCCGCGAAATCAGTCTCGCAGTTGACCTCCACCAAAACGCCGATCTTGCCGCCGCTGTGAATATAGGCGTGCACCTGCCCATCGGCGGCTTCCCGTCCCGCGCGTTTCATTGCCTTGGCAAGGCCTTTCTGGCGCAGAAGGTCGACTGCCTTTTCCATATCGCCGGCCGAATCCTGGAGAGCCTTCTTGCAATCCATCATGCCCACGTTGGTTCTGTCGCGAAGTTCCTTGACCATTGCTGATGTTATTTCCAAGACGTTCCTCCTATGAGCGGCAGCAATCACGCGTGGTGATTTCCGCATTATAATTTCAGTATTCCCGAATAATACCCTGAAAAGACCAGGTTTGAGCGGTTGACTCCCGAGTGAGCGCACAGGTCCAGCCTCGGAAGAGAAAAGCCCCGGAGCCGCCCCCGAGGCTTTGGCACCCTCATTCCGCGTCTTCTTCCCTGGCTTGTGCCTCGGCGACGGGATTCACGATTTCCACGACAGGACCTTTTTCTTCCTGCCCCAGAATCTGACCGGCCGGGACTTCTTCCAGCGCGCTTCCCTTGTCGACATCGGCCTGCTGCATTTCGGAGAGCTTATTGCGTCCGTCGATGCAGGCGTCGGCAACCTTGGAGGTGACGAGCCTTATGGCCCTGATGGCGTCATCGTTACCTGGGATGGGATAGTCGATCACATCCGGGTCGCAATTGGTGTCCACGACCGCCACGACCGGAATCCCCAACCTGTTGGCTTCGAGAACGGCGATGTTTTCACGCTGGGTATCAACCACGAAGAGTATTCCCGGAGGCCGGTTCATCTTCTTTATACCGCCCAGGTTCTTTTCCAGCTTTTCACGTTCACGTCCGAGAACGAGTATTTCCTTTTTGGGAAAACGATTGATGCTCCCGTCCTCGAACATGACATCGAGTTCCTTGAGGCGGTCGATTCTCTGCTTGATGGTCTTGAAGTTGGTGAGCATGCCGCCGAGCCAGCGCTGATTGACGAAGTACATCGAACAGCGGTCGGCTTCTTCCTGAATGGTGTCGCGTGCCTGCTGCTTTGTACCTACAAAGAGAACGGTCTCGCCGGTGGCGACTGTGTCAACGACGAACTGGTAGGCTGTGTTGAAAAGCCTGACGGTGCGCTGGAGATCTATGATATAAATCCCGTTTCGAGCGCCGAAGATGTAAGGTTTCATTTTGGGGTTCCACCGGCGCGTCTGGTGGCCGAAATGGACTCCCGCTTCCAACAGTTGCTTCATACCAACGATTGCCATGAGATTGCTCCTTCTGGTTGTGCCTCCACCCCTTTGCATCCGGCGTCTGAATGCCGCCGAACACCAAAAGGAAAAGGGGAGTGCGAATTATTAGTAAACAGAATTTTCTAACATGTTCGTTGTTCGATTGGCAACCAAAAAAGGAATGCCCCGAAGGGCCTCCGCGGTCAAGGCATAAGATAGGAGCGGCCGCTCGGTCCACGGGGATTTTCGCGAGACCCGTCGGCCATTTTCATCCCGGTACCGCTTCGTACGGGATGACGGGCAAATCCAGTTCCAATACGGAGGTGCGAAAAAGCAGGCCATGAAATGGAAAATCGCCACTTTTAATGTGAATGGAATACGCTCACGTCAGCAGGTTGTCCTCTCCTGGATTGAGCGAAACAATCCCGACGTTCTGTGCCTCCAGGAAATCAAATGCCAGGATTCCGACTTCCCCTCGGAGCCGTTCCGGGATCTCGGGTATGAGGCGAGCGTTTGTGGGCAGAAAGCATTCCATGGAGTGGCAACGCTCAGCAAACAGGCGCCGGAAGCCGTCAGTCGGGGTTTCAACGATGGAATTCCCGATGAAGAGGCGCGTCTTATCGCGGTCAGGCTGGGCGATATCTGGGTGCTCAACACTTACGTCCCACAGGGCAGAAGCCCCGAACATCCCGCGTTCCAGGTGAAGCTCGCCTTTTTTGCCCGGCTTCGCCGCATGTTGGAGAGGGATTTCCGGCCCGACCAGCGCATAATATGGACCGGGGATATGAACGTCGCGCCCGAGGACATTGACGTTTTCTCACCGAGGCGCATGGACGGCAAGGTCGGTTTCCATCCGTCCGAGAAGAAGGCCCTGGCGGATGTGATCTCGTGGGGCTTATCCGATCTTTTCCGCGTGCACCATCCGGACGTGAAACAGTTTACGTTTTGGGATTACCGCCTTCCCGAGAGCCTTCACCGCAATCTCGGGTGGCGCCTGGACCACATTCTTGCGACACAACCCCTTGTTCGCGCCTCCACTGAGTGCAACGTGGATACGGAACCCAGAGCAGCGGCCGGTCCGAGCGATCACACCCCCGTGTGGGCGGAATTTGAGCTGGAATAAGCGCCGCGTGGAACGGGGAATTCACCCGGGTGCCTACCCTGGTTCATGCTTTGCGGGTTCACAAGAAACAGGACGTGGGGACCGGCTCTAAACTGTTGAACGAAGGCGTGCCCGCTCTCGTTCACTTTAAGGCTCCGAAGGGTGGAACGGGCCGGGAATGAGTGGCCGCAAGTGTGCTTCCGAGGACGGGCCCGATCATTCTCGGTCGAGTCCTCGGTCTCACCAGTTGATGAGGACCGTCTTCCCCCCCTCTTCGGCAAGAACCTGGTACTTGAGATCCGGGTGTCTGCCCAGCAGGGCTTGAAGGGGCTCTCTCTCGCTGAAGAGAAAGACTCTGCCTTGTCCATTCCATGCATCCAGGAGTTGCTGCTCGTTGAGGACTATCCCGGGGGCGTCCCGATCCTGCAATCCGTACCAGAGCACTCCGAACTGGCTGTTCATGACGTGGACCTGAAGACCCGTGTAGTAATTGAGTGTCGAGCCCTTCTCATAAAAGTCATTGATCACGATCTTATCGCCGGGCCGGTAGTAGAATTCGATAGTCTTCGCAAGATTTTTCGAAGAGAGGATAGGTTCGAATGCCGCCATCCCGGAGGCATAGGAGTGGCTCAGTCCAACCATCATGACGGCCAGGAAGAGAAATGAGATCATCCAGCGTTTCCAGATCGCGAACAGGAAGGCGAAGATAGGACCGATGATGAGAAACGCCGCTGTTCGATAGACTAGAGGCGCGAGGTGGGCAAAAGTCGCGGGAGTCAGGTCGTGCACATGTCCGAAGGCGAGGTTGTAATGCTCCGGGTTGACGGTAAGTGTTCCCGAGAGGTTGGCCGCCGCCCCGGAATGTCCCCCGGTCCATGCCAACCCCGCCAGGGCGACTCCAACAGAGACTGCCAGTCCCGAGGCAATGCCGAGGCTCACGATTCCCCACCGGCGGGCAGTGCTTTCGGGAGAGTCGAGGTCCGAGAGTGCTTTGCCCAAAAGCAGCGAAAAGGCGGCAAGGGTCGGGAAGGTGTAGTATTCCTGAGTCGTTCCGAAGGCGAAAAAAAGCAGGATAGTGAATATCCAGATACACAGGAGCAATGCTGCGCGGGGAATTCTCTCGGTGGGTCTGAACGTTTTGGGGAAGTTGCGCCCGATGCCCCAGAAAAAGGCGCTCCATGGGAAAAGCCAGACCAGGTGCAGAGTCCAGAAAAGCCAAAGGGGAACGGTGTCATAGTCCTTGGGGTAGCGCATTCCAAGGTAGCGCAGCAGATGCTCTCTTATGAAGTAAAACCAGAAGAAATCACTGTTCGCGATACCGGCGGCGATATGCCACGGGGCCGCGACAATAAGGAAAATGAGGATACCGTAACCGATCTGGAGACGACGCAGAATTTTCCAGTTCCCGGTGACGAGGATGTGGAGAAAGATGATCGCCCCGACGAATACGATGCCCACCAGTCCCTTCGTGAGCACGGCAAGGGCGGCGGAAGTGTAAAGTCCAAGGCATCTCAGGTCGACCGGTCCGATCCTTCTGGTCTTCTCCTCGGGCTCCACGGTGATTTGAAGGTACATGTAGAGGCAGAATGCGATAAAGAAGGACAGAATCACATCCGGAATAAATATTCGGGTAAAGGCGAACGGACCCAGGCTGGTTAGAAATACGAGGGCTGAGTAGAAACCGCCTTTTTCTCCCCAGAACCGGGTTCCGAACCGCCACACGAGGAGCGTCAGAAAGAAGGCGAAAATCGCCAGGGGAAGACGTATGGCCCAGTCATGAAGCCCGAAGGCGGTAACCAGGGAGGCCGCCATCCAGTACATGAGCGGGGCCTTCTCGAGATATCTTATCCCATTGTTTATTCTGAGAGTGGTCCAGTCACCGGACAGAACCATCTCCCGGACGGCTTCCGCGTGAAATGAATCGGCGTCATCCAGCAGTGCGGGCCGATTAATGGTACCCAGAAAAATAGCGGACCAGAGGGCGAACAGGACGAGCGGGTACAGGAGGAGTTTGGGTTTCATTTTATTCCAGGTTAGTTGTTTGCGGACTGTGGGCGAGCTTTCTTCTGTCGCTCGCGTGCGCGCTCACGATATATCAGGTAAAGGTTCCTCGCATAGATGAAGAGGCCGCCGCCCTGCCCAAGGATAAAAACGGGGTCCCTGCGCAATATTGCATAGATGAAGAGCATTCCCCCACCCAGCACGCTGAGATACCAGAAGGCGAGCGGGACGACGCTCTTTCCCTCTCTTTCACTTGCTATCCACTGGACCAGGAACCTTCCCGAGAAAAGTCCCTGCGCGGTAAAGCCCAGGATGAGTACGAAGTTGTCAGCGCACCATCCTGCTAGCTGGTGTAGAGTGAAAGACTCGGGTGCTGCCATGGCTGAAGTGCAACTTTCTAGGGACAAAAATAAAGACCCGCGAATGGGGTCAC
Source organism: Syntrophobacter sp. (assembly GCA_039679945.1). Classification (GTDB taxonomy): domain Bacteria; phylum Desulfobacterota; class Syntrophobacteria; order Syntrophobacterales; family Syntrophobacteraceae; genus SbD1. Next base: position 151,645 of record JBDKTY010000028.1, on the reverse strand, counting down.
TGGGACTTATTCTCAGCCCCGCGGCCCGCTCCGGGGCAGGCCGCCGGAATGGAAAGGTACCAAACGGCGGCGCTATTATGGATTTAAAGCGGAATCTTGAAAAGAGTAAAGTCCCAAAAAAGAAAATTCAGCATCAGGGATGAGCTAACCTGCCGTAATGGCTTCTTTTCTTTTTATTATCAAATAAGTATTTGATATTCTCGGACTCTTGGGGAAACATTATGTAATGGGGGATTGAGCCGCGGGCGAGTTCATTTTTGGGGTCCAGTGTTCACAGTTAATCGGATCGGTTCTTGATGGTTATTCTTGGTATCGAAACTTCGTGTGACGAGACAGCGGCGGCGGTGGTCGAAGATGGTACGCATATCCTATCCGACGTTGTGGCGAGTCAGGTGGCGATTCACGGTCCTTACGGCGGGGTTGTGCCGGAACTGGCATCCCGGAAGCACCTTGAATTCATTATTCCTGTAATTGAACGGGCTCTGAGCGACGCGGACTTTCCTCGCGAGAGGTTGGACGCCATTGCCGCGACACAGGGGCCCGGGCTGGTGGGGGCCCTGCTGGTGGGGCTTGGCGCGGCGAAGGCAATGGCCTATGCGCTGGGCATTCCGCTCATCCCCGTGAACCACCTCGACGGCCATATACAGGCTGCTTTCCTCGGAGAAGAACAACCGGACGGTCCATTTGCATGCCTTGTGGTTTCCGGTGGCCATACCTCCATATACAGGATTGATCCGGATGGGACCTCTGTGCTCCTGGGGGCGACCCGAGACGATGCCGCCGGAGAGGCTTTCGATAAGATCGCCAAAATGCTTGGTATAGGATATCCCGGTGGCGTGGTGATCGACCGTCTTGCCGCCTCCGGGAATCCGGGGGCTTTCGATTTTCCGCGGTCCCGGTTTGACAAGGAATCTCTCGAATTCAGCTTCAGCGGACTCAAGACAGCCGCGGCTACCTTCATCCGCAAACATGGCCTTCCCGCGTCCGGTGATTGCCCCGGAACGTACAAGCTGGAAGACTTTGCCGCCAGCTTCCAGGAAGCCATTGTGGACGTGCTTGTTTCCAAGAGCATCAAGGCCGCGGAACAAAACGGCCTGACCCGGATCGCGGCGGTCGGCGGGGTTGCGGCAAACAGCAGGCTGCGCCGGAGGCTGGAGGAGGAGGTGCATAATCGGGGGATGCGGTTGTACCTCCCCCCCATCAGGTTTTGCACCGACAATGCAGTGATGATCGCCTCATCCGCCTACCGTGGCTGGATGCGTTCCGGGTTTCCCCGGAATACCATGGATGTAGACGCTTTTTCTCGTTAATCCCGGATCTCATGGACGAATACCTCACACCAGGCCAATATTTTCAGTTAACGGGAGGCCGGCCCAGGAAGCATTTCGGCCAGCACTTTCTTGCCCAGCCGGCTACCGCGTTGCGCATTGTGCGGAGTGCCGAACTGCGCGAAGCCGAGACCGTCGTTGAAATCGGTCCCGGACTGGGTGCACTGACGCAGTTCCTGGTTCCCCTCTCCCGTCGGCTCCACCTCATCGAGATAGACCGGGAGATGGCCGCCTACCAGCGTGAGAGGATACCGTCCGGGGACTCGGTCCAAGTCCACGAACAGGATGTCCTGTCGTTCGATTTCGCCGCACTCGGTGAAAAAGAAGGCGGGAGGCTGGTCCTGCTCGGGAATTTACCCTACAGCATAAGCTCTCCCTTGGTGTTCCACCTGCTCGCGGCTTTCCCGGCGATCGATCGCGGCGTCTTCATGGTGCAGAAGGAGGTCGGGGAGCGGTTCTCGGCCGTTCCCGGCACGAAACAGTATGGTGTTCTCTCTGTTCTTCTCGGGATCTATGCAAGGGTGCGGCCACTCTTCACGGTTGGTCCGAGGCAATTCCATCCGCCCCCGAAAGTCGACTCGATGGTGCTGCGTATGGATTTCCTTGAAAGTGCACCTGCCGGTCCTCCTTTCAGCTTTATGCGAAGGTTTGTCAGTGCCGCCTTCCAGAAAAGGAGAAAGACCTTGCTAAATAGCCTGAAAGGTGTTTTTGGGATATCTTCGGATGCTCTCGCAAGTGCATTTCCGAGGGCCGGAATAGATTCGATGAGACGTCCCGAAACCCTTTCCGCTGCTGAGTTTGTCGGTCTTGCAAGCGCCGTGCGGGATGTAATCTCTCCGGCCACCCTGTTGTAAAATCCGGCAACTGTGTTAGAATGCCGCCCCTAAAACCAACCAGGCTTTATCATGGATGCCCGGGTATCTGAAAGTTGTCTTGCAAGAATGGAAAAGAACGTGTTCAGTAATAAAGTTGCACTGGTTACCGGAAGTTCACGCGGGATCGGGCGGGCAATTGCTTTGGCTTTTGCGCGCGCGGGCGCTGACGTAGTAGTTAATCACTCAAAGCCTGACGGGCCCTCCCGGGAGAAGGCGGAGGAAGTCTGCCGCGAGATTGAGGAACTTGGCCGAAAGGCCTACGCGGTTCCGGCCAATATCGGATCGAAGGCCGCCGTCCATGAAATGTTCGAACAGGTTGCCGCATTATGCGGGCGGCTTGACTTTCTGGTCCTGAGTGCCGCCAAGGCCCCGTTCAAGCCCTTTGAAAAACTGTTCGAACGGGAGATCCGCCAACTGGTCGAAACCAATTTCATGGGAAACATCTTCTGCATCCAGGAAGCTGTTCGGATGCTCGAAAAAGTGCAGGGAAGGATCGTCTTCATTTCGAGCCTCGGCAGCAGATTCTACAACCCTTCATACCCTCTGGGCAGCATGAAGGCCGCCATGGAAGCCGTGGTGCGCGACTGCGCGGAAAGCCTTTTCCCGAAAGGGGTCCGTGTCAATGGCGTATGTGGCGGCGTGGTCAAAACCGACTCATTCAAGGTATTGCGCCACGTCATGGAGGAAATTGCACAAATTCCGGAAGAGCTTTGTGTCGCTCCGGAAGCAATCGCGGACGTTGTGATGTTCCTGTGTGGTCCCGGATCACAGGCCATACGGGGGCAGACCATCGTGGTTGACAACGGCTTAAGCAATAGATTATACCGCCCCGCATGGGTGAAACAGCCATAATCCAAATGAAATGAGGTTGATACGCAGATGAAGCAGACTCTCATCACCAGGCGGAAAGTAGTGGATGAAGTGCGGAAAGCGATCGCCGAGGGAATCGATATAGACATTGCCAGGGTTCAGCCGGAGGCTTCCCTTATCAAAGACCTCGGGGCGGAGTCGCTCGATTTTCTGGATATAAACTATCGGCTTGAGCAGGTCTTCGGGATCAAAATGGCGCGGCATTCCGTCGTGGAACACATGGAAGAGATGTTCGGGGAAGAATCCGCCATAGACGCGGACGGAAAGCTGACGGATAAAGCGGTCAAGGTCCTGAGCTTGCGCTTCAGAGAGCCCCCTGAGCAACTCAAGGCGGGGATGGATATGGACGAACTGCCGGGATTGGTGACGGTCCAGTCCATTGCCGACGGAGTGGTGCAACTTCTTGAGACCGTGCCGGAGAGTTGCCCGAACTGTGGAAAGAATGAGTGGAAGATCGGGAAGGAAAGCCGGTTGCAGTGCGGTTCCTGCGAGGAGTATGTCACTTTCACCAACGGTGATGAGCTGATAGATCAATGGCTTACCGAGGTGCAGGAAAAGGATAATATCTTCTAGCCGGGCCGGAGCCGCGCTGTCTTGCGAGAATTTCAATCCCGGTGGTCGCAACCGCGGGGCACGGGCAGGAAACGTGAAGCAGCCGGATGCAATGCATGGAGCAGGCTTACCAGCCTGCCGCCGCTCATCCGGTAGCCCTTTTTGCCCTTCACCACCAGGGCGAACCGGGGAGCTTCCGCCCCGAAATGATGAAGAGCGTGTGACGGATCATGTAGCATAAGTAGTTGAAATGGTTCACTTCCAAGCGCTCTTCATTGAGAATTGTGGAAGCATGTACGGGTTGGAGTGTGTCTGGCCGCGACGAATAATGTACCCTTAGCGGGATGTCGTCCTCTGATCATTTCCCTCTGATGGAGGATACCATATCTCTTCCTGGAGTCTTTGCCGCACATGTTCGAGAAAAGAAACCGGGTGGTTGTCACCGGGTACGGAATGATGACCCCGATCGGAAAAAACAGCCGCGAGACATTTGAGAATGCAAGTAACGGCGTGTCGGGAATCGGGTTGCTGCGCGGGTTCGAAACTGAAGGCCTGCCTTGTCGCATCGGAGGCCAGGTAGACGACGCATGGATAAACGGCCAGCACTCTCCGGGTCTTCAGGGAATCGAGAAGTGCAGTTCGCGTGGCTTGAAGATGATGATCGAGGCCGTTTCGGAAGCCGCGACGGCCGCGCGTCTCGATGCAGTGGAGGACCGTGGACGAATAGGTGTAAGTCTTGGATACCACGGAGAAAATCCATCCGTCGAAGACATGCGTCTCTTCTACCACTATGGAAAAGGCGGGAGCTGGGATATCGAGGGACTCACCAGGAATGGGGTCTATTCCTTTTTCAATTTCTTCCGCCGCAAGCCCGACGTTGCAACTTCGATATTATCCATCCTGTTCAACTGCCGGGGAAGCAATTTCACGATTGTCTCGGCCTGTGCGGCTGGCGCGCAGGCAATCGGCGAAGCGACGCGGATTATCCGCGAGGGCAAGGCCGACGCCATGATAGCCGGCGGCTGTGAGTCGAATCTCAATTTTGCGGGATTTATCGGCTTCGTTCTCATCCGGGCTCTTTCCGAAAAGTACTCTTCGCCCGACAAGGCGTCGCGTCCCTTTGACAGGAAGCGGAACGGCTTTGTCATGTCGGAAGGGGCCGGGGCGGTGGTGCTCGAAAATTATGAACATGCCGTGGCGCGTGGCGCCCAGATCTATGCGGAAGTCCTTGGCTACGGTTCTTCTGCCGATGCCTACCGGATAACGGACATGCACCCGAAGGGAGAGGGCGCTTTCTTCGCGATGCGGGGTGCGTTGGAGGATGCCGGCGTCTCCACCGGGCAGATCCAGTACATCAATGCGCACGGGACCTCCACCATCCAGAACGACTACATCGAAACGCTTGCGATAAAACGGTTGTTGGGGGAAAGAGCCAGACAGGTCCCGGTCAGTTCGAACAAATCCATGACGGGCCACACTATCGCGGCGGCCGGGGCAATCGAATGCGGGCTCACCATAATGGGAATGAATACTTCGATCATTCTACCCACCATCAACCATGAGTCGGCCGATCCGAAGTGCGACCTCGATTATGTACCCAATAAGGCGCGCATGCTCGAACACAGCATTGCCCTTTCCAATTCTTTCGGATTCGGGGGGCAGAATGCCTGCCTCTGCCTGGGCAAAATCCAGAGATGAACATTCGAAGAGCGAGAAATCTTCGACCTGAAGAGATAATTGTCATCACGGGTTCGGGCGCGATCTGTCCGCTTGGAAATTCCGTGGGGGAGATCCGAAGCTGCCTGGTCGGCGGAAAACCGGTTGAGGATATACAAGCCGGGCCCGCCGCTTATTATGCGCTCTACCACAACGCCCTGCGGACATGGAAAACCCCGGAACTCAAAACTGATATCCAGCCGCAGCTTGCGAAATCCATGGGAAAGCATCTCTCGCTTCTGCTGCTTTCGGCGGAGGATGCTTTCGAGATGGCCGGCCTCGCCGCCAGCGGGCTGAAGGCGGAGGACATCGGGTTCTTTGCCGGAATGGGCATGGTGGACTACCACGTTGACGACCTCATCCCGGCCGTACTCAAGTCTATTTCCGGTGATGGCGGCCTGGATTACGAAAAGTTTTTCTCCTCTGCATTCCAGGAGATCTACCCGCTTTGGCCCCTCGCGATGCTGAATAATGTCGCTTTCTGCCAGGTGGCTATCCACCTGGGATTGCGCGGGGAAAACTGTGTCTTCACGCCTCATGCTGATGCGGGTTCGCAAGCCGTTGCCGAGGGCGTGAAAATCTTGCGTGAGGGCAAAGCCAGGGCCGTGCTGGCGGGCGCGGTGAGTGAAGAAGTGTCACCCTTGAGCCTTGCTCGCGCGGAACTCAACGGCTTGTCCGGCCCGCCGGTTTTTCTGGGAGAGTGTGGCGCCAGCCTTGTGCTTGAACCGCTGGCCTTTGCCGACCAAAGGGGGGCCAGGCCCCTTGCGGCCATAACGGGTTTCGGGTTTGCATCCGAAGGCGGGACCGGGGGCGGTCCCACCTCCCGCGCGGTTGTTTCCAGCATGAAGACTGCGATTTCCGAGGCGGGGCTCGCACCGGAAGACATCGATATCGTCATTGCCGGTTCCGTCGGAGTGTCTGAAGCCAGGGCCTGCGAGGAGGCGGCAGCCGACTTTTTCGGCGCGCGCATGCCGGTATGCCTCTTCCCCGGCCGTGTATTCGGGGAGACCTTCGCTGCCGGACCGATCCTGAATGCGATAATCGGCGTTCTTATATTCGAATCATCAACGGTTCCCAAAATGCTCATGCCGACACTATCGGGAGCGGGTCGGAACGGGAGTGGCGTCGTGCTCCCCGCCGCCGCGGAAAGAGCCCTCATTATGGCGACAAGTTATGAGGGCCGGTGTGCGTCTTTTGTCATCGAGAAACCGGGTCAATAATGAACGCTGACGTAGCCGAATAAACAGGGACTATCATGAGGCTTCTTCTCTACGACCGCATCACCAGTCTCACGCCGGGGGAGTCGATCACCGGAGTGAAGACGTTTTCGCTGGCGGATGAATACCTGCGGAAGCATTTCAGGAAGAGGGCGCTCATCCCCGGCGTGATGTATATCGAGGCGATGGCGCAGCTTCTGGGATGGCTGGTCATCCACGCGCACGATTTCCGCCTTTCGGCTGTGATGTCCCTGATCGAAGATGTCACGTTCGCACCCGACTTGAGGCCGGGTTTTACCGCGGAGATCTCGGGGCGCCTCATTTCCACTTCCAGGAGCGATTCTCTTGGAAGTGCTCGGATGTGTGTGGACGGCCGGGAGGTCGCGTCGATGGGAAGAATCATTTACGTTCATTCACCAAAAGTCGATCCGGAGCAGCTCCGGGCCATGTTTGAATACTACGGCGGTTGGAACCCGGCCGGGAGGGGCGATTCATGGACCGCAAGGTAGTCATAACCGGTCTTGGGATCGCCGCGCCCCTTGGACTCGACGTCGAGGAAAGCTGGGAAAGGGCGCTCAACGGAGTCTCCGGAATCAGCCCGATCGATCCGGTCTACGGGAAATCGCCCATCCGGGCCGCCGGACAGGTAGGTCCCCGGGAATGGGACTGCATCTGCCGCGAATTTCCCGCCGAGGCGGAAACGGAAGGGGAAAGACGGACCATGTTTGCGCTATGGGCCGCCAAGAAAGCCCTCTCCGACGCATCCCTGGACTGCCGGTCCGGCGATCGATCCCGATTCGGGATCTCTCTGGCGGCGGGACTCGGTGTGAACCGGCTCGAAGACATCCATAACTGGTTGGGCAGGGACGGGAGCTTCGATGAAGGAATTTTTGCCCGCGAGTGCGCCCGCGTTCACAGGGAATCAATAATCCGAAACAATGCCAGCAGGCCGGGCGCGCTCATTTCAGATAGGTATAACTTCCATGGGATCAACGCAACGGTCAGCACCGCCTGCGCTTCCGCGACACAGGCGCTCGGCACGGCTTTCCGCGCCATCCGGCGTGGAGAGGCGGACCTCATGCTTGCCGGCGGCGCCGATTCCATGATCAATCCGGTCGGATTGATCTTTTTTGTGCTTCTTGGTTCGGCCGCGGTGGCGCGCATGGAGCCGGAACAGCTATGCCGTCCGTTCGACCGGAAGCGATCGGGACTGGTGATGGGCGAGGGAGCTGGCATAGCGATACTCGAAGAGGAATCTCACGCCCGGGATAGAGGCGCTCATATTTATGCCGAGGTGGCCGGATACGCATCAACCATGGATGCCTACCGTCTCACGGCGCCTCACCCGGAGGGCGGCGGGGCGGAAGAAGCCATGCGGCGTGCCCTGGCCGACGCGGGGATCCAACCCGGCGGGATCGATTACATCAATGCCCACGGTACATCAACGAAACTGAACGATTTGGCCGAGACCCTGGCCATCAAAAGAGTGTTTGGGGAATTTGCCGCCAAGATCGCGGTGAGTTCCAGCAAATCGCTGCTCGGGCACCTGCTGGCGGCATCCGGCGGTCCGGAGTTCGTCTTTACGACATTATCGGTGGCTCGGGACGTGGTGCACCCGACTATCAATCTTACGCACCGGGACCCGAAGTGCGACCTGGATTATGTGCCCGGAGAGAAGCGCTCCATAAAAATAGGCGCCGCGCTGTCGAATTCATTTGGTTTTGGCGGGCAGAACGCTTCCATAGTGGTCAGGAAATATGCCGGCTGAATCAGGCGCGCGGCGCCAGTTTTGCCGAATCCCCCATAAGAAGGGCTGGAGAACGGAGTAAGGCATGAGATATCTCTTGGTTGATCGCATAATGGACGTTGAGCCCGGAACGCATATCACGGGCGTTAAGAACGTTGCCATGAGCGAGGATTTCCTGGAGTTCCATTTTCCCAAGAATCCGATCATGCCCGGGATAATGCTTCTGGAAGCGCTCGTGCAGCTTGCGGGCTGGCTTGAAGCGGCCTCCTCGGGTTTTGATCGGTGGTTTCTGGCATCGAAGGTGAATAAGTGCAATTTCTATGGATTTGTACTTCCGGGCGACCAGGTTGAACTCAAGATCTCTGTTTCAACTGCCCCCGCCCAGGATCTCAGGACTTACAGCGGGGTCGGTACCGTGGGGGGGAAGCGAAAGATAAAGGCGGAGTTTCAGGGACACCTGGTCGGTCTTGAGTCAATAGAAGAGATCGAGGAACAGCGGCGGTTCTTCCAAATTCTCACAAGGAAGCTGGGCTTTTAAAATGTATCCATCGAGGAAGGTTGCGGTTACCGGCATGGGGCTCATCACGCCACTAGGGGTGAGCGTGGAGGACACCTGGAAAGGCGTAGTCGCTGGCAGGACCGGAATTTCACGATATCCGCGCGCCGGCCGACCCGAGCATCTACAGTATTACGGGCTGGTGGAAGGATTCGAACGGCCTGAAGACATCCCCAAAAGTCTTGCCGGCCAGGTACGGTTCCTGAATCGAGGCGCCATGCTGGGCTTCGAGGCAGCCAGAGAAGCGATCCGTAATTCCATGGTTGATCTGGAAAACATCCCCAGGGAGCGGAGAGCGCTTTTTATTGCTTCGGGAGATCTCACGAAAGTGGGATATGAATTCATGCACCCCGCCCTGGAAGACGCAACGAAGAAGAAAGCGGAGGAGGTGGATCTCCCGGTGATGAACAAGTCCGCCATGAACAAGGTGAACCCGTTCTTTCTGCTTGAATCCATTTCGAACAACCTGTTCAGTTTTCTCTCCGCAATGTATGAATTCATGGGGCCGAACACCAGTCTTGCCAGTCTTTCTCCCTGCGGGGGGAATGCGCTGGAACTGGCCTGCGGGCGAATACGCGCGGGCGAGGCCGATGCCGCGCTGGCCGTGGGGTGCGGGAACTGGATCACCGAAATCCCGATGTATGAGATGGATGGTCTCGGTATTCTGTCCAAATGCCGAAAGGGCGCAAGTTCTTTCAAACCGCTGGACAGGGGACGTGACGGTTTTATCCCCGGTGAGGGGGGGGCCGCCATCCTGCTGGAGGATGCCGAAAGGGCCGAAAAGCGGGGGGCGTCGGTCCTGGCGCTCATTACCGGGCTCGGCAACTGCATTGAGCTTCCTGCCGGCAAGGGGCTGAGCGTGCCGGATAGAATATCGGTAAGATCGATTGATGCTGCCCTCGGGGAGGGATCATTCGATGCGGGCGATCTCGCCTTCATCTGCCCTCATGGAAGCGGGACGCGCAAGGGAGATCGATCCGAGCTGCAATCAATAGCGGGCGTGCTGGGAAGAAACAGAAGCACCGTCCCTGTCTGTGCCCTGAAGCCCTACACCGGGCATATGGGAGCGGCGAGCGACATAGGCGAGGTCATTCTGGGCATCAAGGCTATTTCGGAGGGAATTGTCCCCGCAACACCCAATTATACGAGAACAGATCCCGACTATGAGGATCTGAGGATTTCTTCGTCCATCCAGCAGGCAACAGGGAAGAGTTTCCTTTCCGTCAGCTACGGGATAATCGGGCAATCCTCATGCGTACTTGTTGAAAACCACACCGGCTGACTATGAAGAAAAAAAAAGGGAAATTGTTTTTTCTTGCCGAATATATCGGCTTCCAGGCTGCCGTGGCAGTATCGAGGGCATTGCCTTTCAGAGCCCTTCGGTGGCTCTGCCACATGCTGGGAGGAATTCTTTACGCCACGATTCCGCGCAGGCGTGACATTGCCGTAAAGAACATCAGGATAGCTTTTGGCGACCAACTCACAAGCGCACAGGTCAGGAAGCTGGCGCTTGAGAGCTGCCGGTCTTTTTTCCTTACCGCGGTCGAGATGATGCGCTCGCCGTTCCGATTTGAGGGAACTCAGGTGATCCGGGACGAGCGCTATAAGACGGAACATCTCGAACAGCTTTTCCGGAAGGCGAAAAAGATACACGATGAAGCAGGGGGCTGTATTTTCATCACCCCGCACATCGGGAACTGGGAGATGCTTCCTTATGTCAGCTCGCTGATTGGGATTCCTCTCGCCATCGTGATGCGCCCGATGGACAATCCTTATCTGGAGCGCCTGATTCTCTCAAGCCGCATCACGAGCGGGCAGGTAATCGTTCCCAAGAAGAATGCGATGTTTGTCCTCGAACGTATGCTACGCCATGGAAAATCCATCGGGATGCTTCCCGATCAGAGTACCAGCAGGGGGCTGAGGGTCGAGTTTTTTGGCCAAAAGGCAACGGTTACCCCTGTTCCCGCCCTGCTTGCCATCTCTTACCATAGGCCGATTGTGATTGTGGCCGCGTGCCGAACCAGCGACCCTTTCTACTTTCAGGGGTATGTCTCCGATCCGATCTGGCCGGAGAAGAACCTTTCCCGGATCGGTGGAGAACAACAGGAGATGGTGCGCATTACGCGTGAGATAAACTTGCGAATGGAAGAAATCATTCGGAAGCATCCCGAGCAATATCTGTGGATGCACAACAGGTGGAAAGACGCCGCCAGGAGGTCAACTTTCGAGGGGCTTTCGCGATGAGGCGGCCCCTTCATATCGATAGAATCCGGCGGACATCGGAGACTGCGTGCTCACGATGCCCGGACCCCGGTGCGTACCCCGGTCCCGATGCATCTCAATAGGAGCCAGGTAATCCCGTCGGCCTATCGCCGGTATTGTTCGTGGTTTCCTCTCTCAGTTATCCTCGCCAGCTTTCTTCTGGATTCTCATTTTCTGCAAAAGGGCGTCGAAAGACTGCTTGCTTAGTGCCGCGCCAAAAGCATTACGGTAATTATCGATTATGCTCACATGATCGATGATCACATCGCGTATCAGCCACCTCTGTCCCTTCTGCTCCAGGATATAGTCCACCGGAATGTGCTCATTTGTGCGCATTATGACTGTCATTACCTTGACAAACTTGCCCTCGGGCTTTTCTTCCGGGTATTCGACGGTCTCCTGCTTGAGGAAGTTCAGAACCATTCGGGTGTAGGAATCCTGAAAAAGACCGGTGAACAGTTCCTGGTACTGCGAGCGCTGTTGCCCCGAGAGCCTTTCCCAGTGATCCTGCAGGGATTCCCTTGCCATATCGGCGGAAGCGAAGTTATCGGCTATCAGCTTTCGGATCTGAGTCGATCGCTCTTTACGGTGCTCGGTGCCCTGGAGTTCCGGTTTGGTCTGGATTTCCATGGCTTTGTCAAGGACTGCCTTCACCTGCGCGGTAGCGCCCGATTGGGCCAGCACCGGAGAAACAGGGCATAAGATCAGACAGAGCACGAAAAAGAAAAGCCATCGCCTGTTGTAGAGCATTTCTGTCGTCTCCTTTCTCAAGGACCAGTTGAGGCGCTTTCTCGAAATCCACCCCATCCTCCTGAATGGGATCGCCCGGAGGAGATCCCGGGGCGGAGAAAGCCAGCGGGACAATCGCAAGGTGAATGCGCGGTAACGCAAAGAGCTGAAGCAGGAAGAAAGCGATGGCCGCCGCCTCGAAAGCAGGTCGGATTTCCCCGGTCATCCGCGATCAAGCCGGACAAGGCCAAGCCTGAAATAAAACAATGGCCTGGGAAGGACCAGGCCATCCATTTCACTGAAAACGGTTATTTATCACCGTGGCCCCGTGAAGGCGAACAGAATGTTTCCCCACGAATCACGAGGCTTCGGGTTCTCGACGCAGCTTAGCGCTCAAGCCCTCTTTGGCCGATGGCGTAATCGAGCCTGGCGAGCGACACATGGTAATTATAGAGGGCGCGGAGATATTCGCCCTGGTTCTTGCCATACCGGTCAATTGCGTCGAACATGTCCTTGGCCGATCCCACGCCGATATCAAAATTTGAGAAGGCCGTGACAATCCATCTGCGCGCGCCGACAGCGGCTTCTTCGTAGGCGGTGTAGGAACTCTGGGCCTCGAGAGCATCCTGGTAGTACTTCATGACTTCCAGCGGGATATTCTGTTCCGCATACGACTGGGCATGCCGGGTCTTGAGATACTCCGCGCGCGCTTTGTCATACTTGCCTTTTCCGATCCCGAAATCGAAGTGCCATTCGGCGCCGGCGACTACTCCCGCGTAAGCGTGGTTAAACTCATCGTTGAAGTAGGAGATATCCAATGTCTCTCTTCCCGGCGCAACAGCGGCCGATCCAACCGCGGCAGCGAATACAGAGGGATAGAGGTCGGCTTTGGCTGCATCCATGAGTTTCTTGCGGGCCTCGGCGCCTTTCTTTGCCTGTGTGAGTTCAGGGCGGCCCTGCATGGCGATGGTGACGTATTCGCCTTCGGGTGCAAGGGTTTGGGGTTTCCTCGGAAGTTCGGTCCTATCCAGACTGAATTCCTCACCCTCTCGGAGGCCCACGGCCTTTTTCAGCGCTTCGTAGGACATATGCGCCCCCGAGGTTGCTTTGGCTGCGAAAGCCTTTACTTCCCCCGAAAATGCATCCAGCCTGTAAAGGTCGGCCTGGTCAGCGCTTTTTGCTTTCATCTGAACGAGACGTTTGATGCGTCTTGCGGCATCGCTGATAAAATCGTCCGCTTCCCTGGCCGCGCTTTTGCCCTGGCCCGCGATGAGGTAGGCATAATAGAGTTCCTTGATGTGAAGGATGACTTCATTACGCTTCTGCTCCCTGGCAGCCTGCTGCACCTCTACACCAAGAGCCGCGGCGTCCTTGCGGTTGGAGATCTTTCCAAAAGTGTACAAAGGCTGGGTAATCGTGAAGTCGAGTCTTCCGAAAAATCCCACGGAATCATTATCCCGGTCCTTTATCCTGCCAAAATTGGTGGTCCTGTCAAACAGCACTACCGGTTCGTCCGCATTCTGAGCAGGACCGATCACGCCGGTAACATCCAATTGCGGCAACATCCCCGCCTTGGCCTGATTGTAGTCGCTTTTTGCGGCCACCACATCCTGATCGGCCATCTTCAGCTCCGGACTATAATCCAGACCCATTTGGATGAGTTGGTCGAGGTTCAAAACCTTCTTCTCGGCCGCCGCGGTGATGCCGCAGCAGAAGGCCACAAGCAGGAGGGACAAGAGCATTGCCGTGAGACACTTCTCAATTGCGGGAATCTTGGCCATTGCAAAACCTTCCTTGGTCTGAGTCTGTAAGGGAGTCGCAAATTTATATACAGTACCTGTCGGCTGAATAAAAGTGCTAATGCTGGAGGCTGCCGTGACTCGACAAAAATAATCCATGCGGGCGATGCCCGCCGGACAAAAAAAGGACGTTTCCATAACAAATCAGTTATTGGAAAAGATTGACAGAATGATACATCTCTGATAGCCGTCCACTTCCCCGTGCGACGTTTCGTCGTCGCGCGATTCACCCTTTTTCATCGGATCGCGGCCGGAATTGCTGAAATGAAGTCTGAATGCAAAGACCGAAAATTGATTGTAAACGCGGATGATTTTGGATTGACAGCCGGAGTCAACGCCGCGGTTACGGAGTGTGCCCGGTTCGGGATACTGCGTAGCGCGACCATTATGGCAAATGGGCCGGCATTTGATGATGCACTCAAATGTGCCGCTCAGTTAGAGGATTTCGGAGTGGGCATCCATTTCGTGCTCACCGGCTTGAGACCCTTGAGCGATTCGGCGGCAATCCCGGAACTGGCCGGCGCGGATGGATCTCTCCCGGCCGGTCCGTCCGAGTTGCTCAAGATTGTCCTTTCACGCAGGGACGCCATCCGGGAACTGAAAAGGGAACTCCTCGCGCAGGCGGAAAAGGTTTTCGATTCAGGTATAACCCCGACACACTTCGACACGCATAAGCATGTTCATATAATTCCACCGGTTCTCTCCACTGTTGTCGAAATCGCGCGGCGTTTTTCGGTGAAATGGGTACGGAATCCTTTCGAAGGTCCGGGCGCCTTTGGGTTCCTTTTTGATGTGGAAAAGGGTAAAAGAGGAAAATTTTTGAAACAGTATTGTAAAGCGCTTACGGTCAGATCAGCCTATCCGCTTTTCAGGAGCTGTATCCGGAGGGCAGGTATGAATTGTCCCGAATATTTCCATGGGGTTTCCTCAACCGGTTTCCTCAATGATAGAATGATAGTCCGCCTTTCCCGGATGCTCAAACCCGGCATACACGAATTGATGACACACCCGGGATATCTGGATGCGGAACTGGAACGGCAGAAGACAAGACTTCTTTACTCCCGCGAGATGGAAAGGCAAATTCTTGTTTCGGATCATTTGAAAAAGCAATTCGAACGTAATGATATTACTCTAAGCCATTTTGGAGAGGTGAATCAGTGAGTGGTCAGGCGCTAGCTACAAGCCCTCGGACTCCTTCCCGCGGCGCTGCCGCTGAGCCCGTGATTTCTATTGTGATACCGCTGCACAACGAGGCGAGTACCCTTGATGAACTGTACACGCGTGTCCGGGCGACAATGGAGAAACAGGAACAATCCTGGGAACTCGTACTTGTTGACGACGGGAGCACCGATGGAACGTCCTCCCTCCTCGATACGCTCTATAAAAAGGATGCGCGCGTGGTCGTGGTGCGCCTGCGTCGGAACTACGGCCAGACACCCGCATTGATGGCGGGATTTCACCATGCTCGCGGGCAATACATAGTATCACTGGATGGAGACCTTCAGCATGCCCCGGAAGAGATTCCCGACTTCATGGCCAAGATCCACGAGGGCTACGACATGGTATCCGGCTGGAGGACCTCCCGCACCGACGCTTATCTTACGCGCACCATACCCTCACGGATTGCAAACTGGCTTATTGCCAAGGTCTCCGGGGTCAATGTGCACGATTTCGGGACTACATTCAAAGCTTACAGACGGGAAATCCTGGCCGATCTGCACCTTTACGGAGATCTCCACCGCTTCGTCCCGGCCCTGATCGCCCTCAACGGCGCAAAGATCGTCGAGATACCGATCAAGGACATGGGCAGGAATCAGGGAAAATCCCATTATGGTCTGTCCCGGACGTTCCGTGTGGCGTTCGATCTCCTGACGGTCGGCTTCCTTCGGCGTTATATGACACGGCCCCTGCACTTTTTCGGCAAGCTGTTCCTGGGTTTTTTCGGTCTTTCCGGAATGATCGGCCTGTTTTTGTTCTACCGCAAATTCATCGTAGGGGTCGATATCTTCCAGGTCCACGGCCCTCTTGCGCTGCTCGGTTCCGTGCTGATGCTGGCCGGTGTCCAGTTCCTCGCGATAGGGCTTATCAGCGAAATGCTCATGCGTATTTACTTTGAATCGCAGGGCAAAAGGATTTACTCGGTAAGAGAAGTCTGCAGGCTGGAGTAGCCGCGGAGTCCGGTTCTTGAAACGAACTGATCCGGAACGGGGTACCGTCCGGATCAGTTCGTTTATGCGGGCTCGCGACAGATAACGCGTGCTGGAAGACCTACCTGTCGAATGGCTTCAAATGAGCATGCTGGATCTCTTCATTCAGGAAGAATTTGCTTTCCTGGACCTTCTTCTCCAGCGGTCCCATCGTGAGAATGATTTTGTTTTCTGCGGCAAAGCTATTGAGGCTCTTGACCGCCGCCAGTGTAACCACGGTATCGATGCAGAGTGCGTAGACGATCTCGTTGGCATCATTTAAAGCGATGATATCCACGGGCCTGTCGATAATCCTGGGCGGCATGTAGTCAGCGACCGTCCTGAAGCCGAGTTCCCTCAGCACTCCGTACAAATGGCATTGAAGCGTCCGGTGGACCGCCTTGTCGCTCCGATATGCCTTGGGGATATGGCGCCAGGCATCTTCCAGGTCCTTTTTCCACCGGTTCAAGTTCTTTTCCTGTTCTTCGCTCATCCAACCCTCCCGATCTTTCCTTGGAAACTGGCCCATGCAAGCTTCGATACCCCGGCACGATTTAAGCGTATCCGGCACCGTGCCATACGGTTCGAATTCCACCGGAATAATGCATACATATCGATGCTTCCGGCGGGGAACCTATGTGCATCAAACAATGACAAGTTCCTCCGTGGCCGTGTTGAGTGATTGTACTCCGTTGGCGGTGACAGCGTAAGTGTTTTCGAGGCCCGCGAGGCCGACTTCGGGTATGATCACTTTCGGCTCGAAGGCAAAAACCATCCCTTCCCGCAGAGGCAGTCCGTGTCCTTCCGCGATGAAGGGCAGTTCGTCCACTTCGAGTCCGATTCCATGACCCACAAAGGTTATCCTCGGTTCGGCATGCCCCATGAACCACTGACCCCAGCCGGCGTCCCCGGCCCATTGCATGATCGTTCGGTACAGTTCTCCGGTAATACGCCCGGGACGCGCAATCTCCCGGAAGCGCGCATGCACCGACTTTACGAATTCATATGCACGGGCAAGGCGCTCCGGCGGGGGCCCGATGCAGTAATTCCTGGTCTGGTCATTCAGATATCCGTCCCTGCAAACCATGATATCCACGCTGACAATCTCTCCCGTCCCGATCCGGCGCTCGCCCGATCCCTGTCCATACGCGGGGGTGAGCCCGGGTCCGCCGGTGGGGGAGTCGGTATAGGAGGGAATGGCGGCATTCGGGCCTGACAGAATGTGGCCAAAACCCATCTCAAGGTTGAAAGATCGGATTCTCACAAAACCCGTATTCCCGGCTTTTCTGGCAATTGCCTCCAGTTCGGCGTTTAACTCGAGTTCACTGATGCCGGGCCTTAGCAGCCGCGGGACCGAATCGGCGACCAGTGTGGCTACCTCGGCGGTCCTGCGCATCATCTCAATTTCCCAGGGGGACTTTATCGCGCGAATCTGTCGTATGAACCCGCTGATGTCCACGATTTGTTGTTTCGGCAGTATCTTCTCATCATAGATGAAAAACGAGTTTGTCGGCAAAACATCGAGTTCAAATCCAACCGTCCCGGGATCTTCCGTCCCGCACGCCTGGAAAACGGCATCCCGCAGTTCGAACAGCTTGTTCATCGGGACAATGGGGCGGATCGGCGACTCGGAATGTGCCCGCTCGATACTGCGCCGTACGAGCAGCACAGGCGTCCCGGAGGCGGGGACGATGAGGTGCGAATCCTGTACGGTGCCGGTGAAGTAGAACAGATCGGCGTTTTGGCGAATTACGGCGGCATCCACGTTATTCCTGGAAAGAAGTGCCTGCAGGCTGACTATGCGATCCGCTATTTCCGTTGCTGGTACTTTCCGCAATCCGGTTCTCCTTTATGAACCCGTTCAATGGGCTTGGGTTTCGGGTGGTGGCGCACTCCGGCCTCGCCTGAGCAGCAGGGTCAGCGGGATCAGTAAGGCGGTGGCTATTGACAGACAATAAAAGGTTTCATTGAAGGAGAGCATGCTTGCCTGCCGAAGCACCTCCCGGTATATCACCGCCAGGCCCCCGGCAGGCCCCGACGCGTCCAAATGCTGCATCTGGGGAAGGTTCGACATTTGCTGCAATGCGTCCCTGAGGGCGGGATTATAGGGATTGATGTGTTCCGACAGGAAGGTCTGGTGAACCTGTGCGCGTTGAGAAAGAATGGTCGTGCTGAAAGCAACCCCGAAGCTTCCGCCAAGATTTCTCACCAGGTTGAAAACTCCCGATGCATTTCCCGTCTGTTCCCTGGTTATGTTAACGTATGCCGCCGCGGAAAGCGGCACGAAAAAGAGTCCCAGCCCAAGGCCCTGCACGGCCCGGGGGATGGCGACGGATGCGAAGTCAGCCTGGAGGTTGAACTGTGACATGAGCAATTGGGCGTAGGCGGTAATTGCCAGCCCGATGATAAGCAGGTACCTGGGTTTTACGCCCTTTTTAAGGAGTATCCCCGCGACGGGCATGATGAAAAAGCTGGCAAAACCTCCGGGACCGAGCACCAGCCCCGCCCAGAATGCCGTATAACCCATCAGTTGCTGCAGGTACAGCGGCAGGAGAACGATACTTCCGAAGAGGCAGAAGAAGCCAAGAAACATCATTGTTGTGCCCGCGGAAAAACTCCGGTCCCGGAAAACTCTGAGGTCAACCACGGGATGTTCGGTCCGAAGCTCGACGATAATGAAGGCCGTGAGGGCAGCGGCGGCGGTAATCGTCAGGAGAACGATGAAATCGGATTGGAACCAGTCTTCCCTTTCTCCTTTGTCCAAAACGATCTGAAGGGCGCCAAGGCCGACTGTCAGCAGCGCCAGTCCCCATTTGTCTATCCTGAACTCCGCGCGCCGTATATAGTCGGGATCGTGTACGAAGACCATGGTCATGAGGACCGCCAGGATGCCCGCCGGAAGATTGATATAGAAGACCCACCGCCATGACCAGTTGTCCGTGATCCAGCCCCCGACGACCGGACCTATGATCGGCGCCAGCACGACTCCCATGCCGAAAAGGGCCATCGCCATACCGTGTTCACGCCGCGGAAAAGTCTCCAGCAATATGGCCTGGGAAAGGGGCTGAAGGCCTCCGCCCCCAATCCCCTGGAGGATTCTGGCAAGAATCAGCACCTGGAGCGACGGCGCGGCTCCGCAGAGGATCGAAGAGAGCGTGAAAAC
The DNA here is from genome assembly GCA_039679945.1 of Syntrophobacter sp. Taxonomy (GTDB): domain Bacteria; phylum Desulfobacterota; class Syntrophobacteria; order Syntrophobacterales; family Syntrophobacteraceae; genus SbD1. Next base: position 132,645 of record JBDKTY010000028.1, on the reverse strand, counting down.
AACCAGTGAGAATATGAGGTAGCGCTTTCTGCCGAAAACGCTTGCCAGCCAGCCTGTTATCGGGATGATGATGGCGTTTGAGACCAGATAGGAGGTCAGGACCCAGGTGACTTCATCCACGCCCGCGTTCATGCTTCCCTGAATATGGGGAAGCGAGACATTCACGACGCTGGTGTCCATGACCTCGATAAAGGTCGGGAGCATGACAGAGAGCGCGATGACCCACTTGTTGCCTCTGAGAGAGGTTCCTGCCTCTGAGGTCATGGTTTGGGCGGGGAAGCGGAAGACGCTGGTGCGGGTCTTGCCGCCATGAGGAGGGGGCCGCTTCTGTCGGAAACGTTGACCGTTACCACCAGTGATGCACCCAGTCTCAGGGGGTGGTCCGGAGGCGGGGTTTGGTCCAACTCGATCTTTACTGGAATGCGCTGCACCACTTTGATCCAGTTCCCCGTGGCATTCTCGGCCGGAATGAGGGAGAATGCGGCTCCGGTGCCGGCCCGGATACCAGCCACTTTGCCCTTGTACTCGTAGCCGGGGTAGATGTCGGCGAAGATAGTCGCCGGTTGACCGATTCGAATGTGTGTAAGCTGAGTTTCCTTGAAATTGGCTTCAATATAGATATCGCGCAAAGGCACGACGGCCATCATCGCCTGGCCGGGCTGCACGCGATCTCCCACCTGGATATTTTTCTGGGCAATGAATCCGGAGATCGGCGCCGCGACGGTGCAGTAGGAGAGTTGAAGCCTCGCCGTCTCCAGGTCGGCCTTCGCTTTATCACGCCTGCCTTTTTGCGATTCGACCCTGTAGCGTTGCACATCGACGTTAGCTCGTTCGCTACGCGTCGACTGGAGTTGCGCTCTTGCCCGGCTGACCTGCTGCGTGGTGGCGGAAAGCGCCGATTCGAGGGCGGCTATTTGAGCATCGACCGCGCTCAACTGCGCCTTGGTCCGATCGAACGTCGTGCGTGCCTGTTCGCGCTGCCGGTCGGTACCGGCGCCTGACTTGAAGAGGCTTTCGAACCGCCTGTAGTCGCGCTCAGCCTGGTAAAGGTCGGCGGCGGCGGCGGCGCGGTTACTCCGGAGTTGATCGAGGGTGTGCCTGGTCTGTTGCTCCGTATCCTGGGCGGCCTTCAGCACGGCCTCGCCGGCCTGGACCTGTGAGGAAGTTTGAATGTCCACCGGTGGGAGAGTGATCTCCGCCGCGCGCAGATCGGCCTCCTCCTGTTCGAGTGCGGCCGTGGCGCGGTCAAGGGCGGCCTTGTAGTCGGCAGGGTCGAGTTCGACCAGAGGTTGGCCTGTCGAGACCGGAAAATCGTTTTCCACAAGTACGCGCGCGATGGCGCCCGATACCCTGCTGCTTATCTGGGCTGTGTCCGCACGGGCATAGGCATCATCCGTGGTCGCCAGGTTGTGCAGGAAAAGGAACCAGTAAAGAAATCCCGCGGCGGCCATGGCAAGAACAGCCACCGCTCCCAATCTTAGCCGCCTGGCTCGCCCGGGGCTTACCGGAGGCTCCGGTTTATTCTCTTCCATATTGGCCATGTAGTCCGCTCCGAGACCTGTTTGGCGGTTTCGCTCTACAATCCTGTCGAAGTCCCGATTGCCCGTTCCAGTTCGGCCATGGCGATCGCATAACCGTAGAGCGCCTGGTAGAAATCCGCCCGTGTCTGGGCAACAAAAACCTGGGCATTCAGTACCTCAAGAAAGATCACTACCTGCTCTTTGTACTGCAGGGTGGTGATTCGCTCGTTTTCTTCCGCCTGTTTCAATGCGACACGAGTGGTTTCGATGTTGGCCTCGGCCACCCGGAGTTGCTCAACGGCGGTTTCCACCTGGAGACGAATCTGCTGGCGCAGATCATCACGCCTCTGTACGATAGCTCCGCGGCGGTGCTCCCATTCGAGTTCGGATGCCCTGGTTTTGCCGCCCTCGAAAAGGTTCATCTCCACTTTCACTCCGACGGCTGCATTGTCATTGTTCGTGTAGGGGTTTCTGTCAGCGACGAAATCCTCTCCCTCTCTGTAATACTCGGCGAAGGCGGAGACCTTGGGATAGTATCGGCTGCGCGCCGCTGTTTTTCCATACTCAGCCTGCTTGATCGAGGTCGCCATGGCCAGGTATTCAGGCCGGGTTGCTTCCGCCATCGCATAGAGTTCATCGAGGGGCGGTACCGGAGAGGTCTTCTCGTTGATTCCGGCGAGTTCCACGTTCGCCTGGAGGTCGATGTCGAGCAGCCGGTTAAGGTTGGAGCGCAGGATCACCAGTTGCTTCGCTGCGTTTCTTTCCCGTTGTATAGCCTGGGAAAGCGCCACTTCGGCTTTGAGAACGTCGTTTTCAGCGGCTACGCCCTGTTTACGGAGGGCGTCGGCGTTGCGTCTCTGGACCTGAAGACTCTCGACATTGTCGCGTGCCACTTCGAGCAGTCTTGCGGCGAGAAGAACCTGCAGATATGAGGTTTGCACGTCCCTGACAAGATTGAGCCGGACCTCTTCGAGTTGATATCCCGAGAGCTTTTGCCCCGCCTTACTCATCTTGTACTGAGCTTCCAGCGCGAAGCCGGTGAAAAGGGGCTGAACAAGGGCCACTTCCCAGCGGTTGCTCGTCTGGATTGCAAAAGGGAAAGTGGTGTCCATCGCTCCCAGAGTCATTGTGGGTTGCTGCGAGAAGCGCCGGAATGTATAGGCGGCGTCAAGCTTCGGGTAAAAGTCGGCTTCGGCCTGCTTGACCCGCTGAATAGCTGCTGCGAGATCCTCCGTTGCCGCCTTCAGTATCCTGTTGTGTTTCAAGGCATACTCAACCGCCTGCTCCCTGGTGAGATGGGTCGGGACGGCATCGGGGGTGACGGAGGCATGCCGTGAGGCATCATCCATGGTTGCTCGTGTATCGCGACCGGCCGCGCCTGCCTGGCTCATGGCTGCTCCCATGAGCCACAAGGCAATTACGGCGATCATCGCAATCAGGCTGACATAATTCCTGTTTGGTCGGGCTGATTTCAGCATGGTCTCAAGCACTCTGTCCAGATTGTTCCAGAAGCCGGGCCATCCCGGAATAGTCCATTTCCTCAAGAGAACCGACTACATGGTCGGCATCACCCAGTTCCGATTGGGGAAAGGAATTGGTGACCGCGATGACAAACATTCCCGCGCCCTTGGCCGAGCGTATCCCCGCCGGAGTATCTTCTATAGCGATGCATGCCATGGGGTCCAGGGTCGTCCATCCTTGCGCTTCCCTCAACCGTTCCAGCGCGAGCACGTAAGTCTCCGGATCGGGTTTGCTTTTTCTGACATCATCCGCCGAGACTACCGCGCAAAATGCTTCGCCGATTCCCAGCGACCCGACAAAGGCGAGCACTTCATGCCTCAGTGCGCCGGATGCGACTGCCATCGGCAACCCTCGGGCGCTGAGTTCCCGTACCAGTTCCACAACTCCCGGAAAAGTCGGCGCGCCCCGTGCTATCATTTGTTGCAGTGCATGAGCCTTCGCCTCGATCAGCGATGAGAGAATAACCGCGTCTATATCCCGTCCGGCCTCTTTAAACGCATACAGGAAAGCGTCGCGGTCATCGAAACCGATATACTGCTCCATGTAGTGCTCAAAATCATGGCCCAGCCCGAGCGGGACCAGGACTTTCTGGAAAGCGCGGTAATGCAGCGGTTCGGTATCAACCAGGATACCATCGCAATCGAAAATCACGGCTCTAGGAGGACGATCAGGCTTGCTTACTTCCAAAGGTGCATACTCCTTGGCGATTATTCGTTAAATGGGTCACTTTTAGCATCTTTTGAAGGTTGTGAGAATTCTTTTCATTTTGTGGGCCGGTATGTTTCCTGTATGTATAAAAGGGAACTGAAAACCGGCGGGAGTGGAATTCCCGACGGACATAGTTAAAATTAGTCGTTTTCTTGAATCGCCTCTGGAGTTTGTCATTGCTGACGGTAAATGGTGTTTTCAAATATCTGGGCAAGAAGGAGCTTCTCCGGAATGTCTCGTTCCATGCTCACCCCGGCGATCGGATTGGCCTGATCGGTCCGAACGGTTCAGGCAAATCCACGCTGTTTCAGATTGTGCTCGGTCAAATGGAGCCGGACTCGGGATGTGTCAGCAGGGCAAGAAACCTGCGGGCCGGGTACCTTCCTCAGGAGGCGATCCCCGCGCCCGGTAAGTCCATATTGTCGCGTGCAACGGATATTCATGGCGAGGCGGAGGTGCTCCGAACCGAGCTGGAGTCGCTGCATCGTGACCTGGAGACCAGCAACGACAGCCGGGATCTGACGGCTCTGGCCACCAGGCAGGCCCAGGTTCTCGATCGCCTGGAGCATCTCGTCGGGTATGACTTCGAGGCACGCGCCGCAAAGATTCTCGAAGGACTGGGCTTCAAGTCTTCTCAATTCGACCGCCCCGTCTCGGACCTCAGCGGTGGATGGGTGATGCGGCTGGAACTGGGACGGCTCCTCCTCTCGGAGCCCGACCTGCTATTGCTCGATGAGCCGACTAACCACCTCGACATCGAATCCCTCATGTGGCTCGAGGATTATCTTCTCAATTGCTCGTCCGCATTCATCCTGGTTTCGCACGACCGGGCTTTCCTGAACCGGGTTGTTTCCAGAATCATCGAGATAGACCAGGGAGAGATTCAGGAATATGCCGGCAATTACGACTTTTACCTGGAAGAGAAGGCGAAGCGCCAGGAAATCCAGTTCGCCACCTTTAAGAACCAGCAGGACCGAATCCGGCAAATTGAGCGATTTATCGAGAAAAACCGATATGATAAGAGGACGGCTTCGCAGGCGCAGAGCCGCCTGAAGATGCTGGAAAAGATCGAGAGGATCGAAGCTCCCAGTACGGTTGAATCGGAGATTCATTTCGCTTTTCCGTCTCCATCACGGACTGGCAGACGAGTCTTCGAACTCCGGAATGTGTCAAAGTCCTATGGCGAAAACACGGTTTACGGCGGAATCGACCTGGTGATCGAGAGGGGTGATAAGATTGCTTTTCTCGGCCCGAACGGGGCGGGGAAGAGTACTCTTCTGAAAATGCTCGCGGGCACGGCAACCGCCGATTCCGGAGAGTGCATTCCCGGATACCATACGACCGTGGGCTACTACGCCCAGCACCAATGGGAACAGTTGAGGCCGGAAAACACCGTATTGGCCGAGGCGATGTCTGTCTCGGGGGACATGATCCAGAGCCAGCTCCGGGGAATGTTGGGGGCCTTTCTCTTTTTGGGGGACGATGTTCTCAAAAGGACGTCGGTACTGAGTGGAGGAGAAAAGGCGCGTCTCGTCCTGTGCAAGCTGCTCCTCGAGCGTCCGAATTTCCTGTTGCTCGATGAACCTACAAACCACCTGGATATTTCATCCCGCGTCGTCTTGGAAAGGGCGCTGAGCGAGTTCTCGGGGACTCTGTGTTTCATCAGCCATGACCGCCGGTTCATAAATGCCGTCGCGAACAAGATTTTGGTTGCGGGCGGAGGGGAAATACACGTTTTCCCCGGGAATTTTGAAGACTACCTGAACATCTGGAAGCAGCGCCTCGTGGAGTCCGACGACGGCGCAAGGACTAAATCCGGGAGCAATGGCGCGGGGGCCAAAACGCGGCTTGTTCAAAAACGCGCGGAAGCCGAGCTGAGAAATGAACTCTTCCGGGCAAAGAAGCCGTTACAGGACCTGATCGACCGCCTCGAGCAAAAACTCGATTCGCGCCACTCCGAATTGGACCTGCTGAAAGAGCGTCTGGCCGATCCGGATACCTACAAACAGGGCAAGCTGGCCCAGGAAATACAGCTGCAGTACAGGCAGATCCAGTCTGAAATCGATGAGCTTACCCGTGAATGGGAGGAAAATGCCCTCAGGCTCGAAAAGATTGAGGAAGAATTTCGCAGAGAGTGAGAAGATGGAACCTCTACGCTGATGGGACGTGTTATAACCGGTTCGATTTGATGCTACATCTTCGACCTGATTCGAAAGGAGGTCTTCTGCCCAAATGGATATCCATCGACTGCTGGTTTTCTGCAAGGTAGTGGAACTTCAGAGTTTTACGAAAGCCGCGGAGGCGGTGAGCCTTACCCAGCCGACCGTGAGTGAACACATTCGCGCCCTGGAGGACCTGCTTGGAGAAAAGCTCATTGACCGGCTGGGCCGAGAGATTCTTCCCACGCCGGCAGGCAGGATACTGTACCAGTACGCGCGCGAGATAATCCAACTCCGTGATAAGGCGGTCCAGGCCCTCGAAAAATTTAAGGGGAATCTTTCCGGGACCTTGAACATCGGAGCCAGCACTATTCCCGGGACCTACCTGCTTCCTAGCCTTATCGGCGCATTCAAGTCCAACTACCCCTCCATCCAGATCATTCTCAAAATAGCCGGTAGTGGCGATGTCGTTCAAAAGATTTTGGACGGCAGCGTTGAGTTTGGAATGATCGGCGCGCGGTGGGACGATAAGAGAATTGCCCTTGCGGAAATCTATTCAGACGAGTTGGTGCTGGTGGTTTACCCCGGGCATCCCTGGGAAGGACGGGAATTCGTGGAGTTGAGCGAACTGGCCGGTATCCCCCTCGTATCACGGGAAAGGGGTTCCGGGACGCGCATGGTGATGCTCCAGGCGCTCGAAGCCGCGGGGGTCCCTTCGTCCCGTCTCAATGTGGTTGCCGAAATGGGAAGCACGGAGGCTGTGCGGCAGTCGGTAAAAGCCAGGATCGGGGTAGCTATCCTGTCCTCCTTCGCGGTGAATGAGGACATAACGGGCGGCATGCTCTGCCAGGTTTCCATCAAGGGGTTGCGTATTCACAGGCCATTCTTTCTGGCGCAGAGAAGGAACAGGGAGCTTTCGCCACTCTGCTCGGCCTTTCTCGAACACCTGCGTGCCTGTTCTGCCGGGGAATGAGCGAGATCGCGGGTGGTCCTTGCGTCCGTCCTTCGATGCCCCTGGAGAAGCCGCTCATTTCGTTCCTAACCAAACCCTCGCAGCGGTCCCCCCGTTCGTGCCGAGGCATTGAGGCAGGAACGGGTGCGGGTGCAGTGAGAGTTTGCCCTCCGATATCGTATTGCCAGCTAACCGACTGGTTCATCGTCCTCACCTATGGTAATCATGGGATCTATCACAATTATCTATTTGTCCCCCTGATTCACGCGTGATTAAACTAATTCCTCGAAATCCATGAAATACCGGGGCATACACGAACAATGGCACCCACGATCCGAAGTTCGGACGTGGAGGAGTTGCTCGGCTTGTTGCGGGGGTGGCTGTTGTCTTCTATCGGATGAGGGAGCTTAGAGTATGCGGACTGAATCGCTTGATTGCAGGGGACTGGCATGCCCCAATCCCGTTCTCAGAACAAAAGAAGTCATTGAAAGAGGTGATGTCGATTCCCTGACCGTGGCGGTGGACAACCAGGCTGCGCGCGAAAACGTTTCACGGTTTCTTGGTCGCTTCGGCTTCTCGGTGAGCGTCGTTGAAAAGGACGGAGTATTCGAGGTGAACGGCGTCAAAGACGGGTCACAGGCGTGTGAGGTTTACGAACAGGAATCTGCCGCTCAGGCTGATAAAAAGGTGGTCGTCCTGCTCGGCACGGAGATGCTCGGTCGCGGCGATGACGTCCTGGGGCGCAAACTGGTCCTTAATTTCCTCCTTACTTTAAAGGAAATGGGGAAGGAACTTTGGCGACTGGTGCTGGTAAACGGAGGAGTGAAGCTATCGGTGGAGGGGTCCGAGGCATTGGGTTCACTTCGGGAACTTGAAGGGGAGGGAGCCAAGGTCCTTGTGTGCGGGACATGCCTGAATCACTTCGGCCTGCTTGAACAAAAAAAGGTCGGCGAGACTACCAACATGCTGGATATAGTCACCGCCATGCAACTGGCGGACAAGGTGATCAGCCTGACATAGCCGAGCCTCCCGGAAACTCCGGCTCAACTCGCCCTGGCAACTCGCGGGGTCGAGTACAGGGGTACATGACGGGTGCTCGAGGGGGCGGACCGGATCAAGCATTGGAAAATATTCGTACACGGGGTCTGGCCAGATCAAGCATTGGAAAATATCAGTAAAGTTTATGGAATAAGGGTGTATTTGGGGCTCGAAATGGCACTGTTGGGGTCAAATTAACAATCCGATAATACTCCATGGTGGATTCCCAGCTCATGCCGCCGATCAGACCTATCGTCTTCATGAACCCCTCCGGAGACTCAGTTGATTTTGATTTTCAGGTTGAATGTCCCGACTGCTTTGTCCAGCCCTTCCCAGGTGCGGTAATTGTACATCCGGAGTTCCGTCTGCCCCTTTTTGATCGCTTTGAGCCTCCAGGTCTTCCTGACGGGGCCTCCGGCGATCGGCCCTTCCTTGAGCGGCTTGCTGTCGAATGCCAGCAGCTTCAGGTGCGTCTCGTCGAGGCCGATGATTTCCCAGGCGTATCCGGTGGCGGCAGGCTGCTCCATGCGGATTTCGATCGTTTTTCCCTCGGGGACCGATATGTCTTTGCCGTTGTCATTCTTCGTTACCACCACGCTGTCAGTCCCTCCTCCGATCGCGGGAAACGCGGTCGAGACAAAAATGAGAGTCACCAGGCATAGAACTCTTAACATTCCCATGACAGCACCTCCTCCGGAACAGAGTAGCATGTTAGTGGTTCTCCCAGTCGGCAATGATGACCGGAGCCCATTCGGTGACCAGCGGAAGAAGCCGGACATGACCGGGGCGGTAGAATTCCCCCCCCCGGCCCGCTGTGAGCCTGACCCCCGCGGCATCGGTACCGCCGTTGAGCATCCGGCCCCGTAACCCACGTAAATAGCTCTCGACTACTCAAGCGCGCACTGGATGGGTGGACAAGCTCTCCCTTCGCTCTCCCGGAAAAAGAAAATCGCAGCCGAATGGAATCCTCCTTCAGTATCCGCGCCCGATTGTCAACTTTGCGGTATGGCAATAACTTCCTTCACCCGGTCATTCTGTTTGGAGCAAGATCAACTCCGAGGCTTCATTCTCCCGTCGCGCTCAACCGTGAACACTTTTCCTCTCCAGGTCACGCGGTTACCGCCAATGGCGGCGCACCAGAAGAAAAAGCTGAAAAAGTCTCGCAATAGTACCAGCGGGAGATACCGGCCGAGGATGCGGTCGCCCATGCATCGCACTCCAATGAACCGGGCCATTGCCAGCCGGATCGTCACGGCAAGGAGAAAGAGGAGCCAGCCGAAGCCGGAAAACCCGCTCAAAATCAGGTGCAAAGTGGTAAGGACCGTTCCATTGGTCACGAGTGATCCCGTATGCCCGAGCCGGTTGCACGCGCGAATCCCGCGCGCCCATCGTACCTGGTGCTTTATGAAATCGGCCGTGCTCAACCTGGAGAGCACTGTTTCCACGACATAGCGCGAAAGACGGACCGGAAGGCCGGCTTTCGCGACCAGATATCCAATCATGTAATCATCCGCCAGAAAATCGGCGATGGCTTTCATCCCTCCAATTGCCTCAAGTGTCTTTTTCCCGATGACGATCGCGGCCCCGAAGGCAAAGGAAATGCCCGCGCCGGCCTCAGCCACCAGGACACCGGGAGCGAAATCGGTGGTTATGCCCACTGCCTCAAGTTTGGTCGCCACACCCGGCGCTTCTCCGGCACGGTAGAGGCATGTCACGATCCCGCCACTGCTGTCCTCCAGTTCGGCGATGACCGTCTTCATGAAGCCGGGACCGACCCTGATGTCGCTGTCCATGAGGATGAGGGTGTCGTAGCGCGCCAGGGGGAGCATATTGTTGAGATTGTTCACCTTTGGATTATGGCCGATCTCCGCGGCGTCCGTAGCGAGTTCGATTTGGGCGCGCGGGAAGTCGCACATGAGCTTTCTTACCATGGGTATCGAGGAATCGGCCGGGTTTTGCACGCCGAAGACGAGCTGGTAATTCGGGTATTCCTGCCGGCAGAGCGATGCATAATTCTCATAGGCCCTGAAGTCGGCGCCGCACAGCGGAATCAGGATAGATACGGGAGGATGGTCTCCGGCGGGGGGAGGGTCCTTACGGGAGAAAAACCGGCGGGCAGCGACCATGGCCGCCAGATAGTAACAGATGGAAGCCACGCCGAGAATTGCCAGGAATACTCTGAGCGATTCAAGAAGCATGGAGGAGCCAGAAAGAGAGTCCGTTTCTCAGGGAATGCAAACCAGGGCCACACCGAGGCAGACGAGCAAGGTCCCCGCCCAGCGCATTCGGTTTATCTTCTCTTTCAGAATGAACTTTGCGCCAAGGACCGTCACCACATACACGATTGAAGTGGCGGGTACAACAAAACTCAGATCCGCCCAGGTAAGCACTGTCAGGAAGGAAAAGAAGCTCACGGCGAGACAAAGGACTCCTCCCACGAAGTTTATGTTGCAGAGTATCCTTTTGACCACCCGGAGGAAGTTGAGCGGGCTAACGGCCGAAATGTCACCGATCTCTTTCATGCCTCGGGTAATGAGCACATCGCCTGCGGCATTCGAGAAAACTATAAGAAGAACCATAACACCGGTCAGCATTCTATTTCCCTCTGCCCGGCCCCTTTGGACGCCGGCGAATCGGACTCGATAGTCTCGCAGCCACGGGGTCTGTCCTGCGACCAGGCGACCAGGGCTATGCCGCACACTATCAACAGGGAGCCCAGCCATCGAGATTCCGATACTGGTTCGTTCAGAAAATGGTTGGCAAAAAAGACATTGAGAATGTAGCCCGATGCGGTAGCGGGCAGGACAAAGCTCAGGTCCGCCCAGGAAAGTGCGGAAAGAAAGCACGCGAAGAAAATGAGAAGCAGGATAATCCCGGCCCAGATGAGCGGATTCTGCATCGCGTGGAGGAGCATAATCACGGAAAAGCCTTCTGCAAAGGAGGGCAAGGAGGCTATTTCCTTCATCCCTTTGCTGAGAAGGGTATTCCCAATTGCCTGGGCAAGAACCGCCACGGTAATCACGAAAGCTGTCTTCATCAAAACCTGTCCAAATCAGGATAAGCGGCGGGGGTTATCCCCAGCCTGTTCATCTTTGATCGAATTTGCGGGTCAAGCAAAATACGAAGTTCCGTCATCAACTGGAACTCTTTCACATTGGGCGGATCAGAGTCCGGCGGAAATGCGGGATGCAAGTAGACCTCGCTAATACCAATCGGCAATTTTTCCAGAATGGAGAGCACATAATCCCCGGTCATAGCTCCCGAGAGAAGATTCCCATATACTCTCACGGGGAATCTGAAACCCCTCTCGCGAAGCTTCGACTTCATCCTGGCGCTCAGTAACCTGAACACCAAAGCATACCCCGCCTTCGCCGAAGTGCCAAGCAGGAAAGGACGGGATGCGGAAAAGTCATCGTCCGGGACACGCATTCTTCGAACGCCGTATTTCTCCCCGAGCGCGACAAGCGGGTCAAAAACAGCCGGATTTACGTGCATGTGACAGTGGCCGTCGATATGGGAGCACCTAAGCCCCGAGGCGTGAAATTTCTCGAATTGAGCCTCGAATTCCCTGGCAAGCTCCTTTCGGGCCGCTTTGCAAAAGAAATATTTCAGACCCGCGAGAGCGGGGTCGGAGGGAAAGTTCCCGCTGCCGTCAACGAGGTTCGGAATCTTTCCGGGGGGCAGGACGGATGTACCGTCAACGCATGTGGCGTGAATTCCCACCGCGAGTCCGGGGTTTTCCCTGGCGAGACGCACGGCATCGTCAAACGCGCGGCCACCTGTCATCAGGCTGCAACTCGTAAGAATGCCGACGCGCCAGGCCAGAATGATGGCCTTGTTCACTTCCTCGGAGATGCCGAAGTCGTCTCCGTTTACGATAAGGCAGCGTGAAGTCATTCCGGAGAACCTGTAATCGGCAAGAGTCTTTTCGGATAACAGCGCCTGGAAATGCTCCCGATGCCGATGCATCCGGGATCAGGAACGAAGAAAGCAGCATCTTGCGAGACTGAAGCATTCCGGCTGTGCGTAAGTATCAAGTAATGGCGGACATTGATCCCGGGGGGCGGCGATGACCGAGGGATCAGCCGTGTCGCAATGCCGCGGCCGATCCGGGACGCGACTGCGTGCCTATCCGTTCGCCCGCCATACACCACCGATAATCATTGATCAAAGACATGGCCCCCACTGAACTTTTTCCGCCGTGCCCTGAGGCTGAGGTAATCGCGAGCCTCTTTGTACAGCCGCTGGCGATCGTTCGCGTCGAAAAGTGCGCGGCGCACGATTCTATAGATTACCTTGGGCCGGAAGTAGTAGGTGCCGTAGAAGTGCTCGACCGCATCGACTATTTCCTGGCGATTCAGCCATGGATACTCAAAATTCGGGAGTTGGTGGCCGAGTTCATCCACCATATCGTCATCCGTCAGATAGCCGTTCGTTTCGAGGTAGTGGTAAAATTCCGTTCCGGGAAACGGGTGGGCGACGGAGACCTGAATGGTTTCGGGATCGAGCCGTTTGGCGAACTCGATGGAGCGCCGGATGGTTTCTTTAGTCTCGCCCGGAAGGCCGATCATGAAATCGCCGTGTACGGTCAGACCCAGTTCCTTGCAGTTCTTCATGAAGGTCAGGGACTGTTCGACCGTGATACCCTTCTTCATATTATCGAGAACTTCCTGCACGCCCGATTCAAAGCCGACGACCAGAAGACGGCACCCGGCATTCTTCATTGCCTTGAGCATATCGTAATCGGCATGGACCCGGCTGTTGCATGACCAGGTAAAGTTCAGCTTCTCCAGGTGCTTGCATAATCCCAGCACCCGCTGTTTGCCCCAGGCCCAGGTATCGTCGTCGAAGAAGATCTCCTTTACTTCGGGGAAAAGCTCCCGGATGCGTTTTACTTCGGCCACGACGTTCTCGTTGCTGCGGGTTCGCCAGGGACGGCCTGTAAATGTCTGCGGCCACAGGCAATAAATGCAGCGGGCCGGGCATCCCCGGGAAGTATAGAAAGAAAGGTAGGGGTGCTTGAGAAAAGGGATATTGTACTTGGTCGGGTCCAGGTCGCGCCGGTAGATTTCGCTTATGAAAGGAAGCGAATCGAGGTCCTCTATAGGAGGCCTGTCCGGGTTGTGAACAATCTTGCCACCCTTGCGAAAGCTGACTCCCTGAATTTCTTCGAGATCCTTACCCCAGGCGAACTCCGCTACCGTGTAATCGAACTCTTTTCGGGCGATGAAGTCGATGGCCGGAGAGGCATTCAGGGCATCCTCGGGTCTGACGGATACAGGAGGGCCGACGAAGGCGATTTTGATCGAGGGATGGCGCTCCTTGATCGTCTCGGCAAGCTTCACATCATTGTTAAAGCCTACCTTGCTCGTAAAGAGGACCAGAAATTCAAAATCCCGTGCAATCCGTATCGTTTCCTCGGGGGAAATCCCATGGGGCGGGGCGTCGAGCAGCCTGCTTTCCTTGATGAGTCCGGCTGGGTAAGCCAGCCAAACGGGATACCAATATGAGGCGATTTCGCGGCGCGCGGGCCACCTGGCACCCGCTCCACCGTCAAACTTTTCAAACGAGGGCGGGTTCAGCAAAAGTGTCTTCATTCGTGCACTCTCCTTGGATTTCGGGAAGGCGTACTATACGGGGGTAGGGAGGGAAATGTCAAGGCGGTCCCGGCCGGGGTCGGGAAGGGCCAAAGGGCTGAGCCCCGTGAATCCCGGCCCCGCAGCGATTTTTCCGACTTGAAACCGGGGGCGCCGGTTATTCTCAAATCATGCTCCCGAGATCCGGCTCCCCCGCCATCAGCAACCTCTTCTCAGCGGCGCTGATCCCGCTCGATCAACTGCAGTCTATCGCCTCACTGATTCCGTGTCCGGCCATGACCATGGGCGATACGTTTTCCTCCAGCGGCACTATGCAGTTGATGATAGCCGGTCCCGGTTCCCCGAGAGCCGTGGGCAGTCCGCTGATCACATCCTCTTCCGTCCTGAACGTGTAGCCGGGAATGCCGTATGCCTTGGCAAGCATGTCGAAATCAGGATGAAACTTAAAATTGACGGCCATGTACCGCCCCTCGCAGTAAAACTCCTGAAGCTGGCGTACCATTCCCAGCGTCTGGTTGTTCAGGATGAGGATCTTGACGGCCAATCCCTGTTCCATCATGGTGCCCAGTTCCTGCATGGTCATTTGGATGCTCCCGTCGCCCGTGACCAGCACGACCTGTCTGCCGGGAACGCCGAGACACGCGCCAACGGCGGCCGGAAGACCGAACCCCATGCATCCGAGTCCCCCGGAAGAAACAAGTGTCCGGGGCTTCCTGAATTTGTAATACTGAGCGACCCACATCTGATGCTGCCCCACATCGGTCACCACGATGGCGTCATCCCGCGCGAAGTTGCAGAGTTGTTCGATCACGAACTGCGGCTTCAGCACGCCGTTTCTGGCATAATTCAGAGGGTGCTGCTCCTTGATCTCGCGTATTCTTGCCAGCCATTCCGAGCGGTCCAGCTTTTCGAGAAGCGGCAGAAGCGCCTTCAGGATCATCTTGACGTCGCCGACCAGCGGCACGTTGGTCGGAATGATCTTGCCGATTTCGGCCGGGTCGATGTCAACGTGGATCACGGTGGCCTGCTGCGCGAACTTGTTTATGTTCATGACGACGCGGTCATCGAACCGTGCTCCGAGCCCTATCAGCAGGTCGCATTCCGTTATGGCGAGGTTCGCGGGCCGGGTGCCGTGAAGGCCGAGCATGCCGAGAAACAGGGGGTGATCCCCTGGAAAGCCCGCCAGTCCCATGAAGGTATTGGTCACAGGAGCGGAAATGATCTCGGCGAACTGGAGCAGTTCCTCGGATGCGTTGGAGGCGAGAATGCCGCCACCGGAGTAGATGACCGGTCTTTTGGCCTTCGCTATGAGCGCGGCGATCTCTTTTATCTTGGACGGATGTCCCTTATACGTGGGCTTGTAGCCTCTCAACCGAACCGCAGAAGGGTATTTGAAGGGGATCTTCATCGAGGCGATGTCCCGCGGAATGTCAATAAGCACTGGCCCGGGGCGTCCCGTTGAAGCTATGTGAAACGCGTTCTTCACCACCGCCGGGAGCTTCGTGGGATCCTTGAGCAAATAATTGTGCTTGGTGATCGGAATAGTGATGCCGGTAATGTCCACTTCCTGAAAAGAGTCGGTTCCGATCTGGCTGGTGGATACCTGACCCGTAATGATCACCATGGGAATGGAATCCATATACGCGTTGGCTATACCCGTGACCAGGTTGGTCGCGCCGGGTCCGGAGGTGGCCACGCACACGCCGACCTTGCCCGTAACCCTTGCGTATCCGTCGGCCGCGTGAGCGGCTCCCTGTTCATGGCGAACGAGCACATGCCGGATTTTGGATGAGTGGTACAGGGAATCATAGACCGGCAGGATCGCCCCGCCGGGATAGCCGAAAATCACTTCCACATTTTCTTTTTCGAGGCACTGGACCAGTGCGTCCGCAACCGTTATTTCCACGAGAACACCTCCGTGATATTCCTCAAGGCTAGTCTTCCTCGCCATCCCTGGCACTGGTTCCTCCGAGGCTTACATAGCGGCTGCCGCGAAGCATCGCGATTTTGCCGGTACGCACGAGTTCCTTTATCCCGTAAGGGCGGAGTGATTCCTCGAAGGCTGTGATCTTGGCTCCGGTGCCGGTACATTCGAAAGTCATCGTCTTTCTTCCGAGGTCGACTACCCGTGCTCTGAAGATTCCCGCAATATTTATGATCTCCACCCGCTGGCTCGGTTCGGCGGCGACTTTTACCATGACCAGCTCCCGGTCGACGTATTCGTCTTCCGTGATGTTGCTGATCTTTATTACATCGATCAGCTTGTGGAGCTGCTTGGTTACCTGCTCGACAATGGACCTGTCGCCTTCAACCACGATCGTCATGCGCGATACGTCGCTTCTGTCCGTGCGGCCGACCGCAAGACTGTCTATATTGAAGCCGCGCCGTGCGAAGAGGCCGGCGACCCGAGTGAGAACACCGGGACTGTTCTCAACCAGTACGGAAAGAGTGTGCTTCTCCATTTAGCTTTGAAACCTCCAGATCCGAGTTGTCGGAGAGCTCTTGAATTCATTTGATTTCTGAAGATATTATCAATATTAACCAAGCTTTTAAAGCGCAATGATGTTTCAGGCGTTCCCGGCGGGATCGGAAAATGTTCTCCCGGCGGGAAAATCACCTATACCCGGCAGGAGTTTGCATTGGAATATCGGAAGATAGTGAATTTCTTTTTTGAACTGGGCATGCTCAAAAAGACGCCCCGGTCGGGTTTCCAGTTCCTGGGATCAGGCCGGGAATCGGTTGCCGACCACTCTTTCCGGGTAGCCATGATAGGGTTCACCCTGGCGCGGCTCGCCGGCAATGTCGATCCATTCAAGGTTGTCTGTCTCGCGCTCTTCCACGATGTGCCCGAGGCGCGTACGGGGGATATGAACTATGTGAACAAGCGCTATGTCACGGTGGATGAAGGCGGGGCCGTCGACGACCTGGCCGAGGCGCTTCCTTTCGGAGATGAGTTGAAGGAACTCCTGGCTGAATACCGCGACCGGGAAACCGAGGAATCGAGACTGGCCCACGACGCCGACCAGTTGGATCTGATCCTGGAACTTAAGGAACAAAACGATCTCGGAAACGTTTATGCGACGAAATGGATACACTTTGCCATGCAGCGCCTTACGACGCCTATAGGAAAGAAGGTCGCGGAGGAGGCTGCCCGGACGGATTCAACCGACTGGTGGTTCAAGGGGCATGATGACTGGTGGGGTAAGCACAAGGGGAACGATCCTTCCGGGAGCAGGTAGGGGATTTCTTTTCGCCTCGCGTCGCATTACGCTTTCGGGTCATTGGAAATGGGCCGCGGTTTCTTTACAATAGAATCCGGTATTGCCACCGGTGGACTTTTCCTGCTGGTGGGGAAAATACCCCCCTTCGCGGGAAGAGGCGTATTTTGAAAACGATTTCGCGGCCACGTATCCTCCGGCCAGTTCTGCCCTCCGATGCTCAGGGCGAACGAGAGCGGGCGCCTGGATGTCCGGAGGGGAAAGTCGTCGCGCGAAAGGTATCGAAGTATAAGCGGGTAATGGTGTGTTCCAGCGATGCGGGGAAGTCTTCGCGGACCTGGATACCGCCTGTGAAGGCGGGGCTTGTTGCGGTAATTTCTTTGAGCAGGGGAATCTGTTTTGACACAAATCAGGCGCCGGCCAAGCCGGCAGATTCATATCGGTGATGTTGCGGTTGGCGGGGATGCTCCCGTATCCGTGCAGTCAATGACTAACACGGACACGCGGGACCGGCGGTCAACCGTCGATCAGATCAAAAGACTCGAGGATGCCGGATGCGAGATCGTCCGTGTGGCGGTGCCGGACCAGGAGGCCGCCGATCAGTTGGCGGCAATCAAGAAATCGATCCGCATCCCGCTCATAGCCGATATTCATTTCGATTACCGGTTGGCCATAAACGCGATAACTTCGGGGGCTGACGCTATCCGCATAAATCCTGGAAATATCGGCGGCGCCGAGAAGGTCATAAAGGTCATCGCGGCCGCGAGGCAACGCGATGTTCCGGTGCGGATAGGGGTAAACAGCGGGTCGGTGGAGAAGGACCTTTTGGAAAAGTATGGCCATCCGGGACCGGAAGCGATGGTGGAAAGCGCGTTGCGCCATATCCGGTTCTTTGAGGATAATGACTTTGGACTGCTGAAAATCTCGCTCAAGTCATCCGATGTCATCGACACCATCGCCTCCTACAGGCTTCTGGCTGAAAAGACCGATTACCCTTTTCACCTGGGTGTAACGGAGGCCGGCACAGTTGTCGGAGGTGCGATAAAATCCGCCCTTGGTATAGGCTTCCTGCTGTTTGAAGGAATTGGTGATACACTTAGGGTATCGCTTACCGCCGATCCGGAGAAGGAGATGCACGTCGCATGGTCTATTCTCCGCTCGTTGAAGCTTCGTCAGCGGGGCGTGGAACTGGTGAGTTGTCCGACCTGCGGCCGCACCGAGATCAATCTGATTCCTCTGGTGGAAGAAGCGGAAGCCCGGTTGAGAAATATCAAGACCCCGCTCAAGGTGGCCATCATGGGATGCGTGGTTAACGGTCCCGGTGAGGCCCGGGAGGCCGATGTAGGGGTAGCGGGGGGCCGGGGAATCGGTATTCTGTTCAAGAGGGGGGAGCGGATTGAAAAGGTCCCGGAAGGTGAACTTTTGAACCGGCTCATGCTCGAGGTTGAGCAGATGACGGGTGAGAATACCAAATCATAGCGGCGGTTAAGATACTCGTGCATGAAATGGAACCGTTTCGGGGTTCCAGCTATCAATGGCGGACACTGGACATTCAATCTCGGTAATAGCAACTTTCCAAGCTCTTCCTTGTCTTCCATTCTTTAACCTCAAGATGTCTTAGGCTGGAATTGATATCTGAGGTCACTTAATATTAGAAATCGTCTAAATATTGCGTGGTCTGTTTTTCGGTTATACGGACCGAATATTCTTAAGCAGGACGGGAAGACACAGTGCGCTTCTTTGAACTGTTAGATCAAATACTGGGCTACCATCCCAAGGCGAATATCCTGCTTCTCGAGAAGGCCTATGTCTTTACCGCGAGGGCTTATCGTGGAGAGAATGCCACATCGAAGGGCCCCTACCTGAACCATCCGCTTTCGACGGCGGGGATTCTCGCCAGAATGCGTCTGGATGAGGAAAGCATCGCGGCCGGCCTTCTGCACGACTCGCTTGCCAGGAAATACATCACGGCGGAAGAGCTTGAGAGCCAGTTCGGCGGGAACGTCGCGCGCATCGTTCAGGGTGTTACCAGGCTTACCCAGATTGCTTACAGCAACCGCCAGGAGCGGCAGGCCGAGTACATCCGAAAAATGATCCTGGCGATCTCTCAGGATATCCGGGTTGTCCTCGTAAAGCTTGCCGACCGGCTGGCGGGCATCCGAAGCGCCGCGAACCGGACGGACAATGCAGGCAGGGATATTGCCCAGGAGACGCTCGATATCTATGCCCCGCTTGCCGGCAGGCTGGGAATAGAGTGGATAAAGCAGGAACTGGAGGACCTCGCGTTCAAGTGTTTCTACCCGAAGGCCTATGATGAGATCGCGGTGGGGCTTGAGAGGACGGAGGAAGACCGGCGCCGGTACCTTGATGAGATCCAGCAGACCCTGACTTCGGGGATGGCCGAATATGGTTTGAAGGGGCGGATCTATGGCCGTTCCAAGCACATTTACAGCATATATCGGAAGATGGAGCGGCAGAAGCTGGATCTGTCCCGCATCTATGACGTCATCGCGGTGCGCGTGATTGTGGATTCCGTAAAATCCTGCTACGAGACTCTCGCCCTGGTGCACGCGCTCTGGGAGCCGGTGGAAGGCAGATACAAGGACTATATCGTCAAGCCCAAGTCCAACATGTACCAGTCCCTTCACACGACGGTGATTGGTCCGTATCGGGAACGGATGGAAGTGCAGATCCGGACCGAGGAGATGGACAGGATAGCGAATGAGGGGATCGCGGCCCACTGGCTCTATAAGGAAGGTAAACCACTCGCCGAATATGATCAGGAAGAGACCATGCGCTTTTCCTGGCTCCGTCAGTTGATGGAGTTGAGCAAGGCATGGAGTGACCCAAGGGCCTTTATAGAAGCCGTAAAAGTAGATTTTTACCCTGATGAAGTCTACGTCTTCACGCCGAATGGGGATGTGAAGGCATTCCCCAGGGGCGCCACGCCCGTTGACTTCGCCTATGAAGTCCATACCGAAGTGGGCCACAGGTGCGTTGGCGCGAGGGTGAACGGCAAACTGGTTCCCTTGCGCAACGAGCTTCAGAACGGGGATACGGTCGAGATCCTCACGGCGGCCAATCACAGGCCGAGCAAGGATTGGCTGAAGCAGGTCAAGTCCACGAAGGCCATCAGCAGGATCAAACACTGGTTCAAGACGGAGGAGCGGGAACGTACCATCGCCCTCGGACGGGAGATCTGCGAGCGGGAGTTCAGGAAGAAAGGGCTCAATTTCAACAACTACCTGAATTCTCATGAACTCGCTGAAGCAGCAAAAGCCTTTTCTCTCAGGACCGTGGACGACCTTTTGGCGAGCATCGGTTTCCACAAAATCACCGCTTACCAGGTGATCGGAAAGCTGACCGCGCTGCCCGCCGAGGAAGAGCACTTCAAGGATGAAATCGTTGTCGAGAAGCGCAAGGGCGCTCCCGCGAAAGAAAAGGAGGGGGTGAAGGTCAAGGGTGTCGACGACATACTCATCCGCATGGCACATTGCTGCAATCCCGTGCCGGGAGAGCCGATCCTCGGCTACATCACAAGAGGGCGAGGAATTACCGCTCATCGGATAACATGCAAGAATATCGATCGGGGAGATCCGAGCAGAATTATCGAGGTCCAGTGGGATACCGGCGCGGAACAGCTATTCCCCGTGGCGATTCGCATCCTGCATTCGGGTGAAAAAGGCATCCTGGCTGCTTTGAATGCCGTGCTCGGGCAAATGGACGTGAATGTGATCAGTCTACGGGTGGCCCCGCAGGCGGACAGTTCCAGCGCGTGTCATCTCCGAATACAGGTAAGGGATTCGAACCATCTCCAGCGGGTGATGGCTGCTCTCAGAAATGAAAAAGGCGTGTATAAAGTCCAAAGAGGGATGGAATAATGGGACGGGGGGCAGATTATTCCCCGTCCCGGATAAGGACAGATAATTCTCTGCTGCTGATAAGAGGCATTCAGGAGGCGGCGCGGGCGAGCGGTTGCGCGCAGTCAGGGCTGGGGGAGCGGGAGCGGGATGGTGAGGGAACTAAAAGTGCGTGAAAACGGTGCATTTTTCCTTGCTGATGAGCAGGGGGACCAGTTCCTGCTGGATTTTCGCGCGCTCGGGGTCCTCTTCCCATGCCTTCCAGCCCTCGAAGCTGTTCCAGTTGCTGATCACCAGAAATTTACTGGGGTTTTCCATGGACCGCAGCGTCTCGCCGGAGATATACCCTTTGGCCTTCATCGCGGTCACCCGAATTTGGGTCATGATCTGCTGCAGCTTTCTCTCTTGACCCGGCTCCACCTCCCTCTCGATCAATACTCGAACTGTCATGACGGTCTCCTTGTGAAGAGTCATTTAATAAAACCTTCCTACGGATAGACCTGCACTTACTTCTATAAAACCGCACTTGCGAAAAAGCAACCATCGCCGCCAAGCAGCCGGCATTAAAAATTTCACTTGCGCTTTGTGTTTCCGGGAAATATTGTCACCGCTTAAGATTCTGTTCTGTTTTTATATTTTTCTTGTAGATTTTGATGGACAAGGGCATCCATCTGATTATAAAAACGTCTAGCCTGTCGATCTGGAGCCAGAGCAGTGGCGGTTCCAAGGAGTGCGGGCCGGTACGGGATCGATTCCTAAGAGGGGTTTGGTTTGTAAAAAGTCAAGCAGGGGCGAATAGTACGAGAGGAGGTGGAGTAAGGGCGGATTAGAAATCGGAATATGTCCAGGAGGGGGTTGTTTAACTTTTTTTGAGGAGGAAAGAAATGACGAAAGCGGAATTGGTAGCGAAGATCGCGAGTGCCAGCGGAATTACTAAATCTCAGGCAGAAAAGGCTGTCGATGGTTTTGTTTCTGCTGTTTCCGAGGCTCTTTCTCAGGGAGATAAAATCACCCTGGTGGGATTTGGGACGTTTAGCATCGGGGCAAGGTCGGAACGTGAAGGCCGCAATCCCCGAACCGGCGAGAAGATCAGCATCCCTGCTTCAAAGGTGGTTAAGTTCAAAGCCGGCAAGACTCTCGGTGAAAAGATAAAATAATTCCGGTCTCTCCTCTGCTTTCCTATATAGAGTTATTTGCCAGGGACTGTTCTCCAGTGAAGTACGGTGAACGGTCCCTTTCGTTTTTCCACCCCGCGGTTTCCTCAAGGGCGCCAGACTCTCATCCCTGAAGTGTCCCAACCTCGCATCTTAATTGACAATACCATTGCACAATCTTAGGTTTTGCTTGGCTCAAAATCTTGTATTCCGCTGAGTAATGTCACCTTTCAGACAGAAAAGCGGTCTGGAAAACTCATGCATCCCGAGTGTCCGTTCCGGTTTTTTCCTCCGCGCGAGCGGGGACAGGGAAAGCTCTCGCCCCATGCCGGCGCTTTCTCGCGGTGTATGCGGCGGTAATGGCAAGTAATTGTTATGTTTCTATATCAGGAGAAGACTGTGTCAAGAAACCTTACGCGTAAAATAATCGAGGCTCACCTGTTGGAAGGCCGGCTCGTGCCGGGTGAGGAAATCGGCATCAGGATAGACCAGATTCTTCTCCAGGATGCCACGGGCACCATGGCCATGCTGGAGTTCGAGGCGCTCGGACTGGACCGGATAAAAGCGGAACTGGCCGTGCAATATGTCGACCACAACATTCTTCAGACGGATAACAAGAACGCCGACGACCACCGATACCTGCAGAGCGCGGCCGCGCGTTACGGTCTTCATTTCAGCCCGCCGGGAAATGGGGTGTCGCACCAGGTTCACATGGAAAGATTCGGTATCCCGGGGAAGACCCTGGTCGGCTCGGACAGTCACACACCGGGAGCCGGGGGCGTTTCTGTCCTTGGAATCGGAGCCGGGGGACTGGACGTGGCGCTCGCGATGGCGGGTCTGCCCTATTTCATCCCGTGTCCCACGGTTCTCGGGGTAAAGCTCACGGGTGAACTTCCTGATTGGGTGAGCGCGAAGGACGTTATCCTGGAAATGCTCAGGCGCTACGGCGTCAAAGGCTGTATCGGCAAAATCGTCGAGTATTACGGCCCGGGGGTGAAAAGCCTCTCGGCCACCGATCGGGAAACCATCTGCAATATGGGCACGGAACTGGGAGCCACGACATCCATCTTTCCTTCGGACGAAAATACAAGGGCTTACCTCGAAGCTCAGGGCAGGGGTGATCTGTGGATCGATCTCCAGGCGGATGAGGGAGCCACTTATGATGAATATGACGAAATAGACCTGTCTCAAGTCGAACCGCTCATCGCAAAGCCCAGCTCTCCCGGAAATGTCGTGCCGGTGCGTGAGGTGGCCGGGCTGAAGGTCGACCAGGTAATCGTGGGCAGCAGTGTCAACTCCTCTTTCCGGGACCTCATGGTGGTTGCCAGGATCGTGGATGGACGGCATACCGCTCCCTGGACTTCCCTGAACGTGAACCCTGGAAGCCGGCAGGTGATCGAGAATATTGCCGCGCAGGGAGGAGTCCTTCCGCTGTTGAGGGCCGGCGGGCGCATACACGAGCCCGGATGCCTCGGATGCATCGGCATGGGGCAAGCTCCGGGAACGGGACAGGTAAGCCTGCGGACAATGCCCCGAAACTTTCCGGGACGCTCCGGAACCAAGGATGATCAGGTCTATCTCTGCTCGCCGGAGACTGTTGCCGCGGCAGCCCTGAAGGGGGTTATCACCGACCCGAGGGATCTCGGAAAAGAGTTGAAATATCCGAGAATCACGGACCCCGAAAGGTATATCGTGGACGACGTTTCCATCATACAGCCCACGAATGAGCTGAGCAAAACCGAAATCGTGCGGGGACCCAATATCGCTCCTCTACCCTCGTTCGAACCGCTGCCGGAGTCTCTGAAAACGGAGGTCGTGCTGGTGGTGGGAGACAACATCTCGACGGATACCATCATGCCGGCCGGGAACAAGATATTGCCGCTCAGGTCGAACATTCCGGCCATCAGTGAGTATGTATATTCGCAAATCGATTCGGAGTTTCACCTTAAATGCAAAGAAAAGGGATCAGTCACGATCGTGGGCGGCGAGAACTACGGCCAGGGATCGAGCCGTGAGCATGCGGCTCTCGCGCCGCGCTATCTCGGAGTCCGGGCGGTTATTGCAAAGGGTTTCGCACGGATACACATGGCTAACCTGTGCAATTTCGGTATCTTGCCCCTGATCTTTAAACAGCCCGAGGACTACGACGTATTTCGTCGGGGCTCCGGTGTGGTTTATGAAAACATCCGCCAGCATCTGGTTAACGGGGATATCGAGTTGCCCGTGCAAGTCGACGGACAAACCATCACGGTCCTTCTGGACGTGTCGTCCAGGATGCGCCGGCAGCTTATCGCCGGCGGAGCCCTCAATCTCGTGAAAGCAGCGCTTGTATAGACTCGATAACTCCACCGCGGAGTCCGGGGATACGTTCCGAATTCCGCTGGGACATAATTCGGAGGCCAAATATGGCGGATACTCCTGTTCGTGTGAAAAACATCGGCTTGAGAGGTGTCACCGTAGCCGATACAAAGATAAGCTATATCGACGGTGAGAACGGGGTACTGATTTACCGCGGGTACAGGATCGAGGAACTGGCGGAGCGTTCCTCTTTCATGGAGACAGCCTACCTTCTGTTGAATGGTCGTATGCCCAAAGAGGGCGAACTTGAGCGCTTCGAGCGTCAGGTGGTGCAATCCCGTGAAGTTCCTTCATTTGTCATCGACGGTCTTGCGGGCATCCCCAGGCAAGCCGGTCCAATGGACGTGCTCCAGTCAGCCATTCCGCTGCTGGGCATTGCCGATCCCGAACTCCAGGATGAAAGCAGGGAGGCGAATGTACGAAAGGCCGTGCGGCTGATCGCTCGCGTGCCCGCGGTGATTGCTGCCTGGAACCGGATAAGGAATGGGGAAAAACCGTTGCCGCCTGATAGCGGCCTTTCCCACGCGGCCAATTTCCTATGGCAACTCACCGGGAAAAAGCCCGACAGAGAGTTTGCGAATGATCTGGATGTATGCCTGGTGCTGCATGCCGATCATACCTTCAATGCATCCACCTTTGCGTGTCGCGAGGTGGTCTCGACAAAGGCCCACATGTATGCCGGAATCTCGGCGGGAGTCGGGGCGCTTGCCGGCAGTCTGCACGGCGGCGCCAACGAACGTGTCATGAAGATGCTGCTTCAGGTGGAATCCGAACTCAAGTCCAGGGATGAGATCGACCAGTGGGTGAAAACGAGAATTGAAAAGGGTGAGAAAATAATGGGGATGGGGCATGCGGTTTATAAGACGATCGACCCCCGCTCCAAAATATTGAAGGTAATGTCCAAACGGCTCGGCAAAAAGACGGGCCACGAAAACTGGTACGAGTATCTCACCGCGATCGAGGATGCGGGTTATCGGGAGTTCCAGGCTCGCGGCAAGACGAACATCAGGACCAATGTGGATTTTTACAGCGGCTCCGTCTACGCCATGATGGGAATTCCCGTGGACATTATGACCGCTGTCTTTGCCATCTCCAGAGTTTCCGGATGGTGCGCGCACGTAATCGAGGAAAAGTTCGCCGAGGCCCAGGACAAACCCGCTCTCTACAGGCCCGAGGCCGAATATGTGGGCGACTATTGCGGCGAGATCGGCTGCACCTATGAACCGATCGTGGAGAGAAAGTAGACCGTTCCCGACCTGGCATGGTTGAACCTGCCCCCTGTTCGCGAGTGATCCCCGTGGGAGGGGGCGCCCGTTCATTCCGTGATGCCACTCGAAAGACAGCTTTTTCCTCCGGGTACCAAGGCACCCGCTGCCGCCCGCCCCGTGCATCGAAGGGTGGAAGTGTCCGGGGGAGGGACTCGGAAAGGTTGAGGGCCTACTCTCTTTCCGCGTTTCGCGTGATTTGAAAGACGCCGGGCAGGGCTTTCGGCCACGATTGGAAGGTCCTTCCGGTGACTATGTTGCGTTATTGGACGCCATGGTTACACACCGACAGGGTTTACTCCCTTTCTTTGAAAACAGGGGGATTTGACCAGGCTCCAGGCCCCGCCCTTGTTTTCCCTATCCCGAGGAGATCCTCAATGGTTTTCAAACACGATGTACTCATAGTCGGCTCCGGTCTCGCTGGGCTCAGGGCGGCCACGGAAGTGGCCGGCAAAACGGACGTCGCCCTCTTCAGCAAGGTGTATCCCACCCGGTCCCATTCCGGCGCCGCGCAGGGCGGAATTGCCGCGGCGCTTGGAAATGAGGAGCCGGATTCCTGGGAATGGCACATGTACGACACCGTAAAGGGGGGAGACTACCTGGCAGACCAGGACATTGCCGAGGTGCTTGCCAAGGATGCCATCAGAGCGGTCTACGAGCTGGAACACATGGGGGTGCCGTTTAACCGCACGCCGGAAGGAAAGATTGCCCAGCGGAATTTTGGAGGACATACCCGTGATTTCGGGAAAGCCCCCATAAAACGCGCGTGCTACGCCGCCGACCGAAGTGGGCGGGTTATGATGGATACGCTCTATTTCGAGGCGGTCAGAAGGGGAATCAAGATATACCCCGAGTTTCACGTACTGGACCTCATCGTCCGGGATGGCCAGGTCGCCGGGTTGGTGGCATATGAGCTGGCAACGGGTGAACTCCACTTTTTCCAGAGCCGTGTGGTGTTAATCGCTACCGGCGGCTACGGGAAGGTGTTCAAGGTGACATCGAACGCGTTCGCCAGTACGGGCGACGGCCTGTACCTTACTTACAAACTGGGAATTCCCCTGGAGGACATGGAATTTGTCCAGTTCCACCCGACCGGGATTCATCGGCTCGGCGTTCTTATCAGCGAGGCGGCAAGGGGAGAGGGCGGCATCCTTCGCAACAACGCCGGGGAACGCTTCATGGAAAGATATGCACCGACCATCAAGGACCTCGCGCCCAGGGATATGGTATCCCGCGCCATATATACGGAGATCCGGGAGGGACGGGGTATCGGAGGCGGCGACTTTGTCTACCTCGACCTGACCCATCTGGGTGAAAAGAAGCTGGCGGAAAGACTCTCCGACATTTCCTCCTTCATCAAGATTTACATGGGACTCGATCCAGCCACTGACCTGGTTCCCATTCACCCCACATGCCATTACATGATGGGCGGGATACCGACAAACTCCAGCGGGCAGGTGCTGGACGCGCGCAACAACCCCGTTCCCGGACTGTATGCCGCCGGCGAGTGCTCCTGCCTGTCGCTCCATGGAGCCAACCGGCTCGGTTGTAATTCCCTCCTGGATCTTGTCGTGTTTGGAAGAAGGGCAGGACAGCATATTGCCGGGGAGTTGAAGAATCTGCCGTGGGTTGATCCGGGGCCGGGGCCTGAAAGGGAATCCGATGACAGAATCCGTCGGATAAAGGACAGGAACACGGGCGAGAGGGCGGTACGCATCCGGCAAAGCCTGCAGGAAGTCATGAATAACGAATGCTCTGTTTTCAGGACGGAACAAACGCTCACACATGCCCTGGGAGCTATTCGCGGGCTGGTGGACGGGTACGGCGGCATATCTCTGGATAATAGGGGCGACCGTTTTAACACCGATCTTATCGATACGCTCGAGTTGGAGCACCTGCTCGGGCTTGGCGAGGCTATCGTGGCTTCCGCCCTGGCGCGCAGGGAGAGCCGCGGGGCGCACTGGCGCGAAGACTACCCGGAACGGGTTGACGAGCATTGGCTCAAGCATACACTTGTTCAAAGGAGCGATACGGGCCTGTCCATATCCTACAAGCCCGTGAATATCAGCCGTTTCACACCCAAGCCGAGGACATATTGAGATGGAAATGAGATTCAGGATTTTCCGTTTCGACCCGCAACTGGACAAAGAGCCTTCCTATAAAGTCTACACAGTGTCGGTGGATCCCGCGGAGCGTATCCTCGACTGTCTTAACAGGATCAAATGGGAACAGGACGGCACGCTCGGTTACAGAATGTCGTGCGCCCATGGGGTCTGCGGTTCGGATGGAATGCGAATAAACGGGGTCTGCGCGCTGGCCTGCCAGAAACTGGTGCGGGACTATGCGGGGCTTGATGAGATCACGCTCGATCCGCTGCCATTTTTCGAGGTTCGCAAGGATCTTATCGTCGATATGGATGATTTCCTCGCCAGGATCGACTCCATGCAACCTTATCTGATAGCGGCGGAACCAGCCCCGGAAAAGGAATACACGCAAAGTCCGGAGGATCACAAAAAACAGGAGGACGTGATCCGATGCATCCTGTGCGCCTGCTGCACCAGTTCCTGTCCGGTCATGCGGGAAAATCCGGATTACGTCGGGCCCGCCGCGCTGGTGTGGGCCTATCGCTTCCTGTATGACTCCAGGGATGGCCGGTTTTCGGACAGACTGAAGAAGTTGAACGAGCCGAATGGCGTCTGGCCGTGCGAAAATTACTTCGAATGCACGCGTGTCTGCCCGAAGGGCATCCCGATCACCAAATCGATCAACTTTATGAAGCGCGAAATCAAGAAGGCGCTGCCCGACGGCAGCCAATAGCGTGCCGGGGCCGAGGGCCGCCATGGCGGGGATTTTTGGGATGTCAAGGATATACGCAAGTAAACATTGGAAAAAGTGTCGAAGTTGCTTGCGGGCTGGGGGTGTTTTCCTGTAAATCTCTCCGGGTTTCTTCTTTTTTCTTTCGGAGGGAGTACATGAAGATCAAATCGATAAACCCGTTCAACGGGAAAACAAACCAGGAGTTCGACCCAATATCCTACGAAGCCTCCGAGCTGGCGGTCAGTTCGGCGAAGGAGGCTTTCCTGAAATGGAGGAAAGCGCCCATTGCCGAACGGCTCAAGCCCATCGCGGAGCTGGCTTCCATCTTCAGACGCGGGACCAGGGATTATGCCTCGATTATCACCAGGGAAATGGGAAAGCCCACACGGCAGGCGATCTCGGAAATCGAGAAATGTGCCCTTGTTTGCGATTATTATTGCAGCAATGCCGAGAGATTTCTGCAAAACGAGATCATCTCCTCACAGTTTGCAAAAAGCTATGTGACTTTTGAACCGCTGGGCGTGATCCTCGGGATAATGCCGTGGAATTTTCCTTTCTGGCAGGCAGTGCGCTGGGCGATCCCGACACTGGCGGCCGGTAATGCCTGTCTTCTCAAGCATGCCTCGAATGTCCCGCTGTCCGCGCTGGAGATCGAGAAGACCTTTCGAGAGGCGGGGTTTCCGGAGAACATCTTCAGGACTTTGCTCATCGGGTCCCTGACGGCCGAGCGCCTGATAGAGGGTGATCGAATCGACGGGGTGTCGCTTACCGGCAGCGTGCAGGCAGGCTCGAAAGTGGCTTCCGTGGCCGGCAGGCATCTTAAGAAGCTGGTCCTCGAACTTGGCGGTTCCGATCCTTTTCTCGTTCTGGAGGATGCCGACGTGGACAGGGCTGTATCAACGGGCGTGAGCGCAAGATTTTCAAATGCGGGGCAGAGCTGTATCGCGGCCAAGCGGTTCATTGTCGCGGAACCTGTTGCCGGCGCATTCGCGGAAAAGTTTGCCGCTGCGCTCGATCGCCTCAAGATCGGCGATCCGATGAGTGAACAAACGGACATCGGGCCTGTTGCCAGGGAAGAATTCCTCCGGGACCTTTCCGCGCAGCTCCACGATGCTGAAGAAAAGGGAGCGGTTGTCCATCACGGCCCAAAACCGCCTGACCAGGGGTTCTTTTTCCGGCCGGCGGTTCTCACCAACGTGAAGCCTGACATGAAAGTTATGCGGGAAGAGGTCTTCGGTCCCATTGCCCCCATCATTACCGCCCGGAGTGAAGAGGAAATGGTCCGTATAGCGAATGAGACGGAGTTCGGACTTGGCGGCACGATCTGGAGCAGGGACACTCGGAAGGCGGAGCGGCTTGCAACGGAGATACCGGCGGGCTTTGTCGCAATAAATGGAAGGGTCAAGTCGGATCCCCGCTTTCCATTCGGAGGCGTGAAGAAATCGGGTTATGGACGCGAACTCTCGCATTATAGCTTGAAGGAGTTCGTGAACATTAAAACGGTAATCGTCGGACAGTAGCGGGCGTTCGATGAAGGAGGAGAAGGTGGCCGGACGAACGGAGAAAGACGCACTGGGAACCATTGAAGTTCCGGCGGATGCCTACTACGGCGCCCAGACTCAGCGTGCGTTCGAGAACTTCCCGGTTAGCGGCCGGACTTTTCCCGCTTCTATTATCCGGGCGCTTGGCATGATCAAGGAATGCGGAGCTGTCGTGAACTGCCGGCTGGGTTTGCTTGATGAAAAACTGGCTAGGGCCATAAGCAAGGCCGCCCGGGAGGTCGCCGACGGCGAATGGGACGATCAGTTTATTCTCGATATTTTTCAGACCGGTTCCGGCACATCGACCAATATGAATGCGAACGAAGTGATCGCGGGCCGCGCGAATGAAATCCTGACCGGCGGGAAAGGCGGCAAGACCCCTGTCCATCCCAATGACCATGTCAATCTGGGACAGTCGAGCAACGACGTTATCCCCACCGCGATCCATGTCGCGGCGGTCTGTGCTGCCGGTGACAGGCTCCTTCCCTCTCTACGGAAGCTCCGGGACGAGTTGCTGCGCAAGAGCACGGAGTTCTCCGGCGTGACCAAAATCGGGCGCACCCACTTACAGGATGCGGTTCCGATCAGCCTGGGAAGGGAATTCGGAGGATATGCACGGCAGATCGAATTGGGCCTGGAAAGAGTCGGGAGGGCATCCAATTCGCTTTCCGAGCTGGCATTGGGGGGTACCGCCGTCGGAACCGGCATCAATACGCACCCGGAATTTGCGCGTGAGGTGATCAGGCTTGTCTCGGAAAAGACCGGGTACGCTTTTCGCGAAGCAATAGATCATTTTGAAGCCCAGGCCGCGCAGGATTCCGCCGTGGAAGCCGGTGGAGAGTTGAAGACGCTTGCCGTCAGCCTGATCAAGATTGCAAACGATATTCGGCTGCTGGCTTCGGGTCCCAGGTGCGGATTCGGAGAGATAACCCTTCCGGAACTCCAGCCCGGCTCTTCCATCATGCCGGGCAAGGTCAACCCGGTAATCCCGGAAATGGTTATCCAGGTGGCCGCCCAGGTTATCGGCAATGACGCAACCATCACGCTCGCGGGGCAGGGGGGCTATTTCGAACTCAATACCATGCTCCCGGTAATTGCGCTCAACCTCCTGGAATCAATAGAAATACTTGCCTCGGCAACCTCACTTTTTGCCGAGAAGTGTATCGCGGGAATTACCGCCAACCGGGAGAGGTGCGAGTCGCTGATTGAACAGAGCCTTATGCTCTCAACGTATCTCGTGCCGTTCCTGGGTTATGATGTCGCTTCCGAGATCGCCAGGGAGGCGTTTGCAACCGGCCGGACGATCAGGGAAGTCACCCGTGGAAGGGGGGGGCTGACGGAAGAAAAGCTGGAAGAGATCTTCAAGGGAATTGGGGAGCAGGATCAGGTTGGATGATCTTCCGGAGGCGGTCCCGGACTATGTTCGGCGTGGGCGATGCGGGTTGGAACATCACGAGACCGGAACTCGGGGATTTGCTGAAAAGCCCGTGCGCCCCGGACACTAAGTGACGAATCCCGTGACACTGGCTGAGATTGCCATTTCATTAGCATTTGAGGTTTGATAGAACGAATCGGGAGATATCTGGCCTCGGATAATAAAGACAATGAAAGGAGACCGCCCTGAGCACTTTAGCCGGTCTGGCGCTGCCGTTTGCCTCGCGCATCAAGCTCTTCATGGCGCTTTCGCGCACTCCGCACGGGCTGCTCGATATGGCTACTCCCGCACTTGCGGCCCTGCTTTGGCTGGGGACTATTCCGCCTTTCCACGTTGTCGTGCTTGGTATTTTGACAGCCTTCGCGGGGTATACGGCCGTCTATGCCCTGAATGACCTGGTGGATTACAGAACTGACCGGGAAAAGATCCGGGGCTGCGGTCTGAACTGCACGGAAGGTGATCTCGATTCGGTCTATGCCCGCCATCCCGTTGCCCAGGGGCTGCTCAGCCTCAAGGATGGCATCGCCTGGACGGTGGCCTGGGGAACGATGGCCTTGTTGGGGGCATATCTTCTCAATCCCGCCTGTGCCCTTATTTTCATACTCGGCTGCGTGGCCGAAAGCATCTACTGCCTGATGCTGCGTCTGAGTTGGATTCGGGTGCTGGTGAGCGGTGGAGTCAAAACGGCGGGTGGGATCGCGGCCATTTTTGCCGTGGTGCCCGATCCGTCCCTGCTATTCCTGACCAGTTTCTTCCTGTGGTTTTTCTTCTGGGAGATAGGCGGGCAAAACGTTCCCAACGATTGGTGCGATATGGAAGAGGATAAAAGCCTGCGGGCGGAGACTGTTCCCGTGAAGTTCGGTCCCGCCGGGTCCTCGAATATCATCCTGGGGTCGCTGATAATCGCCGTGCTGATGAGCCTGGCGCTCTTCTGGCTCACTCCCGCCAGGCTGAATGCCATTTACTTCGCGGGGGCCATCCCGGCGGGAACGGTCCTTCTCCTGGTTCCCGGGAGGCGTCTCTACATCAACAGGACATCCGAATTCGCCTCGGCCCTCTTCAACAGGGCCAGCTACTATCCCGTTACCATGTTCATGGTGATCCTGATCAGCGCGATGTTCTAGCAACGGCTTACTGCAGCAGCAACTGCTTCTCGCGCAGTAGTTTGAGCTCATCCCGCAACGTGGCGGCCCTTTCGAACTCCAGGCGACCGGCCGCCTCTTTCATCTGCTTTTCCAGCATCACAATACGTTCATCCGGTGAAACGGTCCCGTCGGGCTTTTCGAAGCCGGCTTGCGGTTCGAACAGGAAATCGGATTCCGCATGCGGCTTTTGCCTGTACTCGGCCAGTATGTCTCCTATCTCCTTTTCTATCGTCCGCGGCGTTATTCCATTGGCCACATTGTACTCGAGCTGCTTTTTACGCCGCCTGTCGGTTTCCTGGATAGCCCGGCGCATGGAATCGGTCTGCCTGTTGGCATAGAGGATGACGGTCCCGTTCACGTTCCGCGCGGCCCGGCCGGCTGTCTGGATCAGGGAGCGCTCCGATCTCAGGAACCCCTCGTTGTCGGCATCCAGCACGGCCACCAGGGTCACCTCGGGGATGTCCAGGCCTTCCCTGAGCAGGTTGATGCCTACCAGCACGTCGAAATGACCCAGCCTGAGGTCTCGGACGGTTTCGATCCGCTCGATGGTATCTATGTCCGAGTGCATATACCGCACCTTTATATTGAGTTCCGCCAGGTACTCGGTGAGGTCCTCGGCCATCCGCTTCGTGAGGGTGGTGACGAGGACACGGTGGCCGCTGGCGACCTGCTTGCGAATCTCGCCTATGAGATCATCGACCTGAAAGTCCGCGGGGCGGATCTCTATTATGGGGTCCACCAGGCCGGTTGGCCTGATAATCTGCTCGACGACGTGTTCTCGTGTATTCGCAAGTTCGTAGGGGCCCGGTGTGGCCGACACGTAGACGACCTGCTTGACCCGCTGCTCAAATTCGTCAAAGTTGAGAGGACGGTTGTCCAGTGCCGATGGCAGCCGGAAGCCGTATCTGACGAGCGTTTCTTTCCTTGCCTTATCGCCATTGAACATGCCCCGGACCTGCGGCACGGTGATGTGGCTTTCGTCAATGAAAAGGAGCCAGTCATCCGGAAAATAATCCAGCAGCGTGTAGGGTGGCGTGCCCGCCTGGCGTCCATCGAGATGGCGGGAGTAGTTTTCGATCCCGTTGCAGTAGCCGAGTTCGAGGAGCATCTCGAGATCGAACCGCGTCCGCTCCTCAAGCCGCTGGGCTTCCAGGAGTTTGCCGTCCCGGTAGAATATTTCGAGCCGTTCGGAGAGTTCCGTTTTGATGGCATTGACGGCGCGCTCCAGGGTGTCCGGCTTGGTAACGTAATGTGTTCCCGGATAAATATCCGCCCGGTTCATTTGGCGAAGGGTCCTGCCCGTGAGCGGGTCTATCTCCTTTATGGCGTCCACCTCGTCGCCGAAAAACTCAATTCGGATGGCGCGGTCTTCCTCGTATGCCGGAAATACCTCGACTATGTCGCCCCGGACCCGGAAGATTCCGCGGTGAAAATCATAATCGTTGCGTTCGTACTGAATATCCACCAGCTTCCGGAGCACATCCTCCCTGGCAATCTCCTGGCCGGTTCTGAGCTGGAGAAGCATTTGCTGGTAGTTGTCGGGAGAACCGAGGCCGTAGATGCACGAAACGCTCGCCACTATCACCACATCCCTGCGTTCGAGAAGCGAGCGGGTCGCGGAGTGGCGCATCTTGTCAATCGTCTCGTTTATGGACGAGTCCTTGGCGATATAAGTGTCCGTCTGCGGCACATAGGCCTCGGGCTGGTAGTAATCGTAATAGGAGACGAAATACTCGACGGCGTTTTGGGGAAAGAAAGTTTTGAATTCGCCGTAGAGCTGCGCGGCGAGAGTCTTGTTGGGCGCGATGACAAGCGCGGGCCTCTGCACTCTGTCTATCACGTGCGCCATTGTGAAGGTCTTGCCCGATCCGGTTACGCCGAGAAGTGTTTGCTGGCTTACGCCGTTTACTATGCCGGCGGCGAGTTCCTCGATTGCCTGGGGTTGGTCCCCGGTCGGTTCCATGTGGCTTTGCAGTAAAAAGGATTTCATTCGGAAGTCAACTCTCTCCCTGTATACGGGATCGCGGCGATCACGAGAAGGCGCGGGACCGATCATCATGCTGTTATGTCGTCATCGCCCCGGCCGTTACGCCGGCGAATCCGAGGATACACAAACCGGGAAGGTTTGCTTTTATGATTATAATTCGGACGGCGCGCGAGGAGAAGGAAATGTCGCCGAAGCGGGTCGATCGGAGCCGAGGTTACGATGGTTGCCGCGAGGCGTCCTGCCGGCATGAAGCACAGCCGAAAGCCCGTGTTGGAGGAAGGAGGGACTGGAAAAAAAACAAGGCAGCCCGAATCCGGGGGACAAAGGCGTGGTTGTCGACAATAAAGTCATCCCTAAGCGGTTCTTTCATCCTCCTCGTCCAGGGGGCCGAAGCTCATGGGTTCAAGGTCCTTTTGCCGCATCTCCAGCCTCTTGAGCCGGGACCTGTCATTAATCACTTTTTCCAACTCGCGGCGTACTTCAGTCTGGGTCAGCAGTTCAGAGAGCAGGATGCGTTTGTAGCTGATGCTGCGAAGCTCATTCTGGAGGAACTCATCACGTTCCTCTTTCAATTTGAGGTTTTGGAGAAAGAGCTTTTCCTCCAGCGATTCATTTTCGATAAGAAGCGTGACCAGCATATCCGTAATCTTGTTCTTGCGCAGCCCCATCATGCCTACTCCGGCTGCTTTCCTGCGATACTGCTCGAGCTTTTCCTCCAGGAACTTGATGCGTTGTTCCATTTCCAGTTTTTCATTCTCCAGCTTTTCCTTCTCATGATCCCAAAAGGTCTTGAGCGCACGCTCTATTGTGAGCATTTCCTCCCGATCATGAACGGTCTTCGTCTGATACTTGCGCAGGTTGGTACGGTATCCAAGATAGTAGCTTACCGTAAAAATGAAGGTGATACAGAAGAGTGCCGCCAGTACCTGGTAGACAATCGGATTCATTCGGGTTCCTTTTCTGAACGGATCGCGGAGGGATTTCGACGACTTTTCCCAGTGTATGCAAATACATGTGTAAAATCGTCCCAACCGGAACCAGTATAAACCGATATTCAGATCACGTAAACCTGTATTGGAAGCCGGATGTTCCGCCTCTTGGGATAAGCCTTTCCCGGAATACATCCCATGGAGAGGATTTCCTGGAGATTTCGGGAGGATGAGTGCTCCTGGCCGGTCTGTTGCCTTGAACGGGGCGGGCGGGGGCCTTAGGATCGCGTATGGCGGGCTTTCCAGCCCGCCATACGCAAATCGCTTTTCCTGATTCCGAGGAAGATCAACTGACTGCGCCGGCCCCGTCGAGATCGGTTCTGCCTTTTTCCATGAACCAGTGTTCGGGGTCGATGTAGTAGAACTTGAGATCGGCCAGCATGATGTAGTGCTCCCTTTCCTCTGCGATGAGGTGATTCAGGACCTCCCGTTCGGCGGGAGAGGAAGCCTGCTTCAACTGGCCCACGAAATAATCGATACCTTTATTTTCCAGTGCCATTCCGCTCTGTATCGCGGCAACGTCGTCGAGACAGGCCTTGGCAATAGTGCGGCGTTCCCGCGAGATCCGTTTCATTACGTCTTTTTTTTCCGGGCTGCCGAAATCATACATCCTGCAGGAATCGAAGCCTGCCTCCCCGCCTTCGGCGAGATCTTTCTGTATCGTTTGCAGGCGTACGAGATGTTCTCCTTCCAGTTCCTCGAGCATGTTGAATGTGCCGGTGCCCACGGCATCAGAACATTTGCCCGCTGCCTCACGGTACAATGCCCTCATCTTTTCCTTTATATCCACGGCGGCGCACAGAAGCTCCATCAGTCTCTCATTATTATTTGCGTTCATGCTTGACCTCCATATAAAAAGGGCGGGAACCCCCAATCCACAAGGGGTACAAAATATTGAGATGGTCTTATATAAGAATGTTTGCTGGCGGTGTCCATAGGGCGTCCAGGCGAAGAAACGTGCCGATGTAATCCTTGCGGACATTATCTGAATGAAAGGGAAGGGGATGAAACAGGGCGGGCAGCGTTTCGCCGAGGGTCAGATTCCCAGTCTTTCCTTGAGCCTTTTGAAGTAGCGCCTGCTGACCGGGATGGAGTGGCCGGAGCATGTCGTAATCTGGGCCAGGAGGTTTTCTCCGAGCAGTATTTCATCGATGTGATCGATATTGACAAGAAACTGCTTGTGGCACCTCATGAAATTCGTTCTGTTTTCGAGTATCTTCAGGGTCAGGGCGGTGAAGTACTCCGATTTGGGGGTGACAAGGTATACCCCGGCCACATCGGATTTGACATATTCGACATCCGCCGGGCTGACCAGTTTGATGCGATTGGCGAGCAGGCAGGGTATCTTGGTCAATTCCGGAATGATTCGATTGATCGAGGCGGGCTTGCCGCCGCTTCGTATCAGTTTCACGAGTTTGTGGACTGTCTTTACGAGGCGTTTTTTTTCGACCGGCTTGAGCAGGTAGTCCAGTGCATTTTCGTCGAATGCTTTCAGAGCGTATTCGTCGTAGGCGGTCACGAATACGACATTCGGCATGCAGTCTTCGTCCAGCATGGCCAGAAGTTCGAAGCCATTGATAAGCGGCATCTGGATGTCCAGGAAAAGCACTTCCGGCATTTCCGCGCGGATCGCTTCCAGCGCCTCGAGAGCATTGGCGCATTTCGCGATTACATTGAACCCGCCCGTCTCGAGCAGGAGGGCTTCCAATTCGTCCCGGGCATGTATTTCGTCATCCACGATGACCGCGCGAATCATCCCGCCGCTATCCCTCCAGCCGGAATCTTGACCGTAATCTGGGTAAGCTCATGGGGAATGCAGTTCACGCTTGTCCCGAAGCTGTTTCCCATGAGGAATTTTATCCTCTTGTCCACGATCCTGATGCCGTGGCCGTTATTCAAGCCATCCTCCTGGAAGATTCCGGCATTGTCCTCTATTACAATATATGCCAGATCGTCTTTCCGATAGGCATGAATCCGAGCTTTACCGGGTTCCAGCATATTGGATATGCCGTGTTTGATCGCGTTTTCAATGAGCGGTTGAAGCGTGAAGGTGGGGAGTACCAGGCCCAGCATGGAAGGGTCGATATCCATTTCCACGGTGAGGCGGTCTTCGAAGCGCGCTTTTTCGATTTTGAGGTAGGAATTGACGTGGTCGAGTTCCTCCTGGAGGGTCGATAGATCGCCGCTCCGCTTGAGGTTCTTCCTGAAGAAGTTGGAGAGATGAATAAGGAGTTCGCGTGCCCGCTCCGCATCCTTTCGCAATATGGAAATGATGGTATTCAGGGAATTAAACAGAAAGTGAGGGTTAACCTGTGCCTGTATCAGGTTCAACTCGGACATGACGAGGAGATTCTTTTGCTGTTCGTATCGTGACAGCAGAAGTTGGTTCGAGAGGAGGGTCGCAATACCCTCTCCCATGGATTTATTCATGTTCAGGAAGCGCTTGTTGCGCGTCTCATAGAGTTTGATGGTTCCGATGACATCGTTATCGACGGTAAGGGGAACGACCAGGACGGAGTTGAGCGGGCATTTGGGCGAAAGTGCGCAGGAATATTTTTCATGGATGCCGTCCGCGAATATGACGACGTTTTCGGATATGACCTTTCGGGTAAGTTCCGATGAGATCGGCATATCGGGTACATGGTGGTCGGAGCCGCAGCCCACGAAGGCAAGCACCTTTTCCGTGTCGGTGATGGCGACCGCTCCAACTCCCGTCTGCTCATGAATGACCCTGGCCATCTCGGGGGCGGTATCGCGGCCGAACCCTTTGCCGAGGATGTTGAGTGTGCGCGCGGCAACCAGGAGAGATTTGGCGGAGAAAGTCGCCGCTGCCTGATCATAGATATTTTTTCGATCGCGAATGATACTCATGAACAGGGCCGCGCCCGCGGAACTGGTCAGGATCATGGGGAAGGCAATGACTTTGACCAGGGCCAGGGCATCTTCAAACGGCCGGGATACCGCGAGGATGATTCCCATCTGGACCATTTCGGAAAAAACGGTCGTAAGGAAGACTGTGAGCGGATCGAAAATAAAATCTTGTTTGTTTTTCCGCGTTAGAACCAGGTGGACGATCCCTCCAATGAGACCTTCGACTGTCGTGGAGAGACCGCAGGACAGCGCGGTGAAGCCGCCGAAAAAATAACGGTGCAAACCTCCGGTGAACCCTACCAGCGTTCCCAGTACCGGACCACCGATGATTCCGGCGAGAACCGGTCCGATTGCGCGTGTGTTTGCCAGGGCGTCATGGACCGGCAAACCGAGATAGGTCCCCATCAGCGAAATGGCCGAGAAGAAAAAGTAGAGATAGAACTTGTGGCGCAGCTTCAGCGATTCGATGGTAAGGGGCCTGAATGCGGGCGATTTGCTGTAGAGATATGCGACGACGAGGAAAATCGACATTGTTTGAACGAGCGCGAATAAAAGCTTCATGGCGGCAACCAGATCAGGTTAGTGGCCGAATACTGCCTGCGACAGCCGACAGCAGTGAGATTTAATTATACTTGAGCCTTTGAAAAGGGAGAAGAGGAACTTTATCGGTGGCTTCCTGGACGTGGCTCCGTTTGAGATCTGCTCATGGAAGTATGAGGACCCCTCCACCCCTTGTGGGAGTGGAGGGGAAGTCTCTACTCGGTGGCGCCAATCATGGGACATGGTAACAGGTGGTTTGTCCCCGGCAGTTCTTCCACGGAGCAGTTGTCTAGCGGGCCAGTCCGACGACCTTTTCTTCCTTCGGCGGAACGGACATCGCCAGGCTGTACCATTTCTTGAAGGCCTCGACGAATACGATCGCCATAAGGACCATCAATACGACTGATAGTGTCGCCAAGAGGTACTTTCCGGAGCGGGCGTTGTTGAGGACGTTGTAGTACCCGGCCGTCATCGTGACGGGAATCATCAGTATCCCGGGCACGGCAGTCACCCACGCGTATTTGATTTTTCCCATCCGGATGATCATGGTGGTGCCGACAATCAGGGCGCATGTGGCGAGGAGCTGATTGCTCATGCCGAAAAGCGGCCATATCGTCATGATATCGCCGGTGTAGACCAGGTACCCCCACATCATGGTGAATGCGAAGCTGGTTATTACTATACCCGGCATCCACTTTTTCTCGCCCAGTTTGGGGATGACTCTGCCTACCATTTCCTGGAGAAGATATCTACCCACCCTGGTGCCCGTATCGACCGCCGTCAGGATGAATACCGCTTCGAACATGATGGCGAAATGGTACCAGTACGCCATAAGGCCTTTCATGATCGGAATCGAGCTGAAGATGTAGGCCATGCCCACAGCCAGGGAAACGGCGCCGCCGGTCCTGCCCATGAGGTGCTCGCCAACGGAGTTGGCCAGTTGCGGCAGATGCACCGGCTCCATGCCAAGGCTCTTGTAGGCCGCCGCCGCCGTGTTGATCGCGAAATAGTCGGAGGGAACGAGCACGCATGCCGCGATCAGCGCCATTATTGCGACAAAGCCTTCGACGAGCATGGCGCCGTAGCCCACGAACAGAATGTCACGTTCGTTATCGACCATTTTGGGGGTAGTTCCCGTCCCGATGATAGCGTGAAAACCCGAGAGCGCCCCACACGCGATGGTAATGAAAAGAAATGGGAATGCGGAACCGGGGATGATTGGCCCGCCGCCGCCGATATACTTGGTTATTGCTTCCATCTGGAGGTTGGGATGAACTATGAAGATGCCGATTGCGAGCGCTCCGATGGTACCCAGTTTCAAGTAGGTCGAAAGATAATCACGAGGGCAAAGGAGCAGCCAGACAGGAAGAGCGGATGCGACGAATCCATAGAGCGGGATGAAAAGCTTGCACTGTGTTTCACTTAAATTGAAGAAAGCGGCGAGCGTCGGGTTGGAGGCTACATAAGGGCCGACGAGGATGACGATTGCAAGAAGCACAACACCTATGAGGCTTCCCCCCTTCACATCGCCCGGTCTTATGATGTGCATCCAGATACCCATAAGTAAGGCGATAGGAAGAGTACATATAACGGTGAATGCGCTCCAGGGGCTGTTAAACATTGCCTTGACCACTGCAATGGAAAGACCGGCGAGGGTA
This sequence comes from Syntrophobacter sp., assembly GCA_039679945.1. GTDB lineage: Bacteria > Desulfobacterota > Syntrophobacteria > Syntrophobacterales > Syntrophobacteraceae > SbD1. The sequence continues at coordinate 92,312 of JBDKTY010000028.1, read as the reverse complement.
AGGATCAAGATGAACAGGACCGCGAAGCTGGCGACAACGCCCGCCAGTTTTCCGATCTCGGACTCCGCGATGGCCGAAATACTCTTCCCATCATGGCGCACCGAGGCAAAAAGAATAACCATGTCGTGAACCGCGCCCGCTACGACTGCCCCGATGATGATCCAGAGAGCCCCGGGGAGGAAGCCGAACTGAGCGGCGAGAACCGGGCCAAGAAGGGGACCCGCGGCGGCGATTGCGGCAAAATGGTGACCGAAGATTACATACTTGTTAGTGGGATGATAGTCATGGCCGTCCTCGAGCGTGTGCGACGGAGTCGGCCTGTCAGGGTTTATACCGAGTACCCGACTCGCGATGAACAGACCGTAGAAACGGTAGGCCAGCGCGAATACACAAAGAGCCACGAAAACTAGTGTCAAAGCATTCATTGATTCTCATCTCCTCTCGCATACTGAAAATTCCGAGCTTGGTGAGTTGGGTCGAATACTATTGCCAAAACGAGGTGGACCGCGAGAACCGCAAAACGGTATATCCCGCGATAAAAAACTGATAGCAGGGGAAGCGTGTTTGATTTGTCCGAGGTGATGGATCTGCCGCATATCGGTCTCCACCATTATTATATCGTGACCTACAAATACCCTACTGGCGGGATCGATCAAGGGCAGCCTGAGTGACCGGTCGAATAATCATTTTTGCGGTTTTAAGACAATCTGAGCGGTTATGGTCCGGTTTCCATCGGAGGATGGGTACAGCCGGTTACTTTCAAGACAATGTTTGCTCCGTGGTATCGAAAAGTGAATATATTCGTTCATACTTCGACAAAACACCACCTGTTGACTATAAACATCAGTTCTTTGAAAGCTGACTTCATATTAGTTCATTATTTAATGCCAAGGTGAATGTAATACCATGCGTATTATTTCCATGTATTGTATCCTGACAACCTGCTCTTGGAATATCCATGGATTGGATGCTTATAGCTTGTGTCAAGTCTGACATAATGCTACAAAATGCGAGATAAGATTACATCCGCGATTTGGCATGTCCATTTTCGTATGACAGAGGGTTGTCTGGATCTTCTCGGACCCGGCGCGGTATGCTGGAGTATTCTTGCCTATTCGGCTAATGTATTGTTAGCCTGTTGGATACTTACTATTCATTCTCGGAATGCCGTAGCAATTTCAATAACATGTTCCGGTCAGGATTTCAGCCTGCAATGGGCCGGACATGCTCACTCACTAGTAGACCGTGTATAGACATCCCTGTTTTTCTACACTCCGGAACCCCTAAAATACACAATTCATACAGATGAAATTATGCTCTGACTGCATTGAGCTTTAGCAGTGCAGCCAATATATAGCATATCCAAAGGAAACACCCTCCAAGAGATCGAGGAAAACGCCCGGAGTCACGGGTTCAGGCAACCTCTGGACGGAAATTCAAGATCAACGTGAGCAATACCCTTCATCTTCCATACGGAACGTCCGCTGGTCATGGCGGGCATGGAATCGGGGCCGGCGCGGTACCGCTCCAGCGAACGGGGGCCGCGCCATAATTTGAGAACATCAAGCAGGGAGATGAAGGACAAGGCATGAAGCTGCCGCCAGGCAGATAAAGCGTCATCCATGGGAGTGAATGGAGTGTTTCGGATGTGGATGCCTCGGCTCACTCCCAAAAAACACGAAGGAGGAACAGAGTATGTACTGGCGAAGAACCTTGAAAACGGCGATTTTGACATTGGCGATGCTCGCCCTGGCCTGGGGAGGCTACCAGGCTGTGCAGGCGGCATACGTCGCTCCCCCGCAGTTGGTGCCGGGGGTGGATTACATGGTGCCCAACTACAATCTCAGCCCGATCATGAGGAAGTTTGTGGACTCGCTTCCAGGCTTGTCACCCCCGACGACTCCAGGTCCAACAGTTGGGAACACGCTCGGTAATTACATACCGGTCGGCGTAGCCGACACGACCAGTTTCCCGGGGTCTGACTACTACGAAATCGCGGTGGTGGACTACTACCAACAAATGCACTCGGATATGCCGGCAGCCAAATTGCGCGGCTATGTGCAGATTGAGCCGCCCGGCTCCACGGCAATCGCCACGGGCAGCTTGCATGTCCAGCTTTTCTATCCCGACGGGGTAACACCCATCACCTTCAATGGTTCCAATGTGTACGGTTACGATCAGCCCCGTTACCTGGGACCCGCGATTGTCGCCACCAAGGGGACTCCGACGCGCATAAAATTCTACAACCTGTTGCCCACCACGGCAAACGGCGGCGATCTCTTCCTGCCGGTCGATACCAGCATCATGGGGGCGGGGATGGGAGTGAATGCCAACGGGATGACGGACATGTACACGCAGAACCGGGCCACGCTTCACCTTCATGGCGGAGACAACCCGTGGATCTCCGACGGCACCCCGCACCAATGGATCACGCCTGCCGGCGAGACAGCGACCACGCTCTTGAAGGGCGTGAGCCAGCAAAACGTTCCCGACATGCCACTGCCGCCCGATGGAGCGGCTACATTCTACTGGCCCAATGGTCAGAGCGGCCGGCTCATGTTCTATCATGATCATGCCTACGGGATGACTCGGCAGGATGTTTATGCCGGGGAGGCGGCGGGCTACGTGCTGAGAGACCCTGATGAGCAATCCCTGAACACTGCCTTTGCCCCTGGCGGTGAGATCCCCCTAGTCATCCAGGACAAGGCATTCGTCAATATCGACAATCCTCTGCCCGCGGGGTACGCCGACAATGCGTTAGCTCCCTACAATACTACCTACAATACTCCCACGATAGATCCACTCTGGACCGATCCGACCAATCTCGACAATGCCGCGTGGGGCAAAACCAACGGCAGTATCTGGTTTCCGCACGTCTACATGCCGAACCAGAACCCCAATGACCTTAGCGGAGCGAGCATGTTCGGGCGGTGGGATTACGGCCCATGGTTCTGGCCCATCTTCCCCGTCTCGGATCTGCTGCCGCAGACTTCCGCCGTACCGGAAGCCTTCCTGGATACGCCCGTGGTCAATGGCACCGCATATCCTTACTTCGATGTGCAGCCCCAGGCCTATCGGTTCCGCATCCTGAACGCCTGCAATGACCGCTATCTGAACCTGCAGCTCTACGTTGCCGACCCTGGCGGGTTCGCGGTAAACGGTCGTGGGACGGAAGTCAGGATGATTCCGGCTATCAAAGGCGCCAAGGACGCAACCGGGAACTACGTTGCGGCTGGCGCTCTCGACCCCGCTCCCGTGTATTGGCCGGCTGAGTGGATCGCCAACGATACGCCGGGCATGATCCCCAATGTCCTGGACGACAGGGCGGGCGGGGTGCCTGATCCAAGCCCGACGCTTCTGGGACCCTCGATCATTCATATCGGCAGCGAGGGCGGCATTGCACAACAGGCCGCGGTGCTCCCCAACACGCCGATCGGCTACGAGCAGAATAAACGCAGCGTAACGGTCCTGAACACCATGGAACACACCCTCTTTCTGGGACCGGCGGAACGAGCGGACGTGATTATCGATTTTTCGCAGTATGCCGGGAAAACGCTCATACTGTACAACGACGCACCTGCCCCGCTTCCGGCGGGCGACCCACGCAACGATTACTACACCGGCGATCCGGATAACACCTTCCAGGGTGGAGCGCCTTCAACACAGCCCGGCTTCGGCCCCAACACCCGGACCGTCATGCAGATCCGGGTTGGCGGAACGACAAACGGAACAGCCCTTGACGTGACTGCGCTCAACACCGCGTTGGCCGGCGCCTTTAACGCCGATCCGACCCGGGCGCTCATCGTCGCGCCCGACACTTATGCCAGGATCTCGGATACATCCCTGGTAACGGGAGGAACCGCCCAACCGGTTAGCAGCATCACCGTTACCTCCGGCGGCGCGGGATATAAGTCCGTGCCCAAGGTGGCATTTGTCGGCGGCGGCTCCGGCGCTACAGCTACCGCGACGGTCGTGAACGGTGCGGTGACCGCGGTCAATCTCTCGTGCGCCACCTGCGGCGGTTCCTACACCTCCACCCCGCTTATCAGCTTCTACGGCGGCACCCCGACAACTCCGGCGATAGCGGTCGCCAATCTGGCCTCCTCGCTGCCCTTGCAGCCAAAGACCATCCAGGAGCTTTTCGATCCAGTCGGGCGGATGAACGCCACGCTTGGAGTCGAGGTGCCTTTCACCTCGGCGGCGGTCCAGACGACCATCCCGTACGGGTACATCGATCCGGTCACCGAAGTGTTCCCCGACGGTGTCACTCAGCTTTGGAAGATCACGCACAACGGCGTCGATACCCATGCAATTCACTTCCATCTGTTTAACGTACAGGTGATCAACCGGATCGGGTGGGACGGCATGATCAAACCACCGTGGCCCGAGGAGATTGGCTGGAAGGAAACTGTCAAGATGAACCCGCTGGAGGACATCGTGGTCGCCCTGCGGGCGAAGACCCCGACTGTACCCTTTGCACTTCCCGACAGCGTCCGTATGCTGGACCCGACAATGCCGGCCGGCTCCACGGTGGGCTTCTTCGGTGTGGACCCGAACAACAACCCGGTCACCGTTGCAAACCAGACGGCTAATTTCGGCCATGAATACGTCTGGCACTGCCACCTGTTGGGCCATGAAGAAAATGATATGATGCGCCCGATGAGCGTGGCGGTTACTCCAGCGGCGCCCACCAACCTGTCGGGATCGCTGACCACTGTCCGGAGAGGCAATGTCACCAGGTACAGAGTGAATCTGAGCTGGACGAACAACGCGAATGGCGCTTCCGGCTTCACAATCCAGCGGGCGGCCGATTCAGCCTTCACTACCGGGCTTACCACGTTCAACGTGGGTAATGTGACAAGTTTTGTCGATACCACCGTGAACCCATTTACGGCGCCCTACTACTACAGGGTGGCCGCCAAGAGCGTAGTCGGGAGCGGTGTGGCCGGGTATCCCTCGATCACCAATACCTCGGCATGGTCGAACGTTATCGGCCCGCCGTCCGGCTTGACAACCCTGAGTTCGGTTACCCAGGCCGCGGCCAGAAGATCTCCGGTTGTTCTCAATTGGTCGATTGCCGGTAATGGCCAGACGGGCTTCATTATTCAGAGGGCGACCAATGCGAATTTCACCAGGGGTCTGACACAATTCACAGTCGGCGGTAATGTTTTTACGTTCTCCGACACCACATGGAGGGCCGGCGTGACTTACTATTACCGTGTCGTGCCGACGAATTTCCTGGGTAACGGTACGCCGTCCAATTCAGTGTCGATTACGCCGCACGCGTAGCCGGCGATGACTATCGGGGAGGGAGAGTTCCTCCCTCCCCTTCACCTCCATCTACTTAGGACAAAAGATCATGTTGCTGATGAAGTTGATATGGACAGCGGTGATTGGCTTGTTTTTTCTGACCTCGCAGGCGAGCGCCGCCGATACGGTCGTTCTCAAAAGCGATAAGGAGAAACAAAGCTACGCCATTGGGGTTGACTTGGCGAGGAACCTCAAGCGGCGTGGAATCGTTGCTGAATCGGAGGCGTTGAGCAAAGGCGTGCGTGACGAGATTGCGGGCGCCAAACTCCTCATGAGCGAGGATGAACTTCGCGTGCAGCTTAATGCTTTTCAAGTCGAGATGAAGCGGACACGAGCACGAACCGTGGGGGCATTCGCGGAAACAAATAAGAGTGATGGAGATGCCTTCCTGGCAGCGAACGAGACAAAGGAAGGAGTCGTGACCCTGCCGAGCGGACTCCAGTATAAGATCCTGAAGGAGGGGAGTGGCAAAAAGCCAACGGAGGACGATATGGTGGAGGTCAACTACCGCGGGACGTTCATCAACGGCGCCGAGTTCGATAACTCTTACCGGCGCGGGCAACCGGCGACCTTCAAGGTCACGGGAGTGATTCCCGGTTGGACCGAGGCCCTGAAGCTCATGCCGGTTGGCTCCAAGTGGCAGCTTTACATCCCCCCGCAACTCGCTTACGGGGAGCATGGATCAGGCCGCAAGATCGGGCCGAACGCAACGCTCATTTATGATTTGGAGCTTCTCGCCGTAAAGTGATGGCCGCCCGTATCGGCTTTCGCTGAACGACACATTCGTAATGGAGAAATCTGAATGCTCAGCATGTTTGCCAATATGAAGAATTCGGATCGGGGGCAAGAGCCTGAGATATCTCCGCGCCCGGGCACAGCGCCACCTTCAACGAGGTTGGCGTCAACCAGGGTGTCTCGCCGGTATCTGCTCGCATCCCCCCTGGTCCTGGTTGTTTGCCTCCTCTGCCTGTGGCTGGCATTCCAGTGGTCGGGCAAACACGCCAATCAAAGCAATGAACAGAAGGTGGTCGCCCAGACTCAGCAGATTCCGGGAGATGCCGGCGTGACTCCTTCAACAGCTTTTTCGGGAGAACCGGGTGGACAGGGACGGCAGCAAGCACCGGACAGGAAAATAATGGCGCGATCGCGCCGAGGTCAGCCGGCAGGGGCGGGATCGCCAAGCGCGCCGGCAGACGGGAGTGCTGCCGTTCAACCGTCGGAGGTGGTGCCCGAGCCCCCCTCCGCCCAGAGGACAAAAGCGATCCTGTTGGAAATGTCCGGCGGTAAGAGTGAGGGCCTGCCAGCCGCCCAGGACGTCGGCGGCGCGCAGGCAAATGTCCGCAGAAGCCGATCGGCGGCTAGAAGCGTAGCCCTGGCCGATCTTTCCGAGCGGCTGCCGCCAGATTATTTTAGCAGGGAAACCCGTCGGGAAGCGACCGCCCCGGGCGCGGTCGCCAGCCCTTCCAGGTGGAAGGAGTCGTCGGTGGGCGGACTGTCCGCCAGGCCCCCGGGTAAATCCGCGCCAGAGGCCGCCACCGGGACGAAAACGCCTGGCGTCCCCGACGGGCCTGAAAAGAAAGCCGCTGCCGCCAGGGAGGTGCTCAGCTTCAGCGAAGTCCCGCCTGAGATACGCAATTCGGTGCCTATGTCCATTTCGATGCTCAGCTATTCAAAGCAACCGGACGACAGATGGGCGACGATAAACGGGCAAAGGATGCGAGAGGGAGGACAGATGACCTCGGGACTTAAAGTGGAAGAGATCACCCCGGATGGGGTGGTGTTCAACTACCAGGGGCACAGTTTTTATAAAGCAGTGAGGGAAAACTAACCCGCATTATTCATGAATCGCAGTCCGCGCCCGTAAAGCCCAATAAGGATGCGATGCTCAGGGCTTGAAGCGATTTTGGGCCGATAGCACACTGTCGGTCGAAGTTGAGGTGGAAAATCCAGCTAATACATTGTCTATACAGGGCTTTTTATGCTTCTTCTCGGAAAGCCATGAATAATGCGGGCTAAGGGTTTACCCGCAAATCATGCCTTTGTGCTTGCATCCGGCTCCTGGCCTGATTTGGCTGCTCCTAAACCGCAAAATCGTCGGCTTGGCTCAACCATGTTCGTGGTTTTGCTCAAAACACGCGACCAAATCAGTCTCAAATCACGGCGCGATTCCACAAGAACTTATTTACGGTCAAGCGCTAAGGGGGACGCTTCCTGACGATCTTTCTATCAATCGGCTTCCTTAAGCGGCTTTAATGATGCCCGCGATGCGTTCCTGGTCCGCGGTTTTCAGGTAAGGATGCATCGGGACGCTGAAAATCCTGCCAGCACAGTCTTCACTTGCGGGGAAATCACCCTCCTTGTACCCCAGTTGAGCGAACGCCTTCTGCAGATGGAGTGGCCGTGGGTAGTAAATAGCGGTTGGAATGCCGGCCTGTTTTAGTCTTCCCAGCAGGAGGGCGCGGTCGATTCCGTTTTTTGCGAGCACGGAATACTGAGCCCATGCCGAGGAATACCCGTCTGGGGTATGAGGACAGGTAACGGGCGAGTCCTTGACCTCGAGCAGGGTTCGGTAAGTTTCCGCCTTTTCGCGGCGAAGTTCGATCTCCTCGGGGAAAAGCTCCATCTTGGCGAGAAGGACTGCCGCCTGCATTGTATCGAGCCTTCCGTTGATGCCCATCCTCACGTTTTCATACTTGTCCGATCCCTGTCCGTGAACGCGAATGGATCGAAGGAACTCCGCCGTCGAGTCGTCATCGGTGAAGCACATCCCCGCATCACCGTAAGCTCCGAGAGGCTTGGCGGGAAAAAAAGACGTACATCCGAAATCGGCGAGGCCGCAGGCCTTTTTTCCATGATACTCGGCGCCGAAGGATTGTGCCGCGTCTTCGATGACGAATAGTCCGTGCTCCTTGGCTATCGTGGATATACGGGCGTAATCGGCGGGCAGTCCGAACAGGTCCACGCCAATGATGCCCCTGATCCTCGGCCTCTGATCAGCGATTTGCCTCGGGATGGGACTTCCCGCGCGCGGCTGATCCTTCAGGGATAGAATCGTGGCTTCGAGCAGGGCCGGATCAATATTGAAGGTGGCGGGGTCGATGTCGACGAACACGGGAACCGCCCCCACCAGCGCAACGGCCTCGGCGGTCGCGACAAACGTGAACGGAGTGGTGATTATGGCGTCCCCCGGGCCTACCCCGTAGGTCATGAGGGCCATCAGGAGCGCGTCGGTCCCGGATGAGCAGGAGATGGCGTGCTTTGTTCCCGTATAAGAGGCGAGTTCTGTCTCAAGTATCCCGATTTCGGGTCCCATGATGTACTGGCCATGATCTAGAACCGCTCGCAGTCGAGCTTCGATTTTGCCCCTGATTTTCTTCTGTTGTGCTGCCAGATCGATAAAGTTCATTCGCTTCTGTAACCTCCGGGAGACGATGAGTTAGGCCCTGAAATCCGGGTTTTCAATAATAGTAAGTCATTCGACGCCTGTCAGCCCCTATCTTGCGTGGGAGAGGAATCTTACAGGAAGTCGAGTGCCCAGTCTTTTATTTTTACCTGTTAAAGTGATATTGTGCTAATGTGAACATGCTTACCTTTTTCAGGAGTGCATCCCTTACACATGAGTGAGGGCTGATCCGGACAGCAGTTCTTCTTTCATACCGTGCCGTTTTTTTCAGAATTTCTTTGAAATTACACCAGCGGCAACCTATCGGACGGCGGAAGCTCGTCATGGTAGAAGTGCGTTTCGTTCTCAGGGTGGCAAATGAAAACAGATGGCAAACTCGGTGGAGGCCCGGGAGTCCATGGGACGGGCAGAGAAATTCCGGGGCTGGGAATCGCGGGCGCTGAAGAGGCGGTAAAAGGGCCGGAGGCCGCGGCTCTGGCATCCTCACCAAAAAGGACTCGCGCGGCCGAGAGGGGGAAGGTCAAACCCTACTTGCTCACCGGCATTCTCGGCGCCATGAATGACGCGATTTTTCTTATAAATCCCCAATTTGATTTCGAATACATTAACCCGGTCGCCGAGAGGGAATTTGGTCCGGTGAATGGGCGGAAGTGCTTTGAGTACTTCCATGGCAGGTCCGATGTGTGCCCATGGTGTGAAAGGGAAAGAATCGTGGGCGGCCGGACAGTGCGCAGGGTCTATAAGGAATCCGTGGGCGAACGGGTATTCGATGTTTTTGAGGCGCCCATCCCGGACCGTAAGGGCCTGATCTGCAAACTGGCGGTTCTCCATGATGTAACCCGGCATCGGAAGACGCAAAAGGCCCTGAAGCTGGGCGAAATTCGTTTTGAAGCCCTGGTGCGAATGAGTCGGATGTCCTTTGAGTCTGCTTCGCAAATAGCGGCGTTCGCCCTTGAGCAGGCGGTCCTGCTGACCCGGAGCAGAATAGGATTCATGGGATTTCTGAATGAGAGTGAATCAGAGTTTACCTGCCACATTGAATCGAGGAATGCCGTCAGGCAATGCAAGGCGGACCTCCCGTCCCGTCACCTGCTTCAGGAAGGCAGCCTGTGGGCCGAGACCGTCAGACAGCGCAGGCCGCTGGTCCAGAATACATTACTCGCCGGAGGACCCGAAAGGCCGCTGCCCAATGGGCATCCGGGTGTGTCGAGGCTCCTGTGCATTCCAATATTTCATGAAGGCAGAATAGTATCTCTTGCCGCCGTTGCGAATAAACCGATTGATTACGATGATTCCGACCTTCGCCAGTTTAACCTTCTCATGGACAGCATGTGGCGATTGATTCAGCGGCAACGGGACCAGGAAAAGCTGCGAAAGTCGGAAGAACAGATGCGTTTTCTTGCTTCGAAACTCCTTGATTTTCTGGAGGAGGAGCGGGCACGAGTGGCCCAGGATGTTCATCTCGAAATTGGGCAGATGCTGGCCGCGATGAAATTCGGCGCCGAGAATATTCTGAAGACAGTCCAGGAGGACGGGAGCGAGGAGAAGGTCGTTCCGCTGCTCTCATCTTATGTGGGAATGCTGAAAACGGCGGTGGGAAAGGCGAGGGACATTTACATGAATCTTCGCCCCACGGTTCTGGACGACTTTGGAGTGATCCCCGCGCTTTTCTGGCTCTGTGCCGGTTTTCAGGAGAAACACCCCAATATCTGCGTTGACAAGCAACTCGTCGCCGAGGAGTCGGAAATCCCCGATTCCCTGAAGCTTACCATCTTTCGCGTGGTTCAGGAGGCACTCAACAATTCAGCCGCCCATAGCGGTGCGGACCGGATCAGCCTGTCGCTGAAAAAAGACGAGAAAAACCTCGAACTCTGTTTCTCGGACAATGGCGCGGGTTTCGACGTGGACGGCACTCTGTCGGCGGGCTATACGCAACGTGGACTGGGACTCGCGGCAATGAGAGAGCGAATACAGCTTTCGGGAAGCCACCTTGTCATCGATTCCCGAAAGGGGCATGGTACCTGCGTGAAGGCAATCTGGGAGATCGAGGACGCGGATTTGAAATAGGCTTTCCGGTGAACAAACAAATTCCGGGAGGAAGCGATCGCTCGCCCCTCCCGGAATTGATGAGTTCCGCGCGAAGATGCTATTTATTGGCAGGCGGCTGAGGCGATGGCGCGGGAGTAGCCTGCGCGGGCGCCTGTTGCTTGGGAGCTTCCTGGGTTGCCGACTGCCCTTGAGCCGGAGCGGATGCTTCCGGCTGGACGGGACGTGCATCAGGCAGCAGAGGTGCGGGTTGCGTCTGTTGCTGTTCCTGGACGGGGGTATCCTCCATCACCGACCTGCTGCCCGGTGTCGAAGGCCTGTAAGAGAGAAGGAGGCAGGTAATCATGAAGACGACCGCCGCTCCCGTCGTGAGCTTGCTCATGAATGACGAACCGCCTGAACCGCCGAAAAGGGTTTGTGAGGCCCCTCCGAATGCGGCCCCCATCTCAGCTCCCTTCCCGGTCTGAAGAAGGACGATGGCGATGAGCGCTATCGAGGCAACCACGTGCACGAAGACGATGAAAACGTTCATTTTTTGAGCTGTTCTCCTAGCTTTGGAACTGAATAATGCGCTTGAACGAACCGACCTCCAGGCTCGCTCCGCCAACCAGCATACCGTCAAGGTCCGGTTGACCCATCAGCGAATCGACATTGTCAGGTTTAACCGAACCACCATATAATATTCTGATCTTATTTGCAATGTCTTTGTTGAAGAGAGCCTCGACCTGTTGACGGATGAAAATATGCACTTCCTGCGCCTGCTCGGGACTCGCCGTTCGGCCGGTCCCGATGGCCCACACCGGTTCATATGCCAGGATAACTCTTTCAGCCTGTGCCGTTTCGAGCCCCTGAAGCGCCTGGTGAACCTGGTTTCCGACCACATCGAATGTCCTGCCCGCCTCCCTCTCGTCCAGCACTTCCCCGATGCATACAATGGGCGCCATCCCGTTTGCGAATACGGCGGCCGCCTTCTTGCGGATCATTTCATCGGTCTCGCCGAAGATATGCCGCCTTTCGGAATGGCCCACTATCACATAATAGCAACCCGCTTGCTTCAGCATAGCCGGTGCAATCTCGCCGGTGAAGGCCCCTTTCGCCTCCCAATGACAGTTTTGCGCGGAAAGCCTGTAGCCCTCGCGGTTCAGCGCGCCGGCAACGGATGACAGGGCGGTGAACGGGGGCGCGATAACCACCTCGCGGTCCTTGCACGGACCGGTTTCGCTCTGGAGTGACTCAACAAAGGTCACTGCTTCCGTAATAGTCTTGTGCATCTTCCAGTTCGCGGCCAGCACAGGTACCCTGTTATGGTTCATGGCGTGCTATTCCTCCTTTGGCAAAATCAGTTCTTCCCGCACTCCTCCAGGGCGACGACACCGGGGAGCTTTATGCCTTCCATGAGTTCAAGAAAAGCGCCGCCTCCCGTCGATACGTAGCTGACTTTATCTTCCAGGTGCGCCTTCCTGATTGCCGCGGCGGAATCTCCGCCCCCCACCACCGTAAGGGCGTCCAGAGAAGCCAGGAAGCCGGCAAGGGCAAAAGTCCCCTTATCGAATGGGGGCTTTTCAAAAACACCCATCGGGCCGTTCCAGACAACCGTCTTGCAGTTCTTTAGAACGGATTCGAAAACCTCGACCGACTGGGAACCGATGTCGAGAATCTGCTGATCCGGCGGTACCTTGTCCATGGATACCTGGTGTACATCGCCGCAGGAGTCGGCGTTCACCGAAACGACTGCATCGACGGGCAGAAAGACTTTAACTCCCTTTTTGCTGGCGGCGTCGAGGAGCCTGACAGCCGTGCCGAGATGATCGTCCTCGACGAGCGACTTGCCTACCTGCTTTCCCTGCGCCTTGAAAAAGGTGTTTGCCATGGCCCCGCCGATGAGCAGGTAGTCAGCCTTCTGCATCAGGTTGTCAAGGACACCGATTTTTGTAGAGACCTTGGCGCCGCCGATTATTATCGCCAGCGGCCGCTTGGGGTTTTCGAGCGCCTTGTTGAAATATTCGATTTCCTTTTGAAGCTGGTAACCCGCGGCGCGAACCGCGACGAAGCGGGTTATGCCCTCCACGGATGCGTGCGCGCGGTGGGAGGCGGAAAATGCCTCATTGACATAGACATCCGCCAATTCACCCAGCTCGCGGGAAAAATCGGGATCATTTTTCTCTTCTTCCGGATGGAAACGAAGATTTTCCAGCATCAATATGTTGCCGTCCGCAAGTTTGGCCACGAGTTCGGCTACCCGGGGGCCGATGCAGTCCGGGGCCACCGGGACCGGGACTCCAAGCAATCCGTGGAGGTATTCAGCCACGGGCTTAAGCGAAAATTCCTCCGCTACCTTGCCTTTCGGCCGGCCGAGATGGGATGCAAGAATCAGTCTTCCCCCCGAATCAAGGACCTTTCGGATGCTTGGCAGGACTGCCCTGATGCGCATGTCGTCCGTTACGTGCCGCGCCTTGTCCAGCGGAACGTTGAAGTCCACCCGCATGAAAACACGCTTTCCTTTTAAGTCTAAGTCATCCAGCGTTTTCATCCTCGGAATGTCTCCTTTGGGTTCCTACTCGATCGATTTGCCGACCATAACCGCCAAATCGGCTGCCCTGCTCGAATAGCCGTACTCATTGTCGTACCAGCTCATCACCTTCACCATGCGGCCGGCGATGACATTGGTAAGCTTGGAGTCCACGCTCGAGGAGAAGTACGTGTGGTTGAAGTCAACCGAGACCAGTTCCTCGTCCACGTACCTGAGGATGCCCTTCATCGATCCGTTGGCGGCCTCAAGGAAGACTGCATTTACTTCTTCCTTGGTCACATCGCGGCCCACCCTGCAGACCAGGTCGACCAGGGAGACGTTTGGCGTGGGAACGCGGATGGCCAAACCGTCAAGCTTTCCCTTCATGTCGGGGATTACCTCGGAAACCGCGCGCGCGGCGCCTGTCGTGGTCGGTATCATAGAAAGGGCGGCGGAGCGTGACCTGCGTCGGTCGCTGTGCATGGCATCGAGGAGGCGCTGATCCATGGTGTAGGAGTGGATCGTGGTCATGAGCCCATGCTCGATGATGAATCTGTCGTGCAGAAGAGATGCTATGGGGGCCAGGCAATTCGTTGTGCAGGACGCATTGGACATAATATTGTGAACGCGCGGGTCATACGTTCCGTCGTTTACGCCGATCACGAAAGTGGCATCCATGCCTTTTCCCGGAGCGGTAATGATCACTTTTTTGGCTCCGGCGGTAAGATGTTTCTCCGCCCCGTCACGGGAGGTGAACCTGCCGGTGCCTTCGATGACCACGGCGACCTTCATGTCGCGCCAGGGCATTTGAGCGGGGTCCGTAATCTTCAGACACTTGATCGCCTTGCCGTCGACCACGAGTTCGTCCTCTGTTCCGGAGACCTCGTGCGGCCATACGCCATGGACGGAGTCATACTTGAGCAGGTAGCCGAGTTCGGAGGGGGCCGCGAGATCATTTATGGCAACTATTTCGAGCGGCAGATTACGATCTTTGATGACTTTGAAAATGGTTCGTCCAATACGTCCAAATCCGTTCAGAGCAATACGGGTTGCCATAGTAATCTCTCCTTTAGCGTTAAATGGTCTTCGGACGGAGGACCTTCATTCGTTTCCTCCCTCCAATCATTCCGGAAAAACTTTATCATCAACCACTCAGTATAAAATATTCCAGCATGCAACTAAAGCCTTCTCTTCACGCAAAAATCGTCTCATTCCACAGGGAGGATTAATCATTAAATAAAATAATGACAATGTGATCATTTGCCGTAGTTCGCGGCATGGGTGAATTAAATACTTCCGATCGAGGAGGGCGATCCACTTAGCGAAGGATGGGGTCAGCCATTGACAGCGGACAGGAGTGTCCGCTGTCAATGGCTGACCCCATCCTTCGTCGTGAACGATACCTTGGTTCCCGTTCGCAGGCCCAGCTCTAAAGCGGCACTTCCCCGGTTGACGGCGATTTCGACCGATCCGCTGCCGCCGACGAGAGCAAGAGCGCTCCCGGGAAGTCCGTGGCCATAGGTTTTCAGAATGGGCAGGGGGGGTGCTGCCGCGATTTGTACTACCCACTGATGGATGGGGGCCGTGTTTTCCAGAGTGTTTCGTGTCACGTTGGTGATGGCATTGCCGAAACGGTCGATATGGATAATCTCGCCATCCAGCCCTGTTTCGGTCCGGACAGGGCTGCCCCAGTCGCAAAAGAGGGGTTCACAGCGGGGGCCGAGTGATTCGAAGGGGACACCGCGGGCGAGGTGGGCAGCCACTGGGGCAAAAATATCTCTTCCGTGAAATGTCGGGCTGACCGGCTGGAGGTGAAATTCAGGATTAGAGAGACTTCTTGCTTCCCACCCGCTTTGCCTGGACAGGATAAAGGAAAAGATGCCGTTATCGGGCCCGATCAGATACTGGAACGGCGTCCGAATCGCGATGGCACGGCGCTCCGTTCCCACGCCCGGGTCGACAACGGCAACGTGTATGGTCCCATGTGGAAAATACGAATAGGACGTGGATAGGACAAAAGCCCCTGAACGGACATCCCGCGGGGCGATCAGGTGGGAGATATCAGTCAGCCTGGCCTCGGGCGCGATGCCCAGGATGACGCCTTTCATGCAGGCGACGTACCCGTCCTGAAGTCCGAAATCGGTCAACAGCGTGATTATTGGTCCTGCCAATGCCTGCCAGTCTCCCTGTTCGAGCAGGGGATACCCCTGTTTACGGGATTTCCGGTGGACCGGTTAGATGCACCCGAGATCGTTACTAGACGGGGGCATGCACTTTCAAGCCAGCCTCCGGGCGCGCCGGGTATTTCAAAAGAACCATCCCGCCTTGAAAAATTTCCTACCAAGTCTCAACGATTGACGCATAAATCATCCTGGCGGGATTATTTCTATCGGGCAACATTGCTTGCTGGCCACTCTCGGCCTCCGGGGATGTGCGGAAAGCACGCCGGGACGATTCGCGCCGGGGTATCAGCCACCCAGATATGCCTCGCACACCTTTGCGTTTTTCATGATATCGCTGCCGGTGCCCTCCAATACTATGGAGCCCACTTCCAGAACATACGCGTAGTGGGCTATCTTCAGGGCGGCGAATGCGTTCTGTTCCACCAGGAGGACTGTCTTACCCATTTTGTTGATGTCCACGATTATGTCGAAGACGTTTTTTACCAGGAGCGGAGCAAGTCCCAGGGAGGGTTCATCGAGCAGGATCAGGTCGGGGGCGCCCATGAGCGCCCTTGCCAGGGCCAGCATCTGCTGCTCGCCGCCGGAAAGTGTTCCCCCTTTCTGGTTGCTTCTCTCCCTGAGCCGTGGGAAGAGTTCATAGACCCAACCCAGATCGTGTTCGATTTCAGCTTTATTGGAGCGGCTGTAGGCCCCCAGCATGAGGTTTTCGAACACGCTGAGATGCGGGAAAATCCTGCGCCCCTCGGGGGACATCATTATTCCGGCGGAGACGATATCGACCGGGCTCTTTCCTGTGATCTCCGCGCCCTTGTAGGAAATGGTCCCCTTGACGTCTTTGGTGAGCCCCGAGATTGCACGGAGGGTGCTGCTCTTGCCCGCCCCGTTGGCGCCGATGAGCGTGACAATCCGGCCCTCCGGCACATTGATCGAAATGCCTTTCAAGGCGTGAATGCCGCCGTAGTAGACGTGAAGGTCCCGTATATCAAGCATTCGCCACGCACTCCTCGCCCAGGTAGGCCTCGATGACTTTGGGATTTTTCCTTATACTCTCGGGCGATCCCTCCGCGATAGTCCTCCCGTAATCCAGGACCCATATGTTTTCGCAAATACCCATCACTACCTTCATGTCATGCTCGATCAGTAGAATAGTAAGATCAAAGTCATCCCTTATCTGCCGGATGAAACTCATCAAATCGTTGGTTTCCTGCGGGTTCATTCCGGCGGCGGGTTCATCGAGCAGCAGGAACCGGGGATCGGTGGCCAGCGCCCGTGCGATCTCCAGCCTGCGTTGGGCGCCGTAGGGCAGGCTCCTGGCCTTCTCGTGGGCGAAATGATCCAGGCCGACGATCTTCAGGAGTTCGACCGATTTGGCGACAATCGCTTTTTCTTCTCTCATGCTCGAGGGCAGGCAAAGCAATGGGTGCCACCAGCGTGATTTTTGGCGGACGTGGCATCCGACCATGACGTTCTGAAGCACCGTCCCGTTGCCGAACAGCCGTATGTTCTGGAAGGTCCGGGCCAAACCGGCGCGACAGACCTCATGCGGCTGCAGGTGGGTGATATTGGCCCCGTTGAAGAAAATCTGGCCCTCGCTGGGGAGATAAAAGCCGGAAATCATGTTGAAACAGGTGGTCTTGCCCGCGCCGTTGGGGCCAATGAGACCTACAATGCTCCCCTTCGGCACCACCGCGTTGAAATCCATGACCGCGACCAGCCCGCCGAAACGGATTGTAAGCCCCTTGGACTCCAGGATTATTTCGCGTTCCATCACACTTTACCTCGTCTGCCGAAGCGTCCTAAGAGCCAGTCCCAGTTGAATTCGCGCATACCCATAAGGCCCTCGCGTCTAAACAGTATAACGAGCATCAGGGCGAGCGAGAAAACCACCATGCGCATTCCCGGCACTCCCTGGATCTCGAAACTCCCGAGGTAAATGGGGTTTTCGACAAACCGCAACCATTCCATCATTACTGTTATGCCAACGGAGCCCAGGATAGAACCGGTGAGAGAACCGAGTCCGCCGGTCACCACAATCATGAGGACGTTGAAGGTGAGGGTAAAAAGGAACATCTTCGGGTCGATGGTGGTGAGAAGGCTCGCCAGCAATGCGCCTCCCACGCCGGCAAAAAAGGAGCCGATGGCGAAACTGAGGAGCTTGCCCCGGAAGACATTCACGCCCATGGCCTTC
Source organism: Syntrophobacter sp. (assembly GCA_039679945.1). Taxonomy (GTDB): domain Bacteria; phylum Desulfobacterota; class Syntrophobacteria; order Syntrophobacterales; family Syntrophobacteraceae; genus SbD1. The sequence goes on along the minus strand of JBDKTY010000028.1, from coordinate 74,673 downwards.
GCGGCGGTTTCGTCATCCCGGATTGCCATGAGCGTATTGCCGAAATTGCTGTTTATGATCCGGACAATGCAGTAGAGGGTGAGAACACACCACCCGAAGTTCCACCAGAGGTTTGCGTAATCCGGAATGCCCTTGAATCCCAGCGCTCCGTTTGTAACACGGGGGATATTGTTGGCCAGCACGCGGATGATCTCGGCGAAGCCGAGCGTGGCGATTCCGAGGTAATCATCGCCCAGGCGCAGAAGGGGAATTCCCACCAGGAGCCCTGTCAGCGTGGCCACGAGTCCCCCGGCAATTACCGCCACTATGAAGGGTGCTTCCGCGTTCTGAATCCAGGGGTAAGCTTTCTGCAGGATAAACAGAGAGTCCTTTTGATCGGGCGTCATGATCAGTATGGCACAGACATAGGCCCCGATTGCCATGAAGCCGGCGTGCCCCAGGCTGAACATGCCCGTGAAGCCGTAGATGAGATTCAGGCTGAGGGCGAGTATTATATTGATTGCGATCAGGTTCAGAATCTGAATGGAGTAGCCGTCCAGGAAGTTCTGCGCGAACCAGAGAAAGAGGGCGAGAACCGCTACTGAAGCAATATTCAATTTTGTTTTCTTTGCGGGGCTCATTACACCTTGTCCTCCAGCTTCTCGCCCAGAAGGCCCGTCGGCTTAACAAGCAGGATGCCGATAAGCAGGATGAACGCCAGTGCATCCCGGTACCCGGCGAGTTCGGGAAAGACGGCAACCGCCATTATCTCGATCAGGCCCAGTCCCACTCCCCCTATCACGGCTCCCTGGATGGAGCCGATTCCGCCGACCACCGCCGCGATGAAAGCCTTGAACCCTGGTATGATACCCATGATCGGCTGAAGCTGGGGATAGCGAAGGGTCCACATTATGCCGGATGCCGCTGCCAGGGCGGACCCGATCCCGAAAGTCAGGGCGATGATCCGGTTCACCGGCACACCCATGGCGTAGCTGGTCTCTATGTCCTTGGAGATGGCCCGCATCCCCAGACCCGGTTTGGTCTTGTAGACGATATACACAAGTCCGAGCATGAGCAGCAGGGAGAACAGGGGCACAAAAAGGGTGAGGGGTAGAACCCGGACGCTGCCGACCAGAAAGACCTGTTCCAGCCATGGCGGCCGGTAGACCTCTCTCGGGATGGCCGAGAAGACGACAATGGCCAGGTTTTGCAGAAAAAAGGAGACGCCGATGGCGCTGATGAGTGCGGAGATTCGCGGTGCATCGCGCAAGGGGCGATACGCAATGCGATCCACAAGCACGCCTACCGCGCCTACCGCGAGAACCGCGGCGATCATGGCCACGGCCCAGGGCAGGTGAAACAGGGCGATACCCCAGAAAACAAAATAGGCGCCCAGCATAAAAATTTCGCTGTGGGCAAAATTGATCAGTCGCAGAATGCCATAGATCATGGTGTAGCCGATGGCAATCAGCGCGTAGAGGCTGCCCAGCGTGAGCCCATTGAGGAGATGCTGGATCAGCATTGCCTCACTCATCAAAAATCCTTTCCCGGCACAGTCGTTTGAATCAGGGGTTGTGGCGGCGGAAATATCCGGCGGCACGGGAGCTTCACGTGCCGGTTGTAAAAGGGGGAGGCGTCAAACCTCCCCCGTACACTCATGTAAACCGGAAGCGGCTGCCCGTTAAAGTTCCGGTGTAATGCTGTCCACGTATATCTTCTTGCCGTCTTTGATCATCACGAGTCCCACCGGTTTTTCGGCATCGTGGGTCTTGTTGATCGTGGTGGCGCCTGTCACGCCCTCGAAGTCCTTGGTAGCGGCAAGGGCGGTGGTGATGGCCTCGGGTTCGGCCTTTCCGGCCCTCTTGATCGCGTCAAGCGTAATCATATAAGCGTCATAGCCAAGGGCCGCATTCACGTTGGGCTCTTTGTCCGGATGGAGCTTTCTCCAGTTCTCGGTGAACTTCTTGGCCATGGGGCTCATATCCTTCATCGAGGGATCATACGGGAAAGTCGTGTGTACGAACCCCTCGACCGCGCCGCCGCCAATTTCCGTAATCTTCGGGTTGTCCATCGCGTCGCCGCCCATGATTTTGAACTTGCCGCCCATTTCCTGGACCTGCTTCATGATAATGGCGCCTTCGGCAAAATAGGACGGGATGAACAAAACGTCGGGTTTCTTGCTGATGATCTCGGTCAACTGGGCAGTAAAGTCCTGGTCTCCGGACTGGTAGTTCAGCGTGCTTACCACTTCACCGCCCAGCTTGGTGTAGGATTTGGTGAAGAAACTGGCGAGGCCGACCGAGTAGTCATTGGCGACGTCCACGAGAAGGGCCGCTTTTTTCAATCCCATTTTCTTGAATGCATAGGTGGCAGCGCCGGCACCCTGGAAGGGATCGATGAAACACACCCGGAAAATGTACTTCTTGCCCTGGGTAACCAGAGGATTGGTACATGAGGTGCCTATCTGGGGTACGTGCGCCTTTTCCGCTACCTCGCCGCCGGCCATAGCGAGCGATGATCCATAGGTCCCTATGACGGCAACCACTTTCTCTTTATCTATCAATCGTTTTACGGCGTTCGCCGACTCGACCTTGTCGGTCTTGTTGTCCACCACAAAGAGTTCCACTTTCTTGCCCAATACCTCGGCGGACTCTTTGTACGCCATCTGCAATCCTTCAAGTTCCAATTGCCCACCGTAGGCATTTCCGCCGGTCAGAGGCAGATACACGCCGATGCGTACTGTGTCTGCCGCGAACACGGCTCCAGCCAGCATGAAGAACGTAAGAAGCGACAACGCGAATACCTTTTTCATAGATTCTCCTCTGAATGGTGTTTGTTGGGGGAAAACTATTCGCCGCGGAGCGTGCGGAGAATACATTATAATTCAGGCGCCCACATGAGACCGGCTTCCCTGAACCGATGCAGGGTTATCAACAAACCCGACGAAACGGAGTTCCGTAAAACCGTCACTTGCCGCCGTCACGATAAACCGGGAATTCACGCGCAAGCGATTCGACTTTTCGCGATATTTCTTTTAACTTCGAGTCGTTGCCGATATTTGCCAGGGTAGTGTCGATGAGTTCGGCTATTTGCGCCATCTGCTCTTTGCCCATGCCCCTGGTGCTCAGGCCGGCCGTTCCCAGCCGCATCCCGCTTATAGAGCCGGGATTCCGGGCATCCGCGGGTATTACGTTGCGGTTGGCGGTAATGCCCACTGATTCCAGCGCCTTTTCCGAAGCCGCTCCGTTGAACCCCTTGGAGGTCACATCAACAAGGACCTGGTGATTATCAGTCCCGCCCGTGACTATCCGATAGCCCCGGCGGGCAAGCTCTTCCGCGAGAACCACGGCGTTTTCGAGCGTCTTCTTCTGGATATCAATGAAATCCTGTCTCATCGCCAGCTTAAAGATCACCGCCTTCGCGGCGATCACATTAACGGGACTGGTCCCCTGACAACCGGGAAAGACGGCGCTGTCCACCTTCCTGCCGTACTCCCCTTTGCATAGAATCACTCCGCCCCTGCCGCCCATCATGGTTTTGTAGCAGGTAAACGTCACGAAATCGCAGTAAGGAACGGGGCTGGGAATGACTTTTGCCGCCACGAGTCCGCCAAGGTGCGCCATGTCGGCAAAGAGGTACGCGGAGACATCCCGGGCTATCGACGACATTTTTTCATAATCTATCAGACGTGGATAAGAACTCGCCCCCGCCACGATCATTTTGGGCCTGAAGCGTTCAGCGATGGATCTCACTTCATCGTAATCGATGCGTTCCGTTGCCGAATCGACGGCGTAGTGAGCAAAATCGAAGCACTTGCTCGTAATTGATGCACGATGCCCGTGAGAGAGGTGCCCTCCGTGCGGAAGGCTCATGGAAAGAATTCTGTCTCCCCTTTCGAGCACCGAAAAATACACCGCAAGGTTCGCGGAGGTGCCGCTATGGGGTTGGACATTAGCATATTCGGCGGAAAAAAGCTCTCTGGCACGCGAAATTGCGAGGTTTTCCACTTCATCGGCGTAAATACACCCCGCATGAAACCGCTTACCCGGATAGCCTTCAATGGTCTTGGTGTTAAAGATTGATCCCAGCGCCTCCATAATGGACGGGGGTGAATGATTTTCGGCGGCGATAAGATCCAGTGTGGTTTCGATCCTCAACTCTTCCTTCTCGATAAGGGCTGCAATTTCAGGGTCATCTTGGGGGAGGTGAAGCATCCGAATTCTCCTGCGAACTCAATAATAGGTATGAATTGAGAAAAGCACTCCAGTGGGTGCACGCTCCCTTTTCTCCTACTCGGCGGAAGAAGGCAAGCATCAATAGGACCATTGCGCAAATTCCTGGTTCGTTTCAAAATGGAGAATACGGATCAAATAACTGTGGGAATCCCGGTCAGGCAAGATGCGCTTTTCAGAGAACCTGGACAGCAAGGGACAGCAACGTCCGCGATACCCGGGGAGTCGTTCAGGTGACTCGGGGCAAGCATGGGTGATGAGGCACTTCATCGGCCGCGGTCCACGGCATTTCGCATGGCGAACCTGCCTCTCCCGGCTGGCGCTCCGGGAAAAGGAGTGCCTCGGCAAGGTCATGTTATTGTTTTCGGATGGTTTTCGCAATGGCCCGGTCGGGTCCCCGGAATAATCCCTAATGGCCGCGGACCCCGGACCACACCCATTCTATGGGGCTGCCGCCAATTTGAAGCGTATTCGCAATACACCCTCTTCAAAACTCGCCGATACGATCCGAAAAACACCAATTTCGCCGGTCGATCGGACGTGCGGACCGATGCAGGGGCAGGAATCATAATCACCAATGCGGATGATACGGATAATATCTCCGGAATCATCCGGCAAGCGCATGAGATTGTACTCCTTCTCAGCCTTGTCCCTTGGCATGAATTCCTCGGTCACTGGAGAATCGGCATCGATTATCTCGTTTACGCGCATCTCCAGTTCCCTGATCTCCACATCGGTCAGAGGACGCCCGAAGTTATAATCCAGCTTGGATTTCTTCTTTTCAATGTGCGCGGTGAAGCATCGGCCGCACGCAAACATCCGGACCATGGTCTGGTTTATGATGTGCTCCGCCGAGTGCATCCTTGGATCAAACTGTTTTTCTGCTTTCAATTGCTACTTCCCCGAACCTGTCGTTCCACTGCTTGCGGTGCCCCTGATTTCAACCTGACCGCCATACTTGACCTGGGGATCAGATTTGTTGTCGGAAGCGCAACCCGCGATTAAGGCCGAAAGAACCAGAAGCAGACAGATCTTTTTCATGAGATTCCTTTCTTCATCGTACGTCAGCGCTCTAAGCAAGCACCTTTCTAAAGACTTCAACCGCATAATCAATGTCTTCGGGTTTAACATGGTATTGGGTAACGGCCCTTAGCCGCCGTGGGTCCGGGGCCAGGACGAGAACCCCCTCCGCCTTGAGTCTGGCGGCAAGTTCAGGGGCCGTAATTGTCGCTCCCTCGATTCGGATAAACAGGATGTTCGTCTTTATCAACTCCAGCGAAACTCCGAGTCCGGGCACTGTTGCCAGGCCTTCCCCAAGCCTTCTGGCATTTGCATGGTCCTCAGCCAGCCGGTCCACCATCCCGTTCAGGGCGACAATTCCGGCCGCCGCCAGCACACCGGCTTGCCGCATACCGCCGCCCAGCACCTTCCGGGCGCGTCTCGCGCGCCCAATGAAGTCAGGAGGTCCGCAGACCACCGAACCCACCGGCGCGGCCAGTCCCTTGCTGAGGCAAAAAGTGATGGAATCGGCTCCCTTCGCGAGTTCACGTACATCCAGTCCCTGGGCTACCGCGGAATTGAAGATTCTTGCTCCATCGACATGCACTTTCAGTCCATGCCGGTCGGCAAGCTCCCTCACCCGTCGCATATAGTCGAGGTTCAAGGGACTGCCGTTACACCTGTTGTGGGTATTTTCCAGGACAATTAAACGAGTGGTGGGCTGGTGGACATCGACCGGCCGGATGGCCGCTTCGACCGTATCGAGGTCCATGGTGCCATCGGGTTCGTTACGAATCGGGCGGGGGTGAATCCCCCCAAGGGCGGAAGCGCCCCCCTGTTCGTAGATATAGATGTGGGACTGGTCGCCGAGGATGATCTCATCGCCTCGGCCGCAGTGCGAAAGCAGACAAGTCAGGTTTCCCATCGTGCCGCTTGGGACATACATGGCGGCGTCCTTGCCGAGGCGCTTCGCCGCCATTTCCTCGAGTCTGTGTATCGTGGGGTCTTCCCCGAATACATCGTCGCCTACTTCCGCCTCGGCCATGGCGCGGCGCATGGCATCGGTGGGACGCGTTATCGTGTCGGATCTGAGATCGACCTGCCGCATTCGTATTCTCCTGTTCAAATCACCGCCGTTGACCCGGAGCCGGGGGAAAGAGTTCTTACCGGTTGCACAAGGGTTGTAAGGTCTGCCCCCATCCCCGCGGTAAGCCGGTTTAAGGCAAAGGCACAGCTTATATAAGTTCTACCACTATAAAAGGGTACCCATCTCCGTCGAAAGCATTCAGCCATGTCTGGTCGCAAACGGGCAATGCCTGGACACGATCACTCGGAACAATCGATCGCCATGAATGTCACTTCAAATGGCAGATGCTGGAATCTTGACCTCCTGATTTCAACAAAACCGATCGCTTTATACCAGTTTTTCAGTTCGGTGTGGTCCGTAATGATTCCAATTTCGACCCTGACCGCACCCGCGGCCGCCGCGCGCGCGAGGGCATGCTCGACGAGAGCTTTCCCGAACCCGCGCTCTCTGAATTGTGGAAGGACGGCCAACCTTTCGAGATAAAACACCTCGTGTTGCGCCTTTTCAAGGGCCGCACAGCCGCATGCCGAACCATCGGTCTCCAGAAGGAAATATTCTATCCCTTTCCGGAGTGCTGGAGCAATCCATTCCGAGGTGCAATTCGAAGGATGTTTCGGGCAGTTCTCCAGCGTCAGCCCGAAACGGACTGCAACCTCTCTAAAGGAATTCCTGATGATGTCCACAATAACCGGGACATCTTCCTGTGTGGCGTCTCTGATCGAGTAGTTCATTGCCCGCTCCGCTGTTGCCCGCTATTGAAAAAAGTCGATGAACATCCACGTATTCTACTATGAACCACTTTTCGCGGCCATCGCTACTTGGGGGAGATCTTCCTCTTTTGGCGCCTCAAAAGAAATAATGAAAAATCCGCAATATTTTGATAATCAGTAGACATGCATATGAGGAGTTTACCAACATGAATCATCGGGTTCCCGATCTGAGATGGAGGCTGAAATGACACATGATGTGAATCCCGGGATAGACGAACTGCTGCGGTTTGCCAGGGAAACGGTCCATAAGTCCGGGACGGAGGCACTCAAACTCTACGGAAAGGGGAGCCCCGAGATAAAATTCGATGAAGAACTGGTTACGGAAGCTGAACTCCGTCTCACGAACTCTTTCAAGGAGCAGTTGAGCACCGTTTTCCCGGGGCATGGTGTTTTCGGGGACCCTCTTCCCGACCAGGATTACGTACACGGAGAAAAACGGTATCTCTGGATTTACGATCCACTGGACGGAGTTGCGAATTACCAGGCGGGTATTCCCATCTGGGGAATCTCCCTCGCTTTGCTCGAAAATTTCTGGCCCGTTTTCGGCGTAACCTACATGCCGGTGACAGGGGATCTTTTCTATGCCGTGGTCGGTCAGCAGGCGCATTGGGGCGACAACCCGATAATGATCCAGGAGACGGGGGAGATCAGCAACGAGAGCGTGCTTTTAACCTATTCCCGATTCCATAATCATTATCAATCTTCATTCCCCGGCAAGATCAGGAACCTGGGATCCACCGCCGCGCATATCACCTATGTCATCAGGGGGCGCGCGGAGGCGGCATTACTCGCCAATGTCTCCTATCGCGACCTTGCGGCGGCGCAGATTATCCTCATGGCCGCGGGAGGGAAAATACACCGGATGGACGGCCGAGAGTTTCACCTGAGCGATTACCTCAACGGCCAGAGGATCGAGGAGCATCTGATCGCGGCCCCGGAGGGCTCTTTCGAATCGGTCCGGATGTATCTTAAAAGAACCAACACGGAATGACCGCTCACTTACTTTCACTTAGCCGTTCGATATAGCAGATCACTGCCTCGGGTTATCCTCATTCCATCAGCATAATCGATTTCTCGTTTCTGAATCGGGAGAAGTGGTGGGGGCGCCGCCGCCCATCCGCTCCCGGTTCCGCGTGGTTTCTTCAGGGTGAACTGACAGGGGTCCACTTCAGGGATGAACAGGAGGTAATGAAAAACGATCTCCTGTTCACGATCGACGCTCGTCCCTTTACAACTCAGGCCGCTCGTGGCTGGACGGAAGCGGTTTATCAAAAACATGCCAGCCCCGGGAAAGTGCAGGTATTTCCTTCAGCCTGGGGCCGAAATGGGAATGAAGACAGTGAGACAGTTTACTGGCGGGAAAAGGATGGGATGCGGCTTGGCCACCCGGAATCGTATCCCAATCATATGATCCGGGGAGAAACGCTTGAGGAGCTTAAAGAAAACATCAAGGATATTATCGGGATACTGAAAGATACACCTCGGGTGCTCAGTCATGAGGACATGGCTGTGTAGAGAATAGAGAGGAGTTGTTGAGAAGACTTGAGAAGATGGGCTGCAAGCTTTTTTGTCATGGCGGCAGCCACGATTAGTAACAGAATGCGTCAACACTCATGCATCAGCCTGTCCCCCCGCCACGGTGAAATCAATGAAGCACCGCCAGGTACATCACTAAAATACTTTCAAATCAGAGACTGGAAACTGGAGACTGAAAATCAAAAAAGCCCGGATGCATCCACATCCAGGCTTAAGAGGGGAATATGGTAAAACTTGAGGGGTAACTATTAATACGGCGGTTGCCGCGTTTGCCTTGAGAAATAATTGAACGGTGTAGTCATTATTTATCATTTTCCCGCCGTGCTTGGAAAGACGCGCTTTCCGCTGAGCCGGCATGATTAGACCGCCCGCCTGACAATGGCGCCGGTAGCCTCGGCGAAAAAGTATATCCGCATGTCACTCATTGACCCCGGATGGATCGCCGGACGTGTTAGCCGTTGAAAACCCGCCTTGGCAACTCCTCCCTTATAATATTAATTTGCGTTCAAGAGGATATACCCGCGTTCGCCCTGACGTATCGAAGGGTAGAACGGGTCAATTCTGAACGGCATCTTCAATTTAGGGATAGGCTCATCTTGAACGCAACTCCGTATAAGGGGATCGAACCGAAGAACCTTCGCCCCGATGCAAACTGCGCCACCCCTGGTCAAAATGACACACCCGCGCGGGTAAACAGAATCGCTGGGCTTATTCCCCATCGGATCATGATTGTGTCATTTTGCACATAGTTGACTCGCTCCGCTTGCCGGCCGATGTGATTGACCGGCGGAGGTTTAGATATATAAGCTAATAAATTCAATATGTTGTGACAACCATGACCGGCTGTGAGCCGTTGGCCCGAATCCTGCTCAAAGGAAACGCTAACGTGGCTCGGAAACGATAAGCAGATCCCCCCTCAACATCTGGAGTGAAAGGAACGCATCATGGAAGAAAATGATCGCAAGAAAAACCTGAGACCCGTTATCTTCTCCATGGACAACGACCAGTGCGTGTGGGGCAAGGCCGGTGTGATCAAGGCCACCAAATGCATCAATGCTTTCAATTGCCTGGGGTGTTCCCTCGACCAGACCATCCTGACCAATTTCGAAAACCAGCGCAAGGCATCCGGACAGAGCGACACTCGGCCCGCGAGAATGGTGCTGATGATGGACAAGGGCAAGTGCCGGCACATGCTTAGCGGCCGCATTTCCTATGGATCGTGTTCGTATGGGTGGAATTGCGCGAAGTGTCCTTTCGACCAGATGATCGAGGATACGAGCTACCTGCCGAACTATAGGAAGCCGGTGATCGACAAGGTGTCCGGCTTCGATATTGCCAAGAACTATTATTACCACCATGGCCACACGTGGGCCCGCGTAGAGTACGGCGGTCTGGTACGGGTCGGCATCGATGATTTTGCCCTCAGGCTGTTGGGACCGCAAGACGAGATCAAGCTGCCCGAGCTTGGCGCCAGCGTGGGCCAGGGCCGTCCCGCGGCGGTGTTGAACAGGTCCGGGAACGAGGCCGCGACGCTCAGTCCGGTGGATGGAAGCGTGGTTGCCGTCAATCACAAGGTAACGAGGAAAGCCGCCGTCGCCAACGATTCACCGTACAGCGACGGATGGCTCATGGTGATCCAGCCGTCCAGCCTCCGTAAGAACCTGAAAAAGACGCTTTTCGATACGGAAAGTGTGACCTGGATGGACAAGGAGGCTTCCCGCCTGAACACGATTCTGGGTGGTGGCTCGGCCTATCCCATGATGGCGACCGGTGGCGAGGCAATCAGGGACATCTTCGGAATGACACCCGAAATTGGGTGGGACCGGCTGGTCAGGGAGTTCCTGGAATAGGGAAAGCCCGGAGCGATCTCGTCGTTTCAGGCAGGCCCGAAGGTATGTCTCAGACTCCGGACGATTTCATATTCGCAGACGCTGCAGAATCTGAGGGGGAGGCTATCGAGTTTTTCGAGGTTGCTCGAAAAAACCATCAGGCAATCCGGGGCCCTGCAATGGCCGATCCCCAGAAGATGTCCGATTTCGTGGAGGCCGATCTTGGCGGCCCGGAGATAGATATGTGCGGGGTCATCACCGCCGAGGCGGCAGAGCGAGATTACGGCGGCTTTCCCCCCCAACTGGGACTCGCCGAAAACGAATTTCAGGATCGGCGTGCAGATATCGACCGAAACGATCCCCAGTTTGAATTTTGCCCCCAGGGGCAGCGACTCGAGAGATTGAAGGATTTTCCCGGCCGCGTACTGTCCGCGCGGGGGAAGATAGGCGAACTCGGGTTCGGGGCAGGGAGGGAGCACATCGGAATTGAGACCCAGGATTGTCTGGATGTTCGCAGCAACAATGGAGACTGTCAGGGCATCCACCCGTCCATACGGAATGATGTCAATCTGACTTCCCCCGGATGGTCGAGTTCGTTTCCGCGCCAATTGCCGTTACCTCGGTTGGATGGGAGCCCCTTGAGGAAAGGGGCGGGATCTCGGATCAGGAGCGGAGAAGACAATACCGCTTCATTTTCCGCATGACTGTGCTGCGGCTGATTCCCAGCCGTTTGGATGCCTGAATGATGTTGCCGTTGCACGCATCGAGGGCGGCCTTTATATGGTTGGTTTCAATTTCCTCCAGCGTCATGGCTCCCGATGCATTTATTTCCGTGCGCGGATTGAGGAAGGTCAGCTCTTCCGTCCCGATCACTCTTCCCCTGGCGATGACAACCGCGCGTTCGATAACGTTTCGAAGCTCCCGGATATTACCCGGCCAGTGGTACGATGCCAGGAGGGCCAGCGCCTTTTGCGTGAAGCCCTCGAGGTATTTTCCGGTTTCCGCGACATAGCGCCTGAGAAAGTGATCGGCCAGGATGGGAATTTCCTCGAGACGCTCCCGTAAAGGGGGGACCTCGATGGCAATGACGTTGATGCGGTAGTAGAAATCTTCGCGGAAAAGATTTTCTTTTATAAGGGAGGGCAAATCCCTGTGGGTGGCGCTGATGAGCCGGAATTCCGAGTGCACCGGCTGTGTTCCTCCCAGCCTCACAAAACTTTTCTCCTCCAGGGCACGCAGGAGGCTAACCTGCATTTTTGTTGAAATTTCACCTACTTCGTCAAGGAAAAGCGTCCCGCCGTTGGCCATCTCCAGGCGTCCCCGTCTTGCTTTTACCGCACCGGTGAACGCGCCTTTTTCATGCCCGAATAATTCACTCTCCAGGAGAGACTCCGCTACGGAGCCGCAATTGACCGCCACGAACGGGCCACCGGAGCGTTCACTTCTGAAGTGGATTGCCTTGGCCACCATGTCCTTTCCCACACCCGTTTCACCCGTGATCAATATGGGAGCGGAGGATGGGGCGACCTCCTCGATAGTGGCGAAGATACGCCGCATCGCATCGGAATGAATGATAAAGACGTCGAAGAAGCCTTCGCGGCGCTCGATCAACTGCTCTTTCAGGGCGGTATTTTCCTCCTTGAGTGCCTTGTGGGTCAGAATACGACCCATCAGCAGCGACAGTTCGTCCGGATCGAATGGCTTGCAGAAATAGTCAACGGCCCCGCGCTTCATTGCCTCCACCGCCGTTTGTATGGTGCCGTGGGCCGTCATCATGATAACCATCGCATCCGGTTGAATTTCTTTCAACCTGGAAAGAAACTCGATACCGTCCATTCCCGGCATCTTGACATCCACGATATAGACATCGCTCGGTTTTTGCTGAACCTGCCTTAAGGCATCGGCTCCGGAAAGAGCCGTCTCCACATGGTGCCCATCGTTGACAAACCATGCTTTGAGCGCCTCGCAGATGGTTTCTTCGTCATCCACGACCAAGACTCGCGTGGCAGATTTCATTGGGAAGCTCCTTTTTGCTCCGCGGATGAACGCGATTACCTCATCTGCCGTCCATCCGGGCCGGGAAGTCCCTGTAATGGACGTGCTCCCCCTCCCGGTTGTTCACCGGGCTCCTGGGCAGCTTGATTCTGAATGTCGTTCCCTGGCCGGGTTCACTTTCAACCTCCACGATTCCCCTGTGCTGGCGGATAATGCCGTAGACCATCGAAAGCCCGAGACCATTGCCTTTCCCATCGACTTTGGTTGAGTAAAAGGGCTCGAATATCCGCTGCAAATCCTGGGGATGAATCCCGTAGCCGGTATCGGATACTGTCAGCCAAACCATGTCGTCGGCTTCGTCGTTCCCACCCGAAATGGTGATGGTGCCGCCGCCAGGCATGGCGTCAATGGCGTTAAATATCAGATTCAACAGACACTGCTGAATCTGTGCGTAGTCCCCCCATGCGGTAAAGGGGGGAGAAGGAAGCTCCACGAGACAGCGAACATTGGCGTCCTGGAGTTGGTGCCCGGTCAGGAGTACGATGGTGCTGATCACCTCGGCTATTTCGATAAACCTCGCTTCAACGCTTTTCGGACGGGCGAATGTGAGGAGGTTTTTGACAATTCCGCCACAGCGCATCGCTTCACGAAAAGAAAGGTCCAGATAACGCTCCATATTGGCGAGTTGTTCAGCGGCCAGGTCCCGCTTCTGTATTTTGGACAGAATAAGCTTGGTGAAGGTCACGATGCTGGTGATCGGGTTGTTGATCTCGTGGCATACCGAGGCAACCAGGCGCCCCAGAGAGGAAAGCCGGTCCTCCTGGGCCATGCGGGCCAGATCTTTTTTCAGCGTCTGCGTGTGCTCTTCGATCCTTTCATTCAGGTCATTGGTCATGTCCCGGATCGTGAGCACGAAGTGGGCGACTTCTCCAAACCGGTTAAAAACAGGATAGGAGGTAACCTGCCGGATCTGCCGGCTATTGTCGGGCCCGGGAGCTTCATACACCGTGCGTGCCAGCTTCCCGGTTTTCTGGGTTTCGTGGACGGGGCAACATCTTTCGGGGTTGTTGCAGGGACGCGATGACTGCTGCATTACCCTGAAACAGTGCTTGCCGATTATCGACTCGTTGTTGGCGCTTCCGGGGATAAGGGGCGATTTGTTGCAGTTGATGATCCTGAAATCCCGGTCAATGACGAGTACGCCGTCGGGAGATGCCTCCAGCAGGGTGGATGCAAACAGCGTCTCCAGAGCGGTCTCGGACTCGCGTTGGTCCACCTGCAGACAGAGCCGTGCCCCGCCGAACAACAGCATGGATGCCTGGCGATCGAGCACGCCCAGGGCAGGGCGTTTCCGCTTTATGATATCGGACAGGATTTCCTGATCACCTGTTAACTCGAGGATCAGGTCGAGGTGATCAATGAACAGGAGATTCTGGTAATCCTCGAATATCTCTATGCCGGCTTTTCCCGCATATTTGTAACATTCGGTGGATTTCAGAGTGTCCGCGATGGCAAGCGGCCGCATGCGCAGGCGGGAGGATTTCATCTCCTGGAGATTCTTGATGACAGGGAGGCATCGGGGCCCCCGGGTCACAATCCCGACATTGAACAGCAAGCAAGTTTCGGAGGAAGCTGGAGGGTTCGTCACGTCTCCCTTTCCCCAAATGGAACCATTCGACGAAGACATGGCGAGATTCTCTTACTCCCGCGGCAGCGGCCCAGGATCGTGTATTTCCGGTACGCATGCACTGGCGGCTTGCTAAAAGAATCACAGCCATGGGGCGCTGGACGTATTGAACCGTGTTCAGTGCGTTTGTTTCTCTCAAATCGGCACAGTCCTCATAAATCCCATTCCCGCGCGATTGTCAAGATTTAAGACTGTTTAAGTAGAGTTCTGTACAAATAATGACTGAACAAGCCATGGCCGTGTGTCCACGGAAATAATAGAGCCCGGATGCATATCGCACCCGGGCTCTCAAGCGGGGTATTAGGTAAAACTTGAGGGGTAGCTATCAATACGGCGAATATCGGCGTTGTCTTAAAGAAAAAGTGAATGGCGCCGCGGGTGCTACATCCCGCGCAGCTTTCTCACGTCTCCCACGCGGATTGTGATTTTCTGGGCATCGAAGTATTCCAGCAGGGGGATGGTGTACTTCCGGCTTGCCTGGGTCATCTCCTTGAACTGGGTTGTCGTGATCTCGCCGTTTTCCTTCAACCACGCCACCAGCCGCTTCTGGAACTCCGCCATGACCTCTGAATGAAAGAAGATCTCTTCCTTCGTCTTCACCAATATCCCTTTTGCCAGCATCCACTCCAGGACCTCCTGGTGCTGCTTCTGGGTCCCGGGGAGATCGGCGGCGATGTCGCGGAAAAAGGGCGGCTGCAGCCCGGATTCCCTGAATATCTTCTCGACTCTTTCCCGGATGCTTTCCTCTTGCCTGGTGAGCGCCACCTTGTGGGTGTCCAGCCTGACCCATTCCATTTCCAGGGCAAGCTGCCCCGCTTCGACAAGCTGGCGCAGGGCAAAATTGTAAATCTTGCCTTCGAGGGGTTTCGCCAGCAGGGCCGGGATTTCCTCCTTGGCCATTCCGGGTTTTAACGGAAACTTGCGGTGATATTCATCGAGAATCTCGACCACCGCATTCTTGATCTCGTCGAGAGCTTCCGGATGGATGAGCCGTCGGTTGTCCTTATCGTAGAGGATAGCCTTCCTGGTACTGGTAAATTGCTGGAGCATTTTTTCGAGGAATTTTTGCGGCACATTCGAGCGGATGCGCAGCTCCTGCTCGCTGAGTCCCACCCAGCCGGCATCCCGGAGGTGCCAGAGGATGATGTCGGCATCGGTGCTGTTAAACAGGGTTTCCAGGGATTTGGCCGCCTCCCTCTTCGCGGGGCCCTTGTGTTTCCTCGGGAGCGGATGAAGAATGGTACCGCCGCCTATCGTCTGGACCGGGGAGTAGGAGCGTAAAACGAACCTGTCGCCCCGGAGCACGGCAGTGGGTTGATCGAGTCGTATCTGGGCGAATGTGCTCTCGCCCGGTTTGAGTTCCTCACGGTCCAGAAGGATGATGGTCGCCAGATGCTCGGCGGTGCCGGTATGAAACCGGATTTTCGCGCGATGCTTCAGGGGACGGGGTGCGCTTTTCAGCAGTTCGAGTTGGAGATCGATCATGTGCGAGGAAATGAGTGCTCCGGGAGAGGCCAGAACGTCACCGCGCTGAATGAGCGCGCGCTCCATGCCCTGCAGATTGACCGCGGTCCGCTGGCCCGGCAGCACCTCCTGCACATCGAGGCTGTGTACCTGCAATCCGCGAACCTTGCTCTTCAGCTCCGAGGGATAAATGAAGATGGGATCTCCCACATGCAGCCGTCCGGAGATACTCGTTCCCGTGATAACGGTACCGAACCCGCGCATTGTGAACACTCGGTCGACGGGCAGCCTGAAAACTCCGTCGGAACTCTTCGAGTCCACCTCGGAAAAGAGGCGTGTAAGGGATTTTTTCAACTCGTCAATGCCCTCTCCTGTCGAGGAGGAGACCGGAACAATCTCGCAGCCGTCCAGAAAAGTACCCTTCAGGAACTCGATTATGTCCTCCCGGACCATCTCAAGCCAGTCGGGGTCCTCCACCAGGTCGGTTTTTGTGAGGACCACCAGTCCTTTCTTGACCCGGAGAAGTTCGCAAATCTCCATATGCTCCCTGGTCTGCGGCATTATCCCCTCATCGGCGGCAATGACCAATGCCACCAGATCTATACCGGTTGCCCCCGCGACCATGTGTTTTACGAACTTTTCATGCCCCGGCACATCCACGATCCCGAGCCGCTCTCCCCCGGGAAGGTCCATGTGCGCGAAGCCGAGTTCAATGGTAATACCCCGGAGCTTCTCTTCCTTGAGGCGGTCGGTGTCAATTCCGGTGAGCGCGCGGATGAGCGAAGTCTTGCCGTGATCTATGTGTCC
Organism: Syntrophobacter sp.; assembly: GCA_039679945.1. GTDB lineage: Bacteria > Desulfobacterota > Syntrophobacteria > Syntrophobacterales > Syntrophobacteraceae > SbD1. The sequence goes on along the minus strand of JBDKTY010000028.1, from coordinate 58,288 downwards.
GGCTGTTCCGAGTATGACCTGTTTCATAAGCTTGTCTTCTCGCAATGGGTATTCAGGAAATGGAAATCCACGACAAATTAGCAGAATGAGGAGGTACAGCACAAGTTTTTAGCGTCTAATTAGAACATCTCGCGGTATTCAAATAAAGATGGTGAATGGTTATCGTTGGCTGAACAATCTTTCCCAGCTATCCATGCGGAAAATAATTCCGCTAGTTTTGAATAGTCATTCTTATCCAGACTCCCGCCATGAGGGGCCGCCAAACCGATTTTTCTGTGAAACTCTTTGACATTTTTACCGCCGAAATATTATTGTTCTCTGATTCAAATTGCTTAGGGGGAAATGAGGAAATGTCATTTAACATCGCTGAACGAAGTAGAATGGACCGCCTGCCTCCCTATGTGTTCGCCGAGGTGAACGCTCTTAAGATGGAGAGGCGGTGGGCCGGTGAGGATATCATCGACCTGGGCATGGGCAATCCTGACCTGCCGGCGCCCAAGCATATAGTGGACAAACTGGTGGAGGCGGCCAGAAAGAAGCATAATCACCGTTATTCCGCCTCTCGCGGGATCACCAAGCTGCGCGAGGGAATCGCCGAGTGGTACAAAAGGCGGTACGACGTCGACGTGGACCCTGAAAAGGAAGCGGTTGTCACGATAGGCGCGAAGGAAGGCCTGTCGCACCTGGTGCTCGTTTTAATAAGTCCCGGCGACGTGGTTTTCGCGCCAAACCCGACGTATCCAATACATCCCTATTCCGCCATCATCGCGGGTGGCGACCTCCGGTCCGTCCCAATCGGTCCCGACCGTGATTTCATGACCGATCTGGAAGTGGCGGTCAAACAGACCTGGCCTCGGCCGAAGATGCTGATTATTTCGTTTCCTCACAATCCGACGACGACCGTTGTGGACCTGGATTTCTTCTACAGGATCGTCGAATTCGCCAGGGAACACCGCATAATGGTAATTCACGACCTCGCTTATGCGGACCTCGTCTTTGACGGCTATAAGGCGCCGAGCCTCCTCCAGGTGCCCGGAGCCAAGGAAATCGGCGTCGAGTTCTATTCCATGTCAAAAAGTTACAGCATGGCTGGATGGAGGGTCGGTTTCTGCGTCGGAAATCGGGAAATGGTGGGCGCCCTTACCCGGATCAAGAGCTACCTCGATTATGGCGTTTTTCAGCCGATTCAGATCGCGGCAACGGTTGCGCTCAAGGGGGACCAGTCCTGCGTTGGCGAAATTGTCTCGGTTTATGAATCACGACGCGATATCCTCGTGGACGGCCTGAACCGGATCGGGTGGACGACCGACAAGCCCAAGGGGACCATGTTCGTGTGGGCGCGTATCCCCGAGCAGTTCCGCGCGGTTGGAATGGGATCGGTCGCTTTTTCCAAGTATCTCATCCAGGAAGCGAAGGTCGCGGTCTCTCCCGGGCTGGGTTTTGGGGAATATGGCGACGAATATGTGCGATTTGCCCTTGTCGAAAACGAGATGAGGACCAAACAGGCAATCCGGGGTATGCGCCGCGCCCTGCAAAAGTCGGCCACCGGTCTCAAAACGGCGCACTTGGGTTGATGTCCTCTTTGGCGTCGTTGGGAAGTGGTTTTTGTTGGGATTTTTCGATCCGCCTGTCTTTAATTGAGCGGGGGCAGGCGGTGCGGTCATATCGGGGGTGCAATGCGTAAAATTGGTGTCGGGCTGGTTGGCTGGGGCACGGTCGGATGCGGGGTTATAAAGGTTCTCAGGGACAACGCCGATGTGATAGCGAGTCGCCTCGGAGCCTCTCTCGAACTTCGGCGCGTGGCGGATTTTGACCTGGAACGCGAAAGGCCGGTTTCCGTCCCGAAGGAAATGCTCACCACCAGGGCGGATGACATCCTGGACGATCCCGAAATCGACATCGTGATCGAGCTCATTGGGGGGCTGGGAGCGGCCAAAACGATAATCTGCCGGGCGCTAGAACGCGGGAAGTATGTTGTGACGGCGAACAAGGCTCTTCTTGCCCACGCGGGAAATGAGCTGTTCAGCCTGGCGGCCGACAAGGGGCGCGCGATAGGATTCGAAGCCTCCGTTGCCGGAGGGATTCCGCTGATCAAATCCCTCAGGGAAGGCCTAGCCGCAAACAACATCAGGACCATCTTCGGAATTCTGAACGGTACCGCCAATTTCATTCTCACCCGTATGGCGGAAGACAGGCTTTCGTTCGAAGATGCGTTGCGCGAGGCGCAGCAGCTTGGCTATGCGGAAGCCGATCCGACGCTGGATATCGAGGGGATTGACACGGCGCACAAACTGGCCATCGCCAGCGCCATAGCTTTCGGAACGCCTGTCCAGTTCGATAAAGTGCATATCGAAGGCATAACGGGCATTGATCCGCTTGATATCCAGTATGCCGAGGAATTCGGATACCAGCTCAAGCTCCTGGCAATTGCCAGGAATGTTGACGGGCGCCTCGAGATGCGTGTGCATCCGACCCTCATTTCACGGAACCATGTGCTGGCGAGTGTGAGGGGCGCCTACAACGCCGTTCATGTGGAGGGAAATGCGGTGGGGGATATAATGCTCTACGGCATGGGGGCCGGAATGATGCCGACCGGAAGTGCCGTGGCAAGCGATCTTATCGACATCGCGCGCGATATCCTCAACAGCACTCCGGCGAGAATTCCCGCGCTCGCCTTCCTGCCCGACCGGCTTCAGGAAATTGCCATCAAGCCGATCTCGGATGTAACGACCTGCTATTACTTCCGGTTCTCGGCCCTTGACAGCCCGGGCGTTCTGTCCAAGATTTCGGGGATTCTCGGGAAACACCAGATCAGCATAGCCGCCGTTATCCAAAAAGGCCGCCGCGCCCAGGAATCGGTACCCCTGGTAATGATCACGCATGAAGCCATCGAGAGCAATGTGCGGAAAGCCTTGAACGAAATTGATAATCTTGATGTCGTGCTGGCGCCGACTCCGCTCATTCGCATAGAAAATCACAACTGACCGGTTTCTCCCTGGAACTTGAGACAACACCGGCCTCGGGCTGTTTAATGGATAAAAAATATATCATTTTGGTCGGCGACGGAATGGGTGACTACCCGTTGGAATCGCTGGGGGGGCGGACTCCTCTGGAAGCGGCGCAGACTCCCAATCTGGACCGGCTCATGCGAATCGGGAGACTGGGGCTCGTTCGCACCGTACCCGCCGGTATGGAACCGGGAAGCGACGTCGCCAATATGAGCCTTCTCGGATACGATCCCTCGGTCTACCACACGGGAAGAGGCCCGTTGGAAGCCGCCAGCATGGGTTTGCATCTCGCACCCGATGAAGTGGCTTTCCGGTGCAATCTGGTTTTTCTGGACCGTGACGCCTCGGGCGCGACGATCATGGGGGATTATTCCGCGGGACACATCTCCACTCCGGAAGCGCGATCGATAATATCGTCTCTTGAGAGCGCGGTTACCGGTCACCCTCTAAAGCTTTATCCCGGCGTCGGCTATCGTCATCTGCTCGTCTGGAAAGGCGGGCGGGACCGCATGCCCACCACGCCCCCTCATGACATCCTGGGGCAAGCCATCGCGCAATATGACAAGTATTCCAGTCAGCCCATACTGCGTTCCTTTATTGACAGTTCGGCGGTGATACTCAAAGACCATCCCGTGAACCTCGAACGGGTGGAAGGCGGCAAAGTCCCCGCGAATGCGGTCTGGCTGTGGGGGCAGGGCAAGGCGCCCTCTATGCCCAACCTGGGTGAAAAGTTCGGACTTACGGGCGCCATGGTTTCGGCGGTCGACCTGCTCAAGGGAATCGGGGTTTACGCGGGGCTCGATCCTGTCACGGTGCCCGGGGTTACGGGGTACCTCGACACCAACTATGAGGGAAAAGTCCGCGCGACGCTGGGTGCTCTGGAGAAAGGTAATTTCGCTTTCCTGCACCTGGAAGCTCCCGATGAGGCATCACACGAGGGGAGCCTGGAAAAGAAGATCGAAGCGATACAAAACTTCGATAAACGCATCATCGGACCAGTGGTTGAAGGCGCACGGAAGTTTGACCGGGCCCGCATTCTTGTTGTAACCGATCATTTTACTCCGATCTCCAGGCGAACACATGTGACTGATCCTGTCCCCTTCCTGATTGTGGATGATTTGGGGGCAAAGAACCCGCCGGAAGGGGGCTCGGCAAGGTTCTGCGAGCGCGATGCGCGGGATGCCGGGTTGTATTTCGATTCCGGCGTGGATTTGTTCCGGAATTTCATCGGTTAAAATGTGCTGATATTCCAGTCGGCCTTCGTCCAGGGGCCATTCCTTGTACCCGAGTGCCTGCTTCCGGGTGATGCGCCAGGCCGGAGACGTTGCGTACCGCTCTGGCGGATGAGCCGCGTGAGAATGACGGTCCGGGATTGAGCGGCAGTGTCCGCCGGGGCAGCCGATGAACTGGTGGTGAGAGAGCGCGCTATGGATTCCGAGACACAATACAGAGTTACTTACGGCGAGACCGACGCGATGGGATTCGCCTACTATGGCAATTATCTGAGATGGTTTGAAATCGGCCGCGCGGAGTGGTTTCGTTCAACCGGGACCACCTATCGCGATCTCGAGAAGGGCGGGACATACCTGCCCGTGATGGAGGCCCACTGTTCCTACATCAGGCCGGCCTATTACGATGATCTCCTCACGATCAGAACGTCCTTCAGCTTTGCCGGTCCGGCACGCCTGAGGTTCGATTACGAAATCGTTCGTAATGATGAAATCCTCACGAAGGGCTATACTCTTCACGCCTGCATGAACAGCGAACGAAAGGCGCAAAAACCTCCCGAGTTTTTGCGAAAGCTTCTGCAATCCAACAAGAATATCGAATAATTCTCATTTAGAGCCGTGACAGACCGTTTTTCTGCCTGTGAGGTGAATTATGATTATATTTCCCGCGATCGACCTGAAAGGCGGGGTTTGTGTTCGTTTGATGCAGGGAGATCCCGACCGTGCCACTATTTATGGCAAGGACCCGGTTGCGGTGGCCAGGCACTGGGAGGCACGGGGCGCGGAGTGGCTCCACGTGGTAGACCTTGACGGCGCTTTTTCCAGGCAGCCGGTTAACGATGCAATCATCCGGGCGATCTCCGGGGCTGTATCCATTCCCGTGCAGGTCGGGGGCGGAATCCGCACTTTCGAAAACGTTCGGGAATACATTGAGGATGGTATTGCCCGGGTCATCCTGGGGACGGCCGCCCTGAGGGAGCCCGAGATGTTGGAGAAGGCATGCGGCCGCTATCCGGGCAAGATTGCGCTGGGCATTGACGCCCGCGACGGTCTTGTCGCGGTCGAGGGATGGAAGGAGGCGACCCGGACCGATGCCGTGTCGCTGGTCCGCCGCTTTGCGGATTTGCCGCTGGCCGCCGTCATTTATACGGACATCCACAGGGACGGGATGCAAACGGGTGTAAACATCGAGGCCACGCGACGAATGATCGAGGCGAGCGGGATACCCGTGATTGCCTCGGGGGGCGTTTCAACCCTGGAAGATATTGACAGGCTGAAGCCGCTCGCCGCCCTGGGGCTCCTTGGAGTCATTACGGGCAGGGCGATTTATGAGGGAACGGTAAAGCTGGAGGAGGCTATTATCCGCGCTCGGAGCCAGACGACCGCGAAAGATTCGGAAAATATTCAGGAGTGAGGTCCGTCCATGGAACTGCGCCAGAGAATAGAACAGGCACTCAAGGATGCGATGTTGCGCAAGGATGAAGTCAGACGGGATGCGATCAGGATGCTCCTCACCGCGCTCAAGGTCAGGGAAAAGGAGATCAGGCGGGAGCCCAACGAGACTGAAACCCAGCAGATAATAGCGACACTCATCAAGCAGAGGCGGGACTCCGCCGAGCAGTACAAAACCGGGAAACGGGAGGACCTCGCGGCCAGGGAGGAGTCTGAAATCGTTGTTCTGGAAGGATTTCTCCCCGAGCAGCTCTCGATTGAGGAACTGGAGAAAATGGTCGAGGCGGCCGTTTCGGAAAGCGGCGCCGTTTCGGTAAAGGAGATGGGCAAGGTGATGAAGATCCTGATGCCGAAAACGACGGGCCGGGCCGACGGCAAGCTGGTAAATGAGCTTGTACGGCGCGTGCTTGGGGGGTGAGGAGCTTCTCAGGTCATCAATATTCCGGGAAAAACCATAAACAGCTTGATTTAGAGGTAGCCAGGGGCTAAAAATCCGAGTTTCTCTCGATGGTGTATTTTTGCCTCTTCGTTTCGTTCTTAAAGGCGGGCAGCTCAAGTGAGTGTTTCCGGAATCGCCACACTGGTAAAGCAGTCGGTGGATATCGTCGATGTGATTGGCCGGGCGGTCCCGTTACGTCGTTCCGGAAATCGCCACGTGGGGCTGTGCCCCTTCCACCAGGAAAAAACCCCGTCATTTCAAGTGGATGCTGAAAATCAGCTCTACTATTGTTTTGGCTGCGGCAACGGCGGCGATGTGCTCAGCTTTGTAATGAAGCACCAGAACCTCACGTTCGGCGATGCAGTCAAACACCTGGCCGAGCGTTACAATATCCCGCTTCCACGAGAATCGGGGGAGGACGGCCCCGCGCTGCTCCAGGAGAGCCAGAAGGAGCGGGAGAAAATCTTAGCCGCGCTCCAATGCGCGGCCGAATTCTTCCAGCGCCAACTGCGCCTGAGCGCCGAAGGCAGAATCGCCCGCGAATACATCCTTAAGCGGGAGTTGCCGGCGGAGGTGGTCGAGGCTCAGCGGCTCGGCTATGCACCGGCGCGCTGGGACGGGCTTCTCGACCATCTGAAAAGGAACGGATTCGAACCGGATGTCGGAGTCAGTGCGGGGCTTTTGAGCCGAGGCGCGACCGATGCCGGGAAGTTTTATGACCGTTTTAGAAACAGGCTTATTTTTCCGATAACGGATGAACACGGACGGACCGTGGCTTTTGGCGGGAGGAGTCTGACTCCCGGTGAGCAAAATGAGCCAAAGTATCTCAATAGTCCGGAAACCGCGGTCTACCATAAGGGGAGGATGCTCTACCAGTTCGGCGCCGCGCGGGATGCCTGCAGGCAAGTCCGACAGGTAGTGCTGGTTGAAGGCTATATGGACCTCCTGGCCTTTCATGCCAGGAGCTTTTATCGTGTCGCGGCGACTCTGGGAACTGCCCTGACCATCCAGCAGGTCAGGCTGCTGTCGCGGATAGCCGACGAAGTCGTGCTCGCCTATGATGGCGATGAAGCGGGGGAACGGGCCATGCTGCGTGCTCTTCCTCTCTTCTTGCAGGAGGAGGTCCCGGTCAGTTGCATCCGTTTCCCGGATGGAATGGACCCGGACGATTTCCTCAAAAGACAGGGCATCGCCGGATTCGAGCAGCTCTTGTCGGATCGGGTGGAACTGGGCACCTATAGCGTGCGCAAGGCCGTCTTGCAGTGGGATGGGAGCGCGGCCGGCAGAGTCCGGATATTTTCCGAGCTTCAGCCGATGTTTCAAAATGTACGGCAACCACTGCTGCAGTCGGAGTATTTGCAGATTATCGCGGATCGGTTTTCCATAACCGAGGATTTGGCCAGAGCCCAGTTACTGCATGACAAACGGGGAAGAATCGAGAAGAGATCGGCTGATTCCTTCAGGACTGTATGCTATCCGAAGGCGCCGGAAATTGAGTCTCTCGAGGAAAAAGTACTTAGGGTAATTATCAAATATCCCGAATTGGCTGACTGTGTTGAAAATTGCGGCGCCTTGGGCTGTTTTCGGGAATCGAAGCTTTCTGAAATAATTCAGGTGCTCTGCCGGGCCGGTTTGTGCGCCAAATTGGAGTACAACGCGTCCAATGTCTATGATCTGCTTGGAGAAGCCTCGCTCCAGGAACTCTATACACGGTACCTGCTCGAACCCTATGAGCTGAGCGAGCCGGAAATACAGTTGCGCGACTGGCTCGCTGCCCTGCTCAGACGGGAGGCGAGGCAGAAGCGGAAGCTGTTGGAGCAAACTCTGCGGGAGGCCGAGCAGAGAGGAGACATGGCCGGAATCAGGAGCATTCTGTCGGAAATAAGGGACCTCACGTCAAAGACCAACGTTAGCGACCCTTCAGATAAAATTCAGGAGATTGTGACCAATGACGGATAAGGATGTTAAGCAAAGGCGCGATCCTGCTCTCAATAAGCCCGAACTGGACGATCTGAATCGGCTGATAGCCGCGGGTAAGGAAAAGGGCTATCTCACACTCGATGAGGTCAATGATGCCCTGCCCGAAGAGATTGTCACGGCGGACAAGCTCGATGACATGATGATGATTTTCGATGAGATGGACATCGAAATAGTGGATTCCGAGCAGCAGGTGCAGGTTGTGCGCGGGCCGGTTGGCGACGCGGAAGGCATCATGGAGGAAGAGGAGGACGAGCTTCAGCTTGAAGCCGATGCGACTAACCGGGTGACCGATCCGGTCAAGATGTACCTGCGCGAGATGGGGCAGGTGTCTTTGCTTACGCGTGACGGCGAGGTTGAAATTGCCAAGCGGATCGAGGCAGGGGAGAGGGAGATCTTCAATGCGATAATGGAGTCCTCGATCGGTATCAAGGAAATAATGAATCTGAGGGACAAGCTGCAAAGCGAGTGCTACCGCCTGAATGAAGTAATCCGGGAAATGGAGGAGGAGATTACCGAGGAGGAGGAAGCCGCTCAGAAGTACCGGATTATCAGCATACTGGATGAAGTGCAGCGTCTTGACGAGCAGAACAAAACGATGCAGATGGCCCTGCTGAGCGCGGACAATGGTCCGGAAGGAGAATTCGATCTGAAAAATCAGGTCCAGCAGAACAAGGAGCAGATAGTCAGCCTGCTCAAGGGGCTGCAACTCAGCCGGCGTCACATCGACAATATAATAGAAACGCTCAACAGCCATTTGACGACTATCGAAGGGTCGGAAAGGACCCTCAGGGACTGCATGATGCGCCTGGGCAAGGATGCCGCCGAGTTGAAGCCGCTGCTGGAGATCGGCAGGAGCCATGAACTTGATGCATTCGCCTGCAATTGCGGCATGCGCCCGGAGGATTGCAGGTCGCTGCTTACCCGTGCGGTTGACTCGCGGGAGCGGATCTCGCGGCTTGAAATGGAAGCCAAAATGGATTCCAGGTCTTTGCGGCAGATATTGAGCCGGGTCAAGGACGGTGCATTGCGAGCAAAGCTCGCCAAAAGCGAGTTGATTGAAGCCAATCTGCGCCTCGTCGTCAGCATTGCCAAGAAGTATACAAACCGGGGGCTTCAGTTCCTGGACCTCATCCAGGAAGGAAACATCGGTTTGATGAAAGCGGTGGACAAATTTGAATACCAGCGCGGGTACAAGTTCAGTACCTACGCGACATGGTGGATTCGGCAGGCGATTACGAGGGCGATCGCGGATCAGGCTCGCACCATCCGCATTCCGGTCCACATGATCGAGACGATAAACAAGTTGATCCGGACATCTCGGTATCTCGTTCAGGAACTGGGGCGCGAACCGGTACCCGAGGAAATTGCCGAGAAGATGGAGTTCCCGGTCGATAAGGTGCGAAAAGTGCTGAAGATCGCCAAGGAACCCATCAGCCTCGAAACCCCGATAGGGGAGGAGGAAGACAGCCATCTGGGTGATTTTATCGAGGACAAGCGGGTCGCATCGCCGGTTGATGCCGTGATCAATCTCAATTTGAGCGAGCAGACGCGCAAAGCCCTGGCAACGCTTACCCCCCGTGAAGAAAAGGTCCTTCGTATGCGATTCGGAATCGGCGAGAAGGCCGACCACACGCTGGAGGAGGTTGGGCAGGATTTTACGGTTACACGGGAGCGAATTCGTCAGATCGAGGCAAAAGCCTTGCGCAAACTGCGTCATCCGAGTCGCCGCAAGGAACTGAAGAGTTTCATCGAGACGTAAAACCCGTCAGGCTTCGGGACAGGTGTGGAACGAAATCCTCATTTAGACTTGACACCTCTCAACCGAGGCATCTATATTACCATGCTTGCTTAGTGATTCGGGAGGGCCTATAGCTCAGTTTGGTAGAGCATCCGGCTCATAACCGGCAGGTCCCTGGTTCGACCCCAGGTGGGCCCACTCCAGATTCTCAGCTTTGAAATTTTACGGGTCATCTGAAATGGAGTCATACAGGAGTGTTTTTTTTTACGGAAAACGGCCCGGAAAAGCCCACACACCGGATGTAGGTGCGCCGGCATAAAGAACCAGAGGGGTGTTCCGCAGGGAACACCCCTCACTTTTTGGGTTGGCGGATATGGTATTGGTACGTGATGTCATGAATTGGCTCGATTCCTGGGCGCCTTTTTGCTATGCGCAATCCTGGGATAATTCCGGACTTCAGTTGGGTGATCCGGAAGCTCCCGCTGATCGCGTGATGGTTGCCCTGGACCCGGGTTCCGACGTCGTGGAAGAGGCTCGGACACTCGGGTGCGGGTGTGTCGTCACGCACCATCCCCTGCTGATACGCCCCATTTCCGCGGTTAGAACCGACAGTTGGCCTGGTACGGTCATTGTCCGGGCGCTGATGGCCAAAATGAGCATAGTTGCCGCTCATACAAACCTCGATGCCGCGCGCGAGGGCACGAATGCGCGGTTGAGAGATCTCCTCGGTCTGGAGGAGACCGTATCCCTTGAGGCCGAAGCCATACATGCCGACAGCACCCAGTATCTCGGGATGGGTCTGTCCGGGAAACTCCCGCGCGCTTTGCCGCTCCGGGATCTCGCGCGACAACTGAGTCACAGTCTCGGCGAAATCGCCGTCAAGATGATCGGTGATCCGGAAAAACCGGTCAGGCGCGCCTCGATCTGTACCGGAAGCGGAGCAAGCCTGATCGGACATGTTCTGAGCGCGGGGTCGGACGTTTTCATCACGGGAGATATCAAATACCATGACGCCAGGCTGGCGGAAGAAAGCGGGCTTGCCATGGTGGATATAGGACACTTTGCTTCCGAGAAGCTGGTACTGGAACCGCTTGCCGCATACCTTGAGTCGAAGGCTCGTGGGGAGGGCGCCCAAATGGATGTATTTATCTCTCGGGTCGAAAAAGACCCGTTCCGCATAGTCGGTGGAAAATGTTAAATTAGTTCGTAACGGCCCTGTCTTTGTGCCGCATCTTTGCCAGGAGGATTTGAATTGCTTGACCAGCTAAAATGCCTGATAGAGTACCAAAAGGTTGAAGACAAGAAGAACCAATTGATCAAGGGATGCCAAAAGACCCCCGAACGCATCTCCGAACTCGAAAAGGAGTTCGAGAGCTTTGAGGGTGAGTATCTTTCCAAGAAGGCTGAGCATGACAATGCCAGGAAGATGCATAAATCGCTCGAAGCGAGTATCGCTGATCTGGAAGGCCGCCTTACTCGTCAGAAGAGCCGCCAGGGTGACATCAAGACAAATAAAGAATACCAGGCGGTGATCAAGGAAATGGAAGAGACGAAGAAAGAAATCACCCGTAATGAAGATTCCGCGCTGGAATTGATGCATACGGTGGAGAAGCTTGGAGGCGAACTGGAACAGTTGGAAAAAGAAGTCGCCGAAAAGCGCAAAAAGCTCGATGAAGATAAGGCGGTACTTGAACTGGAGAGCAGTCAGCTCAAGGGCAGACTGGACCGTCTGGAGCAAATCCGGCAAAAGGTTCGGGAACGCATCGAACCGGACCTGCTAAAAAGAACGGACTTTCTGCTTCTGAAGCAGGCGGGCGTTGCCGTGTCCTCGGTTGAGAACGGTGTATGTCAAGTGTGCCATATGAACATACCCCCGCAGAAGTTCATCGAGCTCCAGCGAGATGAAGCGCTGCTCCAATGCCCCCACTGCCATCGCTTTCTCTATTGGCCCGGGCATGAGGGGTATTGCCTTCTTCATGAGGACATCGAGAGCATCTGACCGGTGTCGGTGTGGTTTGTTCCATGTCCTCCCGATAAGGCAATGCCTATAAGGCCGTTGGATTGACCGGTCAAAAAAGGTTGCCTTTGGCCCGCCATCTATACTATGAAGATGGGAATCCAGAACTTCATGATTTGTTGAGGGTAAGAAAAGCATGGCTGTATATGGAATGAAGGTTTTCGCCGGGAACAGTAATCCGGACCTGTCAAACAGGATTTGCGATATCCTGGAAATCCCTCTTGGAAAGGCTATGGTTAGCCACTTTAGTGACGGGGAGATCAGGGTCGAGATCGGCGAAAACGTGCGTGGAGCCGATGTCTTCGTTATCCAGAGCGGGGCGGCCCCTGTAAATGATCATCTTATGGAACTGCTGGTGATGATCGATGCGTTCAAACGCGCTTCCGCCCGCAGAATTACGGCTGTGGTGCCATATTACAGCTATGCGCGCCAAGACCGGAAAAATAAGCCTCGCGTGCCCATAACGGCGCGGCTGATCGCGGATCTCATCACCCGCGTGGGCGCCAACCGGATTGTCACCATGGACCTCCATGCCGGACAGATCCAGGGCTTTTTCGACGTGCCGGTGGACAATCTGTACGCGTCGCCCATTCTCCTGCCTTACATAAAAGAGCACTTCGGGACCGATACCGTAATTGTGTCCCCCGACGCCGGCGGCGTGCCGCGCGCGCGGGCATACGCAAAGATCCTCAAGGTCGGCCTCGCTATGATAGACAAACGCCGCTCGGACCCCAATAAGGCCGAGGCCCTGAACATTATCGGTGAGGTGGATGGAAAGACCGCGGTCATCCTCGATGATATGGTGGATACCGCCGGGACCCTGGTGGAAGCGACCAGAACCTTGCTGGAGAAGGGGGCCCGCGCCGTATATTGCTGTGTCACGCATGCCGTGCTGTCCGGTCCGGCGATTGAACGCATCGAGAACAGCGCCCTGGAAAGCCTCATCGTCACGGATACGCTCCCGCTGCGGCCGGAAACCGCTATGTGCCCGAAGATAAAGTGCCTGACGGCCGGACGCCTTTTCGCCGCCGCGATCAGGAGTATTCATAACGAGGATTCGATAAGCACGCTTTTTGAGATACAGCACTGATAGTGTTCATCCGGGTTCGCTCCGAGGTATCAAAGTGCGAACATACCCGTTCGCGCTTCGATACCCCGGCTCGAACGTTGGACACAACACCTTCCCGTAAGCCACCTGGTGAGTCTCCGAGTTCCCTTTTCCACCGGGGACTGAACCTGTCGCCTTTTTAGGATAGAGGGGCAGTTCTCGGCGTATGGAGCAATCCCCTTACATATACGACCTGGACGACAGACCCCCGCTCAGGTATAGCCTGATATACGCCTTCCAATGGGCTGTCATCATTTTCCCCGTCCTGATCATATCCGCCGCGCTTCCGGTTAAAGTCCTACAACTCGGGCCCGCCGAAGAGGTGCGCTTCTTCCAACTCACCTTGTTGACCTCCGGTTTCTTTACCACCGTACAGTGCCTTTGGGGCCATCGGTACCCGGTTATTGACGGTCCTTCCACGGCGCTTCTTCTCACATTCCTGGCTCTTGCTCCCCATGGTGTTCCTGCTATACAGGGCGGGGCGGTTTTGGGCGGGCTGCTGTTGATCGGGGCGGTGCTGGTTATTAAGCCGAAAAGGATTATTTTCTATATGACCCCGAATGTGGTCGGGGTCATTTTGATGCTGATAGCACTCACATTACTGCCCTATCTAAGCCGGTTGATGACGGGGACAAGCCCCGCCGCCCCCGGGGGGAGCGTACTAAATTTCGTGGTCGCCATTCTTCTTGTGCTCCTGATGGCAACCATGGCTCACAGGCTCAAGGGATTTCTCAAAACAATCTCGCTTCTTGTTGGAATGCTCATTGGAATCGTCATCTTCTACGCGTTGGAACTTCCTGAATTCAAGGCGTTTCTCGATGCTTCCTGGGTTTCCGTTCCTTCGGGAGTTGTTCCTTCACTGCCTGTTTTCACGGCGCCCGCCGTTATTGCATTTGCTGTCTCATACGCGGCGGTTGTCGTTAACAGCATCGGAAGCATTCAGGCCATCGCGAATGTGACCAGCAAGGACCGTCTTTCGACGGCCGTGCCGCGGGGACTGCTGGTGAACGGGATTGGCGGGGTGGTGTGCGGGCTGATGGGGGTTGTCGGCTTGGTGAGCTACAGCATGAGCCCCGGGGTGGTGCTTTCAAACCGCGTGGCGAGCAGGTACGCCGTTGCGGTCAGCGGCCTTGTGTTTGTGGTTGCCGCTTTCGTCCCACGCCTGGCCGCTTTGCTCGCTCTCGTGCCGCCCCCCGTCGTGGGGGCGGCGCTTTGTGTCGCGATGGGCGTCCAGATGGGAGCTGCTTTATCTATCGTTACGGAAGGCGACATGGATCGGCGGGACTACTACGTGGTGGGGCTCCCCGTGCTGATTGGTTCCCTGCTGGGGTTCCTGCCGCAGGCAATGGTGGAGGCCGTGCCGCAGATTCCGAGGGTGTTGCTTGGAAACGGTTTGACCTTCGGGATACTTCTCGTGTTGCTCCTCGAGCACCTTTTGCTGCGCAAGGAGCGTGCGTGAGCGGCACAGGACGGAGCCGCCGGTAGGTTTTTCCATTCACCCCGGGCAAATGTGTTCGAGGTCAGGTATCGAAGGGTAGAACGGGCCATGCGTAACCGGCATTTACGAAAGGTGATTTCCCATGATCCGAGGACAAAAGGTTAAGTGCCCTGAATGTGGCGCGCCGGTGAGGGTGTATCGCAATCCCCTTCTCACGGTGGATGTAATTATCGAGATTGCCGGGAAAGGGATTGTCCTGATCGAGCGAAAGAACCCGCCTTCCGGCTGGGCCATTCCCGGTGGCTTCGTGGACTATGGAGAAAGCCTGGAGAAAGCGGCTACCCGGGAGGCGAGGGAGGAGACCGGGCTTGAGATAACGGATCTGAGGCAGTTTCGTGCCTATTCCGATCCCGGTCGGGACCCGAGAGCGCACACCGTGACAGTTGTCTTCACGGCCAGCGGAACAGGAAATCCGGTTGCCGCGGACGATGCGGCGAACCTCGGGATCTTCCGTCTGGATGAGCTTCCGAAGGATCTGGCCTTTGATCATGCTCTTATTTTGTCGGACTATTCTGAATACAGGAAAAGCCGTGTATAATTAACTACCGGAAAGCCCCCCGTGGAGAGAACCTATCACCTGGGAAAAGATAATGAGTGAGCCCGTGCGCTTTGACGATACCGCCGCCGAACAAGTTGCCCCCGCGCAGGTCGGCGTCTACGACAGGGAGGGGCAGAGACTCGAACAGACTCAATGGGTGATCAGGGAAAAACCCGTAACGCTGTACCTGAACGGCAGGGAGTTGGTGACACTCCTGTGCGCGGGGCATAACCTGGACGAATTGGCCGCGGGATTTCTCTATTCCGAAGGGTTTGTCACCTCTCCCCGGGACGTCCTCGGGATTGAGGTCGAAGAGAACGACGGCAAGGTGGATGTCACCACGGGGAATGATGCCGTATTATCGGAACGCCTCTGGCAGAAGCGCACGATTTCTTCGGGCTGCGGCAAGGGGTCGCTTTTTTATTTCTCACTGGATGCGCTGCTAAGCAAGAAAATCGAGAATACGGTACGGATAAGGCCCAGCCAGGTACTGGACCGTGTCGAGGAGTTGAACCATCTCAGTGCGACCTACCGCCGCACTCATGGTGTTCACAATACCGCATTGGCTTCGACGGACCGGGTCATTTTGTTTCGGGAGGACATCGGGCGGCACAATGCGGTCGATATGATAGTCGGACATGTTTTCTTGAATGGGATATCGCTCGCTGACAAGATGCTTATCACGACGGGAAGGCTCACCTCGGAGATGCTTATCAAGGCGGCTAAAGTGGGCATCCCGGTGCTTGTGAGCCGCAATACCGCGACAAGCCTTGCGGTCGAACTGGCGAACTCGCTTGGGGTAACCCTTATCGGCTATGCCAGGGCCGGCAAGTTCACTGTCTACAGCGGGCGGGATAACATAGATGTCTCTGTATCTCGATAACGCCGCCACCAGCTTCCCCAAACCACCGGGGGTCGCCGCCGCGGTAAACGATGCAATTGAGCGCATCGGCGCCTCTCCGGGCAGGGGGGCTTACAGGCTCGCCCGAGAGGCGATGTCCGTCCTGACCGAATGCAGGAAGAAGGTCGCGGGAATTCTTGGTGTTTCCGATCCGGACCGGATTGTATTCACCAGGAATGCAACCGAGAGTATCAACGTGGTGCTGAAAGGGTACCTGCGCGCCGGCGACCGCGTACTGATCTCCGGCATGGAGCACAATTCGGTTGTGCGGCCTCTTCAAGGGCTTTCATCCCTGGGCGTTACCACCGGTGTAATCCCGTGCGGCGAGGGAGGATGTCTCGACACCGGCGCAATGAGGTCCATGCTTGACACCAGGACCCGGCTGGTGGTAATCGCACATGCTTCGAATGTAAACGGCGCCCTGATGCCGGTTGCCGAAGCGGTAGAGATATGCGCCCGCGCGCATGTTCCTCTGTTCCTGGATGCGGCGCAAAGCGCCGGCATTCAGCCCATTTTGGCGGAGGAACTTGGGCTGGGGATGGTCGCATGCTCCGGGCACAAGGCCTTGCTGGGTCCCGCGGGGGTCGGCGTGCTCTATATTCGCCCCGATATCGAGATACAACCCCTTGTGGAAGGCGGGACGGGCAGCCTTTCCGAGGAGTTTAACCAACCGGAGTTCTGTCCGGACCGTTTTGAAAGCGGTACCCCGAACCTTCCGGGACTGGCGGGACTCTCGGCCGGGATCGGCTATATCATGGAGCAGGGCGTCGAGCGGATCAGGGAAAAAGAAATCAGCCTCGCCTCCCTGCTGGAAAAGAAATTGTCGGAAATTACGGGGGTGCGGGTGCTCTCTCCGACAGTGAGGGGTACGGGAACGGTTTCCTTTGTGTCCGACAGGGTCAACCCGGCGGACGTTGGCTTCGTTCTCGACGAGGCGTTCGATATCGCGGTAAGGACCGGCCTACACTGCGCTCCGCTGGCCCACCAGACGCTCGGAACCTTTCCGGAAGGCACGGTGAGGGTTTCGCCCGGTTATTCCACGACCGAGGACGACATTCAATATTTCATCAAATCGCTGCTCGCTATCATTGAGCGTGGCTGACAGGCCGGTTACCGGGATGATTAGAAAAGCCAGAATAGACGACGTAATAGAGATTCAAAAACTACTCCGGGAGTTTGCCCAGGAAGGAAGACTGCTCGCGCGGTCGTTGAGTGAGCTGTATACGCATCTACGGGATACGGTTGTCTACATCGACGAGGAAACCGGCGAAGTAACCGGTTGCTGCGGGCTGCACATTGTGTGGGAAAATCTTGCCGAGATCCGTTCCCTGGCCGTGCGGGAGTCTCAACAGGGCAGGGGAATCGGACGCATGCTGGTCGAGGCCTGCGTAGAGGAGGCCCGGGAAATCGGCATTGGTCGAATATTCACCCTGACCTATGAAGTGGAGTTTTTCAAACACCTCGGGTTTCATCCGGTAGATAAGAACATGTTCCCGCAAAAGGTCTGGGCCGATTGTCTCCATTGCCCCAAGTTTCCTAACTGTGATGAATCAGCGCTCGTACTGGACCTGCCTGAATAGCCGCCGTCCCGTGCCGACTATGAAATCCATTGGTGGGATTGCAAAAGGCGGATGCATGAAGTATATAATTACAGTTTAATGCGGAGCCTGTTCCGCTCCGCGTGCCGCTTGGAGGTTTACAGACCGTCAAATGAAGGGGAAACAATAATATTTCTGCGCAGTTGTGAATCCAGGCACGCATGGCGTGCCTTTCTTATTACCGGCGTGCTTAATCCTGTCCGGAAGGATTACGGTTTATGATAGGTGATGTACTCAAGAAAATATTCGGCAGCCAGAATGAGCGTAACCTCAAACGTATTGCGCCGCTGGTCGACGAAATAAACCAGTTCGAGCCCTCGATTCGTAAGCTCTCCGATGACCAGCTCAAGGCTAAAACCCCCGAGTTCAGGCAGCGCCTGGATAAAGGCGAGGAACTCGACGACCTGTTGCCCGAGGCTTTCGCGGTGGTGCGCGAGGCTTCCTCGCGCGTGCTGGGGATGCGCCCTTTCGATGTGCAGATGATCGGCGGGATTGTCCTGCACCAGGGCAAAATATCCGAAATGAAAACCGGTGAAGGCAAAACCCTGGTCGCCACCATGCCGATCTATCTCAATGCGCTTACCAGCAAGGGCGTGCACCTGGTTACCGTGAACGATTACCTCGCCAAGCGTGACAGTGAGTGGATGGGGCAGATTTACAGGTTTCTGGGCTTGACGGTCGGCTGCATCGTGCACGGTTTGGATGACCGCGAGAGGCAGGAGGCCTACGGGGCTGATGTCACGTACGGAACCAACAATGAGTTCGGTTTCGACTATCTGCGTGACAACATGAAGTTCCGGCTCGAGGAACTCGTGCAGCGCGAACTGCATTATGCGATCGTGGACGAGGTAGACAGCATCCTTATTGACGAGGCCAGAACACCTCTCATTATTTCCGGTCCGGCCGAGAAATCGACTGAACTCTATCACAGGGTCGACCGTATCATTCCGCAACTCCAGGCGGAGACGCACTACACGAGAGAGGAAAAGACCCGAACCGTCGCATTGAATGAGGACGGTGTGGCGCGGGTCGAACGGCTTCTGGCGATCGAGAATCTCTATGATCCCAAGAACATGACAATCAACCACCACGTACAGCAGGCATTGCGCGCGCATGTTCTTTTCAAGCGCGATGTCGATTACATCGTCAAGGAAGATCAGGTTATCATCGTCGATGAATTTACCGGGCGCCTGATGCCGGGCAGGCGCTACAGCGAAGGCCTTCACCAGGCACTGGAAGCGAAGGAAGGCGTGAAGGTCGAAAATGAGAACCAGACGCTGGCTTCCATTACCTTCCAGAACTACTTCCGGATGTACGACAAACTGGGTGGGATGACCGGTACGGCCGACACGGAAGCCGCCGAGTTCGCGAAAATATATAAGCTGGAAGTTGTCGTCATTCCGACACACCGGAAGATGATCCGAATCGACAACCCGGACAGTATCTACAGGACCGAGCAGGAAAAGTTCCGGGCGGTCGCGAAAGAAATCAAGGAGCTGTACGAAATCAGGAGGCCCGTGCTGGTGGGCACCATCAGTATCGCCAAATCGGAAAAACTGAGTGAGATGCTCAAGCGGTCGGGGGTCCCCCACCAGGTACTCAATGCCAAGCACCACGAGAAGGAGGCCGAAATCGTCTCGATGGCCGGGCAGCCGGGGACCGTGACAATCTCGACAAACATGGCCGGCCGTGGCACCGACATCGTGCTCGGTCCGGGTGTGGTGAATCTCGGCGGTCTGCACATAATCGGTACTGAACGCCACGAGGCGCGCCGCATCGACAATCAGTTGCGCGGACGTTCGGGACGTCAGGGCGATCCGGGATCATCGCGGTTTTACCTGTCGCTCGAAGACGATCTGATGCGGATTTTTGCCGCGGACAGGCTGTCGGGCCTGATGCAGCGTATTGGTATGGCTGAGGATGAACCGATTGAGCACCGGATCATAAGCAAGGCGATCGAGAACGCCCAAAGCCGTGTCGAGGCGCACAACTTCAGCATCCGCAAGCAGCTCATCGAGTACGACGATGTGATGAACCAGCAGCGCGAGATTATCTACCGTCAGCGCCGCGAAGCGCTCCAGGGCGGAGAACTCAAGCCGGCGATCATGGACATGGTGGAAGATCTTCTGGATTATATCGTCGATGAGAACGCGGCGGAAAGGACCTATGCCGAGGACTGGAATCTCGAACAGATAAACCTCGATATAAATAAAACTTTCGGGTTTCAAGTCAATTTAACGGTGGAGTCCATCGGAGATACCAACCGGGAGGAATTCCGGGAAAGTCTGTCGGAGCTGGCGAGGCAACGCTATGATGCCAGGGAGCAGGAATTCGGCGAGCCGGTAATGCGGGACCTTGAGAATTATGTTCTTCTGCAGACCGTGGATACTCTCTGGAAGGATCATCTTCTGAATATGGATTATCTGAAAGAGGGCATCGGCCTTCGCGGATATGGGCAGCAGGACCCGCTGGTCGCCTACAAGCGTGAAGGGCATGAGATGTTTCAGCAGATGATCGAGCGGATTAAGGAAGAGTCTGTCCGCATGCTCTATCATATCCAGATCCAGCGTGAAGAGCAGCTCCAGGAGATGCGCAAGGAGCAGGAGGAGCAACCCATGTTCTTCGGTCCCGCGGAGGGAGCGGAGAAGCCCAAGGCAGTCAGGAAGGAGGGGAAAGTTGGCAGAAACGATCCCTGCCCATGCGGAAGCGGGAAAAAATACAAAAAATGTCACGGTAAATAGGACACCATTTTCCATACCCGGATTCAGTGCCGCGGCCGCCTCATGTGGAATGCGCTATCCCGGAAGGACCGACCTCGCCCTGATCGTAGCCGAGAGCAACGAAGGGTGCACTGCCTCGGGTGTCTTCACCCAAAACACGTTCTGTGCCGCTCCCGTGGAGCTGTGCCGCGAACGTTTGTCGGACCGAAGGGCCAGGGCCGTACTCGTCAACGCGGGAATCGCTAATGCCTGTACCGGGGCCGAGGGCAAACGCAGGGCGGCGAAAACGGCGCGTATCGTGGCCGAAGGGCTTCACTGCGGGGATGATCTGGTCCTTGTCGCCTCGACCGGCGTGATCGGGATGCAACTGCGCGTGGAACCGGCGGCGGATGCCATCCCCGGCCTGATTGCCTCGCTGAGGCCGGACGGTTGGGACGATGCGGCGAAGGCCATAATGACGACGGACCTTGTCCCGAAAATGGCCCATGCGAAGGTGGAGATCGGCGGCAAAACAGTGACGATCGGCGGTATCGGGAAGGGTTCCGGGATGATCGCTCCCAACATGGCGACCCTCCTTGTCTTCGTATGCACTGACGCCGCTGTCGCTCCCGATGTGCTCGACCATTGGGTCAAGGCAGGCGCCGACCGCTCCTTTAATTGCATCACCGTCGATGGAGACACCAGCACCAATGATACCCTGATCGTGCTGGCAAGCGGAGCGGCAGGAAATCCCGTGATTTCGGACGCCGGGGATGCGGCGGGTCTTGCCTTTGGAAACGCTCTGGAAGCGGTGCTGCGCGATCTGGCCATCCAGATGGTGATGGATGGCGAGGGCGCGACCAAACTCATTCAGATTGACGTGACCGGGGCCGCCGATTCGGCGAGCGCTCGCCAGGTTGCGTTTACGGTTGCCAATTCCCCTCTGGTCAAGACCGCATTCTTCGGCCAGGATGCCAACTGGGGACGAATCGTCGCCGCCGCGGGAAGGGCCGGCGTTCCACTCCAGGCCGAAAAGGTCGCTCTCTATTTCGAGGACCTGTGCGTCTTCGAGGGCGGAACGCCGATTTTGGGTGAAGAGATAGAGGCCGGGGCGACTGCCGTTTTCAAGCAAAAAGAAATCCGTGTGCGCCTCGACCTCGGCATCGGGGATGGGTGCTTTACCGCCTACACCTGCGATTTTTCATTCGACTACGTGAAGATCAACGCTTCCTACCGCAGCTAGAGCTTTGCGCCAGAGGCTCGCCGCTGCTCATGCGGATTCCTGTTCAAGATACTCCTGTTCCACCCGTTCATGCGGAGATATTGAAGTATGAACGGGTACGTCCGCTCTCCGCCACCTCTCAATAAACAACTTTTGAGAGTGAACAATTTCAATGACTTACGCAATTTGCTTCGTCATCGACTTTTCATCAATCCGGCGTATGCTGTTTTTACTGCAACACCTTGCCACTCGAAAGCGGGGTTTACTATGCGCTCAATAAAACAGCATTTTATATCAAGCAATACCAATTACTTAGATAGGACGAGCATTATGCGTGCCGTCATTTCGGCGCAAATACTCTCACCATACGCCCTGAGCAACTGTGTTTGAGGTCAAGCCTCACTTATCCATTATGAGCACCTTGCTCGACGCCATCAGCCTTCAGATGAAAGCGCACTCTCACACGCTCGCCCTGAGCGTGTCGAAGGGCAGGACGGGCCGGAATCGAGCGGACACGGCGCTGTTTCTTTAGCGCCTCTGCCGCGCGAGTGCGCGGATTACTCGCTTCAAAGAACAACTCTATTCCCGGCACGTTTCCAGCCTACTTACCCGTGAACCGGGGTTTGCGCTTTTCGAACATGGCGCTCAGAGCTTCCATGTGGTCTTCCGTGTAATGGCACAGGGACTGGTAGGCTGCCGCGGTCCGCATCATATCCTCAAGGCCGCCCTGCTGACCCGCGCGAAGCAGCCGTTTTGTCATTCTCAGGGCCTGCGGGGGCTTGGCTGCAATTTTTCGCGCTATGGCGCCGGCTGCTTCCAACAGCTTGTCGTGATCGGCAATGCAATTGACCAGGCCGCAGGCCAGGGCGGCTTCAGCGTTGATCATATCTCCGGTGAAGAGCAGTTCGCAGGCCTTCGCCATGCCGATGGCCCGGGGGAGTGTATAGGCGCTTCCATCGCCGGGAATCAGGCCGACGTTAAGAACGGTCTGGCCGAAGGTTGCCTGCAGCGAGGCGACCCGGATGTCGCACACGAGGGCCAGCCCCAAACCCGCTCCCACGGCTGAACCGTTTACCGCGGCGATGGTCGGGGCTTCCACCCTGTGGACCGCCAGCAAAACCTCCTGGATGTTGGCGGCGTATTTCTCGCTCAGTTCCGCCGGTGTGCCCGAGAACATTCCCCTGCGCTCCTTCATGTCCTTGACATTCCCACCCGAACAGAATGCGGGATCAACAGCCGTGACTATGAGGGCCTTGACCCCCATATCGGAATTGACGAATGAACAGACGGACTTGATCTCGGCGATGATCTCGGGATGAGTGATGGCGTTGCGGATGTCGGCCCGGTTCAGGGTCATTGTCGCGATGCCGCTGTCCACTTGAAAAAGGATTTCTCTGTATTCCATGGCGGGTCCTCCTGGATGTGTGTGTTGGCGGATGTGTTCCGAACTGTGAACTCAGCCTGATGTTTGACTACATGAATCCGTGACATTGCAAAAGGCGCTCACGGCGAATTCCGGCTCATGCCGGAGGGCTGGCGCCGTGGTGAGGAATCTCTTGAAAACCGGCTTCCACCGGAGTGAGGACAGAAGGTATAGAGAGTCGGGTGTTAATTATCGCGATGTGATACTAGAAATAGCAGGAATTCACTGCAATTTGAAGCGATACCTGCCAGGAACCGGGGCGGCAAGCCTTCGAGCAGACGATGGTAGTCCACGCCGCAAAACGATGACAGGCCCGGATCACTTGAGATGTCCCGCGCTCTCTAGGCATTTGGCGATCTGATCGGCGATTTCATTTATGGACTTTCCGTCGGTATCTATCTCGATGCTGGCGGACTGCGCATACAAGGGTTCACGCTCATGAAGCAGCGTCCTGATCTCTTCATCCGGCGACATGTTGGAAAGAGGGGGGCGGGTTGCGCGGGATTTCGAATCGGAGGCGATCCGCTCCTCGATGACCTGGGCAGGTGCTTTGAGCCAGATGGTAACAAAGTCCCGAGCCAGGATCCGACGGTTTTGAGCCCCAAGGACAACCCCGCCGCCGGTTGCAACCACCAGTCCCGGCCTGGATGCCAAGGCTTCCAGGAGTTCCGATTCCGCGCTTCTGAAGGACTCCCATCCTTCGAGCCGCACCCAGCAAGCGATCTCACGTCCTGCTGATGCCATCAGGTGCTGGTCCATGTCGATGAAAACTCGGCCGAGGATTCGCGCTACAATCTTGCCGACGGCGCTTTTGCCCGTTGCACGAAACCCTATTAATGCTATATTGCGCTCTTTCATGGGGCTTCCTTGGGGGAAAAGGAGCCTTATATCATCCCGGCGGGATGATGATCGATTCACCTGGCTGCTTTCCTTTGTCCGGCACGCTGAATAAGTTGCCATAATGCGGGTCGGCCCGGACTCAAATCAGCCTGTTGCGTGATCGAGTTCCGCTGAGACTGCCCGCGAAGGTAAATTTCGAAGCTTGAATATACATCATAATCCGAGAAAACTCCGAGACTTTACGGAATCCCTGCCATATTTGCCGGCAGCAGCCGCCGCCGCGCTGCGCCTGCTGCATGGGACTTGCCGCTTCACGTTCATCGGAATGGAATATCTTGAATCCGCGTTGAGCGAGAATAATACGGTTATCGCGGCTTTCTGGCATTTCGCGTTTCCGGCGGTAGTGTACTATTTCCGCGACCACAATCTGCTGACCATCGTGAGTCCCAGCAAGGACGGCGAAGTGGCCGCCGGATTAGTGAAGGGCCTGGGTTATACCCCATTCCGCGGTTCTCCCGGCAAAGGTGGCGCCAAGGCTTTACGGCAGTTCATTTCCGCCCTGGACAGGTGCAGGGGGGGAGGTTTTCCCGTGGATGGTTCCCAGGGACCCGCAAGGATTGCACAAAAAGGGATTCCGGTACTTGCGATGCACGCGCGATCTCCGATACTTCCGGTGAGCATGGCGGCCAATCCTTGCTGGCGGCTTCGGAGCTGGGACCGCACGGTGATTGCAAAACCTTTTTCGCGGGTGGTAATGGCTTTCGGGCCTCTTATGCGGATAGAGCGAGGTGTTTCGCATGAGCAGCTTGAAGAGTACCGGATCGGGTTGGGAAGAAGGCTCAACGCACTGTCGGATTTGGCTGAAAAGGCCGTTTTGGCGTAGGTTGCGCACGCCCGAGAATTTGTTAGAATACATGGGAAGGGAATCTGTCTGAATAGAAGAGTATCCGGAGCAGGGCAGATGATCGCCGGCCGCGTATGCGTTCGGAGGAAAGTCCGGGCTCCAGAGGGCAGGGTGCTGGGTAACTCCCAGTCTCGGTGACGAGGAGGAAAGCGCAACAGAAAGCAGACCGCCTCGCCCGCTCGCGAGCGGGGTAAGGGTGAAACGGTGAGGTAAGAGCTCACCAGTCCCGGTGGTGACATCGGGAGCTAGGCAAACCCCACCCGGAGCAAGACCAAATAGGAGAGCGTTTGAGGGCTGCCCGCCCGAAGCTCTCGGGTTGGTCGCTTGATCCGGCCGGTAACGGCCGGACTAGAGGAATGATCATGCTTCGCCGCTCTTCGGGGCGCGCGGAGGACAAAACCCGGCTTATGACCTGCTCCGGATACTCTTTCTATTCAGATTGCTTGCAAAGATGTCGAGAACATGCGCCATAGTACCCGCCGCCGGGCGGGGAATAAGGATGGGAGGCGGTAAACCGAAACAGTTCCTTGAATTGTTTGGAAAACCGATACTGGCCCACACACTCCGAGCTCTTTCGCGTATCGAGTTCATATCCGACATTTTCCTGATTGTTCCCCGGGACTTTACGCCGGCAGCGCGGCAAATTGTCTCCGAATGGGTTGAAGGCGGCGGCGAGGCTGTTCCGGGAGCGGCGTCCATTTCCATCGTGGCTGGCGGAGCGGAACGGCAGGACAGTGTATATAACGGTCTTTTGCGGTTGCCTCCGGACTGCGGGTGGGTTTTGGTCCACGACGGGGTCCGGCCGTTTGCATCGCCCGAGCTTATAAGGGCTGTATGGGAAGGCGCCCATGAGACCGGGGCCTGCATTGCCGCTGTTTCCGCGACGGATACCGTCAAGAGGGGGCGCCGCGGCCGGGTGGAAGAGACTATTCCCCGGGATGAAATATGGCTTGTGCAGACACCCCAGGTGTTTCGAAAAGATACCATACTGGCCGCTTACGAAAGAGCGATCGCGTCGGGTTGGTCCGGCACGGATGACGCCTCGTTCGTGGAAAGAATCGGTGTTCCCGTGAGCATTGTCGAAGGGGAGAAAACCAATATCAAGGTTACGACTCCGGCGGACCTGGTGTGGGGGGAATGGTTCCTCGCTCGCGGGTCAGGGAGGGATGTCGGTTGATGCGGATTGGGTTCGGCTATGATGTGCACAGGTTGGTCAGCGGGCGCCCCCTGATCCTGGGGGGAGTCGAAATCCCGCACGAATGCGGTCTTCTCGGGCATTCGGATGCGGATGTGCTCCTGCATGCTATCTGCGATGCGATGATCGGAGCGGCGGCCCTTGGCGACATAGGCCGTCATTTTCCCGATACGAGTGCCGAATTCAAGGGAATCTCCAGCATGGTCCTTCTCGGGCGAACGGCGGCACTTCTCAGGGACCGCGGTTTCCGGATAAATAATATCGACACCACGGTGGTGGCTCAGAAACCGAAGCTGGCCCCTTACATCGGGCAAATGATCGAAACGATATCCGGTGAGTTGGGAATCCCTCCCGACTGTGTCAATATCAAGGGCAAGACTACTGAAACCCTGGGTTTTGCCGGCAGGGAGGAAGGTATTGCCGCGTATGCGGTAGTGCTTATTGAAGCGGCATCCAAGTGACAATGCAGTGCCGGTTCCCGGAAACTGTTTCAATTGTGCCCGGGGAGTGGTAAAACACCGCATCGGCCGTTTTGGAAAAGACTTCATGGCCGTGAGCTGAAAAGGAGATCGGCAGCCAATGGCGTTGCAGGTGTATAACACCCTTACAAAACGAAAAGAGGAGTTCGTCCCTCTCGAACCCGGCACTATCCGGCTCTACGTATGCGGCATAACCGTGTACGATTATTGCCACATCGGGCATGCCCGATCGGTCATCGTCTTTGACGTCATCTACCGCTACCTGCTGCACCTCGGCTATCGGGTTGAGTTCGTCCGCAACTTTACCGACATCGACGACAAGATTATTCGCCGTGCCAACGAGGAAGGGAGCGACTACCGGACCATAGCCGACAGATACATCCTGGCGTTTCACGAGGACATGAACAGCCTGGGCGTGTTGCGCCCCAAACTCGAACCGCTGGCAACGGACCATATTCCCGAGATGATCGATATCATCGGCAGGCTCGTCGATAAAGGCGCCGCCTATCAGTCGGGAACCGATGTGTATTTCCGTGTGGACCGCTTTGCCGATTACGGCAAGCTGTCGGGACGGGAGCTTGAGGATATGCTGGCCGGAGCCAGGGTTGAGGTGGATGAGAAGAAGATAAATCCGCTCGATTTCGTGCTCTGGAAAGGGAGTAAGCCCGGCGAGCCCGCCTGGGAGAGCCCATGGGGGCCGGGACGGCCCGGATGGCATATCGAATGCTCCGCCATGGGGACGCGGTACCTCGGGAAGACCATCGACATCCACGGGGGCGGTAAGGACCTGATATTTCCACACCACGAGAACGAAATTGCTCAGAGCGAAATGGCCTTCGAACACCAATTCGTGCGCTACTGGGTTCATAATGGTTTTGTGAATATAAACAACGAGAAGATGTCGAAGTCTCTGGGCAACTTCTATACAATACGTGACGTGCTGCGGGAGGTGCATCCCGAGGCGCTGAGATTGTTTGTCATAAGCAAACACTACAGAAGTCCCGTGGATTTTTCGGATGAGACCGTCGCGGAGGCGGAACGGAGTCTGGAACGGCTCTATGGCACTCTCGAAATGGTGAAGGAACGAGCCCCTGAAACATCCGATGCCGCGGCCTTTCCCGAAGAGGCACTCAGGAAACTCGATTCCGAGTTGTATGAGAAGACGGCCTCCCTGCCGGAGCTGTTCGATGAGGCCATGGCCAATGATTTCAACACCGCACAGGCCATAGGCTATATTTTCGTCCTTCAGCGCAATCTCCAGCGCTTTCTGGACTCCTTCGGTCGCAAGAACCTCAAGGGAGCCGCCGTTGTCCTTGCCAACCGGGCCGCCCGCGTTCTCCTGGAGCAGTGCAATATCCTCGGGCTCCTCGCCTGCGAGCCGGAGGAGTTTTTCGATCGTCAGAGAAGACTCAAGCTCACAACCACCGGTGTGAGCGAAGAGGAACTGGACAGATTGATCGAGTTGCGCGCCAAGGCGCGGCAGGGAAAGGATTTTGCCGAAGCGGACCGCATCCGGAAAGAATTGGAGGAAAAGCGCATTCAGTTGGAAGACTCTCCCCGTGGAACGCGATGGAGGGTCACTATTTAAGGGACGCGAATGAAGAGTATCCGCTGCCCATCGTCTCACTTCCCGTAAAAAAATCAGCAAGAAATCAATATTTCATCCGCGATTCCCCGGGGGCGCCACGCGGATGAAGTCGGCACCGCAAGCCATGAACTCATCGGCTGCCGGCCCGTTCATTCCCGATGGCCCCCGTCTTCCTTGAATTCGATTTCCCTCGAGAGATGTGTAACCATTTCTTCATCTAAAAGTCACTTGACCGCCATTCACCCCCCGCGGTTTTCAGGTAACATCCCCGCAATGCAAGATCGGGAAACTTGATCGTCGATGTGTGTACATCGCGACAGGTTCTGAATCCGTGCCAGTAAAGGCACATGACCGGTCGGGTGATACACGGGAGGGCGCCAACGGGCACTGTTCGATGGGCGTACGTGCGGGAGGCGCCACAATGCATCCTAAAATGCGAGAAAAAGGGGGAAGGAATGAATATGAAGCGAAAAATAGTGGTATCCACGTTGCTGATGATCTCGATCCTGGCGGTGGCGGCGGTGGCAAACGCCCAGCATCCGAAGTATGTATTCTTCTTTCTTGGTGACGGCATGGCGAATTCTCAAATTCAGGCGACCGAAGCCTATCTCACGACTCTGAACGGGGGGAAGGCAACCCTGGCCGAAGACCTGCTGAAACCCGAAAACCGGTTGAGGATGTGCAAGATGCCAGTGCAGGGGATGCAGACAACGTATGACTCATTCGCCCTGATGACTGATTCGGCGTCCGCGGGGACGGCATTTGCCTGTGGCGTCAAAACGGTAAGCGGCACCATCGGGATGGACAACACCAAGACCGTCGGCTACAAGAGTATTGCTGAACTTGCCCACAATCGCGGGAAAAAAGTCGGCATAATCACCAGTGTGTCCCTGGATCACGCCACGCCGGCTTCTTATTACGCCAGTATAGACAACCGCAATAATATGAACAACGTCGCAACTCAGATGGCTGACTCTGGCTACGAGTTCTTCGGCGGCGGCGGACTGGTTTCTCCCACCAAGGCCAACCGCGCGGGTGATACCAGCAATGACGTCTGGGCTCTTCTCACGGGTAACGGGTACACGGTACTGAATGACCGCGATTCGATTATGGCGCTCAAGCAGAGCCCGAAAGACAAGGTCGTTTGCATCAACCCCTGGCTGCAGGACTCATCGGCCATGCCGTATGAGATAGACCGTCAGTATGAGAATGCTCTCAATCCCACCGACGCAAACAAAAACCTCTCCCTGGCGGAAATGACGGATGTGGCGATCAAGAATCTTTACAAGAGCAGGGGGGGCAACGGTTTCTTTCTTATGGTCGAGGGCGGCAAAATCGACTGGGCATGCCACGCCAATGATGCCATGGCCTCGATCGGCGACATGCTTGATTTCGATAATGCTATCGGAGTGGCGCTGGACTTCCTGAAGAAGCACCAGGGAGAGACACTGATTGTCGTCACGGGCGACCACGAGACCGGTGGTATGACAATCGGCCACGCTACCACGGCTTATACGGCTTACTACGACCGGCTGCTCGGCCAGAAGAACAGTTTCACCTACTTCGCCCAGAACCAGTGGACCACGCATAAGACCGCTTACAGCGCGACAGCTTGCGCCAACTGGCAAGCGACCAACAGCCTGGAAAGCGATACAGAGATGGTGACAATGATGTCGAGCATCTTCGGCCTTAACTGGAGTGAACTCAACGACTATCAAAAGCAGAAGCTGGAAGACGCGTATGACAAGTCAATGTGTGGCTCCAATGATAACGGCGAGGCCGAAAACACTCTGCTGTACGGTACCTACGAGCCCATCATCGTTACGATCACGCACATTCTGAATGAACGTGCCAGCATCGGGTGGACCTCCTACTCTCACACGGGCGTACCCGTTCCGGTTTTTGCCAAGGGCGCGGGCAGCACGGAATTCGCGGGCTTCTACGACAATACCGACATCGCGAAACGTCTGGCCAAATTAATGGGCATTAACAGGGATCTGCCTGTCGTAAAGAAATAGAAACAGGGCTTCGTTAAACTCCGTCAATGGCGCCGTACTCAGCGGCGCCGTTTTCTTTTCTCTTTGGAACGGGAGGCCTGATGTCAACTTTGAGGCGCGAATTGCTCTTCTCTCTGATCGTTGGAGCTATCTGCATCGGACTGATGTTCATCGATCTGGCGAAGGTTCCGAAAGCTCCGAGCGGGTTGCGCTCCCGCGCCCTGATCACTGCCGTGGACAACAGCCGCGTAAAGGTAAACCTGATCGTAAAGACCAATGCGCAATTTCTTACCGTGAAACTGTTGGATGGACCCCACGAGGGACAGGAAGTGAGTGTCGTGAACATGCTTTCCGGCAAAATGGAGCTGGATGAGTTCTACGAGACCGGGAAGGTTATCCTTGTGGAGTACAACGCGCCCGAGGGAAAACCCGCGAACGCCATGGCGCGAGGCTACTACCGGTTGCGCCTGCAGCTTGTCCTGATCGGTCTGTTCAGCGTATTGCTCCTGGCCGTGGCCGGAATGACGGGGTTGAAAGCTGCCCTCTCGTTTCTATTTTCCGCGCTGGTGCTGTGGAAACTGTTTTTCCCCTTGCTGCTGCGTGGTTTTCCGCCCCTGTCCACCGGCCTCGGGATCGTGGCCCTGCTCATCGGAGTGATCTGTTTCGCGGTGGGCGGTCTGACCCGCCGCGGCCTGGCCACGTTCCTCGGGTCCATGATGGGCGTGCTGCTCACCTGTGGGCTCGCCGCCTGGTTTACAAACATGTTTCGCCTGCACGGGGCCGTGCGGCCCTTCGCGGAGATGCTGCTTTACTCCGGCTATAACGACCTCCGCCTGACGGATATCTTCATCGCCAGTGTGTGCCTGGCCTGCTCGGGGGCCGTGATGGACCTGGCCATGGACATTGCCGCGACCATGGATGAGCTAAAACTTCGTAACCCCGGTATCGGACTGGCGGAGCACATGCGCTCGGGACTGCGTGTCGGCCGGGCGGTGGTTGGAACGATGACGACCACTTTGCTGCTGGCCTACTCGGGGAGTCATATTACGATGTTCATGGTGTTTGTGGCGAAGGGACTTCCCGCCGAGAATCTATTGAACGCACCGTTTGTGGCCGCGGAGGTGCTCAATATCCTGGTGGGCAGTTTCGGGGTTGTCACCGTGGCGCCGTTCACCGTGCTGGTTTCGGGATTGCTCTTCCGATTCAATGGACGCCCGGCAGCCTCAACCGACGATTTGGAAAGAGTTGCCGGGCACGCCCGTCAATGCGCGGCATGATACCGCGTCTCGACTGCGGGAACAAAGCCGGGCAGACTTCGCAATCAAACCGGCTTTGTTCCCGCCGTGAAAATCTTAAAATGCCCTGACCAGTAGCGGTAGTAAGGCGGATATCACCGGATTATCACAGTTCCGGAGCACCTGACGGGATGAGACACACGAATGTAAAGGGAGTTTCACCAACGTTTTTCATCTGGTGTTCCTCATTGGGTGGGATAAACACAACGTTTCCGCTGGAAATTGGTATCCATTCACCATCCCTGAAGAGCGATCCTTCTCCCTGGTAAACAAAGATTTCGTGTTCCCACTCATGCTTGTGCCTGAGAGTATAGCCGCCGGCGGCCAGCTCGAATGCTCTCATGCAGAAATTCCTCGCGCCATCGGCCTGTCCTATGAGCACCCGTCCGGCGACTCCCTTGACCGCATCGCCCGAGAAGACTTTAGCCTCGATATCGGTGTAATGGATTATCTTCATTTCTTCCTTTCATCGATCCCTGGAAACGTTTGGTGAATAATCCCGGACGACCGGCTCAAGCAGCGCGGCCGGTGGAGAATTTTAGCAGATATGGACAAAGACAATAAGATCGAAATACGCATCAGCCGATTCTTCTCCGGGAAGCGCGCCATTGTGATCCAACCTGGTATTTCCTCGTGAAGGCCGGTTCGAAAGCTATCCAGCGGGTGTTATTTTGAAACCGCATGAACCTAAATCTTGATAAACCACTTCTTTTTCCAGAGCACCCATGCAAACAGGTACATAAACAACACGAAGGAAATCGCGAACAGGAGTGATGCATTTTCAAGAGTCGCATGAGGCTCGAAATAGGATCTGAACAGGTACGCCCGCAGGCTGATGTCGGAGCCGTCCGGCAATATCACGCGAATGAACCGAAAAGTTACGTCAAGCACCTCGGACAAGAAGAACATCGCCAGGGAATTCATTCCGAAGACAACGAAGAAGTGGGTCCATCGTTTGTAGCCTTTCACATCGATTACCCAATAAAAGAGTCCAAGGCCAATCATCGAGAGACCGGCCATGAAAATGGCGAAGGTACTTGACCAGATGTTCTTGTTTATTGGGAGCCACTGATTCAGGATCATGCCGCTAACGAGCAGTATCATTCCGAGAAAAAGCATCCCGAGCGTTTTCCGCCCGTCCGAGTGACGTGAGCGCAGCCAGTCGCCTGTAAGCACTCCGAGTAGAGTCGATGCGATCGCGGGGATAGTGCCGACAATACCCTCCGGGTCCCAAGTCTCATAGTGAGACCACATATGGCCGCTCAGGAAAAGAGAATCCACCCAGGCGGCGAAATTTGCGCCCGGTTCCAGCATGCCGGCTCCGATCTCGGGAACCGGGAAGAAACGCATGGCCGCCCAGTAGGAGAGAAGCAGACCCAGTAGCCAGGCGATCCGACCTCGGATAGCCGAGGTAAGCATTATCTGGCATGTGAACAGATAACAGAGAGCGATTCTCTGCAAAACGCCAGGTATGCGCAGCGAGGAAAGGTGGAAAATGGGGTAGCTGTTCAGAAAAAGCCCGAGCAGGAAAAGGATGACCGTGCGCTCGACTATCCGCAATTCGAGCGTGGAGTCCGGAATCCCTTTTTCCTTTCTGCCCGCGAGTGAGAACGCGGTGGAGACTCCCATGATATACAGGAAAGCCGGAAAAATAGTATCGGCAAAAGTCCATCCGTTCCATGGGGCGTGCCTCAACTGGGAGTAAACAGCGCGGTATGTGCCGGGGTTGTTGACAAGTATCATCACGGCCATCGTCAAACCACGAAAGGCATCGAGTGAGAGCAGGCGCTTGGCGGGAACAGAGTTCATTTTATACCATTGAAAGTGTAGTGAATCGGTCTCAAGCTTTGAGGGTAATTATAGTGAAGACTTTGCCACATGGGGGAAAAAAAGGGCCGGCCCCCCCAAGCGAATGAATCTCGCCCGGAGACCTTTGGAGACTGGTAGGGGGATCGGGCTGTCAGACCGCTTGCTAATTATTCGTAACCCAAAGAAAAAGAGCCAAAAACATTCATTTTTGGCTCTCGTCCACAGAGAGGCTGGATAATCCATATAGTCTTTATAAAGCCTTCCTTGAAAGTCCCCTATAGGGTCAATACGGTATTTTGGACATGGAAAGTGAGTATCTGATGACAGTAAGGAATACTGTCATAGGAGAATCAAAGGCTGCTAAAAGAAATTCCGGTCCCGGCGGCTGCCTTTCAGGGTGGGTTGGACCAGCTTCTCCCGCTCCGTATTGAGGCGCTTACCGCTGGAATCGGGTTTGAGGGTAATCATATTGAACTCCCGGTAGAGGCGGATCATATTTTAGATGCTAGGGTCTCGGCCTCTTCGAGGCGGTATATGCGTCCTTCACCGCATTTGCATCTTGAAACAGATTGGAACATTAGCCATAAATATGTAACTCAATATGCAAAGAACGCATAATATATCCATCGAGTGCTTGATCGATCAATGTAAGACGCGCTAACGGGGTGGACCGACATGCATGGGACTATGCACTCCAATGTTCAGGTTCTTGCCTTGGACATAGGAAATTTGTTCAATCCAGGTCCAGGGCACGGAATATATCTCCTTTCTCGTAAGATCGGATCAGGCGAACAGGGACAGCGGACGTTTTGCCGCTGGAATCACCGGCCTGGGCTGCCGCAACATCTCCTTCTCCCTCGACTATGAAGCGAATGTGAGCGAAAGAGTCATGGATCACGCGGTGATAGGCGGGCTCAAGTATTCCTGGTAGCCGAGCGGGACTATCCCCCCGGGCAGAGCGACACCGGGTCTTGAGCGGTCGAATGCGATGCGCGGGGCGGCCTTCCGGCCTGCCGTCGAGAGGATATCGAAGGGGGCGACCTTCGGTGCCGCCGTTGACAGGCATTTCCAGGGGCATTATGCTTCGTGAAAGGGCTCATGAAGGGCCGCATAAGATCTCTGGAAAGGAGATTAACCATGGAAGGAAAACACGAGCACAAGCATATTCATGCCCATGAACACAGCCACAGCCATTCTCACGAGCACTCCCACGACGGCGCGAAACACGTTCATGAGCACAGCCACAGCCATGCCCACGAACACGAGCATGAGCACACCCATGAACATTCTCATGGCGGTCAGGCGCAGGCGCACGATCATGATCATGCTGGAGATCATGGGGCTCATGAGCACGATCATCCTCTCCATGAGAGGGAGGCCCATGGGCATGAGCATTGAGACTGAGCCCCGCGACACGGGAGGACTCAGAAAATGCCGCCGTCCGCAGTTATGATGCTGCTTCCTGCAGCTTCATTATCTCCCTGCAGCATGCATTCTTTAGCGTGTAATCAAGTCCGTTGAGGGAAATAAGGTGTTCGTCCCGCAGAAAAAAGGATGTCGGGTAGTCGCGGATTATCCTTCCTTCATGCATCACCACCGTTCTCTCGGAGAGAATGGAGATGATGTCTATGTCATGGCTAATCAGAATCTTCGTCACGGGGAGATGCAGTAGTATCTCACAGAGCAGTTGTTCGCTTTGCGGGTCCAGGTTGGCGGTTGGTTCGTCCAGGATGAGCACCCTGGGTTTCATGGCGAGAACCGCGGCAATGGAAAGGCGTTTGCGTTCGCCCGCGCTCAGTTTGTGCGGGACCCGGTCCTCGAAGCCCGTCAATCGAACCAGCGCGAGAGCTTCCTCCACCCTAGTCCTGGTTTCGTCCTTTGAGAGTTTGAGCTGTTTCGGTCCGAAGGCGACTTCTTCGCGGCAGGAAGGGCAGAAAAGTTGATCGGCGGGGTCTTGAAAGACGATGCCGATATGCCGCCACAGCTCCTTCCTTTCTTTTTTTGAAACGATGTCACCGTCGAAGACGTACTTTCCGTCCCCTGTCCTGATACCCGCGATACAGGATACCAGAGTTGATTTTCCCGCCCCATTTTCGCCCAGAATGGCAATGCTCTCTGCCTCCCGGATCGAGAGGTCCATTTCCCTGATTCCGCGGGAACCATCGGGATAACGGTAACTATACCCGGACAATTCGATCAATGGCCGCGCGGCCGCATATTCTTTTCCTGCGAGTGCCGGACTCCGTCTCTCATGTACCGCCGGTATGTCATGCACATGGTGGTGGGACCCTTCCGACCCATTGTGTCCGTTATTTCCACCCTGGCAGCAACTGAGCCGGAAGGTGAAATCCAGTCCGTGCTCACGAAGATATTTCTTGTAAGTAACAAGGTCCTGCATGGAAAAATCGTGATGGATGTCTCCATCTTCCAGCACCACGGCCCTGGAGCAGAGACGGTACAGGAAGGGAAG
Source organism: Syntrophobacter sp. (assembly GCA_039679945.1). Classification (GTDB taxonomy): domain Bacteria; phylum Desulfobacterota; class Syntrophobacteria; order Syntrophobacterales; family Syntrophobacteraceae; genus SbD1. Next base: position 22,861 of record JBDKTY010000028.1, on the reverse strand, counting down.
ATCATGACTGATGCATATCAGGGTCCCCTCGAACTCCATGAGAAGATCGGTAAAGTTGGCTTCCTGGCGGGGGTCCAGGTTGGCGGTGGGTTCATCGAGAATGAGTATTTCCGGTTCCATCGCGAGTATAGTGGCCAGGGCTGCCCGCTTCTTCTGTCCATAACTCAGCCGGTGAGGGGGTTTGTAACGAAGATTTTCGATGCCGACCTTACGCAGCGACGTCACGACGCGGTGTTCGACTTCGTCTGGTTCCAGCCCCTGGTTTTGAGGGCCGAAAGCGACATCCTCGTCCAGAGTGTTGCAGAAGAGCTGATCATCGGGGTCCTGGAATAAAACTCCAATCCGATGGCGCGCTTTTCCCACCTGATCTCCCTCCAGGCGGAGGCCCTCATACAGGACCGTTCCGCTTGAGGGGCGGAAAAGGCCGTTGAGATGGTGAACCAATGTCGTCTTGCCCGCGCCATTATGCCCGACAAGCGCTATCCTGTCTTTTTCGAAAATGTTGAGATTGATTCCACGCAGGCCCACCTGACCGCCGGGATAACGGTATTCCAACGAGCGGATTTCCCAGATGAGGCGGCGGTTGGAGTGAATATCCGTGCCGGGCGGCATCATCGACGCGCATTCTGTCGCCCGTGCGGTTTCCTTCATGTTCGTTCTCCTTGAGCCGTAAGCCCGAACCGCATCGACACGCGGGGAAGACGCCTGTGGGCGGGCTGCCGCTCTTGCCTCACAAAAAAAGCCATAAAGGCACGGTACTCGATTGAGCACAACAAGCCTTCATGGCTTCACTTTCAGTCAATTTTCCGTGGCGACCCGTCGTGGGGAAAGCGAGACAACCTGCCTGGGCATTCATGCCCAGAGTTGGTGAAAGGTTGCCGCGAGATATTACCGGCCCGGATTCGCCGGTATTGTGGACCGCGCGCTGTCCACCATTGACGGTCTGCCATGTTCTACAAATCATGGCGAGGTTCGATTGTCAAGGCAAATCAAATCCAGCACTCATTTCGGGTTTGACTATCCCCGACATTTGTTCTAGTAATTATTGCAACCGGGAAGCTGAAACTTCCTCGATTCCTTTCGGGGGATGGTCGAAAGACCGATTTGCGTTCAAGACAGGGTTTGCCCCGATGGGGAGAAGAGGGGCGAATATGTGGGTTCCTGCTCCGGCAACTCAGTCCGAGCGGTACCGGACATAATGGATTCTTGGACGTAGCGTCATAAGAGAAGGTATCTTCAGGGGATGGTAAACCATCCACTCTAATGTGGTCATGAAGGCCGGCAGGTTGCTGGCCTTTTTGCTTTTCGGGCCGATGCGCCTGCCTCGTTCAAAGACCATCAACCGGATTTTGAAGGAGGAGAGCATGTCTAGGCCACTCGTATCGGGTTTTCTGCTTCTTGCCATCTTTGCAATTACTCCTGCTGCCTGGGCCCATTTCGGTACCGTTATCCCCTCAAAAGACATCGTCACTCAGGAAGATCCGAAAAACATCTCCCTCGAAATCAAATTTATACATCCCATGGAAATGCACTACATGGAGATGGAAAAGCCCAAAAGCTTCGGGGTCTTATATAAAGGGAAAAAAGAGGACATGCTGAAGACCCTGGAAAAGACTCAGGGCAAGGCGCCGGACCAGGAGAAGATGTTCACCTTCTGGAAGGCCAATATCCCCGTTAAGAAACCGGGCGATTATACATTCTTTGTTGAGCCCAGCCCTTACTGGGAGCCAGCCGAGGACAAATTCATCATCCATTACTCCAAGGTATGTGTGGACGTCCTGGGCCTCCAGGAGGGGTGGGATGAACCCGTGGGGTTCGAGATAGAAATCATTCCACTTTCCCGCCCCTATGGCTTTTGGACGGGTAATGTTTTTACCGGGCGTGTGCTTGCGAAGGGAAAACCGGTACCGAGTGCGGAAGTAGAGGTGGAGTACCTCAATGAGTCGGCTGAAAGCAGGGGCGCGGTCAAGGCGCCTTCCGATCCCTATGTGACCCAGGTTGTAAAGGCCGACAAAAATGGTGTCTTCGCGTATGCAATGCCCAAGGCAGGCTGGTGGGGATTCGCCGCTTTGAAGGATGCTCCTTTCAAACTGAAAAAAGACGGGAAGCCCAAGAAGGTCGAAATCGGTGGAGTCTACTGGGTTCATGCTACCGACATGAAGTAAAATCGAAGCGGTGATTGGCGCGTGGACTGTACTGCCGCTGACGTCAAAGCGATTGGGGTTTTTAGTGTCCCGTTCTGATTGACCGTGCCTTTCCCGGGCCTGATCCGGAGTCAGTCTGAAGACGATGCGCGGATATGGCAAACGTTAATGCCGGTAAGCTCTGTTGGCGCCCGCCAATCACCCGCGGAAGGACCGAACGCGGTGCATTGATTCCAATCAGCGCCGGTCGATATGAATTGCACGTTACCTGAGTCGGGAGAAAATGAAAGATGGTTCGAAAAATCTTTGCATGCCTGATAGTGGTGGGGATTGGCTGTGTCTTCCTGGTTGCTCCGGCGCATGCCCACAAAGTTAATATTTTCGCCTACGTCGAGAATGGGAAGATCATTACGGAGAGCTACTTCCCGGATGGGAGAAAAGTCGAGGGCGGCGTGGTGGAAGTGTATGACAGCCAAAAGCAGAAAGTGGCGGAGGGAAAGACCGATAAGCAGGGGAAATGCGTCCTGCCTATCCCTAAAAAGGATGATCTCACGATAGTGATCGATGCATCCATGGGACACAAGAATACGTTCCTTCTCAAGAAGAGTGAACTTGGTGAATGATGCGATACATGGCGCGGGGAGTGAATCGCGGAATGAAAAAAGGTATCCTTCTTATTGGATTGGCAGTCTTTAGCCTGGTCTGTCTTCAGGACGGGGCTTTTTCAGCCGAAGAGCCATCCGGTATGGTTGCAGGGCGGAATGTCGCACCGTCCTCCGATACCGGGCTGACTGACTGCGGGAAAATGGTCGAGTTGCTGCAACAGCAAAAAGAACTGATTTCCCGGGAAACCGGGCAACTCAAGCGTGAAATCGCATCTCTTCGCGAAGAGTTGCTGCAGCCCGGGATAAAGGAAATCTTTGCCGGAATAGGTTATATATTCGGTCTGGCGGGATTGGGAATTTACATAAGCAACCGAAAGAATCGGCGCGCGCAATGAAAAGAGGGGAGAATCGATTCCTTGCTCTATTCGACCATGGGCATATCTGCTTATCCGAAAGCGAAAGAATAGCACATGCATATCTCTGATGGCGTGCTCCCTGCTTCCGTGGCCGTTGGCGGGTTCGCGGCAAGTCTGGCGATAATCGCCTGGAGTTCACGTAAAACGAAGGCGGAGGATTTTCCGAAGATCGCCGTAATGACTTCGGCTTTCTTCGTTGCCTCGCTCATTCATGTTCCGATAGGACCTACCAGCGTCCATCTCCTGATTCCGGGGCTGGTGGGCATTCTCCTGGGAAGAAGTGCATTTATCTCAATCTCTCTTGGCCTGCTGCTCCAGAGCATCCTGTTTCAGTTCGGGGGGATTACGGCGCTTGGCGCGAATTCCTTGATGATGGGCCTGCCCGCATTGGTCTCGGGGTGGGTTTTTCTCAAGTTCAAGGGAAGATCGTTATTTAGCCATGTTATCGCTGGAGCCGTTGCGGGCGGGGGAGGAGTTGTCCTCGCGGCGCTCCTGCTGGCGGTCCTTTTGCTGACCGGCGGCGAAGACTTCCTGGGTGTCGCGAAAATTGCCGTCTATGCCCATCTGCCCGTCATCGTGATCGAGACCGGTGTCTCGGCCTTTGTGGTTTCTTTCCTATACAAGGTGAAACCCGAACTCCTTGGAGTGTTTTCCTCTGCTCCCTCATCAGGCTGAAGAATATGAGCACTTCCATATCTACGGTGGAGCTTCCTCTAGAGTACCTGATCCTCTTGCTGGCCGGGTTGGGTGTCCTGTGGCTTCTGGCCGTGGGACTCTCGGCACGGGCGTCTCGCCGCGCCGCACGCGATAGCGAGGAGAAGGAGAAAGACTGGGGCATTCCGGCTATCGATGCCCAGGCCGGTTCAGCATCCACTTTCCACGATTGGGACCCGAGGATTAAACTGGTCTCTCTCATGTTTTTCATCTTCTGCGTGGCTTCGATAAACAGGCTGCCGCTGGCCGGATTGTCTCTCCTGGCAGCTTTGCTGGCGGTATGCTTCGCGCGCGTTCCTTTTCGGCGTCCGTTGCTTCGGCTCAGGGCCATGAGCGTGTTTCTCGGGATGATGCTGGTCGTCATGCCCCTGACGGTTCCCGCCAGGAGCGGGGATACACTGTTTGTTTTCGATGGTCTCTCTTTCCTTCAGTTCAACGCGAGGGGGCTCCTGCTGGCTTCGGTCATTGCGCTGAAGGCTTCCGCCATAGCGATGCTGGTGGAACCACTGCTCGGCACGGCTCCCTTTCCCACGACTGTCCAGGCGCTTGCCTCGCTTAGGGTGCCCCCCATGGTTTGTCAGATGATTCTCCTGGCGCACCGGTACATCTATGTCTTCCAGAATGAAGCCGCTCGGATGAAAACAGGGATGGGGGCGCGGGGTTTCCGTGCTTCCACCACTTTGGAAACAGTAAGAACTGTCGGTAACTTCCTGGGAATGCTCCTGGTCAGAAGCTTCGAGCGTACTCAACGGGTCTATGACGCGATGCTCTCGCGCGGATACAGCGGCAATTTGCCTGTCAGAATGGAGTTCGTCGCGCGCAAAAAAGACTGGGGCAAGGGCTTGCTGTGGACCCTGGGAAGTCTGGCCATTCTCATCGCTGACCGGTTGTGGAAAGGATGAGCTTCGCCTGCGTCCCCGGTGGCGCGGTTACTTCAGTACTTCCTCAAGTTACGGCTTCTTAACCTTGGCGGGCATGTTCTCGATCCGATTCGCGCCGCGGCGTCGAATCACGAACGCGAAGAGCCTCAAGAGCCGGATAGCCCGCAAATGCCGTGGTTAAATCACGTCGCGGCTGGATTCACCGTTCGGCAATAGATGCCTCTCCGAACCGGGATGTGGGAGATCGGTTCGACCGCCGTTCGATTTCCGGTGGCGCTCGCTTTTTACTGTTATAGCAGTGTTCTTCGTATCACTGCCGATGAGGAGCCGGTTGTCCTCCTGTCCATTCCGATTCCGCCCGCCTACCAATGATTCCAGCGCGGCCACGCAGCTTCGCATCTCTTCGGCCCGCGCGTTCAAATCGGTGGAGGCTTCAGCGGATTCTTCCGCATAGGAAGCATTCTTCTGCACTATTTCATCCACCTGGTTGAGAGAGTCGTTTACCTGCTCGATTCCCCTGGTCTGTTCCTGGACGGCCAGGTTGATCTCCGTGACCAACTCCGAAACTTTCGCGCCGTCGGTTCGCATGAGTTGAAAACGCTCGACTGTCTGATTTACCAGGCCGTTTCCGCTTTTAATCTGCTCCAGGGTGGAATTGATGAGGCTCTGGGTGTTTTTGGAAGCCTCGCTCGCACGCAGCGCGAGGTTGCGCACCTCATCGGCGACCACGGCGAACCCCGCGCCGGCTTCACCTGCCCGGGCCGCTTCCACTGCCGCGTTAAGAGCCAGAAGGTTGGTCTGGAAGGCAATTTCGTCAATGCTCTTGTTTATTCGCGCCATCTGTTCGCCGGATGCGGAAATGCGCGACATGGTGTCCATTGTCTTCCTGAGGAACTCATGGCTTTCATTCATTCCATCGAGTGTTTTCCTGCTGATTTGTGAAAGCATACCAAGGCTGTTCTCGTTTTGCCGGGAAAGTGAAGTGATCTCGGAAAGCGCCGCCGAACTCTCTTCCAGCGAAGCTGCCTGGGAAGACGCGCCGCTTGCCAGTTGCGCGCTTGCATGGGCGATGTGGCCCGAGGTCAACATCAGCTTTTGACTTCCATCGGAAATGGCGTCGATGGCGCCGTCCAGCGGTCGGGAGATATGGGTGCTGATGAGAAAGCCAACCAGACATCCGAATAGAATCAGGGCAACAGAGCAGATCACGACGATCTTCAACACCTTCTCGGAGTTCTCGGCTGTGTTCTGCTTGATGGAATCCGCTATGACGAAGAATTCTTCGGCCGGTCCGGTGGCGGCGATGGAGTATGTCCTGTTGCCCAGCTTGAGAGGGGAATAGGCCATAAGCTTGCCGATATCCTCGAAGGTATACTCTCCATACCCCGACTCACCCTTCAGCATGTGATCACGGACGAGTTCCGAAAGCTGTCCAAGAGAAGGATCAGCGAGATTGACCGACTTCATGAGGTCAAACCTGGGATGACTTACACACCAGCCGGATTCATTGAGTATAAAAGGATATCCTGTCTTGCCATAGACGTGGCTTTTCAGCGACTCCCAGACGAGTTGCCAGTTCATGGACAGGGTCACCGCACCGCGAATCCTGTCTCCGATGATAACCGGCGTGGTAAGGCGCATCTCGGTCTTTCGCGTATTCTCAGCCACAACCGCGCCCGAGTTGGAAATCTCGCCTCTCTTTAGCCGCCCGATTTCCTTGAACCAGGACTCGTTACCCTTGAATTTCAGGTCTGCCGTCAATTGTCCTTCATGGACCTTTATCAGCTCCTGTCCCTTCTCATCAATGAAACGAATCTGGTTGTACAGGGGGTGCTTCTTCCCGCCCACTTCGATGGTGGAACTCCCGTGAACGGCAACCAACTCGGCTTCCAGGAGTGCTCTGGAAATTTGAGCCGGTTCCTGGAAGATCTCTTCGACGTCGGCAGTCGCGCAGATGATCCAGTCCCATTCACCAAAATGGGAATATGCAAGGACCTTGGGTTTGCCCTCAAAAGTGTAGTTGAGTTTCCTGATTTTCCCCTGCTCGCGCTTTTGGAGAATCTCCTTGAATTCGTCTATCTTAAGGTTGGACAGTACATTCCGACCAACCAGTTCCTTGCGTGGATGCACAATTATCTGGCCCGTGGAATCCATGACAAACACGTAACCCGACTGGCCTATCCTGGTCCCCGTGATCACTTGGGCGAGATCCGAGGAATCCTGTTCCTTGACGGCCGTGCTCAACATACCGACGATTTTGCCGTCCTGGGAAAGGATTGGTTTGTAGGCCGTCAGATACCAACTGTCCACGACAAACGCGCGGCCCTGAAAGGTCCCGCCCTTCAGGATCGCATCCACTACCCGGTTCGGTTTGCCGCCTTCGTCGGCTGGAATGTAAGTCTCTATGGCGCGCTTGCCGTCGGCATTCCGAACGCTCGTGGCGATTATCAACATGTCTCCGACATTGTTCATCCTCTGAAAGATGGTGCATGTGGCTCCGGTGAGCTTCTTCACATCATCGACAACGACCGTGGGCCTGTCAAACTGGTCGTTTGGCTCGATGATTGCCTCTCCCAGACGAAACAATGGAAGCGCCGCGACCTGTTCCTCCCTGGTGAACTGGTTGACCGCGTTCCAACCGCTGAGTACATCGGACGTTGTGACTTCCCCCTGGAAGGCGATCAATTTATCGGCAACCGCCAGGTTATCATTGACCTGCTTTTGAAGCAGACTCTGCTGTGCCTTGCATGTCTGGAGAATACCCTCCACCACGCGCAGCTCTTCTTTTTGGGCAAGACTGTTAAGAATGTCGTTTTCTCCCGTGGATGCGGTAATGTATCCGGAGAGATTGGATGAGTCAGCCATTTTCAGCGCATCCTGCTCAGCCTGTTTGATAAGCGCCATAACAGCGGTCTTGTCCCTTTCGACGCCCAGACCAAGTGTCGTAATGGCTTCTTCCCGCAATGCGGAGTACGACTTGTTGCTTGTGTTCTTTCCGAAAGACATAAACTGCTGAAGAGTGAAACCACCAATAATGAGAACTGGAACAATAGAAATTCCGATACAGCCCACCATTAGCTTCAGTTTCAGTGAAAGAGCCTTTCGCATTGGGAAATTATCCTCCATATAGAATGGCAGTAGCAGGGAAATATGATTTATACCCAGCACAAATAGAATAAGGAATACTCGTCGTTACTATTAGGTAACCGGAGAATGACAATATGAGCATGATTGAATGAGTGCATGAGCCGTGAAAAAGATCGAGTGTTCCAATTGGTATCCTAACGTTACTTATTGAATACGGAAGCACTCTGCAATGACTTTAATGAAAACACGGCCGCAAACTCAAATTTAAGTATTTCGATATATTGAATGATGGGATGACACTGTGAGACGGGCCGCGGAACTCAACCCGGGTGTGCATTGAAAGGCGGGACTGACCGGGTGGGCGTGGCTGCGCCGCGGGTATTCGACGGCACCCCGCTGGCAATCGTAATTCTGAATACGGCTCGGGCGAGAGAGATTCCTGGACGAAATTCAGCCTTATCGTCCATAATGATTACATTCCACCTCCACATTTCCTCCATTATTGGTGGCTACACTCCGCAACTCCATACAGCAAAAGCCGCGGAGCCCGTTTCTTCCCTCTGGCATGGAGAGACTGACTCGCGGGGGATGAGCAGTGCATGCCGGTCGGAACTCTCGACTACCGATCATCTCCCCGGTATAAATGTGCACGAAAGATTGATAGTCTATGCGCTTCGAGGAAACAGGCTGCCGAGATTACCCGTGGCGTCATGTTTGCTAAAATAGATATCCCGCTCAGCTCGGAATGATGATGGGAGGCGGTGAACGTACGGGTCGCTTCCCGCGCACTGATATAGAAAGTAAACGAAGAATAGAGCCGATGATCTTCCTGCAACTCGGACCATTTCGTGGATTTACTTCACTGGCTTTCACCGGAGTCTTTCTTCTGTGCGCCGGGTGCGCCGCGGTCGGCCCGGATTACGTGAAGCCGAAGGCTGCATTATCCACTCAATGGAACGCCGGATTCACGGAAGGATTGAAGGCGGGGAACCCCGACCCCCGTATTCTGGCGAGATGGTGGGAATGTCTCGATGACCCGGTTCTGTCGGGTTTGATTGAACGCGTTATTACGGGCAATCTCGATCTGGCAAAAGCCAATTCTCGAATTCGTAAGGCGCGTGCTAATCGCACAATTGCGAAGGCCGGTTTTTTCCCGACGGTTAACGTCACGGATGCGCACGCCATCAACCGATCGAGCGAGCAAAGCGGAGGTGGCGTCGAGGTGGAAACCCACTCTACCGGACTTGACGCCAGTTGGGAACTGGACCTGTTCGGAGGGGTCAGAAGAGAGGTCGAGGCGGCCGAAGCCGACCTTAACGCCAGCCGGGAAGACCTTCATGATGTGTTGGTTTCCATGGTGGCCGAGGCGGCTTCCAGTTATGTGGATGTGCGTACTTACCAGGCGCGCCTGGCCGTTGCCGAAAAAAATCTCCAGACACAAGAGGAAACCTGGCAGCTTACCCGGTCACGGGGGCTGGCTGGATTGACCGCTGATCTGGCCGTACAGCAGGCGAAATATAACCTGGAGAATACGAGGTCGCAGATCCCCGCGTTACGCGCGAGTCTTGATGCGTCCATGAACAGGTTGGCCGTACTTCTGGGGGAACAACCAGGCGCTGTTCATCTGGAACTTCAAACGCCAAAGCCGATTCCCGTGACACCTCTTGAAATTGCGGTGGGAGTTCCGGCTGATATTCTGAGACAAAGGCCGGACGTAAGACGCGCCGAAAGGGAACTGGCAGCCGAGACCGCGCGGGTGGGAGTTGCCGTTGCCGATCTCTATCCAAAGCTCACCTTGAGTGGTTCCATCGGCGTCGAGGCCCTTTCATTCAGTGATCTTTTCCTTCCGGGAAGTCATGCATTCAGTTTCGGGCCCGGCATCACCTTTCCGCTCTTTAACGCGGGGTCTCTTCGCGCAAAGGTCGAAGTGCAGTCCGCTGTTCAGGAACAGGCGCTCAAGGCTTACGAGGCCAGCATTCTTGCTGCCCTGGAGGAGGTGGAAAACGCATTGGTATCCTATGCGCGGGAACAGGAAAAGCGCCGATCGCTGATTGAAGCGGCCGAAGCGGCGCGCGCGGCGGCCGTCCTGGCCGAGAACCAGTATACGTCGGGAATGATCGGTTTTAGTGACGTGCTGGAGGCACAGCGCTCGCTCCTGTCATTCGAGGACCTGTCAGTCCAAAGTACGGGCGCGGTTACTTCCGACCTCATTCGTATTTACAAGGCGCTTGGCGGCGGCTGGACACCGCTGGCGGAAAATGGAGCACATCAGGTGAGCCGGAATCATGAAACCAATTGAAGACAGCAGGTTGGAAGAAAAGTCCGACATTAGCGAGATCTTAAACTCCCAAGGCAGCCGCGGGCGGCGTCTCAAGTTCTGGATCGCCTCATCCGTCCTGGTTCTTCTGGCTATCGGCGCGGTTTACTTCTGGCTTGCCGGAAGCAACGGTAATGGGGTGCGGTATATCACCCAACCCGCCAGGCGCGGCAACTTAACTGTAACGGTGACCGCAACCGGCACCCTGGAACCAACAAACCAGGTCGATGTGGGTAGTGAACTGTCGGGGACCATCAAACAGGTCGAGGTGACCTATAACGACCACGTCAAGAAGGATCAGGTACTGGTAAGGCTCGACACCAGCAAACTCCAGGCCCAGGCACTGCAGTCGAAAGCATCGCTGGAATCCGCGCAGGCCAAGGTCCTTCAAGCCCAGGCGACCGTGAAGGAATCAAGGAACGAGCTGGCGCGCCTGAAACACCTTCGCGAACTCAGCGGCACAAAGGGGGTATCCCAGCACGACCTCGACAGCGCCGAAGCCACCCTGGCTCGCGCCATAGCCAACGAGGCAAGCTGCAGAGCGGATGTGGCACAGGCCAAAGCTACTCTTGAAATCAATGAGACAGACCTTTCGAAGGCCATCGTTCGTTCGCCCATAAATGGAATCGTGCTGACACGTTCGGTGGAACCCGGCCAGACAGTCGCCGCCCAGATGACGACTCCCACTCTTGTCACCCTGGCGGAGGATTTGACCAAGATGAAACTGCTCGTGGATGTGGACGAGGCCGATGTCGGGGCCGTGAGGGAGGGGCAGGAAGCCTCGTTTACGGTTGATGCCTGCCCGGATCGGCGTTTTCCCGCCAGGATCATTCAGGTCCGGTATGGGGCGAAAACGACTAACTCGGTGGTTACCTATAAAGCGGCGCTGATTGTGGATAACACCGATATGGCGCTTCGACCCGGGATGACGGCGACGGCGGAGATCATAGTCGAAAAGTATACCGATGCCGTACTCGTCCCGAACGCGGCCCTGCGTTTTTCGCCGCCCATCCAGGAGAGCAAAAATGAAGCACAGGGGGGCGGGTTCCTCGGTAAAATCCTTCCGCACCCCCCGCATCCACCCTCTTCCAAGAGGACTGAAGACAAGGCGGGCGCCGCCAGGAAACAGAAAGTATGGACGTTGCGCGATGGTGAACCTGTTGCCGTTCCCGTATCCGCGGGGGCAACGGATGGGGCCTTCACGGTGGTCAGGGAAGGGGCCGTTGAGCCGGATATGCCTCTCGCGGTCACCACTGCGAGTATCAAGCCATGAACGGGGAAGTATCCGGAAGAACGCCGCTCTGTCTCATAGAATTCCAGAACGTGGTGAAAGTATACGGTCAGGGGATTGCGACTGTCTACGCACTGCGGGATATCAGCTTTAGAATCGAGGCGGGCGAGTTCGTCGCGATCATGGGACCGAGCGGTTCCGGCAAGTCCACATGCATGAACATCCTGGGGTGCCTGGATAAGCCGGTGACCGGCCATTTCTACTTCGACGGCGTTGATGTGGGAAGTCTTTCGCGCGATCAGCGCGCCCTGTTTCGCCGGCATTATCTCGGGTTTGTGTTTCAGGGCTTCAATTTACTCAATCGTACTTCCGCCCTGGAAAACGTGGAGCTTCCCCTGATCTATCGCGGAATTCCCAGTTCCAGGAGACGGAAGCTGGCCCGTGAAGCACTGGAAGCGGTAGGGCTCAACGGTTGGGAAACACATACTCCCAGTGAATTGTCGGGAGGACAGCAGCAGCGGGTTGCCATTGCCCGCGCGATCGTATCCGACCCGAAGCTGTTGCTGGCCGATGAACCCACCGGTAACCTGGACAGCAAGATGAGCCGCGAGATCATGGGGCTGCTGACCTCATTGAACCGGGAGCGGGGGATCACGGTGGTGATGGTAACGCATGAAGGCGACATGGCTACCTATGCCGGTCGCCGGATACATTTCCGGGATGGTCTCATCGACGGGGCCTATTCGCCGGAGGGTGCAACTTCATGATTGTCGAAACAGTTCTTCTCGCGCAGCGGGAGCTGCGCCGCAATATCCTGCGGTCGTCGCTGACCATTCTCGGAATAGTGATAGGCGTTGCGGCGGTCATCACGATGGTCACCCTGGGCGGCGGCGCAACAGCGCAGGTGAGGGCTGAAATCGCGAGCCTCGGGAGCAACCTGCTGCAGCTTCGCCCAGGGCAGGGGCCGCGAGGTCCGGGCGGTTCCAGGGAGACCGCCAAATCTTTCAAGATTACCGACGTCCGGGCCATTGTCAGGGATATTCCCGATCTGGCCGCCGTGGCGCCCACCACCACCCAGTCGGCGCAGGTCATCTACAGCAACCGGAACTGGTCGAGCACGGTTACCGGCAGCACCAACGAATTCCTGAAAGTGAGGAACTGGCCGGTTGCCCTCGGACGGGAGTTTACGGAGGCTGAGCTGCGGTCGGGAAAAGCGGTGTGCGTCATAGGGTCGACAGTCAGAAGAGAGATCTTTGGTGGTGAGGAGCCGCTCGGAGTATGGATCAGGCTCGGTACTATTTCCTGCCAGGTGATCGGCGTACTCCAGTCAAAAGGGCAATCGAATTTTGGCAATGACCAGGACGATTTCGTGCTGGTCCCCCTTCGCACCCTGCAACGGCGCATGCTGGGAAAGACTGATGTGGAGGCCGTTTATATTTCGGCCATGGACGGCGTTTCCACGGAAAGAGTAAAAGACGACATCCTGGCCCTCATGAGGGAACGCCGCCGGATTGCGATCGGAAAGGATGACGACTTTCATGTCATGGACATGCAGGAGATCGCGAACGCGCTCACCGGATCGACACGGGTGCTCACGGCCCTGCTTGGGGCTGTCGCGGCGGTAAGCCTCCTGGTCGGCGGGATCGGGATAATGAACATCATGCTTGTCTCGGTCACCGAGCGCACGCGGGAAATCGGCATCCGGCTTGCCATAGGAGCGATGGAGAGTGAGGTGCTGATGCAGTTCCTGATCGAAGCCGTGGTGCTTTCCTGCTTCGGTGGAATAATAGGAATTATTCTTGGTCTGATGGCAGCCGCGTGTGGGGCCTTCGCCCTCGGGGTGCCGTTCATACTCAACCCGAAAATCGTGGTGGTTGCATTCTTCTTCTCGGCGGGCGTAGGTGTTGTCTTCGGGTTTTTTCCGGCTCGCCAGGCCGCCCGCCTGGACCCCATAGTAGCGCTGCGGCATGAGTAATTGCCGGAGCGGGTAAGAGGGGCTGTTAAACGGAATCCAGGTGTTTTCCACCCTTCTCCAACACGTTCTCCTCCTTCAGTTTTGCCTGAAATCCTCGCCGGGTTTTCTTGACTCACAGGGCCTGTGGCGACCAGAGATGCACCGGACTGATATCTCGGTGTAGTTTCTTCACTATTGCGGTCGTCAAGCCATGGCGAGAGATAGCCGCGTTGTACCCGTCTTTTTGTGGACCTGGCAAGTTTGGTAAAATGCCGCGGACAATCTGGCCGACTTTGCCGGGGGATACTCGATGATGGAGATCCTCCGGGAGGTGAGGTCGGTATCCGGGGACGGCGCCGGGTGCACCCTTAGAGAATCACTTCCCGCGATTCATTGATCTCCAGGAAGGTTCTAACCCGCACTATTCACGAATCGTAGTCCTCGCACGAAAAGCCCGACAAGGAAGCGGTGCTCCGGGCTTGAAGCGATTTGGGGCTGACAACACACTGTCGGTCGAAGCTGAGGTGGAAAATTCAGCTAACACATGGTCTAGGGCTTTTTACGCTACTTCTCACCAAGCCATGAATAATGCGGGCTAAGAGAATCACTTTTCGCGATCCACCGACCTCCAAGAAGGTTCTCAGCGAATAAGAGTCCATCCGCGGTATTGTTCCTCCCGCCTTCAAGTTTGTCTGCCATTGCCTGACGCCTTCAGATGGGAGACTCGCCATGAGCATGGTGAAAAACAAAGCGCCCCCAACGGCTTCACGACAAAATGGAACGCGATCATGGATTGCTCCTCCCTATAATAAATGATGGAAATGGGCTCGTATCTTGCGGCAATTTATCCGTCCGACAATATTAGTTGCGCACGAACAAAAACCGTGGTAAGGAGTGGTATCATATTGAAAGACCTTGGTATCGTATTGTGATACAACCTTGGGGCGGCGCCGTGGACAAGCTTTACGAACTCAAGCTTTTGCACAAGATCTTCGATGTCCTCGAATGCTTTACACCAGAAAAGCCCGAATATTCCCTTACCGAACTCCAAAAGAAGCTGAATCTCCACAAGGCGACCCTGTACCGGATCCTTTTGAACCTCGAGACCCGTGAATATATCCAAAAGTCCAAGTATTCCGGGAAGTACCGCATAGGCTCGAAATTCGCTGCCCTGGCCAACGTATGCCTGTCCGGCCTCGATCTTCGCGAGGTGTCCCAATCCTTCACGCGCACCCTGGCCGAAAAGACGGGAGAAACCATAATCATCAACGTTATGGAGGGATACCACGGGGTTTGTATCGAACGGATCAACAGCACTCAGCCGGTCAAGATAACCGCCGAAATCGGTCACCGGGTCCCCTTGCTGCGAGGAGCAAGTGGCAAGGTCCTGGCGGCGTATTGCGACGACGGTCAGCTTGCCGCCATTTATGAAAAGGAAAGAATGGAACTGGCCATGCCATTGGATGAAATACGCCGGCAGTTAAGCCACATCAGGGCAAAAGGCTATGCCATTACTTTCGAGGAACTGGATCGTGACACCGCGGGCATCTCTTTCCCGATCCGGAACGCATCCAGTGCCGTCATAGCCGGACTGAGCGTCATCGGTCCTCTGTTCCGGTTCAATGAAAGCAAGGTCCCCGACCTTTTGCGTTTTACCGGCGAGTGCGCGGCCTTGATATCCGGTGAATTGGGATACAGCGGAATTGGAGAAAAGGGCCCACGGGCCATATAGGAAGATATTGTAAGGAGTCGCGTTCAAGATGGAGCCGTCCCGAGAGTCGACATGCCGGTCAAAATCGGCCCGTTCATGCTTCGATACCCCGGCACGAACGGGAGGGGTGTTCAATCCTGAACACTGATCAGTACTGCAACCCCTCGAACGATGTTTGCATTTCGGTCAGGTCGTGAACTATCCAGCAGGAGGAAAACCGAATGAGCCAGAGATCCTTTTTCCATTTAGTGCTTCTGTTCTTCTTCATGTTTACCGCGGCGGCCGGGATCGGACAGGAGGTCGCGGCAGCCGATAACGTCATCAAGATCGGGGCTGCGGTCAGCCTCAGCGGGAAATTCGCCAGGGAAGGGGAATTCCTGCGCCAGGGGTACGACTATTGGAAAGATGAAGCCAATGCCCGGGGCGGGATCGATATCGGTGGCAAAAAATATCAAATCGAGATCATCTACAACGACGACGAAAGCGAACCTCAGACCAGTGCGCGGTTGACGGAAAAGTTGATCACCGAGGACAAGGTCAATTTCCTTTTCGGTCCCTACTCTTCCGGCATTGCCACGGCGACGGCCGCGATCAGTGAGAAATACAACGTTTTGACCATTGTTCCCATGGCAACGGCGGACAGCATCTATCAGCGCGGATACCGGTTTATCTTCTGTCCCTCCCCGCTTGCCAGCACCGGACTTTTTCCCGTGCTCGATCTGATCGAGTCCCTGGCCGAGAAGCCCTCCACCGTGGCAATAGTTGGTCCGGATTCCCTTTTCCCGAATATCACGGCCGAAGCTGCCAAGAAAAAAGCCGAGCAGATGGGATTGAAGGTGATCTACACCGCTAAATATCCCCAGAATACCCCCGATTTGTCCGGTGTTGTCACCGAACTGAAATCGAAGAACCCGGAAGTGGTGCTTACCACCGGCTATACCCAGGATTCGATTCTGCTGATCAAATCCATGCGGGAGCTTCAGATTAATCCCAAGATGATCGGACTTGCCATGTCCATAGCGGTCCCCGACTTCCGGAACGCTCTCGGGCCGGCCGCGGACCAGGTGCTGGGGGTCGATTACTGGGTGCCGACGCTCACGTACACCGGTCCGATCGTGAAAGACTCCGCGGAATATGCCAAAAAATACATGGAGAAGTTCGGGAAGGCCCCGACCTACCAGGCAGCGAGCGGCACTGCCGGAGGCATCGTTTTGCAGATGGCCCTGGAAGCGGCCAAGAGTAACGATCCCAAGGCGGTTCGTGAGGCCCTTCTGCAAATGAACTCAGAGACGTTCTACGGGAAGGTCAAATTCAACGAACAGGGCGTCGATACGGCGGCCAAGCTGAACGTGACGCAAATCCAGGACGGACAGCCGAGAGTGGTTTTCCCGGTTGAGGTGCGCGAAACCCCGGCCCAGTACCCGAAGGGGCCATGGAAATAGCCGGGTGTTTCCGGACCCGGGAAGACACCGTTAGGTTTCGGACAGCACAGGGGAGGGAGTGGCGCCCTCCCTCGCCTGGAAACGTCATTATTACGGGCGAAAAACGACACTCGCCAATCGCGGCGCCAAAGGTCAGGCTGGAAACAGCGCTGTTGTCCGCCCGCGCCTTGCGACGTATAAACGGGGCTTGATTCGCCCTGAACAACCGAGACTCACGAGGGACGGAATGCTCATTCAAACGATAATCAATGGGCTCTTGCTGGGCGGTCTTTACGCGACCGCGACCATCGGATTCTCGATGGTCTGGGGCGTAATGGGAGTCATAAATCTTGCCCATGGCGCATTCATTATGGTCGGGGCCTATGTTAGCTATTTTCTTTTTGCCAAGGTCGGGATCGATCCGTTCCTGTCCATTCCGCTCTCGATGGCGGTCCTGTTTGCGATGGGGTATTTCCTGCAGGCCGTGCTTTTGAACAGGGTCATGAGGTTCAGCCTGCTCCTGTCGCTGATCCTTACCTTCGGGATCGACATGATCCTGATCAACGTGGTTGTCCTGCTCTTTTCATCCGACTTCCGTTCGGTGAACACCACGTATTCCGGAAGCGCCCTGTCCATAGGGGGAAGCCTCATACCGACAGTCCGGTTCGCGGTTTTCGGTTTCGCTTTGCTCCTTGCCGGGGCTTTTTACCTCTTTCTCAGAAAAACCAGGGCCGGACAGGCGATCCTCGCCACGGCCCTCGACAAGGAAATTGCGAGGCTGATGGCGATCAACCCCTTCCGGGTCTATGCTCTCACCTTCGCGGCCGGAGCCGCCCTTGCCGGAGCGGCCGGGAGCCTCGCCAGCATGTTTTTCCCCGTTTCGCCGATAATGGGACGGGACTTCATGGGCGCGGTCTTTGTCATCACGGTGCTGGGAGGAATCGGGAGCATCGAGGGCTGTGTCCTTGCCGGGCTCCTCTACGGCCTCATACAGGCATTCACATCCTACCTGCTGGGTGTGCATTTTCAGAACATAGTGGCTTTCGGCGTTTTTCTCGCAATTCTCGTAATGCGGCCTCAAGGCCTTCTCGGGAAGCGCTTTTATGGAGAAATATCTTAACGGGGCTGTCTGATGCCAACTTCCAGAGAGAATTCTATACCTCTATCATCCGGGTACCGCGTGGCCATAGTGCTGGCGATACTTCTTTTCGCGGCGGCGCCTTTTTGCATTTCCAATTATTGGCTGCGAATCCTGACAAACGTCATGATGTATGCCGTAGTGGCGCAGGGGTTGAACATAATCGCCGGATTCACGGGCTACCACGCTTTCGGCAATTCCGTGTTTTTCGGTGTGGGAGCCTATGCAACCGGCGTGCTGATGGCCCTCGGACTGCCTTTCGGCGTCGCCCTGCTGGGCGCCCCGATTGCCGCGGTCCTGGTAGCGGTGCTGGTAGGCTGGCCGGTCTTGAGGCTGAGCGGTCATTATTTCGCCATAGCAACCGTCGCGGTGAATATGGCAATGATGGAGTTGATCATCAACCTGGGCGGGGTTACGGGCGGCGCAATGGGGCTGCCGCTCCCCCTCAGTTCCATGAGCCCCGGTTCTCTCTACAAGGTTATCTATTTCCTGATGTTCGCGGTGGTACTTGCGGTAACTGGCGTCGTTTACTGGCTGAACTCGAGCCCTCTCGGCTTCGCATTCAGGGCCGTCCGTGACAGCGAGATCGGCGCCGAGGTCATGGGCATCAACACGACCGCGATCAAGATCACGGCCTGGGCGATCAGTGGGGCCTTCACGGCGCTTGCCGGAGGGATCTGGGCCTTCTGGTTCACATTCATCGAACCGGGCAGCGCCTTTGATATCAATGTCTCGATCAAAGGCTATGTCATGATGCTCCTGGGGGGGATAGACACGGTATTGGGGCCGCTATTGGGCGCATTCTTTCTCGAAATGCTCGCCACCATCGTCTGGGGCAAATTTCTCAAAATTCACCTTCTGGTCCTCGGCCTGCTGATCGTCCTGGTAGTCACTTTCATGCCGAGGGGGATCGTGAACCTGTTTCGGTTGCGCAAGCCGGCCCGAAAGAAGGAGGAGGCCGCCGGATGAACCTTTTGAATGGCAGCAAGGTTTCGGTTCAGTTTGGGGGAGTGCGCGCCCTGAGCGAGGTCGATTTTCACGTGGACCGGGGCGAGGTGGTCGGCCTGATCGGCCCGAACGGGGCCGGAAAGACCACCCTGCTGAACGCCATATCGGGCCTTTGCAGATGCACGGGAGCTTTGCGGTTCGAGGGAAAGCCGATCTCGGGCCTCAAGCCTCATAAGATCGCAAGGATGGGAATCGCCCGGACTTTCCAGGTAGTGCGCCCTTTCGGCCACCTTACGGCACTCGAAAACGTGGCGGTCGGGGCCATGTTTTCCGGGAAAAGCATTCCTCATAAAGATGAAATTCTGAATCGCGCAAAAGAAGCGTTGGAGTGGACCGGTTTGTACGCCAAACGGGACCAGCTTCCCCGGCAGTTGACCCTCTCCGAGCGGCAAAGGCTCGAAATGGCGCGGGCCCTGGCGATGAACCCCGTGCTCCTCCTGCTCGACGAAGTCATGGCGGGGCTCAACCTCAACGAGATCGACAGGATGATCGAACTGATCAATCGGATCAACAGCTCGCTCGGAGTCACCATAATCGTGGTCGAACACGTCATGAAAGCCATCATGGGCGTTTGCAGTCGCATCCTGGTCCTCCAGTTCGGCAGAAAAATCGGGGATGGTTCACCCTCGGAAATCGTCAACTCGCCGGATGTGATCCAGGCGTACCTGGGAAAAAGATTTGCCGAGAGGCACTCAAAAAGCGTGGAAAGAGCGTAACCCATGAGCATGCTGAACGTAACGGGCCTCAACGTCAATTACGGCGATACCCGGGTACTCTGGGACATCGCGTTCGAAATCGGCGAGGGCCAGTTCATTTCCCTTGTCGGAGCGAACGGCGCGGGGAAGACGACTTTTCTGAGGACTGTCGTTGGGCTGGTGTCCGCTGTTTCCGGCAGGATAGAGTTCAACGGCCTGGATGTCACGGCCGTCCCCGTCGAGGCGCGCATCCGGTCCGGCCTCGCGATGGTGCCGGAGGGAAGGCGGCTATTCAAGGGGATGACGGTTCTGAACAACATCCTGATCGGGGCCTATTTCCGAAAGGACCGGCAAGGCGTTCAGGAGGACCTGGAGAAAGTTATCGGGTATTTCCCGGAGCTGGAGAGGCTGGGCAACCGCACGGCGGGCGACCTGTCGGGGGGCGAACAGCAGATGTGCGCGATAGGGCGGGCGCTGATGGCCAGGCCCCGGCTTCTGCTGGTGGACGAGATGTCACTCGGGCTCGCGCCCGTGATCGTGGAGAGGCTGGCGGAGGTCCTTGCCCGGATCAATATCGAACAGGGCATGAGCATCATCCTGGTGGAACAGGACGTCGAAATAGCCCTGGAGTTGAGCAGCCGCGGTTATGTGATCGACAACGGGCGAATCGTGATGATGGGCCAGTCCTCCGAACTGCTCGCCAATCCTAAGATTAGAGAAACCTACATGGGGCTGGTGTAGCGAAGCCTGGGGCCATCGCGGTACAGCAATTCAGAAGGAGTTTTCGCATTGGAAAAGATAGACTTGTGCATCGAAGGCGGGACCATTTATACCTCCACCGGTCACTTCGTTTCCGATATCGCCGTCAAAGACCGGAAGATCGTGGGCATCGGCGACAAGGCATTTTTCCCGCCTGCCCGGGCCCGGATCGATGCGGGGGGCTTGTGTATCCTGCCGGGGCTTTGGCATACGCATTGCCATTTCCGGGAACCCGGCCACACCGGTAAGGAGGATTTTGCCTCCGGAAGCAAAGCGGCCGCCGCCGGGGGAATCACTTTTTTCCTCGACATGACAAACAACAGTCCTCATCCCACCACCGTTGAAAACTTCGAATTGAAGTTGGAACTCGCGAGCAAAAAGGCACATATCGACTTCGGCCTTTACGGCGGCGGCCTCTACCCCGAAGAGGTGGGCAAGTTGGCCCGGGCCGGGGCGATCGGGATCAAGATATTCAATACACGGCACATAAAGGAGGTCTACCCCTACATCTCGGAACTGGGTGTGGTGGATCATGGCATTCTTTTCGAACTGTACGAAGCCGTCGCGGAGACCGGACTCATCTGCACCGTCCACCACGACGACTCGGAATGGTGCAAGCGGCTCACCTTCAGGGACTACATAGATAAAGGCAATATCGACAACCGCGCATACATGGACGCCTACCGGAAGGGTTACATGTACGGGCACGGGATGGTCGCCGGTCTTGCCGCCTCCCTCTATTACGCGAGGATCGCAAAGGTGCGGCTCTATTGTCTGCACCTCGGCGTCATGCCTGTTGGCGCGTACGAAATCCTGCGGCATGCAAAACAGGAACTGGGGCAGGAGGTCTATGCCGAACTCGAGGCCGCCTCCATGCTCATGACCCGCGAACAGGCAGAGAAGGTCGGCCCGTTCACCTACCTCTGGGCCCACAGCCCCGAAGCAGGCTGGGAAAGCATTGGGAACGGGGTTACCGACGTAATCGTGGCTGAGCACGCCCCGCACACAATCGAGGAAGTCGAACCGGGCTGGAAGGACAATTTCTCGGTACCCCTGGGCGTTACGGGCGCTCAGGAATTCATTCCTTTAATGCTGACCCGGGTAAATGCCGGCCGGCTTGCGCTGGAAGACCTTGCCCGCTTCTGTTCGGAAAACCCGTCAAGGATTTTCGGCCTCTATCCCCGAAAGGGAGCGATACAAGTCGGTTCGGACGCGGATTTCACCATAGTGGACATGAATCGGAAAAAGACCCTGACTGCCCGCGACATGTACTCCAAGACTGGCTTCACCTCATGGGAAGGCATGGAGGTCACGGGCATGCCGGTCTATACAATCGTGCGGGGGAACGTGGTCATGAAATTCGGTGAAATCCTGGTGCAACCGGGGTTCGGCGAATTCGTTCCCGGCATCAAATCGGCCCGTTGATCGGAACGGGAGTTCCCGAGCGGACAGGACCTCGGCTTGCCGATCAACCCAATGATCAGCCTGGCGGTGCGCGGTGGCACGGAAGGATTCGATGCGAGCGCGCTTGTCCGGTGGAATCGGCGTCATGGGGCAACCTCCGTGCGCGGACATGACCGGGCATCCACGGTCAACGCAGAGAGGAGGATTGTCCCCATATTGTTTTACGCAGTCATGATTTGGGGGAGAGAACAGCGGATATGTCCCGGGCATGGGAGGGTCTCCGGTAATCCACCGCGGAACGTGATAAGGAACAGTTGTACATAAAGAAAGGCCCAGCTCAATTCCGGACCTTACGGAGAGAGAAGCGGGACCACTCCGCAATTCTGAAGCGAAAAACACGGGAATCAGGCGCGAGCGCAAGAGGGCGGCTGGATTGGCTCGTAGGGTAATGCCCCTCCGGTTGTCGCCTGTCTCTCGCCAGTGCCTGACTGCTGGCTCCTGTGTTCCCTTTGGCTCCCAAGTAGACCGTCGGTAATCGCCATTCCCGGCATCGTTAATCTTGCTTAATACCTCCAACCAAGCACATGTATTTCCAGTTCGTTATTTGGTGTTCCGACATAAGCATAGATTTGCTGGGCCGAATCTAGAATTACTTCACTTTGTGTTATAAGTTGCACATGGTCAATGTTGCCCGCGCCCTGTGACGACCCCGCTACCATCATCCATCGATTATGCCAGGGACCGTTTGAAGTTGGGCCCACATATATATCTGAAATAAAATGGCCACCTATTGTAGTCAAGCCGGATAGCTCCAGGATCACCGAGATCGCGGTTGAGGGAACTGAAGCAGACAAATCAACATTTGTTGGAACACATGGGAATGCCTTCATGGCTAGAGGACATGATTTTTCAGCCCACACCAACCTGTCATTCTGGTAATATGATATCAAATAGTTGTCCTTATTGTTATATATCGCACCAATATATGCTTTATATGTATATCCAGTCGGCAACGTTGGGTTCGATGCAGATTTGGATAGAATACCATTAACCAATCCACTGGAGTCTGATATTATCCATATATGATACCAGGTATTTGGAGACTTTATCCCGATATCCAGACTCCCAGGCCCTGGTTGCGGTGCGCTTATATCAACTGTAACGTCAATCATGGCCACCCTGCATGGCGTACCTCCATTATCCTGCAACAGTATTTCGTCGGCAGTGACATGTATTTCATGTGTGTCAATACAATCTACCATTTCACCAGTAACAGGACGAACTTTCTTTACATACGACAAGATGCTCCTGACTCTTAGATTTCTTGATAGATCTCTAATCATAACAGTTGCCTCCTTAAGTTTAATCCAATATAA
>JBDKTY010000027.1:0-59203 GCA_039679945.1 Syntrophobacter sp. | reverse complement strand
TCGGAAGCATAGATAAAATCACACGACATTGCGAGCTCGCATCCTCCGCCCAGCGCAAAGCCGTTTACGCACGCGATAACCGGTTTTGGCAACTGTTCGATGCGGAAGAATACTTCCTGACCCTTCTCGGCAAAAAGGCGCGCCTGCAGGGAATTCATTTTGTTGAATTCGGTGATGTCAGCGCCGGCGATGAAGGCCTTGTCGCCGGCGCCGGTTACGACAAGCACGCGGAGCGCATCGTCGAGTCGCGCGCGTTGAATGGCATCGGCCAGCTCGTCGAGCGTCTGGGGGTTCAACGCATTGAGGGCTTTCGGTCTGTTAAACGTCAGGCAGCCAATCCCGTCCTGAAGATCAAATAGAATATTCGAGTATTCCATGAAGCGCTCTTTCTCCATCTCGGGTGCAGCACTAGGGCCTCTCAACGGTAAGGGCCGTTCCTTGTCCACCGCCTATGCAAAGGGTGGCGATTCCTTTCTTGGCGTCGCGCTTTTTCATTTCGTAGAGGAGGGAAATGAGTATGCGGGCTCCGGAAGCGCCGATGGGATGCCCGAGGGCGATGGCGCCGCCGTTGACGTTGATTTTGGAGTTGTCCCAGCCCATTTCGCGGTTAACAGCGACTGCCTGGGCCGCGAAGGCCTCGTTAGCCTCGATCAGGTCGAGCTGGTCATGAGTCCAGCCCGCCTTTGCCAGGGCCTTTTGGCTCGCGCGGACGGGCCCGATACCCATAATCGCCGGGTCCACGCCGCTCGATGCATATCCCCTGATCCAGGCAAGGGGCTCGATCCCCAGCTCTTTTGCTTTCTTTTCGGACATGACTATCAGTATGGCGGCGCCGTCATTGATGCCGGAAGCATTTCCCGCCGTAACGGTCCCATCGGATTTGAAGGCTGGTTTGAGCTTGGCGAGCGCCTCGAGGGTGGTACCGAAGCGCGGGTGTTCATCGGTGTCGAACACCAGGGGGTCTTTCTTGCCTTGAGGGATGTTCACGGCGACAATCTCATCGCGGAACCGCCCGGCTCTTATAGCGGCCTCGGCTTTTTGCTGGCTGGCGGCGGCGAGCTTGTCCTGATCTTCCCTGGTGACGCCGAATTTTTCGGCTACATTTTCAGCGGTGATACCCATGTGGTATCCATTGAAGATGTCGTAGAGGCCGTCGTGAACCATGTAATCGAGCAGGGTTCCGTCGCCCATGCGCTGACCCCATCGGGCGTTATTGAGCACGTAGGGTGCGCGGCTCATATTTTCGATGCCGCCCGCTACCACCACGTCGGCATCACCCATGGCGATGGATTGCGTGGCGAGGCAAACGCTCTTCAGGCCCGAGGCGCAGACCTTGTTAATCGTGAATGCGGGAACCTGGTTGGGAATTCCAGAGTGAATACCGACCTGTCGGGCGGTATTTTGCCCCAGGCCAGCCTGGAGGACATTGCCGAGTATGACTTCGTCGATCAGGGCGGGGTCGAGGTTGATACGCCGCATGGCCTCCTTGAGCGCAATTACTCCGATGTCTATGGCGGAGAGTGCCTTGAGCGATTTCCCGAAACTGCCGATGGGCGTTCTGACAGCACTTGCGATTACTGCGTTTTGCATGGGGGGCCTCCATTCAAATCCAGCGTGCACGGGGTTAAGCGGTTGGATCGGACTCTTCCGGTCGAGAAACGAAGCTCGGCTGAACAGCAGGGAAGGAGAACGGGGTGCTCGAGGTGGTATGCCATGATTGGCTCCAGATGCAACCGGAACGTATCGTTTTATAGGGGATAGATCCGGTTGTGTCAAAAGATTTCAGGTTTCAGGAACCGCACGGGCGCAAGGATGGGTAGGGGCATCCGAACAGATCCTGCCCGAAACGGGTCAGGTTCTTCACCGGGCCGATGGCGATCATTATGTCACCGGCGCGAAGCGTCTCATGTGGGGCGGGGTTGAATATCATGGTTCCATCCACGCGTTTTATTCCTATAACGATAAGGTCGTACTTGCTTCGGATGCCGGAGTCGATAAGGTCCGTTCCCACGAGGACGGAATCCTCGGGAATACAGATCTCCTCCATGCTGAGTTCCATGCCTTCGCCGGAAAGCGCCAGTTCGAGGAAGTCGGTGACAGTGGGCCGGATAATGTTGTGCACGAGGCGAATGGCGCCGATAGTGTATGGGGAAACGATCCTGTTCGCCCCGGCCTTGGTGAGTCTCTTTTCGGCCCCGGCTGTGCTGGCGCGGGCAAATATCGAGAGGTCCCTGTTGAGATCTCGCGCGGTGAGGACGATGAATACATTTTCGGAATCCTTCGCGACCACGGAAACGAGCCCCTTGGCGCGGGGGACGCCCGCGTCGATGAGATTGCTCTCCTCGGTGGCATCCCCGATGAGGTGAGGTATGCCTTTTTCACTCAGCCGCGGCTGCAGGGTCTCGTCATTTTCTATCACCACGTGCGCAATGTTGTATTTTTTGAGTTCGCGTACGATTATCTGCCCCATCTGCCCGTAGCCGCACACGATGTAGTGATTTTCGAGCTGATCGAGTTGTTTTTTCAATTTTCGCCTCCGGTAAGCGTCGAGCAGATTGCCGTCGAGCAGAATCTGGCTGAAGTAGGAAAGGGTAAAAGCCACGAAACTCACGCCCATGAGTATAAGGATGATTGTGAAGAGTCGTCCCGTGTTGTCGAGAGGGCGGACCTCGGTGAACCCGACCGAGGAGAGCGTGATGACTGTCATGTAGAGGGCTTCCATAAAGGAGTATTGCTGGATGGTCATGAACCCGATCGTCCCGAAGGACACGAGTGCTAACGACAGGATGATAATGACTAAAATCCTGCGCCCGGTTATGGACCGCCATTTATTATTCATTTATCGGTTCACCTCCCTTAAGTGTTGCCTCAAACATATTATAGAGACGCCTCCAAAATCCAGAGAAGAGATCTTGACCTCCGCAGAAAAAGAATTAACAGGAGGTGTGCGGAAGACATAGTTCTTCTGTTCTCTATCTGGGTCAAAAAAATGTTTGCAGTTTGTGCATCAAGGTTCAAATTGCACATTTGAGAGGGATGCCAGAATCCGAAATCTTCACCCGTAAGTCTTTGCCGGGTCTACAAGCTCCTGTCGAGAACCTCTGATCCGAATGCCGCGGCCACCTGGCGAACCGCGCTAATCCGGGCCTGCGTGCTATTCCCTGCTGCGCTTACGCTGTTCTATAACTTGAAGAGAGACCACGGGCCGGAAAGTGGTAAATTCTTCTCCATTTTTGTTGCGGCGTGCCCTTGGAGGCCCAATCCACGCTACCGGATCGTGATATTCGGATCAATCGGATCGAGCGCGAGCATCAGTGCCATATTGGCACGTGCGAGGGGCTCGCCGGAACATATCGGTGGGTAAAATTCTTCCAGGATTTTCTCATGCCCATGCAATTTTTGCACATCTTTTTCTTGCTTCGGGGAAAATTACGTGCTAGACAGGTCGGTGCTGGCAAACGGCTAGTATTTCGATCCGCCGAATCACCCGACGAACCTGCTCCGGTCATCATCACGGAGCAAAATCAGCCATTTAGGCCGGCATCTGATTGGAGTGCTTTTCCTTAGAAGGCAAAGCACACTTTTGTGTGCCGCTTCGTAACATTTTGCACAAGCATTATAGCGCATAAGTAACTGTTAAACACTTAGGAGTAGGGGTAAACGGCATGCCGAAGCACTATTGCCCGGGAGCAAACGAGGGATACTGAGTTTCTCGCCGGGTGATGTGCTGGGGCATGGTGAGCGTGGGGCCTTGGGAACAGTCCGGTGTGCGTCCGGCATGGCCTTGTTCGTTTGGGCTCAAGCAGGCATGGAAAAGGCGCCTGTCTCGAAGTCGGGGCGAACCTAGATGAGACAAAAAAAGTTTGAGGAAAATAGAATCGGGAAAGGTGTTTGCCCAGGACCCCCAAGGGCAGGCAATGAAAGGAAGGAGGTGTGGGAATTCGTCGATAATATAGGGGTTGTTGGCATTGCGTTCTATCAATCAACCTTAGGAGGTAAATTATGCCAAGTTATGTAATCCTTGAGAAATGCGATGGCTGCAAAGGGCAGGATAAGACAGCATGCATGTACATTTGCCCAAACGATTTGATGGTTCTCGATAAGGAAAAAATGAAAGGCTACAATCGGGCGCCGGAAATGTGTTGGGAATGTTACAACTGCGTCAAAATCTGTCCGCAGCAGGCGGTTGACGTACGCGCGTACGCTGATTTCGTTCCGATGGGAGCATCGGTTGTCCCCCTCCGCGGCTCCGAAGACATCATGTGGACCGTCAAGTTCCGTAACGGCCAGGTAAAAAGGTTCAAGTTCCCCATCCGTACGACTCAGGAAGGCAAAGTTGAGCCTCTTGGCGGCTATGAAACGGGATCAGAGGATCTGAAGTCCAACGTGCTGTGTACAGAACCCGCCTCTTCAGGCGCTTCCGCGATTCCCACCCTGAAGAAATAATCGCTGACTTAAGGAGGTGACAATATGCCTAATTTTGAAACCGTAGTAGTCGAGACCGATCTTCTGATAGTCGGTGGTGGCATGTCGGCTTGCGGCGCCACATTTGAAGCTGCATACTGGGCGAAGAAAAACGGCCTGAAGGTCACTGTCGTTGACAAGGCCGCCATGGACCGTTCGGGCGCCGTTGCGATGGGCCTTTCCGCCATCAACCAGTACATTGGCTGGGCCGCGGGCGACAACACCCTGGAAGATTATGTGAAGTACGTACGCCAGGATCTCATGGGCGTTTCCCGTGAAGACCTGGTTTATGACATTGCGCGCCATGTTGATTCCTCCGTGCATCTTTTTGAGAAATGGGGACTCCCGATCTGGAAAGATGCGAACGGCAAATACGTTCATGAAGGCCGCTGGCAGATCATGATCAACGGCGAGTCCTACAAGGTGCTCGTCGCGGAAGCCGCGAAGACCGCCCTCGCTACGCTGGGTGATCAGGGGCAGCTTTTTGAACGTGTTTTTATCGTCGAGCCTTTGATGGACGGCGACCGTTGTTCGGGCGCGGTCGGTTTCAGCGTTCGCGAGAACAAGTTCTACGTTTTCAAGGCCAAGGCAACAATCGCACTGATGGGCGGCGCCGTTCACGTATTCCGTCCGCGTTCCGTCGGTGAGGGTCTCGGCCGTGCATGGTATCCCCCGTGGAATGCCGGTTCGACCGCCTATTTCACCATCAAGGCCGGCGCTGAAATGACCTGCCAGGAAGTACGCTTCATCCCTGTACGTTTCAAAGACGGTTATGGCCCCGTTGGCGCCTGGTTCCTCCTGTTCAAGTCGCGCGCGACCAATGCGTTCGGCGAGGAATACATGGTGACCCGCGCTAATGAACTTCCGAAATGGGCGCCTTATGGTCTGGCCAAGCCCATCCCGGCCAACCTGCGAAACTGGCTGGGCATGGAAGACGTGTTTGAAGGCAAGGGCCCGATCTACATGAGAACGGAAGAGGCTATCGCCAACATCGCCGCCAAGTACAAAGACGATCCCAAGGCTTTCAAGAAGAAGATGAAGGAACTGGAATCCGAGGCTTGGGAAGACTTCCTTGATATGACCATCAGCCAGTCGCTGCTCTGGGCCGGTATGAATATCCAGCCCGAAGAGAAAGCCTCCGAAATCGCCGCCGCCGAACCTTACTTCATCGGTTCGCACTCCGGCGCTTCCGGTGCATGGGTATGCGGTCCCGAAGATGTAATGCCTGCCGAATACAAGAAGCAGTGGGAACCGATCGGTGTGTACAACCACATGACCACCGTGAAGGGCCTGTTCACCGCTGGTGACGGCGCTGGCGCATCCAGCCACAAGTTCTCCTCCGGGTCGCACGCTGAAGGCCGTATCGCTGCCAAGGGCGCGATAGCTTTCATCCTCGACAACAACACCATGCCCAAGTACGATGAAGCAAAGCTTGCTGAACTGCAGAAGACCATTCTTGCTCCCATGGAACGCTATGAGGCAAATGTGAAGTACTCGAGCGATCCTGATATCAACCCGGCCTACATGAAGCCGAAGATGTTCATGTTCCGTCTGCAGAAGATCATGGATGAATACTGCGGCGGCGTTTCCTCGCAGTTCACCACCAACAAGTCCCTGCTCGACAGAGGCATTGAACTGCTTGGCATGCTGAAGGAAGACTCCGAAAAGCTGGCTGCCGCCGATCTGCACGAACTGCTGCGCGTCTGGGAAAACACCCACCGCATGTGGATCGCGGAAAGCCATCTGCGCCATGTCATGTTCCGTGAAGAGAGCCGCTGGCCCGGTTACTACTTCCGCGCCGACTTCCCCGACATGGATGAGGCCAACTGGAAGTGCTTCGTAAACTCCGTCTACAATCCGAAAACCGGTGAGTGGACGATGAAGAAGGTCCCGATTGTCAATCTGGCGGTTTAAATTGGTCGCATAAATCGCTGACCTCCAGGTGCGCATGCACCTGGAGGTATTTTTTTAGGTGGATCGGCTGATCGAAATTTCGCTACAATAGTGCGGGAGTCAGGTGCGTGATATGGGTAACCCCATGCCATAACCACTCAATCCAACACTTCTTCTACAAGGAGAAAGAAAGAAATGTCTCAATTGCTACCCCCCCATGGTGGAAAAGGCTTGACCTGCTGTTTGCTCGAAGGCGCTGAACAGGCGGCAGAGCTGAAAAAAGCACAAGGCCTTAAAAAAATCGACATCAGCCCCAGGGAAAAAGGCGACCTGATCATGATGGGTATCGGCGGGTTCAGCCCGTTGACCGGTTTCATGACCAAGGCCGACTGGAAAGGTGTTTGCGAGAAATTCCTGATGGCGGACGGTACCTTTTGGCCTATTCCGGTAACCCTTTCCGCCTCCAAGGAAGACGCAGCCGCAATCGCGATCGGTGAGGAAATCGCTCTGTTTGATCCGGAGCGAAACGAATTCATGGCCACCATGAAGGTCACCGAAAAATATGAAATGAGCGATGCCGACAAGAAGTTTGAGTGTGAGAAAGTCTACATGGGCGAAGGCACCAAGACTCCCGAAGAGTTTTGGAAGATCGCCAAGGACGATCATCCCGGCGTTCAGATGGTGATGCAGCAGAAGGCTGTCAACCTGGCTGGCCCGGTTAAGGTGCTCAGTGAGGCCGAATATCCCACCAAGTACGCCGGTGTTTACATGAGACCGGCTGAATCGAGAAGAATTTTTGATGAAAGAGGCTGGAAGGAAATAGCCGCTCTCCAGTTGCGCAACCCCATGCACCGGTCCCACGAATATCTGTGCAAGATCGCGGTCGAAGTGTGCGACGGCGTTTTCATTCACTCCCTGGTCGGCAACCTGAAGCCCGGCGATATTCCCGCCGAAGTGCGCGTCAAGTGCATCGACGTCCTGGTGAAGAACTACTTCGTGGAAGACAAGGTTCTCCAGGGCGGGTATCCCCTGGATATGCGCTATGCCGGTCCCCGTGAAGCCCTTCTTCACGCGACGTTCCGCCAGAACTACGGGTGCTCCCGCATGATCATCGGGCGCGACCATGCCGGCGTGGGCGATTTCTACGGCATGTTCGAAGCCCAGACCATTTTTGACAAGATCCCCAAGCCGGCGGGCGGAAAAGGCCTTCTGTGCACGCCGCTCAAAATTGACTGGACTTTCTACTGCCATAAGTGCGACGGCATGGCATCCCTCAGGACCTGCCCCCATGGCAAGGCAGACCGCGTTCTTTTGAGCGGTACCGCACTGCGAAAGGGTCTTTCCGAGGGCACTCCGATTCCGGATCATTTCGGCCGGGAGGAAGTGCTTGCGATTCTTCGTGAATACTATGCCGGCCTGGAAGAAAAGGTCGAAATCAAGTTGCACGGCGCCGCAACGGGCAAATAAGCAAAGCCCTGGCGTCTGATTCAAGAAAAGGAGATGCACTCAAAAGTGTGTCTCCTTTTTCATTGAGGATGCGCCCGGCAGGGCGCATCTGTTGAAATTGCCTGCCCTGGGAAGTTAGCCTTTCAGTTGTCGTTCTTCCGATCATGCAGGTGCATGGAAGGCGGGATGAAGAGGAATTTTTTCATTGAAAAAGCATAGCCGCACAGTTAATGTGCAACGTTTGCACGCGGCCTTGTGCTTTTTCCGACATTCGGTGCATGGGGCTTGCCAACAGGAAGAAGAGTCGGCGGTCCGTGGCGGGGTGAGCAACATCATGGAGACGACTGGACAGGAAAGGCCGCCCAGCCGTGTGCCCTCCGCCCGCGGGGCCGGTCGAAGCGCGATAATGAGAGGGTCTCAAACTCCCCTGGGTCTGGCGCGCGGACAAGCTCGCCGGACGCTGCTCGTTCGAATACATTGATCCCACCGTCTCTGTTACATCCGGGACCTCTTTGAGGGCATTCTTCTTCGGCTTGGAAGGGGCGCGGGCGCAACTGCCCGGCAACGCCCCGGTTTTACTCCAATTATTACTAACAAATCCATTGCATGATGGAGGAGTTGCATGGCTGATACTGGAAATGGAAGCCGGACCATCCTTGTAGCCGGTGGCGGCATGAGCGGTCTGAGCGCCGCGGTGGAGGCCGCCGAGGCCGGATTTCGCGTTGTCCTGGTGGAAAGGGAACCTTGGCTTGGCGGGCGGGTGGCGCGCATGAACAAGTATTTTCCGAAGCTTTGTCCCCCTCAGTGTGGTCTGGAGATAAATTTTCGCCGTCTTCGCGCAAATCCTCTCATTCGAGTTCTGACGATGGCCGAGGTGGAGAAGATCGAAGGGGAAGCCGGCGATTTTACCGTGACGGTGAAGACCATGCCGCGGTACGTGAATGAGAAATGCACCGGCTGCGGGAAATGTTCGGAAGCGGCGCAAACGGAAGTGCCCAATCCTTTCGACTATGGCCTGAGCAGCAAGCCGGCAGCCTACCTGCCGCATGAGTTCGCCTGGCCGATGCGCTATGTTATCGCGCCCGAGGTTATCGGAACACCGGAGGCGGATGGCATCAAGGCTTCCTGCCCCTACGATGCTGTGGACCTCGATATGAAACCGCGCATGGAAGATGTAAAAGCCGGAGCTATAATATGGGCAACGGGGTGGGAGCCTTTCGACACCTCGGCGATCGGCTACTACGGTGCGGGCGAATACAGGAATGTGATCACCAACGTGGTGATGGAGCGTCTTGCTTCCGGCACGGGACCCACCCGTGGCCGCATCGTGAGGCCTTCCGATGGACAAGCCGCGAGGAAGGTGGCTTTTGCACAGTGTGCCGGATCACGGGACGAGAACAATCTGCCCTATTGTTCCGGCGTATGCTGCCTTGCATCCTTCAAACAGGCTTCGTATCTGCTGGAACAGGAGCCCGACGCCAGTATTACGATCTTTTACATCGATATTCGCGCCCTTGGGCGCCATGAGGCGTTCGTCGTCAAAATCCAGGATGATCCACGGGTGAGGCTAATCAAGGGCAAGGCAGGTGAAATACGGGAAAATCCACAAACGGGAATGGTCACGGTACAGGTGGAGGACCAGGCAACCGGTGGAATACTTCGGGAAGAGTTCGACCTGGTCGTGCTTGCGGCGGGCATGGTTCCCGGTACGGCGCGGACCAAAATCCCCGTGGAAGCAGCCGTATATGATGAGTATGGCTTTGTTATAAACGATGGGACAATCCCCGGAATAATCGGAGCGGGTTGCGTGAGGAGTCCGTCCGACGTGGCCGCGAGTGTTCAGGATGCGACGGCCGCCGTTCTCAGGGCAATCCAGGCATGCAGGAGGTAACAGATGGAAAAGAAGACGGGAGTATATATCTGTTCCGGCTGCGGAATTGGAGAGGGACTCGACCTGGACGCTCTCGAAGCCATAGCCGTGGAATCCAAAGCATCCCTTTGCCGCCGGGATTCATGCCTGTGCGGTCCCGAGGCTGTATCGGCCATCGGAGCGGATGTCGAAGGAGAGGGAATCAACCGGGTGGTGATCGCGGCCTGCTCACCGCGTGTTATGGCCGATGTTTTTGACTTTTCCGCCGAGATCGTCCTGGAGCGGGTAAATCTTCGCGAACAGGTCGCATGGTCGCACCCAGCCGGGGATGAAGATACGCAAATGCTTGCCGAGGACGCCATCCGGATGGGACTGGTGCGGGCAAGAGAATCCGACCCTCCGGAACCCTTCATGGCCGAGGACCTTAGCCGGCGGATCCTGGTCGTGGGAGGCGGCCTGACTGGAATGACCGCCGCGTTGGAGGCTGGCAAGGCGGGCTATGATGTGGTTTTGGTCGAAAAAGAGCAACAGTTGGGGGGATACCTCAAGCAGGTACACCGGGTTGCTCCGTCTCATCCGCCTTATGATGCCTTGAAAGACACGGGACTGGATGGGCTTGTCGCGGAATTGTCCGCGCATCCGGCCGTTAAAGTATACGCCGGCGCCCGGGTAGACTCGATATCCGGCGGGCCATGTATGTTCGATGTACAAATCGGGCAGAACGGCAGTGGCGCCCGGGAGCGCGTGGGCGCGGTCATCCTCGCCACGGGGTCTGTAGCTTATGATGCGGCAAAACTCGATCACCTCTCATTTGGTGTGGTCCCCGACGTGATCACTGCTCCCGAACTGGAGAGAATGTTCAGCGCGGGGCAGGTCAAGCGGCCATCAAACGGACAGCCGGTGACGAGTGTGGCTTTTGTCCTGTGTGCCGGCTCGCGTGATCCCGATCACTTGCCATACTGTTCTTCTGCATGTTGCGTTGAATCGCTTAAGCAGGCTAAATATTTCAAGGAAGCCGATCCCGCGACCCCGGTCTATATCTTCTACAGGGACATGCGCTCGATTGGCGGCTACGAACTCCTTTATAAGCAGCTTCAAAAAGAGGGCGTCATCTTTGTGCGGGGTTCGGTCGCGGGAATAGAGGATGACGGGTCCGGTCTGGTGATAACGGCCGACGACGTGCTGACCGGGGCGCCTGTCATGTCGGAAGCGGTTGACCTGGTTGTCCTGGCAACTGGGATGGTACCGACGACCGCATTCGG
The DNA here is from genome assembly GCA_039679945.1 of Syntrophobacter sp. Lineage (GTDB taxonomy): Bacteria > Desulfobacterota > Syntrophobacteria > Syntrophobacterales > Syntrophobacteraceae > SbD1. Next base: position 48,268 of record JBDKTY010000027.1, on the reverse strand, counting down.
CGAGCCGTTCAAGGCGCAGACGCCCAAAGAAGGCGAAGAGGAACAGCAGTCGGTCCCCTCGGATAGCATCCTCACCTCCAACCTCTTGAATCTTCAATACCGGCAGGGGCCTGAACTCCCGGCGCTGCAATATGGATTTCCCGATTCTCACTTCATTTGCTTCCCATACGAATCGCGACGTACCGGCATTTACCCGGCGGGTTCCGTCCGCGCTCCGATGGACTATGAGCGGGCGGAGATCGATGCGATGGGGGCCGCGCTCAAGGCTATCCAATGTGTCGAGATGGTTTCCCTCGGCAAGGCGGTCCATCCGAGGGCCGGCGACCAGAGCTACCCGGAGTTCTTCATGCAGCGTTGCACACAGTGCAAGCGGTGCACGGAAGAATGCCCGTTCGGAGCCATCAATGAAGATGAAAAGGCCAACCCGCTTCCGAACCCGACCCGGTGCAGGCGTTGCGGGGTATGCATGGGGGCGTGTCCCGAGCGGATTATCTCTTTCAAGAATTACTCGGTTGCCATGATCGGAAGCATGATCAAGAGCATCAATGTGCCGGACGAGTACGACGAAAAGCCGAGGATTCTTGTGCTCGTTTGTGAAAACGATGCGTACCCGGCGCTTGACATGGCCGGAATAGACCGGCTTTCCTATAACCCCTGGATGCGGATCATTCCGGTTCGGTGCCTTGGGTCCATGAACCTGGTATGGATAGCCGATGCTCTCTCCAAGGGGATTGACGGGATAATGCTTCTGGGGTGCAGGCATGGTGATGACTACCAGTGCCACTTCATCAAGGGGAGTGAGCTTGCGGAGATTCGCATGAGCAAGATCCGGGAGACGCTCGACCGGCTCGTGCTCGAATCCGACCGCGTGCGCCTCGAACAGCTCTCCATCTCTGAATTCGGCCGCATTCCGGAGATTTTCGACAGCTTTGCCGCGCGGCTCCAGGAACTCGGGCCAAATCCCTATAAGGGCTATTAGTGCCGAGTGCACGCGCAACAACCATCGCATTCGGGAAAGCTGTGCTTTGAGAGGTATCGAAGCATGAAGGGATGCGGGCATCCCGGATACAGGCCAAAGCCAATGAGGAGCAGTCAATAATGGAACCGAAGAATGTCTCGCTTGAGATGAGGGATTATATAGCGGAAATGGGGGCCGAGACCCTGAACTGGTGCATGCAGTGCGGCCTCTGCACCAACCTTTGTCCATGGCGGCTCGTCCCGGGGCAAACGAGCGAGGAGTTCAACATCCGCCATATGCAGCGTCTGGGGCAGATAGGGGTCGAGGGTTTCGAGGAAGAAGGCATCCTTTTTGCCTGTTCCACCTGCGGGATGTGCCAGGATAATTGCCCCAGGGAAGTGAAAATAATCGACAATGTCCGGGCGATGCGCGCGAGTATCGTGGGAGGTGGCATGCCACCGGCGGGGCTGCGGCCGATTCTCGGAAGCGCCCACGCGAACGGCAATCCCTGGTCCGGTCCGCGCGAGAAGAGAACGCAGTGGCTTGAAGGGCTCGATGTCCCACGGTTCGGCCCCGATAAGGAGTACCTCCTTTTCGTTTGTTGCCACTCGTGTTATGACCCCAGGAGCCAGAAGATAGCGCAAAGCATTGCCCGGCTTCTTATAAAAGGAGGGGTGAGCTTCGGAGTTATCGGCATCGAGGAGAACTGCTGCGGCGAGAGTATGCGCAAACTCGGCGATGAGGAGCTTTTTCAGAAGCTCGCCGGCGCCAACATGGAGCTTTTCGCGGGGCAGGGAGTGAAGAAGATCATAACCACTTCTCCCCACTGCCTGTGGAGCTTCAAGAACGATTACGCCGAGCTTGGCGCCGAGTGGGAGGTCTTCCATTATACGGAGATTCTTGCCGGACTTTTAGCTGAAGGCAGGATCTCGCTATCCGGGCAAACCGCGAAAAAAATCGCTTTTCATGACCCCTGCTACCTTGGGAGGCACAGTGGTATTTACGATGCTCCAAGGCAGTTGCTGGCGGCAGTCCCGGGAGCGGAAATCACCGAGCTTTCACGGTCGCGCGGTTTGAGTCTTTGTTGTGCCGGTGGCGGCGGTCGAATTTGGGCCGAGGTTCCGATGGGAGAGCGGTTTGGAGAATTGCGGGTGGCCGATGCCATCGATTCGGGCGCGCAGGTGCTGGCGACCTCGTGCCCCTATTGCGTGAACATGATAACCGATGCCCGCAACAGCATGGAAAAACAGGATCTGCTTGAGATTAAAGAACTCGCCGAAATTCTGGCCGAGAGTCTGTGACAGGTTTTCTTTTTATTCGGGAGATTCACTGATGGCAACTACGGTGGAAGAGTTGAAAGCGCGTCGAATCGATTACCTGCTTGCATCCATGGAGGATGGGCAGCTTGTGATGGAGCCGTTTTGTTCGTGTGGAAACGCCCTTGATGAGAACTACCACTGCCCTGAATGCAACAAGGTGTGTGAGTGCAAGTTCGTGGCCTGCTCCGGTGCGGATGCGCTTGCCCTGGTCGAGAAATTGCTTGCGGGCAATCCACATTTCCGAGGCTTCGAGGCATCCCTGCTAGATAAATAGAGGAAAGTCGAAAGATGCATTCATTCAGCCCAGCGGCGGAAGAGCCGCTAACGGAATCGAGCCCGTTTTATTTCGCGTGCCGGGATACTTTGCCCTGCTTTACCCAGTGCTGCAGAGACGTGAATATTTACCTCACGCCGTACGACGTGCTGCGGCTGCGCAAGGCGACGGGTGGAGTGGGGTCAACTGAATTTCTTGCCCGCTACACGCGCAGTTTCCTGGCAAAGACCGCTAACATTCCTGTAGTGCAGCTCTTGATGGATGAGAAGAGCCTCTATTGTCCTTTCGTTGCTGATTCCGGATGCACGGTTTATGGGGACCGTCCGTGGGCCTGCCGGATGTTTCCCCTGGATCTGGCCTCCACCGGCGGGAAATATTGCCTGATAGCCGGAAAGGACCGCTGCATGGGATTGCTGGAGCGTTCCGGAGGCACCGTCGCTGACTGGCTCGAAGGCCAGGGGGTCGAGCATTATGCCGAAATGGAGAGCCAGTATCAGTTGGTTGTCCCGGAGCGTTTCAAACCCGGCGCGGCAATGAACGAAGGGCTTGGCAGAATTCTATTCCTGGCATACGATCTGGATCGTTTTGCGGAAATGTTGAAAGACGAGAGGTTCCTGAAGTTCTACGAAATCGGTGAAGAAACGTTACGGCGGGTCCGAGACGATCAGGAAGAACTTCTCAAGCTCGCATTTGTATACATTCGCTCTCAACTGAACGAATTGTATTGATGGGCGGAGCGGAAGAAACAGGGTTTTAAGGAATGGAAATCAAGGAAACGGCCCCTGAAGGCATTCAGCAGAAACTTCAACCGGTTGACGCCGCCGGTTTCACCTTTGCGTGCCACCCGGGGGTGCCATGCTTCACGGAATGCTGCCGTGATCTGATGCTCCTGCTTACGCCTTACGACGTCATGCGGTTAAAGAATCGGCTTGGACTGACGTCCGGCGAGTTCCTCGACCGGTTTACCGAATGCCGGTTTGAGGAAAACCGCAACCTTCCGAAGATGTACCTCCAGATGAATGAAAACGAGCGGAAGACATGCCCGTTCGTTTCTCCCGACGGGTGCACGGTCTATGAGGACAGGCCGTCGGCCTGCCGCATATACCCGATCGCGAGGGCGTCCCGTCTGCACCGGGTGCACGGGACTCTGCTGGAAAACTATTATACGCTGCGCGAGGATCATTGCCGGGGGTTTGAAGAAAAGCAATCCTGGAAAATTGAAGAGTGGCTCAAAGACCAGGGGCTCGAGGAATACTACCGGTCCAACGACTCCTGGATGGAAATTATCACTCATCCGGCCTTGCGAAACGCCACTCTTTCCGATCGGCAACAGCAGCTTTTCTACCTGGGCAGCTATAACTGTGACAAGTTCCGGGAGATGGTGTTGAGAAGCCCATTCCTCGGCATATTCGATGTGCCGGAAGATGAAGCCGAGAAGATCAGGACCGATGATGCCGCGCTTCTGATGCTTTCTTTCAGATGGATCAAGTTCTCATTGCTGGGCGAATCAACTCTAAGACTGCGGAAAGATACTTAGTTGCAAGATACTTGGATTCTTGCCGGGATGAAAGGTGTGCCCTTTCGCCATCCCGATGCATATTTTGGCGGCTGATACCATATTTTAGCTTTGGCGAGAGCGCGGGAAGCTGGGTCCCGCGACACTGCCCTGTCCGAAAAGTCTCGGAGAGAGCCTCCAACCTTAGCGCACATCGTGGGATTGACGTGGCGAAATTTCTGATTCTGGCCTTTCTCATCTTCTGCTTCTTACCGCACAGTGTCGCCAGGGGGCAGGCCGCGAAAATCGCGGGGGACAAGACGTTCCGGTTTAACGATCTGCTGGTGGGAATGTCCGCCCTTCCGGGTAACGATGGATATCTATTGGAGTTTTCCAGGCAGGGCAGGAATATTTATACAGGGGAATGCGCCTTCCGTGTAAGAGAGCCCAAAGTCGTTTCCGACTTTCCTGCTCAAAAGTGCCGTTCACTTATGACGTACTGTTTCTCGGGCGGCGCGCACTGCTGCATGTCCTTGATTATCGCCAGCGAGTGTGGTTCGCTGCAGACCTTCAATGTTATTGATCTCGCCCATTCGGATAGCGATGTAAAATTTGTTGAAACCGGGACAAAGGGAGTCAAAGCACTGCAGGTCATCGACTGGCAGTTTGCATATTATTCGGTCGAGGGCACGGAGCTGGAACTCTCATTCGCTGATTCTCCCGGCATGACCCGCCTGCTCGTTTTCGAGGAAGGCAAGTGGCGTCCCGACCGCATCGGAGAGTTCGCCGGTTTTTATGCAGGAATGCTGAGAGATGCGGGCCAAACGGCGCAGAGGGTCGCGAGGAAAAGAAGCGATCCGGAGGTCGTGGCCGGAACGGCGATCAGCGTGGCGTATTACTGCATTATGTCCGGCAAGTCCCTCGAAGAGGCCGAACGGGAGCTAAAGCAGCGCCTGCCGCATTCGTGGAAAGATGTTTCGGGGAAAATAGTCAGGGACATCAGGCGCGCCACCCTGGAATTCAACCCAGTACAGGTTATCGATTGACCTGCCATGCATCCCGCATAACCTTCTTTTATACTATTTCCTCTCCTAACCCCCTTTTTTGAGGCCGCCATTTCTTGAACAGCCGGTCCAAGACGTTTACAATGCCCTATTTCGTGGCAATGTGGCCGTCGCGCATGGACCGGTCCCTGATTGAACTTTTACGCGGTCGGATTCAGGTTATGAAGGTGTTATCGACAGAAGCGATTATCCTGAATTCCCACGATTACGGGGAAACGGACCGCCTGATTCTTTTTCATACGGCAACATGCGGAAAAATCAAGGGAATCGCCAAGGGGGCCAGGAGAAGCAAGAAGAGGTTCGCCAACACGTTTGAGCAGTGCAGCCTGGTGGAACTGGAATGCCGGGAGAGAAACTCTTTCATGTGGATCGAGGCATGCAAGCTTGTTGAACCATATCTTCCCATGAGGACGGATATCGAGAAATGGGCACTCGCCGCGCTCTTTTCCGAGCTTATCCTGGAAATGGTGCCCGAGGGCGACCCGCAGCCGGAACTCTTCCTCCTGCACAAAGAAACCCTGGGCAGATTAGAAAAAGACAAAGACCCGAAGAACGTGCTATTATTGGCGCTGTTGCGGTTTCAGCTCCAAATGGGGTATATGCCGTCAATGGACGGGTGCGGAATTTGTCGGCGCGGGCTGAAGACCGCATCGAAATGGTATTGGGATGTGGGGACGGGCAGGCTTGTCTGCGGCGACCACCTTCCCTTTAACCGAAGCTGCGTCGGTCTGGATTTGGGAACACTTGCTCTCATTGATTATTCGAAAACAATTCCGCTGGACAAAATCTGGCGGTTGCGGATCAGGGAAGAGGTTAAGATGCCTCTTCTCAAGGGACTGTTAGACTGGATGCGCCACCACACTGGTAGAGAGATCCGGAGTCTGAAAGTGCTTTGTCAGATTCTCCCCTCAATGGGCGCATTGAAGTAGGTTTTAGCTGTAACGTAAAAGAGGCAGATTACATGGATTGGATTAGCCAGTTTGAGGGAATTGCGCGCAACTCTCCTGCCTTGGCGGTTGTTTTCGCATTCGCCGGAGGGGTTCTCGCAAGTTTTACGCCGTGTACTTATCCGATGATGCCCATTACTGTAGCTTTCATAGGAGGAAAGGCAGGAGGAAGCAGGCGCAGGGGATTTATTCTTTCGGTTTTTTATGTGCTGGGAATGGCGATTGTCTATTCGTCGCTCGGGATCTTCGCCGCCCTGACCGGGCAGCTTTTCGGATCGCTCACTTCCAGTCCCTGGACTTTCCTGGCAGTGGGCAATATATGTCTTTTTTTCGGTCTTGTAATGCTCGAAGCCGTTCCACTCTCACCTCCCGCCTTTCTCAACAAGTGGAAGATCACGGGCTTCGCCGGGCATGACATCTTCACCAGTATCATACTGGGAGGGGCATCGGCCCTGGTGGTCAGTACCTGCACGACGCCTATACTGGGGGTTCTGCTCGCCTTTGTGGCCGCGCAGCATCACGTGGCCTGGGGAGCAGGGATGCTTTTCGCCTTTTCGTATGGCTTGGGCTTCCTTGTCATAATCGTGGGAACGTTCACGGGACTGCTTGCCTCCTTACCGCGCTCAGGGGTTTGGATGCTCAGGGTCCAGAGAACTTTCGGCCTTCTGATGATTCTGTCGGCCGAGTATTTTTTCATAAAAACGGGGGAATTTTGGATATGAGTTCTGGAAGCAGCATGGTGAGACGTCTTTTTATTTGCGTTGTCGCATCGGTTTTCATCACCTCGGTCCTTATCATGCCGTTACCGGCGGTTGGGGCACAGGAGAGTGTAGCTGTTTCCGGGAAAACGGCGCCTGATTTCGAGGTCCAGGACCTCAGCGGTTCCGCTGTCGCACTTTCGAAATTCAAGGGCAAAAAGCCGGTCATGCTCTATTTTTGGGCAACCTGGTGCCCGTACTGCATGTCAGTTCGTCCGGCCGTGATTAAATTGCGAGACGGGATTTCGAAAGATGATCTGGAGTTTCTCGCCATCAACGTGGGCGGAGGGGACTCTCTTGCAAAATTGAAACGCTTCGACGAGAGCCACCCGTCTCCGCTGACTGTTCTATACGATGCGGAAGGTAGAGTGGCGCGCCTTTTCAACGTGCAGGGCATACCCCATTTTGTTCTGATCGATAAGAAGGGCATTATAAGGTACAGCAACAACGAACTGCCATCCGACCCCATGCAGATTCTTAAACAATAAAGGCAAGATAGAAGGTCGATCAATGAGAGATGTTCTCACCGTCATCATGGCCGGGGGCAAAGGGACGCGCCTCATGCCCCTTACCGCGGACCGATCCAAGCCCGCCGTGCCGTTTGGAGGCATCTACAGGCTGATCGATATTCCTCTCAGCAACTGTATAAATTCGCAGCTCTACAAGATCCTGATCTTTCCGCAATACATGTCCCAGTCTCTCGTGGACCACATAGAAGAGGGATGGAACATCTTTTCCAGCGATCTGGGGCACTACCTGCGCATCGCGGCCCCACAGCAGCGTATGGGGGTCGAATGGTACCGCGGCACGGCGGACTGCGTGCGCCAGAACCTGTACCTCATAGAGCGGGAAAAGCCGCGGTATGTGCTGATCCTGTCCGGCGACCACGTCTACAAGATGGACTATAGCGCATTCCGCCAATATCACGAGACAGTTGGCGCGGATGTAACGGTTGGGCTTCTCGAGGTTGACCGGAACCAGGGGTCGGAATTCGGGATAGCGGAGGTGGACAACAATTTTAGAATCCGCGCGTGGGCGGAGAAGCCTCGCGATCCCAAACCGATGCCCGACGATCCCGAACGGTGCCTGGCCTCGATGGGGATATATCTCTTTCGGACCGACCTTTTACTTGATCTCCTTCGAAAGACGGAAGACGATGACTTCGGAGGGGACATAATCCCAAAGATAATTAACGACCTCAAGATCTTTGCATATCCCTACAGACGGCTGAACAAGATCCGCGACTACATCCATATGGTGGACCCCGATGGGGTGAGACGTTTCCAGCTTGTCGAAACGACCAGGGATTCCCAGTACTGGCGTGATGTCGGGACGCTGGACTCTTACTGGAACGCCAATATGGATCTAACCGGAATAGACCCGTTTTTCAATCTATATGGGAACCTCTGGCCGATCCGTACACTCCAGCGGCAGTATCCTCCCGCCAAGTTCGTCTTCAACCAGCCTGACCCCAATAACCCACGCACCGGCACGGCGGTGGACTCGCTGGTCTCCCAGGGTTGTATTATCAGCGGTGGGATTGTGCGGAGTTCTGTCCTTTCGTACAATGTGACCGTCAGAAGCTGGGCCGAGGTGGACGAATCCGTGGTCATGGACCACGTGGAGATCGGGCGCCACTGCAGGATAAAGAAGGCGATCATCGACAAGCACAATGTCATCCCGGCGCACACGGAGATCGGAATCAACCCGACGGCCGACAGGGAACGCTTCACAGTCACACCGAGGGGGATCGTTGTCGTGGCGAAAAACCATTTCCCCAGAAACTGATGACCGTGGCGCGGTTTGTGCGGGTTCCGTGAGTGGACTTCAAATCCGCCCTCCATTGACTCCATTCCTTTTTGGTCTTCCGCGAGAACATGAATGAGCGCGGGATCTGTCCCGCACAGCCGCGGCGTTTCAATCAGGCATCGGAGACCCCCGAGAGATCCAGGTCCGGCAACATCGCACCGTATTCCATAAGATTGAGATGCAGTTCGTAGCAGGATTCGAGGTCGTGCCGGATATGGCCGACACGGGCCTTCTCGATATATCGGTGAAGGTAATCCCGATAAGCGGGGTGGGCACAGTTGTCGATGATGGCTTTGGCGCGCTGCATCGGCCCGAGCCCGCGCAGATCAGCCAAACCCTGTTCGGTTACGATGATCTGGACCGAATGCTCATTGTTGTCGATATGCGGACACATGGGTACGATGGCTGAAATCTTCCCTCCCTTGGCAATGGACGGGCACATGTAGAGGGAGAGGTAGCCATTGCGCGTAAACTCGCCACTGCCGCCGACACCGTTCATGATATCGGTGCCGAAGATATGGGAGGAGTTGACGTTGCCGTAGATGTCCACCTCGATGGCGGTGTTCATGGCGATAACGCCCAGGCGCAGCACGACACCCGCATGGTTGGAGATTTCCTGGGGGCGGAGCACGATGCGAGGGGCAAAGAAGTCCATATTGTCGTAAACTCGCTGGAGGGACCCGGGAGTGAGGGTCAGGGCGGTAGTGCTGGCGGCCGTCAATTTCCCCCGTTCCATCAAATCCACCAGGGACTCCTGAAACACCTCCGTGTACATGGAGAAAGGCGGTATGTCCGGGCTTTCGCCAAGAACGGCCATCACGGCATTGCCGACATTGCCCACCCCCGACTGGAGAGGCAGGAATTCCTTGGGAATACGTTTGGCGCTCATCTCTTCCAGCAGAAAATTCAGCACGTGATCGGCAATTTTGTGACTGCGCCAGTCTCCGGGCGTGAAGGGCTGGATGCGGTCGGGCTCGTTGCTTTGGATGATCCCCATGATTCTTCGGGGATCAACCACGGCGTAGGGCATGCCGACTTTGGTCAGGGGATCGTGAAGGGGTACGGGAACCCTGTGAGGCGGGGGAGGAAGGATGAGGATGTCCGCCATTTCCCGCAACCGTTTGGAATGGAACTGGTTGATTTCGATCAAAACGTAATCGGCATACTTGAGATAAGCCGGAGTGGCCCCCACCGAGGTGGTCAGGTAGACCCGGCCGTCGGGGATGACTTCAGTGGCTTCGACGACGGCGAAGTTCAGCTTCCCGTGAAATCCGGCCAAGATTGTCTGGGATAGCTGCGACAGATGCATGTCGACATAGTCGACCTCTTCACTGTTGATTTGCTTGCGAAGCCTCGACGCGCTTTGGTAGGGGGCGCGCCAGGCAATAGCTTCGGCCGCGGCCAGTGGCTCATCGATGCTTTCGCTGCTCGATGCTCCGGTCAGGACCCGGAGCTTATAGGGTTCGCCCCATTCGTGCAGTTCCTTTGCGCGAGCGGCAATCGCTCTGGGTAAGAGTTTGGCGGCACCTGAGTTGGTGAAGCCACTGAATGCGACGGTCGCGCCATGAGGGATACGGGCGGCGGCTTCCTCCGGCGTAAGGTCCGGGAACACTCCGACAGTTGACATAATGTTTTCTCCTGAGCCTGGATGGCTATATTTCAGGCCGCGCCGATCTTGGAAAGGTCGAGGTCCGGCAGCATGGCGCCATATTCGATGAGGTTGCGATGCAACCTGAAAGATTCTCTCAGGTTATGGCGGATATGGCCGCTTCTCGATTCCGCCAGATACCGGCGAAGGTAGTCCCGGTAGGCCGGATGGGCACAACTCTCGATAATGGTCGTCGCCCTTTGCCTTGGGCTAAGCCCTCGCAGATCGGCAAGGCCCTGGTCGGTTACGATGATTTGGACCGAATGTTCGTTATTGTCAATGTGCGGACACATGGGGACCACGCCGGAGATCCTCCCGCCCTTGGAAATGGAGGGACACATGATGATAGGCAGGAGACTGTTGCGGGTAAACTCGCTGCTTCCCCCCACCCCGTTCAGGATATCGGTCCCGTAGATGTGGGAAGAATTTGCGTTGCCGTAAATGTCCACCTCGAGCGCGGCGTTCATGGCAATCACGCCCAACCGCCGAATGATGGCCGGGCTGCTGGAGATCTCCTGTGGGCGCAAGACCACGCGGGGCACGAAGAAATCCATGTGGCTGTAGACGCGTTTGAGTACATCGGAGGAGACGGAAAGGCTCGTGGCGCTGGTTCCCACCACTTGACCCTGTTCCATGAGTTCGATCATCGGATCGTGAATGACCAGATTGAAGACCTTGAAGGGCGGAATATATGGGTTCTTGCCGAGTGCCGCGAGGACGCCGTCGGCGACAGTGCCGATCCCCATCTGGACGGGTAGAAAGCTTTCGGGGATGCGCCCGGCGTGCATTTCGTCAAACAGAAAGCGGATAACGTGTTCGGCGATCCTGTCGCTGACGGCATCCGGAGGCGGGGTGGGATCCATGTAGTCGGGTTCGTCCGTTTCCACAACCCCAATGACTTTCCTGGGGTCCACCACCGCATAAGACCACCCGAACTTCGTCATCGGGTCGAGGGCTGGGAAGGGGTTGCGGTGGGGTGGCGCGGGAAGGGTGATGATATCGGTCATCTCCCGGAGGCGCCGGGAGTGGTAGTGGTTGACTTCGATGAGGACGCGCTCGGCGCTCTTGAGGTAAGTGGGGGATGCGCCCACGGAAGTCGTCAGAAAGACACGTCCATCCGCGGTGATCTCCGTGGCTTCGATGACGGCCAGATCCACCTTGCCGAGGAAACCGGAAGAGACTGTCTGGGGCACGTGCGACAGGAGCAGGTCCAGGTACTCGACCTCCTGGCGATTGATCTGCTTGCGGAGAGTGGCCGCGCTCTGGTACGGGGCCCTCCATGAGATGGCGCGGGCCTGGGCGAGCGTTTCATCCACATCGACGCCGGTGCTGGCGCCGGTGAGGAGACGCACCTTGAACGGCCCGCCCTTCGCGTGCTGATTGCGCGCCGCCGCGGCGAGGGCGCGTGGGATGACTTTTGGGGCGCCCACATTGCCAAAACCACTGAAGGCCACTGTGGCGCCGTCGAAAATGTGAGCAACGGCCTCTTCAGGGGTAAGCTTTGGATAAGGTATCAATGTCAACATCTCTCCTCCCTCTCAGGAACCAACATATCCCGCACTACAAAGAAGGTGTCCTCGACGTCACCCATGGTCATTAAGTGAAAACTATTAAGGCGAAAGTGATTGCCAACTTTGCGGAGATAAATCTCCAGGAGGGTCGGCGGGCTGATATGGTCAATCACCGGGCCGTCTGCCTTAGGCATCGATGGCGCCGTTAACGTAGCGGCGGTTTCAGGAATGCCAACGCACGAAACCATGCACGGGCTTCGAAACGTTTTTCGACGCCGCCCCGAACGTGGGAAAATGAACGCAAAGCCACCGGACATGAACTGTCCGTCCTGGAATAGGGATATGTCGCTCATCCACGGGGCTGGTTTCGGGCTGTTGGGTTGCCGGGTCTGGATGTGGGCCCCGTGGCCGCGGACGCGGTAGTGGCTGGGACCCGAATGGGCTTCAACAGCCGCGAGCGGGTTGTCGGTGATTTCGTGGCCCATGGCAGTCCCTCCGCAATGAATTGCATGGACTCAGTGCGGAGTGGCCTGCCAGTTATGAGGCCACGCTCGCACATGTGAGGCTACTCGCCGGCTGCGTTGCTGTGGGGCCAAGTCGAAAGGAAACTGACTATAGACTGATAGTAAATCGCTTTGGATGTTTTTCGGTTAGCATTTGCCGTCGATTCTGTCAACGACATTTTTGTGCCGATAATTTTGGGACGGAAGGCAAGAACCTCCACGCTGTATCACCTTGGTAGTCTCAACATGAGGCAACTCGACATGAATTGGTCTTCTGAGCGTTGTCTCGAGTGTGGAACGCCTGATAGATGTTTGCACACGTCTCCCCGCGCCGTGCCGCGGGCGCCGCCGTAACTTACGGCACCCGCGGCATGCGCAAAGTGCAGGGGATTCAGGCCTTGGAGTGCTAATTGGCCAAATCCGGTGCCGTGGCAAGTTTGGCGTGATCCGGCTGAACCAGTGCATCAGGGCTTTTGAAGAGTCGGCGTACCAGAACAAAAAACAGGGGCACAAAGAAGATCGCGAGCACGGTTGCCGAAATCATGCCGCCCATGACGCCGGTGCCGATGGCATTCTGGCTGCCTGAACCGGCGCCGCTGCTGAGCGCGAGCGGCAGCACGCCCAGTATGAAGGCGAGAGAAGTCATCAGGATCGGCCTGAGACGCATGCGCGCGGCGCTTAGGGTAGCCTCGATAAGGTCCGCTCCCTGTTCATGCAACTCCTTGGCGAACTCGACAATCAAAATGGCGTTCTTGGCCGATAAACCGATCGTAGTGAGGAGGCCGACCTGGAAATAGACATCATTGGGCAGACCCCGGAGGCTTGCCGCCGTCAGGGCGCCGACCACGCCGAGCGGCACGACCATCATCACCGAGAATGGAATGGCCCAGCTCTCGTAGAGCGCCGCCAGGCACAGGAAAACCACCAGCAGCGATATGGCGTAGAGCGCGGGCGCCTGGGAACCCGACAAGCGTTCCTGGAAGGAGAGCCCGGTCCACTCGTATCCTATTCCCCGCGGAAGCTGTGATGCGAGATACTCCATGGCTTCCATGGCTTCCCCCGAGCTTTTGCCGGGGGCGGGCTGGCCGAGAATCTCGATGGATGGAAGGCCGTTGTAGCGTTCGAGCCGCGATGCGCCATAAGCCCAGTGTTGGCTTGTGAAGGCGGAAAACGGTACCATGCTACCCGTGGTGTTGCGGATGTACCATCTGTTCAGGTCCTCGGGCAGCATCCGGAAGGGGGCGTCCGCCTGAATGTAGACCTTCTTTGTCCTGCCCTTGTCGAGGAAGTCGTTTACATAGGCACTGCCCCATGCAATCGATATGGCGTCGCTGATATCGGAGAGTGAGAGGCCAAGGGTGCCGGCCTTTTGAAGATCAATATCGAGCTTAAACTCCGGTGTGTCGTCCTGGCCGTTGGGTCGCACAGCCATGAGAACGGGATTTTTAGCTGCCATTCCCAGGAGTTGGTTTCGCGCTTCCATCAGTGTCGCGTGGCCGAGTCCGGCTCTATCCTGAAGTTGAAAGTCAAAGCCGGTGGCGTTGCCCAACTCCATGACAGCGGGGGGAGCGAAGGCAAACACCATGGCATCCCGAATGCTTGAGAGGGCAGTCATGGCTTTCCCGGCCACGGCGGCTATGCGAAGGTCGGGGCGTTTGCGTTCGCCCCAGTCCCTGAGGTCTACGAAGGCCATGCCTGTATTCTGGCCCATCCCCCCGAAACTGAATCCCGCGACGGAAAAGACGCTTCTCACAGCCTCTTTCTGATCTTCCAGGAAATGCTTTTCAACTTCCTTCATAACCTTGAGGGTACGTTCCTGGGTTGCGCCCACGGGCATTTGCACCTGCACAAAGAGAACCCCCTGGTCTTCATCGGGGAGGAACGCGGTAGGCAGGCGCATGAACAGGAAAGCCATCACTCCGAGTATCGCAAGGTAAACCAGCATAGTACGAGCGCCGCGGCGCAGAATGCTCCCGACCATGTTTTCGTAGAGACGGCGACTGTGGTCAAACACTCGGTTGAAAAGGCCAAAGAAGCCGCGTTCCGCGGCATGATGACCTTTTGCCACGGGTTTTAGCATGGTCGCGCAGAGTGCGGGTGTAAGCACCATCGCGACAATCACCGACAGTACCATGGCGGATACGATGGTAATGGAGAACTGACGGTAAATTACTCCCGTTGAGCCGCCAAAAAAGGCCATGGGAAGAAAAACGGCGGAGAGTACGAGGGCAATACCCACCAGGGCGCCGGTTATCTGCCCCATCGATTTTTGTGTAGCCTCCTTTGGCGGCAGCCCCTCCTCGCTCATTACCCGCTCGACGTTTTCGATGACAACGATCGCGTCATCGACAAGCAGGCCGATTGCCAATACGACTCCGAACATGGTGAGTGTGTTGATCGAAAAGCCGCAGGCCGCCAATACTCCGAAAGTCCCGAGCAGTACTACCGGGACCGCGATAGTGGGGATCAATGTGGCTCGAAAATTCTGCAGAAACAGGTACATAACCAGGAAGACGAGCACGATGGCCTCGACGAGGGTCTTGAGCACCTCCTGGATCGAAATCCTGACAAAGGGCGTGGTATCGTAGGGGATGACCGATTTCATGCTTTTAGGGAAAAACTTTGACAATTCATCGATCTTGGCTCGCACCGCGTTGGAAGTGTCGAGGGCATTGGCGCCGGTCGCCATTTTTACGGCAAGGCCGGTGGCTGGCATCCCGTTGTAGCGTCCAACAGTGTCATAATTCTCGCTGCCGAGTTCAATCCGCGCGACATCGCGCAAACGCACGGTCGATCCGTCGTTGTTGGTGCGTAAAAGGATGGCGCCGAACTGCTCGGGAGTCTGCAACAGCGTCTGCGCCGTAATCGTCGCATTGAGCTGCTGACCGGCGGGGGAGGGAGTTCCTCCAAGCTGGCCGGCTGAAACTTGTACATTCTGAGCCTGTATTGCGGTTTTGACGTCGGCGGGGGTGAGTTTGTAGTTGTTGAGCTTGCTGGGATCGATCCAGATTCGCATCGCATACTGCGACCCGAACATCTGCACCTCGCCAACCCCGTCTACGCGGCTGATCATGTCCAGGATATTGACTGCAACATAGTCCGACAGGTCATCCTGGGTCATGCTGTTGTCCTCGGAGACGAAACCGGCGACAAGAAGGAAATTCGCGGTTGTTTTGGTTACCTGAATTCCTTGTTGCTCAACTACCTGGGGTAACAGGGGAATTGCAAGCTGGAGCTTATTCTGTACCTGGACCTGTGCAATATCCGGGTCAGTACCGGCATCGAAGGTCAGGGTGATGGCCATGTTGCCTGATGAGTCACTGGTTGAGGCCATGTAGCGCAGGTGATCGATACCCTTCATCTTCTGCTCGATAACCTGCGTGACGGTGTCTTCCAGAGTCTTGGCTGAAGCCCCGGGGTACACGGTATTTATGGATACCGCAGGCGGCGCTATTGCGGGATACTGGGCCACGGGCAGTGTTCTAATGGCCAGCAGACCCGCGAGCATAATGATTATGGCTATAACCCACGCGAATATGGGGCGATTGATGAAGAACTGGGCCATGCAAAATCTCCTCTACTGTCTTGCATCCGCGGGGATGGCGGCCTCGGCGGTTACCGTCGGGTTGATTTGCACCGCCTTGACGGGAGCGCCGGGTGCTACTTTTTGCAGGCCTTCCAGTATTAATTTGTCTCCTGGCTTCAGACCCTCCGCAACGAGCCACTTATCCCCGATGGCTCGTGTAATCCTGAGCGTGCGTTGCTCGACGGTGCTGTCATCTCGCACCACCAGGGCTGTCGCATTGCCCTTTGAATCGCGTGTAACTCCCTGCTGGGGGGCAAGGATCGCTTGTTCCTCCACCCCTTCCTCCAGAAGCGCGCGAACATACATGCCCGGAAGGAGCAGGTGATCCGGATTGGGGAAGATGGCCCGCAGCGAGATGGAGCCCGTGGTCTGGTCCACCGTGACATCCGAGAACCCGAGGGTGCCCTTGAGTGGATACTCAGTGCCGTCCTCAAGCAGCAATGTTACCGGAGCCTGATTGACTCCATTCTTCCTCTGATGGCCGCTGCTCAGGCTTTTTTTCAGGCGCAGCATTTCATAGCTGGATTGTGTCACATCCACGTAGATGGGGTCGAGCTGTTGGACGGTGGCTAGTGCTGAGCTCTGATTAGCGGTTACCAGGGCTCCAGTCGTAACGGAAGACTTGCCGATCCGGCCGGAGATGGGCGAGGTCACGCGGGTATAGGCCAGATTGATTCTAGCGCTTTCGACAGAGGCCTTGTTGAGTTCAACGTCGGCTTCACCCTGCTTGAGCAGGCTGACGGCGTCATCGCAGTCCTGCTGGCTGACGGCCTTGATCCGGACCAGGTCCGTGTAGCGTTGAGCCTTGAGCCGGGTAGTTATCAAACTGGCTTCCGCCTTGCTGAGCGAAGCCTTGGCGCTGTCATGGGTAGCCTTGTAGGTGGCGGGATCAATCTGATAGAGAACCTCCGCGGCCTTGACATCCGCGCCTTCCGTAAAGAGACGCTTCTGGACGATGCCGCCTACCTGAGGCCGCACTTCGGCGATGAGGTATGCCGAAGTCCTGCCGGGAAGCTCGGAAGTGATGGAAACGCGTTGAGGCTGCATAACCACGATCCCCACCTCCGCGGGTCCGGTCTGAAGTTGGCCGTGCGCGGATTTTTCCTGTCCGCAGCCCGATAGCATGAAAAGTCCGGCCAGAATTCCCGCTAGGAATATGAGCCTGGTGTACTTGCCTGACATATAGATACCTTTCCTCGGTAACGATACTTTCAGTTCAATAGACTTCAGCCGGGATTTTGACCAAAATCGCCACATGAGTCAAAAACAGGTGGGTTGGGTTTGACCGGCGCTGACATGTCGCGGGGACCTCGGGCGCTCAACGGCAAGGTCGATCAGTTGCCGTACGGCGCAATGTCAACGAAGTTCTTTCGTATTCATAAAGACCCTCATCCGCCCGGGGCCGTTGCCACCGGGACAAGCAGGTTTGACAGTGTCAGCGAGGAGCCGCGGAGATATTTACCCAATGGAAGGAACAAGTCCAGTACGGAATTGCCTGTTCCGAGACAAAGAATACCGGGGGTATCATATATTTGCCAGCATTGACTCTTGTTTCCTCAAAAGTTCCACGATCTCATCCGAAGGCACGGCGGGGCTGATAAGAAAACCCTGCACTTCATCACAGCCCTGCTTTCGGAGAAAAGAGAACTGCTCCATGGTTTCAACGCCCTCGGCAACCACCTTGAGATTGAGGCTGTGCGCCATGGCGATGATTGCCGTGGAAATAGCGGCATTGTCCTGATCCAGGGGAATATCCCGGATGAAGGAAGCGTCGATCTTCAGAACATCGAGGGGAAATCTCTTCAGATAGGATAGAGAAGAATAACCCGTCCCGAAATCATCGATTGCTATCCGCAGCCCCATCTCTTTCAATTCCGCGAGTATCCTGGCGGAATCCTCCATATTCTTCATGATGGAGCTTTCGGTGAGCTCCAGTTCGAGATAGGAGGGGTCGAGCCCGGATGCTTCCAGGGACTGAGTCACGGTCTTGACAAGACTCTCACGCCTGAATTGAAGGCTCGAAATGTTGACGGCAACACGGGTTTCGAGTCCCATCTTCTCGAGCAGCTTACTGTGTTTGCACGCGGCGCTCAACACCCATTCCCCGATGGAGATGATCATCCCTGTTTCTTCCGCCAGGGGGATAAAGTCCATCGGGGGAACCATTCCCAATTCAGCATGGTTCCAGCGCAAAAGCGCTTCCATCCCGGTAATTCTGCCGGAGATGATTTCAACCTGGGGCTGAAAATGGAGGAGAAACTCCCGCCTGTCGAGTGCCTTTCGAAGACTCGTTTCCAGGGCCAGTCTCTTGTAGGAAGCGGCATTCATCGATGAGGAATAGAATTTAACAGTGTTTCTGCCCTGCTCCTTGGCATTATACATTGCCGCGTCGGCATTCTTGAGCAGAGTGTCGGGATCTTCCCCATCCAGGGGATAGAGGGTTATTCCCATGCTTCCCGTTACGAATACCTCGTGCCCCGCGATTGTGAATGGCCTTTCGAGAACTTCCAGTATGCGCTTGGCGACTTTCGCCGAGTCCTGGATGTGCTTGATGTCCGGCAGGAGTATGGTGAACTCATCCCCCCCGAGTCGTGAAATGCTCGAAGTCGAATATGAGATCGGTCTGGCGGTGGGGTCGCTTTTGCGCACGCACTCCTGTACGCGTTCAGCTATACCCTGCAGCAACAGGTCTCCGACATTATAGCCGAAAGTATCGTTGATTCGCTTGAATCTGTCTATATCCAGGAACAAAGTGGCCACATAGCGGTTATTGCGCTTGGCGTGCTTCAATGCCTGGGCCAAATGCTCCTTGAAGGAATTGCGATTCAGAAGCCCTGTCAGCGTATCGTGGTAAGCAAGCAGGGCCACCCGCTCCTCGGTCTGTTTACGGCCGGTGATGTCCCGCACGATAGCCAGGACTTCATTCGCCCCGTTGTTCACTATGCGCCATTCATAGTAGCAGGGATAGCCGTCGATCCGGAGCATGTGTTCACAGAACTGCATTTCCCCCGTGGAGAGCGCGCTTTGAAGGTGTTGCATTATGGGGAGGGAGACCTCTTCGGGAAAGACTTCATCTACTTTTCGCCCCAAAAGATTGCCGGGGGAAAAAAACTTCTCCAGGTGATTATGCGACCGGATGTCGAGGATCTGACCCGATCTGCCGATCTGGACCAGCAGATCGGGAAGAGCATTTATGAGCGCGCGGGTCTTCTCCTCGCTACGCCGCAGTTCAGTGCTGACCATGCTGGCGCGCCACATGTACTGGATTCGATGCCGCAAAATCGCCCAATTGATAGGCTTGGTGATGAAATCCGTTGCTCCCGCCTCATATCCACGATTAATGGAATCGATGTCGTCCAGTCCGGTCATCATGAGTATGGGGACGTGTTCTCCGTCCGGAGAGCTTCTAAGCCGGCGGCAGACAGTGAAACCATCCATTTTCGGCATCACCACGTCGAGGAGCACAAGGTGTGGCTTCAGGCGCTCAAAAGCCGTGCAACCCTCCAGGCCATCCGAAGCCAGTTCAACTTCGAAGCCCATATCCTGGAGGAGTGCACACGCCAACAGTCGCGCGGCCGTTTCATCGTCAATAACCAACGCAACCGGGTGCTCGTCGATAGCGACAGCCCGCACCATCAGATCCCCCTGTCGATTATTTCCTGTAAAGCTTGCAGCACCTGACGGTGTTGAGCTGTGATGTCTTCAATCATGGTTTCACAATCCACGAGCGAACCCTCTTTGATACGGTTCTCGAGTTTCTTGCATGATTCCGCCAGAAAACCGGCCCCGAGATTTGCACTGCTCGATTTCAGCGTATGGACGGCCCTGTGCATGGTTTCGCGGTCACCTGCGCTCAATGCGCCGCGCAACTCAGTCAACAGGGCAGGGGAATCTTTCATGTAAATATTGATAACCATTCGGGTCATCTCCCCGGCTCTCGCGCCAAAGGTCGCCCTCAGGTTGTCCAGGGCGCGTGGATCAAGACACGCCGACTCCAGGGAGACCATCAACGAATTGCCGGCCGCATTAACTGAAGCGTCCACCCTGTTTTCGGGGAGGATCGCGCTGCAGCCGTTGTCTCCGCCACTATTCGCCGGGATCGTGCTGCCGGCCCAGCGGTTCAGGATCTCCGACAAATCCTTGAGGCTGAAAGGCTTGCCCAGGTAGTCGTCCATTCCCGCGGCGCGGCACTCCGCGATTTCGTCATCCATGACATATGCGGTCAATGCAATGACCGGTGTTCTCCTGGATTTGCCGCTCTCGGCGTCCCTGATCCTGGCCGTTGCCTCCAACCCACCCATCCGCGGCATCTGGCAGTCCATAAAGACAAGATTGTATCTGTTGGAAGTAACCATGCGAAGCGCTTCGAGTCCATTGTCAACGACGTCCACATTGCACCCCAGAGTCTCAAGCATGGCACGTCCCACTTCCTGGTTAACGGGATTGTCCTCGGCGAGTAGCACGTGATATTCGGGCGGCATACAGATTTCCTTTCCAGAAAGGTTCAATCGAACGAGATAGACGCATGCGCCGAGCGATTAGAGACAAGTTTCGTGCCATAAATGGATATATGGCTCAAATGATAATTGAAAAGCCTTTTTCAACTGGTGCGAAAACCCGCATAAGTGCTGGCCATGTCTTTGGGCCTCGGATAGTTCTACCATTGGGCAAACACCCCGATCAACCGGGATAAGCCTGTTTTTTCATCACATTGCCTAATGGATCGGGAAGCAATTATGATCATTTATTGCCGCCGATACCTGCATAATGGGCTGTTCGCCTGCATAATCAGATCTATTTGAAATTCCACATTCCAGCATCTGATTCCAGCCTATATATAACCATGGAATTACAGTGGGAGAAGATGCGGTCCCAGGCCTGAAAATGCCGGGAACCGGGCAGTTCCGGTTGCTTTGGAAAAGCGCTGGAACAGTTGTTTGTTGGCGGACCGGTGACGTTGGGCGCGTGATCCAGTCCGTCGAAAAGCATAGTGGAAATTGAGGAAGTATCATGCACGGAATCTCATTGAAGACACATATGGAATTTCGACTGGTAATTGCGAGTGAAATCCAGGATTGGACCCGAAGTTGGTTCCGTTCGTCCTAAAGGCGGTACTCTATATAATCGGTAACTGTCAGGTAAATCATAAATACGGGATGAAAGGAATCGGGCTGAGTGTATTTCGGACGAATCATGCGAAGGCGCATTTAAGTCGAGGGGGCTAGAGCAGCATTTCTTTATAACTATCCCTCGCTTTTACTTCGACGGTGATATAGCCGGTATTGCCCTTGTGCCTCCAGTGCACGCGGATCGGGGTATTCCGAGGTCCGTCGCCATAGGATGCAACCAGTCCGGCGGCCGTGTCAATGTCTTCCATCGGCGAGGGGGAGGCAACGATGAGGCCGGTAGGTCCGGGATAGTCATAGGAGCGCAGGTGGATGTCGTCTTCTCTGGCTAATTGATCCAGTTTCGTGTTGTCAGCAAGATTGCGGCCGACCATGCAGATGTTCCGGGCAGGGAGCCGGAAGGCTCGTCCCCATTTGATGATCTCGACATCACCGGCCGTGGCGTCGGCATTGGCGCTCAGCAGACTCCTCAGCCTGCTCGAAAAACCTTCCTTGGTCAACATGCAACCGCCGCCCGGCTGAGGGTAGTCAGTGATACCGAAGCGCCTCGCGAGTTCCGCCTGCCGCTTTCTGGACCGGCCCTGAATGTCGAGGAGCTTTTCACGATTGACGAGTCCGGTCTCTTCGGCGCGCGTCGGTGGAAGCAGTTTAGCGCAAAGGGGACGCAGGATGTACCCCGGATACCCGGATAGTTTTTCGACGCTACGGAGGGAGTCACGGCGCTGGCTCATCGGGCGCTGCCCGAGGACTTCTCCGGTAAAGAGAAACCCCGCGCCCTCCTTTTCCATCAGCCTTCCGGCCTCGTTCAGCATCAGCGCGTGGCAGTCGATGCAGGGATTCATCTGGCTTCCATAGCCATACCTGGGGTGTTTCAGCATATCGAGGTGGCGTTGGGAAATATCCACTGAAATGGTGGGAACTCCGGCTTTCGCGCCAGCTTCGAGCCCGGCTTCAGGGCCGAAAAAGGGAGTGACGAACGTGATGGCCAGCAACTCCAGTCCCTGCTCCTGTAGAACCTTCACGGCAAGCGTGCTGTCCAGGCCCCCTGAAAGCAGCCCTATGCCCTGGATTCTCGGGTTCATGCCTCGCTGCCTCGTGTGGTTTTCTCATCCCAACTGCCACTCCTGAATCCCGCGAGATCGAGGGTGACATGAGCAAATCCCAGTCTCCGGAACTGTTCCACAATAGCGGTGCTCGCTTCGAGCGCAAGAATCCGGGCGAAATCCGCCCGTGGCAGTTCGATCCGGGCAAGGTCATCATGGCAGCGGACCCTCACCTGAATGCAACCAAGTGCATGAAGGCATTCTTCAGCTTCTTCGATCTTTTGAAGGAGTGGAATGGAAAGGGGAGTTCCGTAGGGGACGCGGGTGGCAAGGCAGGATTGAGACGGTTTGTCCCAGTTCGAAATGCCGGCTTCAAGGCTTAGCCGCCGAATTTCTTCCTTCACCAGTCCGGCGAAAGCAAGCGGACTGAGAACTCCGAGTTCGGAAAGCGCTCTTTTCCCGGGTCTGTAGCCGGATTGGTCGCCGGCGTGGGAGCCGTCCACTACAACCTGGCAGTTGCGCTCCGCGGCAAGCGCAATAACGCGGCCAAAAACTTCCCTTTTGCAGAAATAGCATCGATCGACCGGATTAGCGCGTACTTCCAGTGAATCGAGCGGATCGAACGTGATGATTTCAAGCGCGAGACCAAGCTCTTCGGCTGTTCTCAATGCTCCGGTGCGTTCTTCCCTGGAGATAAAGGGAGTGTCGGCAAAAAAGCACTGCACACTCTTTTTAAGCTTCGTGTGTGTAAACCATGCGATGAAGGTACTGTCAACTCCGCCGGAGTAGGCGACTGCGATCCGATCTTGGCCTTCGAGCGATTGGGCGAGCATGGCGCATTTCGCGTCAAGCCCCGCAAGGGCGGAGCAGGCGCTGTTCTTCTCCGGATGAGCACCGTGGCCGCATGGATGCTTTTGGGTGTGGATACTGCTCAAGCCTTTGCAGCCCCTGTTGTGATTGGACTAGTTCTGCTCACGGACGGGAGCAATTTTTGCGGTTCGCCAAGGAGAAATTCTCCTTTTTCGATCCAGTCTTTCAAAATGTTCGCGATCTCTTTGGCGCGAACATAGCTTGAAAGCGGAACGGTGGGTACTTCCTTGCCCTCCAGGGTGATGGAGCCAGAGAGAAGTTGTTCGTAGGTGACCTCGCAGAGAGGAGCGGATTTGTTAAAACTGTAGTCCTTCACCTGTGTGACGATATCACTGTTGGAGACCGCGGTGAACATCGCCATCTCTTCATCGAGTATGGGAATGGGAATTCCCACTCCGACAGCCAGTGAACAGCCATACCCCAAGAGGCTCAGGCCCGCCAGCCACCGGGGTGACATTTCCCGGAGTTCGCCCATCAACATCAAGGTCCCCGCGGGTTTGCGCGGTATGCCATTGGCGAGGCGGGGGGCGCCCGGATTATGTTGTGATCCGTGCCAGACAATGTAGCCCTGGGCGCCGCCGAGAAAGATTCGGGTGCCAAGCCCCAACGTCCGGTAGTAGGGATCATTGAGAAGCGGGCTCAACTGGCCCGATGTTGAGTAATTGGCATTTCCGAGGTTGGGCTTCAGGGTGCCCATATAGGTGTAAATGGTCTTCTTGGACGTATTCACGGCGCAGTTATAGTTCTGATAAGCATTACGGGGATTGCACATAACGGCGTAGGGAAGATCGTCGAGCGTCACGTCCATTTCGACTGAGCGGTTGGGATAACAGTCAGTTCCGTAAGATTCGGCCCGGATTCTTACTTTTTTCCCGCTTACCAGGTCATGAATGACATGCCCGCCGCCATACTCGAATGTGCCGGGATGGATCTTATTGAGAGGATCGTCCCGCGTTGGTTCGGTGGCCCCGATATAGAGGTCTACCGCGGCCAGTCCGGCGCATGCCGGCACATCATTTATCCAGATTTTGCTTGCCCTTATGGGCGGGTTCGTATGCCCGAAATTGATGAAGGCGCCAGAGGAACACATGGGAGCGAATGTTCCCGTGGTTACGACATCCACCTCGCGGGCGGCTTTGGCCGGACCGACTTTTTTTACTATTCCAACCATTTCATCGGCGGTGACTACGACCGCCTGACCCTTGCTGATCTTTTCATTGATTTGCTGGTAAGTCTTCTGGATTGCTCCCATGACCGTCACCAATTAAAGTATGAGATTTTGATAAAAATAACGCCCGCAAGCGGGGCCAACATGGAGATGACACTATAACTCCAACAGGGTCTTCCAGGCAACAGCTCCATGCTCAGGTATCGTCGCGGGGAGTTGGTTCGTATGCCTTGGGCGATCTGTCGTCGAAGCAGGGGATCGACCGTCGAAACTCATCCATTTCATCCGCGCCGAGAATCCCCCAGATTGTCTGCTCCTGGTGTCCGGCGGCGGCAATATATTCTCCCCAGGGTGAAATAATCGCCGAAGCCCCGCCCCATGTGATTTTTTCCTCGGAGCCGCAACCGTTGGTCCCGATAACGAACAACTGGTTTTCCACGGCCCGCGCCCGGAGAAGCAGCGACCAGTGCTCAACGCGCATAAGGGGCCAAAGCGCGGAAACGCAGATGATTTCGGCTCCCTCGAGGGCCATTTTGCGGGCGAGTTCGGGAAAGCGCAAATCATAGCATATCATGACTCCGATTCTGCCGATAGCAGTCTGGAAGGTCCGGATCGATTCTCCTCTGCCGAACCAATTATGCTCACCATAAAGTGTGAAGAGGTGGACCTTCCTGTACATTCCCGCAATCCCGCCAGTGCTGTCGATGACATAGCTTGTATTGTATATTTTCCCATCGCCGGTGGCGGGAAGGCTTCCAATGATTACGAGCCCGGTTTGCGCGGCAATTTTCCGGATTTTCTCGACGATTGCCGGGGTCTTGTCCGCCATTGCCCGCAGGACGCGATAGGGGAATGAGCATGACCACATTTCAGGTAAAACCGCCAGGGAGCAGTTGCGATCCGCCAGTTCCAAGAGAGCCTGCTCGACCTTGGCGAGGTTGCCTTCCGTATCGGCCGGTTTGATTTGAAATTGGCAGCACCCGGCGATTACATCCCGCATAATGAACGCTCCGGTGAATTTTGTACTTGAAGTATTTTCGATAAACAGTTTTTATTCGGCTGCTCACGATTTCAGGCGAACCCCAATTGCAAACCACCCAGAACATCAGGAGAGGAATCGACGATGCCCCAACAAAAAGATGCCGCGCCCGCAAGTGGAAAAGCGCCGTCCATCCCCACCCGAAATCCATATATCATGAATTTTTGCAAAGTGCTGGTGGAAAAGAAAGGCGGGGACCCACCTCCGCCCGAGGCAATGAAGAAACTGCTCGAAGACATGTATCGTCTCTTTGAAAGCTTGCTGGGGCAGAACATGATAAATGCGCTTCCCGAGGGAATGCGGAAAGAATATCTGTCTCTGACCGAGGACCTTCAGAACTTGAGCTATGAGAAAATCGGCCAGATTTTCGATATGAATGTTCCTGACTACGAGCGGGTCATGAAAGAGACCATGAAGGAGTTTGCGGACATCTTTATGAAGAATAAGGACTTCAGCCCGGAACAGTATCCGGTTGCCTGCACGCCCGCCTGAATCGATAGCGCTGATTCGGCTTCTATATAGATGCACTGGATGAAAGGAGATTGGCATGGAACAGGACAAGACCGTCTGTCCTCATTGCAACCAGAAAATGAGCAAGTGGAAGACCCCCGACCTCTCGACCTGGAGCGCCGAGTTCTTCTACGTTTGTTTCAATGATGAATGCCCCTATTACATAGGTGGTTGGAAGCACATGTCCGAGACCACCCACGTCTGCTGCTCCTATCGTCACAGGTACGATCCCGAGACCGGAATGTGTGGTCCTCTGCCGGTGTGGGCCCCGGAAGCAGGCAGGGATGAAATTATACCCGATTGACCGGCAGATTCCCACTCCCGTGTCGCGGGGCATTCCACCGCGCTCCACGCAACAAAAAAATCCCCGCAGCGGCTGTTCGGCCGAGCGCGGGGATTTTTCGCTGAAAACCTGATACCCTTTTTACGATATAATCAAACTGGAGCCTGAAGCCTGACTCTTAGTTGCTGGTCACGGGCTTCACCGTCTTTGTGGATGGATCGGCCTTTCCAGTGTCGACGGGCTTGGATTTGTCATGCTTGAGCGCCTTGGATGAGGTCGTCTCCGCGGAATGTTTCCTCGACTTTGCATGACGTACATGCTTTCCCGAGACCTTCTTGGCGGCCTTGACCGACTTGTCGCTCGATGCCTTGCCGGTCTTTACAGCCTGTCCGGAAGAAGGAGCGGCTTTGTCTTCCTTCACGCTGCTTCCGGGCTTTGCGGCAGGCTGGGCGGCCTTGGCATCGGCCGGTTTCGATGAAACATTGGCTGAAGCCTCATCCGCTCCGGGTTTGACCGGCGTTGACTTGTCCTTCACCTTTGTATCGGCTCCGGGTGTCGCCGCGGGTACTGCCGCCTTGGTATCAGTGGCCGGTTTGGCCGGTACACTCTCGCTCTTGGCGGCTCCCGTTGGCGCGGGTGCGGCCTTGGCGTCCGTTTTGGCATCCAGACCGGGTTTGGCGGGGGTGCCCTTATCATCTTTTGTCACGGAACCAGGCACCTGAGCTTTGTCGGCGGGCTTTGGCTGCACGGCCGGCGCGGTCGAGGCCGGTTCCTGTGGTTTCGGCTGCAGTTGTGCAAAAGCTGGTGCAAGGGCAACAGCCAGAGAGATTATTCCTATTCCCAATACTGAAGCTGATTTTTTCATCGTATTCTCCTGAATATTTACTTTATAGCCGTTCATATCGCGTGTTTCGTTTCAGCCAGCCCTTGATAAAGACTGTGGTTTACATTCTCGCCTCCTCTCCCGAACATTCATCGGGAGTACCCATCCTTGGATTTGCCCCGGTCGAACAATCCGGAGCGAACCGAATGTGCGCCAGTTCCCTATCTGCCGCCTCACCCGATTCAAACCCATAGAGAGCATAACGTGTGCCACGGATAATTAAGGGCTGAGAAGCGAGGTGAGCAGTCTAGAAATGCAGGTGTGGAGCGAGGCGCGGGGTGGCGAGTGGGTCGTCCGTTCCATGTGCACGGAAGGATAAGCAACCGGGAATACAAAAATTTTCTCACCTGGTCGGTCAAAATGCAAAAAAAGTATCACGGGACCCAGTTCCGGGCATGTGCTTTATGAAGGACTTTATTGACCGACTTGAGGAAAATTATCACAATCTTGGGGATTTTCTGATAATATGGGGCAAATTAAAAGGCTTGGCCGATCCGTACACTCACAGGAGAATTTATGGATTTCAGAGCTTTTTTCGAGAAGTGCCAAAATGAGGGTACAGTGAGCGACTTTGAGTCCTACCTTTCGTATTGCGTGCTTGAAAAAGGGCAGGCCGAGTGTTCGCTGGAACAATACAATCAGATTCGGGATCTCGCCTTCGAACGGAGAAACGAGGCTGCCGCCAGGGAACTCTACGAGATGGCAAATGCGAAGGGATGGAAAGAAGGAGAGTGGGAAGGGGCGTTGCGGTAGATTCCAGGCCCCGGTCCCGCACACCATCGACAGTCGTGAGCCTGACCCTGGTTCCGGCTGATTTGTGAAATATCGAGAGCAACCGTCGCCCTCTGGAGGGGATGCGGTCCCCGCGGTGGATATTCAGGGTCGCTTTTCAGGAAGAGGCACGGAAAGGATGGTCCGAGATAAGGCGTGCCCTGCCGCTGCAACGTGACCATCCTGTCACCATAATATAGAAGGCCCCCCGTCCCGAGGGGGAGGCGGGGGGCCTTTGACTGATTGCGTACTGTCGGCCTACGTCCTGAGAAACGATTTTGTGAGCAGGTTCCATTCAAGACCGGGCAGGTTCCCGACAACGTCTATGATCGAACCGCCATCGGCCATGGTGATTCCAACCTGGCTCACCAGGCCCATGAGCTTCTGGTGCTCGGTGCTTACCCATTCATTCGTCTGGCTGCCGTACATCAGTTCCTTCAGGTCCTTTTTCATCGAAACCGGTTCCAGGACCATGAGCCATCCCTCATTGTAAGGCTCTTCCTTGACCAGCCCAGGTTCCCTGGCCGCCTGGTAATTAACGGCGGCGACGATGCCCGCTACGGGTGAAAGGACGTTAGCCTCTTTCCCATTCCGCTTGAATGCCATGCCAATCTCGCTGAACTTGATCTCTTCGCCCGTGAGCGGCAATTCGAATTTGTCCGCCTTGCCGAAAACACGCGTGGTGAAGTCATCCAGCCCGATCCTGATGCGGCCGCCGTTTTCGACTCTGGCCCAGGAGTGGCCGAAGTGAAAGAAGTGCCCGTTGGGTACTCTGTATCCCTCGACCTCGGGAATGTCGGTGATGTGGAAGGGAAGCTGAAGTTCGAGAGCGTCTTCGAGCATCTGGTCAAAGGAACAGCTGCTGCATTCGTAATCATAGGGGCAAAGCCGCATCGGCGCTCTTCCCGTCAGCGTGTGACGGCATTTGCGCTCGAGCCCCTGCGTGTGCTTCATCTTTTCCCGCCACTGGACGATATGAGATTTCTTGCCGTCCCTTTCGAGTCCGAGCCGGGCGGCCTCGGCGTTGCGATCGGCGGTTTCCTTCATTGCCTTGTCAAATGCACAGGTATGGCAGTTGTAGTAGTTGTTGCAGAGTTTGTAGTCGATGACTCCGGCTTCCATCCAGATGCATTTTTCTTCGGTGCCGGGAACTATTTTGAAACTGTTTAACCTTGTCGATTTCTTTTCCATGGCTTCCTCCTCCGGTCTTCTTAAATATCGTTTCAGGATTGAACCTTTTGCTTATCGTTTCTTGACCATACGTATAAGGCAAAGAGCGTGCCTTTCGAGTCATGGAATGCTAACGTATTGAATCATAAGATAATTTAGGTTTTTGGCTTTTGGCGGGCAGCCCTGATGGATCGCCGGCTGTGATGTAAAATCCAACAGTTATTAACGACTATTCATTTAACTATCTGTATTAACATTGAAATATTAACTGTGGGAAAACACCACAATCCAGGGAATTTTCACAGGGTGACGGCGTATGCAAAAAGAGGCGGCAAAAAATATTTAGAGTAATTTGAGTTTTTGGAGAAATCGCTGGTACGAATCATCCTTGGGGCGGGCGAGTGCCTCGCTGAAGGACTTTTCCAAAATGAGCGAGATCTGTGTGGTGCTGCGAAAACGCTTCATGGGATCGGTTTGCAGACACTGCATGATCAGATCGTTCAGAATGTCGGGGATCTCGGGCCGCCAGACTTTGGGGGGTGAGGGATACTGTTCGCAATGCTGGATTTCATATTCTTCGTATGATGAAGCCTTGAAAGCCAGTACCCCGGTAAGGATTTCGTAAAAAAGGACCCCGAAGAGATAAATATCGGTAAAAACGGGTGGTCTCTTCCGTGAAAGGTAAGGCCTGAACTGCTCGGGAGCCCTGTAGGAAAGAAAGTGGAGGGGGAGTTTGCGGGGAGCCGTCTCGGCGGGGTCCGCCCGCTGAATTTCTCTCCACAGACCTCCATTATAAACCTTCACCTCGGGATAGTCTGTTCTGACAAGAACCCGTGAGGGACGAAGGTCCAGGTGGAATGAGTTGGCGACATTTCCGTCTTTTCCCATATGCAGGTGAAGATCTCCCAATGCTTCCAGCACCTGGTGGCCAAATTTCACCGCAAGGGGGATGGGCATGATTTCACGGGTTGAGAGTATATCGCAGAGGGAAAGAGGGAAGTGCTCGCGAACGGTGAAGTAGTGACCATCGGATTGCGCCAGGTCGAATACCTTCACGAGGTGGCGGGAATTCGACACCACATGCTCGCTTGCCCATTCGACGAGCTTCGCGGGGGAGAGGATCTCTCCCAGGTGGCCGGTGAGGCATTGTCCAACAAAGGTCTTTCCAGTGTCCTCGTGTTCCAGTTCCACTATGAGCGAACTGGACCCGACGTACAGAAGGTTGGAAATCCGGTAAGTATGCTCCTGGCCAGCCAGCCAGCCAGTGGATGGACTGGCGCAGGACAGGATTGTCTGGCCGAGAACCGAGTTTACCGAGTACCTGTCCAGGGAAAAAATTGAGGAAGTAACTAACTCCGGCCCCCTGGCGGATTTCTGGACGGCGTCCGCCCCGCCGTTTCGAGCCTGGATTATGGACTTGATCTCGGCGGCTTTCTGCGTTTGGGAGCACTTCGTTATTTTGAGAAGTATGTGGCGTCTGAGTTCGTCGGAAATGCTCTCGTCCGAATAAATCCGGTTATAAAAGCCGATCGCCTGTTCCCATCTTTGCAGGTTTGAGGCGCAGTCGCCGCAGTGCTCCCAGCATTTGAGGGGCTCGTAGCCTTGATTGGCGGAAGTAGTGAACTCACCGATGGCTTCGTCCCAAAACTGGCCGTCCAGCAATGCCAACCCGTACTCATAATTGCGCGATATGTCGTCGGCCGGCTTCGAGGCCTGTTCCGCGGGTTCGACTGGTTCGACTGGTTCGACTGGTTCGACTGGCTCGGGGGCAGGTGGGCTGACTTCAGCGGGCTCCGGTACCTGGGAGCATTGGGATAATTTGAGAAGGACCTGACGCTTGAGTTCTTCGGGAATACCCGGGTCTGAACAAGCGCGGTTATAATACCCGGCAGCCTCGTCCAACCGCCCAAGGTTTACGGCGCAATCTCCGCAGTACTCCCAACATTTCAATGCCTGGTAGCCGGAATTGGCGGCTATGACGAATTCCGCAATAGCCTCTTCGTAGAAGTGGCCGTCAAACAGCGCGTACCCAAAATGAAAGTGTTGTGATGGATCTTCCGTATCGGGTGCGGAGGGCTCTTCCTCCATGGTTATCGTGTTAAGCTCGCCCTTCGACGCCGCGATTTCGGATTGGACCCTCAGCCGCAGTTCTTCCTTCTCGGAATCCGAGAGGGGTCCGCCGTCGATGTCAGCCAGCAACTCAGTGAATATTTCACCTGTCCCATCATCAAGACCTTGCTCCAGATAGATCTTTGCTTCCGACAGGCGATCAAGAAAGGTTTGAAAGGATTCACCATACACCAACTCAGGTACTCCGGAACTAATAAACACGGATAGGCACGATTGCGTCAATTCTCTGGGAACACACGGTCAAGGTCCAGCACTTCCGCGGCGATGCCGGACTGGGTTCTGGCCGTGCCGAGTGCGGCGTGGCAGGAGCACTCATCCAGGGTGATTTCGGTGTCTTTGTGTATCATGATTTCATCGGAATCGGCCAGGATAATCCCATTGGCGTGACCATTACTCACAAAAATAGCAATTTTGGGCTCCGATGGGGCTTCGGTGGCGTCGAAGACATCGGGTCCGATCAGCTCAAACCTGGCGTTTTTCAAATCCTTTTGCGGCGCCGAGGCCCACTGTCCGTGAAGGTCGTGGCGTATACTCCTGAAAAATGATTTGACTTCGCTCAGGGTCGCGTAGCCTTTTCTCATAAATTGGACGAGCTTGCCGCGAGACATTTTCTTGAACGTGACAAGATCGGAGGCACGAACCGCAAACGGTTGCCTGGTATACTGGAAAACGTACACATCCTCACGGAGCTGCTGTTCGTCGGATGGAGTGTCCTCCTCGAACTCCTCGAGGGAGACCGGTTGGCTGGCGCTTTCATGGGAGTTCTGTTTCTCCTGGCTGTAGACGGCTGAGACTCTTTCCAGGTTCTCGACCCACATGACTCGCGAGAGCCATCCGTTTTGCTGTTCCCTCAGAGAAGCAACCCTGTTTTCTATCCCCCCGCGGATTCCCGCGAGTTTGAGCATAACGGGTGTGAGGGCGGGATTCTTTCCGAAGACAAGCTCCAGTTGATGAATGCGGTCCATTTCCGCATCGATTCCCTTGACGGTATCGTTGAGCAGATGCGCCGCCGATTGCATCCATGTTCTGAGCTCCAGGAGCGACCATCTGTCGGGCATTTTGCCTGAAACGGGCGTGGAAGCCGAGGCGGGAGTCGCGAAAACGGCGTCCATGGATGCCGCGAGTTCGCCGGAATCCGTGAAGTCGCTCGGAAACTCCGGAATGGAGATTTCCGGTTCCGCCTCATGCTTTTCCTCACCAAGGCTGATCGTCAGTTCCGGCTGTTCAATCTCGGTGGGCCGAACGATCTGATGAGATTTTGCATCGCGAGCGGCAATCGCACGTTCTCTCATATCTCGGAAACGAGTGATCAGGGCGTTAATGCGATCTTTTTCATTCGTGCCCGGAGCGCCCTCCATGAGAAGTATGTGCGCCAGCAGACCCTGGGAATCGCGAACCAGTTCGAAGACCCGGCGGGTTGCTGATTGGGGCTTGGCACTCAGGCGTGAAAGCATCACCTTCAGTATCTTGAAGATAGCAGCCGCACCCTTGGCATTGCTTGAGAAGGGCTCCAGGTTTGCAAGGGCTGATTCCAGTTTGCGAATGTTCTCCTGTGAAAACTCCCATTCCAGACTCAAAAAGGCGGCGTTAAACGATTCGACAACCCGTGGTAATTCTGATCTCGACGCGTATTGCGGCTTGGGTTCCTCGGAGAAGGGAGTCGAAAAGTCGCGTTCCCAGGGGGATTCGGGTGCTACCGATAATTGGGACGGGACCATTTCCGGTACAGGTTCGAGCTCCAATGCAGCGGCCCCGGTTTTTTTCGGGGGGGCCTCGGAAAGAAGGGGCGGAAAGTCAATGGTGCCTTCGAGCGCCGTTCGATCCCTTCCGGCAGTTTCGGGTGCCGGGGGGGGCTGAGTAGCTCCAGCGGTTTCGGAAGGTTCAACACGCCCCTCCGGAATGTCGGGTGTTTCCTCGGCCGGCACGAACAGGCTATCGATTTCCTTATCGATCTCCATTCCGAGCGCTTCAAAATCTATATTGGGCTTCTTTTTCTGCCCGTTATCGTGTCTGTCCTCCATGAGGATTCCTCTTCTCCTGTGATGGAAGTGTGCCTGGATTGCCTCTTCTGCTTAGAAGACTGATTCCGGCTAAAGGGGCTCAGCGTTTGGCGGCAAGTTCACCGCCCACCTTCTGGATTACACTCCTTATGGTGCGCTTGCTGACCTCTCGTAAAGTCTCATAGACGCCATGGCCCATCATTGCGCTGGCCTCGAACCATGGGACCTTGAGCTTGGTGTTAAGGTCGTCCTGAAGTTCGTCAATAGTCAACAAGGGAATGTTGGATTTGAGCAGATCCCGCTTGTTATATTGAAAGACCAATGGAATCTGATCAATCGATAATCCCTCTGTTTCCAGGTTCTGTGCGAGATTATCAAGGCTCTCCACGTTTTTTTGCTTCTGGACACGCAATGAGTCGCCGACGAAAACGACGCCGTCGATCCCTCTGAGAACAAGTTTGCGTGTCGTGTTGTACATTACCTGTCCCGGCACGGTGTAGAGCTGAATACGGATGGTCATTTCCAGGATTTTCCCGATATTGAGGGGGAGAAAATCGAAGAACAGGGTCCGATCGCCCTTGGTGTCAATCGTGACCATCTTGCCGCATACCTGCTTGGACATTGATTCATGGATGAAGAGCAGGTTAGTGGTTTTGCCACAGCGGCCGGGGCCATAGTAAACTATCTTAGCCTGAATCTCGTTCTTGCTAAGGTCGATAAAAGCCACTAGCTTATCCCCTCTTCCCCACCGCCAAATACCGTGCACATCTCTCGAATCGCGCTCACCAGCTTCAGACGGATCAGGCCCAGAGAGACATTGTCGTTAAACAGGGTAATAATAAGATAATCCTTGCCAAGACGACTGAAATGTATATTGCGCCTGCCTCCTTTGTGGAACATGAGAGTGAAATCTTCCTCGCCGATGAGTTTGGCAATCTCGGCGGTGGCAGCGAAATTGGCTGCCGAGAGTGCGGCTAGTGAGAAGATATCGTCCATTTCAAGACTTCCGCACTGCAATATCAGATTTCCGGCAAAGTCAGCCACGACCACGAGTTCCGCGCCTGAGTCCAGTAGTCTGTCTGCAATTATATCTTCGAGGTGCCCGAGTTCATTTCTTGTCAGTATCAGGCTCATTCAGGTCATTTCCTCCGGCATAGGGCTGAAAATAGCGATAAACAAACATCCGAGGAGATGCAATAATCATGCTCAAATTGTTCTATTTCTTTCATTTGTCCACCCCGAAGTGTGTCGCTAATTCGCCGTGGAGCGGATGATCCGTATGCAGATTTATATATTTCAGTGGGGCAATAAACACGTCGTCACGAGCCGTGACGGAACACAGGATCTCTTCATTTTCCCTTGAGTCAAACACGTCGGTAATCTCTATCTTTTCGGCGGGTTCGAGCTTTTTGCCCTCGATGCCGAGGAATCCGATGAGGTCCTCGGAAACAGTCGCGGTCACGGGGATATACCGCCTGATATGCTCCACCAGCTCCGAGTGCCTTCTTTCATGTCGTTTCTCATCCTTGAGGCGCAGCGACTGGATCATCAAATGTTCGACCGGTTTATCGATGGTAATCAGATGATCATGGGTGCGGGGACGGGTTGTGAAACGGCCATCGTCCCATGTCAGGATTTTGAGCAGTGCGGGTTCTCCCGTCATATCACCCGCGCAGGCGTGTAGAACGTTGCCCTTCCCGATATATATGTTCCCTTTCCCCGACGCCGAGCTGACTTCAATGTCAATATCCGAGCGGGCAAGACATGCGAGTTGAACGAGGTCCGTCAGTCTGATGGAGTTTATGGTGCCGTGAAAACCCGGGGGTGTATCCGTGCGGTTCGGTCTGCCCACGGCGCTGTCGAGAATTGCTTCGGTGAGGTCCGCCCCGTGGAGGTTAGCCATCTTGAAGTTGACGTTAGTGAGCCGTGCCTTTCGAAAGTTGCAGCCTTCGAGATTGGCTCCTTCCAGATCGGCGCCTTCCAGGTCCGCCTCTTCAAGGTCGGCCCGGATAAGGCTTGCGCCCACGAGAGATATCCTTCTCATATTGGCCCGGCGAAGCCTTGCCACGTTCAGATCGGCCACATTGGCCTTCACGTCCTGCAAGACGGCTTCATCCATGACCGCCCCGAGAAGATTTGCCGAATGCAGATTGGCCTTCTCGAGATTTGCACGACTGAGATTGGCCCGCCTGAGATTGGCATGGGAAAGATCGGCACCTCGCAGATCGGCTTCCTCAAGCCAGGCGGCATTTGAGAGGTCAAGAGACGAAAGGTTGAGACCACGGAGAAAGGCAGGCCCCCTCCCGGCAATAATGGCCATCAACAACTGTTCGCGTTTTATCTCCGACATAACGTTTGATCGCCCTCTATGACTGAAAGAATAAGCTCTATGCGTGAATTGTACCAACAGCACTCACCACGGAATTCTCTGCTCCCTGACCTGGTGGAGGATTGTCGCATCCGTTTCCGGATAAGGACTCCGGACCGAAACTCCCCCGTGGGAATGTGCCGGGCATTGCAAAGAACGGATAGGGACCGTGCTTTTGTAGTAGCCGATGCGAATGTCTTGCCGTTTGTGTCCCTTTTTCTGAATGAATCGGTTTTTCGAGGAAAAACGTGAAAAGAATCGTCACGGCCTTTTGAAGGTTTGCTTTGAGTGCGATTTGCCGGATACAAAATTGAAATTGGGTGGTATTTCGGAAACGAACAATTTACATGCAATTAATAGAATATCGTGCGACAGCGATGGTAGGGGCGCGCTCGAAAGGCATCGTACTGCCCGAGCGCCCACAGCCATCCGTCCACCTGAGCACTTGTGACGTTGAATCCACTCTGGCTGAAGAGTGCGCGTATCGCATGGACGGCAATTATTGTCATTGCCCGTATTTCTACTTCTTTTTCAGACCCGGGTCCAATGAATTTGAGGGCGTCAATGCGGGCAGCAAGTTCAGGATGATAGGAAATGATGCCGAGTTCTCTAAGCACCTGCGGAAGCTTGTAATCGGCAAATGCTGTAAGGCTGCCGATATCATGGAAGCAACCCCACATTTTACCCTCGAATGCCATGAACACGTCGGACGCAAATATCTGGGCGCGCTTCCAGAAATAGACTTTACCTCCCAGATAAACGGCCTCGTCCCGGAAGCTGGCGAAAAGAGAGACCAGATCCGTTACCAATCGGACAGCGCTCCCCGAGGCCCTGGTAAAAAGAGAAAGCAGATCTCCACCGAGTTGCGAGACAATAACCGCGCCAGCCTCTCTCAGGTTCATGAGTCGCTCCGCGAAGAGCGGTATTGTGCCTTCACCCGAGAAAATGCGTGCGAGGTCGTTCTCGGATATCCTAGAAAGCCACGCCGGGTTGGTTACCGGTATTCCCATGGAGAGTGCGCGTTTCAGGCTGGCGGCCAATCCCCAGTAACCCGACCAGTCTTGTCCATTGAATCGAACGGTCCAGACGGGATCACCAGGGTCAGGCCAGAAACAGTGATTCAAAACATCGAGCGAGAAGATCCACCGGACGGTCTCTTCGGTTTGATCGGAAAAGTGGCAGGGATGATCCCAACGAGGCGCCGAATCCAGAAGATGGCCCCACTTTCCGATGGCGTGATCGATTCGTTCGGGATGGAAAAAAACCCAACGCGCACGGGCAGCTACCTCGTGTGCCGAGGCGAGTACGGGCAGGGCGGAGGGTTTTGGAAAG
This sequence comes from Syntrophobacter sp., assembly GCA_039679945.1. Taxonomy (GTDB): domain Bacteria; phylum Desulfobacterota; class Syntrophobacteria; order Syntrophobacterales; family Syntrophobacteraceae; genus SbD1. Next base: position 11,703 of record JBDKTY010000027.1, on the reverse strand, counting down.
TTTGCCTTCACATCGGTCCCGACATGGATCAGGGTTTGGGAGGAGAAGAAAAATCGCCCATCGGCGGCGGCCGGTGGGCGATAATCAAACTGACGCAATCATGGGATGCGTTTAGCCTATCGACTCATTTTCCACGAGATTCCAAACGCCGCACGGACATGCCCCGCCACAAAAGCCGCACCCTATGCACTTCGCCGGATCCACAACCATTTCGAACCCCTGGTCAGTGGACAGGCTCTGGCGGGATATGGCTCCCTGGGGGCAGATGGTGACGCATATTCCGCAATCGCGGCAAGTGCCGCACGAGGAGCAATGGGATGCGCATGACTGCACGCCTTCGAATCCTACCATGCGGGGATCGAAATATTCCAGCTTCACGCGTTCGTATGCAATCTTCTCTCGCGATACAACGGGCATGATATCCTTGCCGCCCAGGATCGCGCCTATCCTGGCGGCCGCCTTCCTGCCGGCTCCAATGGCATCGGTCAGGAGACCAACCTTCACCGCATCGCCCACCGCGAATATTTGTGGGTCGGATGTCCGCCAGGTTTCGTCGACTTTGACGAAGCCGCGCTCTATCACCACGGTATCGGGAAGAAAATCGAGTTCGGGCAAGTCGCCCACGGAGATGATAACGGTATCGGCCGGAATCACTTCACCGGTCGTCAGTTCCAGGCCCTCATCCGTTACGGCCTTGCTGAAGCATGGCCAGCGGAATTTCGCCCCCGCCGCCTCGGCTTCCTTGCGCTCCTTGCCGAATGAGAGGGGTTCCTGGATATCCACGAGCAGAATATCCTCCGCTCCGAGCCTGTGGGCTTCCGTGGCGGCATCGCAGCCGACGTTGCCTGCGCCGATGATGACAACCCGCTTGCCGACTTTCGCTTTGTTGGCCTTGGAACGGCGGAGGAATTCCAGGGCGGGAATCAGCTTTTCTTTCCCGGGAATTGGAATGACCCTCGGTTTCTGAGCCCCCGAAGCGATAACGATGAAGTCATAATCCTCCTTGAGCTGCTCGACGTCGGTGCGTTTGAGGTGCTGACGCAGGTTGACGTGAGGCAGCGCGGCTCTTACGCGCTCAAGTTCGGCATTCAGCACCTCGTCGGGAATGCGGGACTTGGGAATAAGCGCCGAGATCTTTCCGCCAAGCTGAGGATTGATGTCGTAGATAACCGCCTCGTGACCCTGCTGACGGAGCTGCCAGGCAACGGAGATACCGGCGGGACCGCCTCCGATTATGGCAACTCGCTTGCCGCTGAGCACCGGGAGTTCGGGAAGCTTCGCCTTGATGCTGGCTTTGCCGAGTTGGCTCGTGTCCACCGGCAACAGGTGGGCTGCATTTCGTGTACAACTCTGCATGCAGAGATTGGGACAGAGATAGCCGCAAATGGTAGCCGGGAAGGGCGTATAGGCCAGGGCAAGGTCTACCGCCTCATCCATGCGCCCTTCGCGAATGAGGCGCCAGCGCTCATGCACGGGAATTCCGGTTGGACAACTGGTTTCACACGGTGCAGCGAACTTGCGGTTTTCCCAGACGGGAACAAATCGCCTGAGGATACCGTTTGTGATAATCGGGATCGGACTCCTGTCAAAATCCACCAGGTCACCGATCAGCCCGCCCCTGCCCAGTTCGCCATCCCAGACCTCTCCCCGGAATGCGGAAATGGAGCGCCTTTTCTTGGAGAGCTTTTCATGCGGCCCGCGGGATTCGAGCATTTGCCATTCGGCACGGTTGGCGAGGTGGTCGAAAAGTTCGATTCTGCCGATTGCAGTGAGAAATTTCTCGAGATTATCGTTCAGCCATTCCCAATCCGTATCGGAGATGGGAACCTGCTTGGCGTCGGCCTGGCTGTAGCCTTGGTGGGGACCGCGGAAATATATCCTGCCTCCAACCATTCCAACACAGGGACGGTACCCAAGAACGTTCTGGGGGGTCTGAGGATTATAGCCGCAGACCACAGAAATCCCGCCGGCCATGAATTCGGCGAAATAATCACCGGCACTGCCAAGCACCCACAGTTCCGGGGGATCGAAGCGGGGATTGCGCTTGGTCATCGTCATGCCGCGAGCGCCAATGTTGCCGGCGACATAGACTTTTCCCTGCGCCATTGCGTTGGCCGTACCGTTGGTTGCGTGGCCGTGCACGATGATATCGGCCCCGGCATTGAGCCAACCCACGTCATCGGACGCGGGGCCAAAAATTTCGACCAGGGTATTGGGAAACCCCATCGAGCCGACGCGCTGGCCTGGAGAGCCGGTTATCTGAACGTGGATTTTCTCGTCTCCCGCCTTCCAGAGCCTGCCTCCAATACCATGCTGACCAAAAGCCTCGACTTCGAGGATTCGATAACCGTTTTCAACCGCCTTTTGCAGCCTTTCCTCAAGAATGCGGGATTCTATGCGGTGGCCGTTCTCAAATCCGGAAAGGCGTAGTATCTGTTGACTTTGCATATGTTAAACTCCCGTTGGGCGGCGGGGGCGGCGCCAGACCGGCTCCAGGCCGCGGCGCGAATGCCTCCTCCCCGATATTGCCGGTCCTAAACGACGTAGTTTATCTTGAGGCGCTGAGCCGCATTGAAATCGTCAATTGCAAGGGCGTCCGACATCCCGATGGGAAGCGATGTGGAGCGACCGAGAGGCGCCACAATCTTCTTGAGTTCGGTGTCGAAGGACAGAAAGACGTCCACCACCCTTTCAGCCACTTTCTCCGGATCAAGCCGCCTGTAGAGGCGCGGGTCCTGTGAAGTGATACCTTTAGGGCAAAGACCGATATTGCAGATATTGCAGCGGTCGGATTCCGAACCCAGGCAACCCGCGGCGGCCTGCATCATGTATTTGCCCACCTGTACGCCGCTGGCGCCCAGCATGATGAGGGCGGCGGCATTGGCGGCGAGCTTGCCGTTCTTCCCGATGCCTCCCCCCGCGAAAAGAGGGATTTCATTCTGCCTGCCGAGCCGCACCAGGTTGAGATAGCAGTCTCTTATATTGCTGGCGATGGGGTGCCCCATATGGTCCATGGAGACCGTATACGCGGCCCCCGTGCCTCCGTCTTCTCCGTCTATGGAAAGACCGCCGGCGTAGAAGTTTCGCGTCAGATTGTTCAGAACCGCGAGGGCGGTAGAGGTGCCCGAAATCTTGGGATAGACCGGCACCCGGAATCCCCAGGCCATGTACATGGACTGGATCATCTTGGCCACCGATTCCTCTATGGAGTACTGGGTCTGGTGAGTCGGCGGGCTGGGCAGGCTCACCCCGGCCGGGACGCCGCGGATCGCGGCTATCAGTTTGTTGACCTTGTACCACATGAGCAGACCGCCGTCTCCCGGCTTAGCTCCCTGCCCGTACTTGATCTCGATCGCGCACGGATCTTCCTTCATATCTGGAAGGGCGTGAATAATTTCATCCCATCCGAAGTATCCGCTCGCAATCTGGAGGATGGTATATTTGAGGAACCGGGAGCGCAGCAGGCGCGGCGGACAGCCGCCTTCACCCGTACACATCCGGACCGGCATTCCGAGTTCCTCGTTGAGATAGGCCACACCCATCTGGAGTCCCTCCCACATATTGGGGGAGAGCGCACCGAAAGACATGCTGCCGATGATCAGCGGATATATTTCCCTAACAGGGGGAATCCAGCCGTTTTCCCTGTAGAGCCTCAGGTTTTCCTCGGGGGGAAGAATGCGCCCAAGGAGAGTGCGAAGCTCGAATTCATGGCGGCCGGCATCGAGGGCAGGGTCGGTGAGCATGGAGATTCGGGTGAACTTGATTCTATCGAGTGTGCCGCGATTAAGGGCATCCTGCACATTTCTGCGCCCGCCTCGGCTGCGCGCCTGGCCGCCCCTGTTGATATGGTAGCGCTGCTTGTCGATCTCATCGCTTCTGGAGGGGCATATCGCGCCATTGGGGCATACCATGTTGCACATGGCGCAGCCGATGCAAGCGTAGGCCGGATCGGTCTTCTGGCGAATCCCGTGGTAGACCTGATAGACGTTCGATGATGTCGTGCCGGGGCTGATCTCGGCAAGGGAAGGGATCTGGACACTCCTCTTCCGGTGGACGCCGAGTTCAATTGCATGCACGGGGCAAACCGCCGTGCAGCGGCCGCACAAAGTGCACTTTTCCTTATCCCACTGGACCTGCCAGAGCAGGTCCTTCACGCTTAGTGTAGAAGGCGTAATGGTTCCATTTGAGAGCATATCCGGACCTCCGAGCGGTCAGAAGGGATGATAACGGTATCAAGGTGCATGGGCTGAAAGTCTTTACTCTTGTCACGATCGGGAATGGCAATGTCGAGACCGCACATTTCCGAAGAAAAGGCGTAGATGCCTTTCTTCCCGCCTACGACTCCGGGACGCAGCTTCTTGCGGTCCTGGACGAGGAAAATGGAGTTGTCGGGCAGGCGGCCCATGACACAGTTGGGGCCATCGATTATGAGTCTGCGGCAGGAATGCTTGAGCTGCTTGAGAAAACCCCCATCCGGATGTTCGCGAAGGTCAGGGTCTTGAAGGGGAGTGATCACATGCTTGTAGGTTTCGATTCCGAGTCCGAGGCCGCGAACAGTATAATGGGCAATGTGAGTAAAAACTTCCGAGTCCGAATTATAGCCGATATATCCGGGAAAGCCTCGCGACATGAGAAATTCGCGGATAGGAACGAATGCCGTGTTCTCGCCATTGGTCATTGTGGCGATACCCTGAATGAAGAAGGGGTGGCAGGCATAAAGATTGATGGCATAATTAGTATTCTGGCGGCCTTGTGCCAGGATTACGCGCGCGCGCAGTTCCTCGTGGTTGAGGTGCAGGTATTCGGAGACCTTGAGCGGATCGCCGATCTCCTTGATCATGATCACGTCCGGCCAGAAGCTGTAGATGATCATGTCTTCTTTTTCCTCGCCCATCTGCCGCAACTGGAGACGCGTGGTGAGGAGGCGGTGCTCAAGTTCCCCCTCGCTCAGGCCTTCCCAGGATTCCGGATACTCGTATGCCCGGATGAGATAAACGTCCCGTTTGGGAGTGCCGGGAGGCGGAGTCCGGGGAACTTTCAACGACAGTTTGTGCTTGGTCATGAAGCCCAGATTCATCATGTACTGGTCAAGCCGCTTCATGCCATCATTGGTGAAGATCCCGGATAGAATAGGAGCACCCTTAAGGTCCTCGAAGGGCCCGCTGAGATCGCTCAAAAACAGGCCGACTCCCGAGCCGTCGTGTCCTTCCCTCATCACGTCAAGGGCGTGGATCGCGAGGGTAGGGGACTGCGGTTCATCACTCGTCATTGCGAACAAACGGCACATTGCACTCTGATCTCCTTAAAGGAATACGCTCACCCGTTCAGAGTGAGCGAGTATGGCAGCCGACTGTTTCCGGCAAAGAGCAAGGCACTCGCGAGAGTGCCTGGACATCGCATGGGCTCGAATCAGGACCAGATCTTACGGCGGGGGGAGACCAACCGACCGGGCCGGGCGCCGAAATTATTAGGGCGATATAAGTGTCGGTCCATGAAGGTAAGAATCAATGTCCGAACTTTGTAAATTACCAAAAAAATCCTCATCTCAGCAAGTTAAATCTTCCCCCTTACTTGGGATCCGGTTCCGAGCAGACAATAAATAACCTTATCTAAATTAAAAGTGTAGAGAAGAAGTCCGGGAATCCTGACTATTACGCGTGCTTTATTAGTCGGGAAAGACCGCCGGCGTGGGGCGTCCGTTCAACTCCAACGAGATCGGGAGGTCTGTCCGGTCCTGGCGTGAGTGGCCTTTCGTTCTGCTTTGAATATCAAACCCCGCTAATGACATGAATTTCCACGATCCACCGTTTATTTTCAAAAAGGGCATGAATAACTTGAGCTTGGTAAAAGCCCCGCAAATGGCCCGAAGACATCTGGCGCTGAATGGTATGTGAATTTGCGGACCGAGGCTGAACGACTGTGCGGGGGTATGCTCCTATCCGCGCATTCGTGGTGCGATTCAGCCGGGATAATGGTGAACCCCTGGATCGCGAGCCTTGCCATGACGTCATTGCTGTTACTATTTGTCTCGAAGGGATCTCGATGTCCGCGTTTCCGTTCACCGCGGGTCTTATAATCACGGCGGATTCGAAAGATGCCGGTACGCGGCGCCATTTGAGATACGGGAATATCTTGCATGATTGAACGAGTTATCATAGTCGGGGCTGCCGGACGGGACTTTCATAATTTCAACGTCTACTTCAAAGACAATCCACGCTATAGGGTGATCGCCTTCACCGCCGCGCAGATCCCCAATATCGAGGGGAGAGTCTATCCGGCGGAACTGTCGGGTGATCTGTACCCGGAGGGGATACCCGTCTTCCCTGAAGAAGAGATGGCGAGTCTCATTCGCGATCAGCGCATCGACCTGGTGGCTTTCTCCTACAGTGACGTTTCATACCAGGAAGTAATGCACAAGGCTGCTATCGCGATGGCCGGGGGGGCTGATTTCATACTCCTCGGGGCGACCTACACCATGCTGAAATCCCGGAAACCCGTGATCGCGGTCTGTGCGGTGCGGACCGGTTGCGGAAAATCCCAGACAACAAGGAGGCTTTGCGAGATTTTGCGGGCCCGAGGGAAAAGAGTTGTCGCGGTAAGGCACCCAATGCCCTATGGGGACCTTAAAAAGCAAGTGGTGCAAAGACTTTCCACTTTCGACGATTTTAAGCTCAACCGGTGTACCATCGAGGAACGGGAGGAGTACGAGCCTCTGATCGAGAAAGGAATAGTCGTCTACGCGGGGATTGACTACGGAAAGATCCTGGAACGGGCCGAAGCGGAGGCGGACGTCATTGTCTGGGACGGAGGAAACAACGATACACCCTTCTACTTCCCGGATGTTCATATAACGGTTTTCGATCCGCATCGGGCCGGGCATGAGCTGCTCTACTATCCGGGTGAAACGAACATGATGATGGCGAACGTGGCGATTATTAATAAAGTCGATACCGCCTCGCCGGAAAATGTGGAGCGGGTTCGCCGAAACATCATGAAAAGCAATCCCATGGCGACAATCATCCTTGCGGAGTCGCGGATATTGGTGGATAGCCCGGAGCGAATCCGCGGAAGGCGTGTGCTCCTGGTCGAAGACGGTCCAACCCTGACGCACGGGGGAATGCCGTTTGGCGCGGCCGCGATTGCGGCCCGTGAGTTTGGGGCATCAGGGATCGCGGACCCACGGCCTTTCGCGGTCGGCACGATCCGGGATACTTTCGAGTCCTACCCCGGCATAGGTAGCCAACTGCCGTCGATGGGGTATTCCGAGCGGCAGATCAGGGACCTCGAGGCTACCATTAACGCAACGGACTCTGATCTGGTGCTGTTTTCCACTCCAGCCGATCTCACCGGCCTGCTCAGTATCAACAAGCCGGCCCTGAGAGTTCGCTACGAGTACAAAGACCACGCACCACCGCACCTTGAGGATGTGGTGATCGAAAGGCTCCAGAAAATCGGCATTCCGTGATTCCCGCGACAACGAGGCCCATCACATGAGATGCCGGAATTGTGTCGGGTCTATTTATCGGGAGCCCACGACATCATTCATGAGCGGAAAAAAGTTGCGCATCCGCGTGGTGGGACCAGTCTGACCGGTCCCAAACCCACCACTGGCTTTTGGGAGTCTTCTTTTAAATGAGTGCGAAAAGTGCGGTCGCCATGAAACCTGTCCTGCTTGTGGCGCTCGGCGGTAATGCCTTGATACGTAAAGGCGAGGCCGGGAGCACGGAGGAGCAGTTCGGGAATCTTTCCGTGCCGCTGGGCCAGGTTGCCCGGCTCTCGAAAAGGTTCCGGATCGTTGTGACCCATGGAAACGGGCCGCAGGTGGGGAATCTTCTTCTGCAGCAGGAGTGCTGCTCGGCCGTTCCGCGCCTTCCGCTCGAAATTCTTGTCGCGCAGACACAAGGGCAGATCGGTTACATGATAGAGTCCACCCTGGATAACGAACTGATGAAAATGGACGGCGAGCATGAGCAACTCATCATAACGATGTTGACTTACGTACTCGTGGAAGAGAACGATCCCGCCTTTCTGAATCCGTCCAAACCGATCGGTCCCGCTTTCACCGAGGAGGTGGCTTCAAGGCTGCCCTATCCGGTGGTCAAAACCCCGGGAGGGATGAGGCGCGTAGTGGCATCTCCCAGACCGATCAGTATCATCGAAAGAAGAGAAATAGAGCGCCTCATTGAAATGGGATTCCTTGTCATAGCATGCGGCGGAGGCGGGATTCCGGTGGTCCGCCACGGAAGGGCATTTCAGGGAATCGACGCGGTGATCGACAAGGACCTTGCCAGCGCCAGGCTGGCCGAGGCGATCAGGGCGGATATTTTCATCATGGCAACGGATGTAAGAGGAGTCGCGATCGGGTTCGGTACGGAACGGGAAAAGTTCTTGCGGCGATTGACTGTCGAGGAAGGTGACGGGTTGCTGAAGGAAGGCGTGTTTCCTCCAGGTTCGATGGGACCCAAGGTAGAGGCGGCTGTGGGTTTTATCCGCTCAGGCGGTAAAAAAGCGGTGATTTGTTCCATAGAGGAAATAGAGCAGGCGATCGCGGGGGAAGCGGGAACCGAGGTAGTCGCGTGAGCGCGGTCGCGGGTATTTGGGGATCACTGAAGAAACTCCCGGCATGACATGATCACTTCCTCGTCGTGTATGCCGGAGAAACCGAATCCTTTCCAGCGGTATGCGGCAACACGTGTATCTTTTGACTGGGGATGGGGCGCGAGGAAAGAATCCCCCCGGTGCAGGGCGCAGAGAACTTCCCTGTTGCCGGGAAGGAAAGCCGCATCGACAAGCGGCCAGGCAAGGGCGCTCCCACGCCATACAGGGGCCAGGCCATCGGGCCTTGTTTCATAGACGCAGGGGCGCAAGCCCTGCTCCCTGTCCAGTGGGGAAAAATGCCGCTCCAGCGTGAACAGATATTCCCCGGGGTGCTCCGCGCCGGAATCACTCCGAGCGGGGGGAGAGGGGCTTTGACTGGCCGGTCTTTGCATCTTCTCTATTGAGACTATCCTTGCATGACGCGTTTTCCAAACGGCCCCGCCGCCCTGATTTCCCTCAAGCAGGAAACCGGATGGTCTCTCTCCCTGTGTGGAACTGACAGGTCTTATCGTGATTCCGCCGACCTCCAGGGGAGGACGGAGGCGAAAAGCGCAGCCGGACAAGACCTTTCCGGAATCTGCATCGAGATCGCCGAAGATGGGTAGAGTCGATCCGGGGGGAGTTCGAGTGGAGAAGGCGGAAAAGGTGGCAATCCCCTCCTGAATGCGACAATCAGCCAGTAGCCCTTCCCGTGTCGATGGATATTTCTGGTCAAATACTAAATTCCCCAGGGAAAAGAAGACTGCCTTGCCGTCGATCGATTCGGGTTTTTGGATCATATGGGGATGGTGGCCGACGATGAGGTCCGCTCCGTTCTGTATCAGCCACCGGGCGGCATGCCGCTGTCTTTTGTCGGACCAGTCCAGAAACTCGCTTCCCCAGTGAACGTAGACGACCACCATATCCGCGAGATTTCGCGCCATGCGAAGTTTTTGGCGCAAGACGGTATCGGGGATATCAACTGCCGGTTCGTCACGGCCCGGTGTCAGCGGGAGTGCGATGAGAGCGAATGTAAGATCCTTAAACCTGATGAATTGGGGGGAATCGTCATAGGTGAGGGGGAGAATGCCGCTCGCGGCGAGCATCCGCCGGGTGGTCTGCCTGGCCGCGGCGCCGAGATCGCCGCTATGATTATTGGCCAGGCTGATCGCCCGGAATCCTGCCTCTTTCAACAAAGGGATAAACTCGGTCCGTATCGGGAAACATGGTTTGGTTTCGGACGAATGGCAATCATCCGGTGAGCCCACGGCCCCTTCCAGGTTGCTGACCACCAGGTCCGCGGTGGAGAATGCGGGGCGCAGTGCTCGAACAAAGGCTTGGAGATTATGGCTCAACTGGAGTTCCACGCCCCTGGACAGAAGTATATCGCCGGCAAACAGAAGTCGAACCTCTCCATGGTTTGGACCCCCGGAGGCGGACAGGGTGCCGGGGATGAAGCACGGGAGCCCGGGACAGAGGAGCGCGACGGCCAGGAGTATCAGAATGGGTTTCGCGGGGGACACGAGGGTTGACTCCTGGAGATAAATGGGGAAACCCAGTCGGGATGCGGGCGGGATGGAAGCGCTTTCAGCCATTCCTGGTCGTTCATGAGTTGCTCGGATATGAATTCATAATACGAGTACACAGAACCTTTCACGATATGCTGGCGCCCAAAATAGGGCACGATATGATCCCATTCCATGGGCCTGCCGACGGCCGCCATCAGGAACGGAAGGTTTGAAGGTCCGCCGCCCGCCACGTCGGCAATTTTCGGCATGGGATCGGGGTTGGATAGAGCGAGTTCTTCACTGGCAAGGCTCTTGAAAATGAGAAAATGGTGTTCCGCTATTCTGCCGATGTTCAGGATCTCTTCGTACTCCTGGTTGAAGATTGGCTCGGCGGATATCTCCTTTTTGGCTATAGTTCCAAAGAGCCGCGCCTTGAGAGCGGTTTCCGACAATCTGCGAATCATTCCGCTTTTGAGGGCTTCTTTTTCCCCATCCTGGTTGTCCTGACTCATTTCCTCGGACCACGGACCCCAGGAATTGACAATTTGTTCCATGGCATCGAAAAGGGCGGCAATAGCCTCGAATGTTTTGGGATCCGGCTCGACATAGCCCCTGGGAGGCGTCAGGAGAATAGGTTCGAAGGCCGCTTCACCGCATTCCGCCGCGGTACGTTCATTAACCAGGACCGTGGCGTGGCGCAGTGTTGCCCATGACGCCAGTCCAGTCTGAAGGCGTTTCACGCGCCAGAGTTCCTCGTCCTCTTTTCCGGCTGGCGACGCGACATCATCCGCCCACTGGAGTGCCAGGGCCGCCATCCATGAATTATAGAGACCGGCGCCGTTGCCGGCGGATTTCCGGGGCTCCGCGAGTCGCGCACGGAGGTCTTCGATGATTTTGCGAAGGGGAGGGTACTTCTCAAACTCGGGTGAGAGAATCTTCTCGGCGAACCCGCTGCCGAGCGCGGCGGCAACGTCCAGAGCGGAGGGCATCAGTCGGGGACCGGAAGGCCCCTTTACCTGTTCCTCTTCGGGCCAGTCCGGATGGAATACCGTGGCGAGCAGCACCTCGTTGTCCATTCCCCATGAGAGCGGAAACAGTCGCATCTCCTGGAGCGGGTGTTTCGTGTAAACGGGTTGGGGTTGCTGATGGCGCCAGACCACCGGAGAACGCGAAGGGGCGATGAATGCGTCATACGCCGCAATCCAGGAATGGGCTTTGGCTGCTATTTCAGGGGACGCTTTCAAAAGGTCTTCGTGAGGCAGCGCTGGTCCCGCCAGTCCAGTCAGGTACTTAAAGGCTTTGAAATACATCTGCATCGCCTCGCTGGAATTGTAATGTCCGCGAGGTTTTAATTCCGCGTAATCAACGTCTTCCCCGAGGATGGGGGAATGTTCCCGGCCGGCGGCATTCTGAATCCGAAGGAGTTCGGTTTTGACGGCGTCGTTGCCGGGCGAGCCGCTTTTCATGGCGGCCAGAGTCGAGAAAACCGGCGTCCAGCGAGAGTCGGGCAGGTTTTGCCGGAAATAGCGGTCCGACTCGTTTATGAGGTCCCAAAAACCGGGTATGGCCTGCTGCCTCTCCTTGATTATAAAGACACCCTCATACGCGGCCGCGAGCA
>JBDKTY010000026.1:0-14182 GCA_039679945.1 Syntrophobacter sp. | reverse complement strand
TGGCGATGGTGATGCCGCGCTCGCGTTCCTCGGGCGCTTTGTCGATCTGGTCAAAGGGAACAAACTGGGCCTTTCCCTTTTTTGCAAGCTGCTTCGTGATTGCCGCGGTGAGGGTGGTTTTCCCGTGGTCAATATGACCAATCGTCCCGACGTTCACATGCGGCTTGGTCCGCTCAAACTTCTTCTTAGCCATCAGGGATCCTCCTAGCTGTGCAGCCGTGCCGTGCTATATGATTTAAGCCTGTTTTCAGTATAACGAATAAGAAACTACCATCTGTAGTGCGCAAAAGCTTTATTGGCATCCGCCATGCGGTGGGTATCTTCTCTTTTCTTCACGGAACCGCCCCGGTTCTGGGACGCATCCATGAGTTCACCGGCAAGACGTTGGACCATGGTTTTTTCGGAGCGCGACTTGGAGTAGTTGATAATCCACCTCATTGCCAGGGCATCGCGTCGCTCCGAGCGTACTTCAACAGGAACCTGGTAGGTGGCGCCGCCGACCCGTCGTGATTTGACTTCCACCACGGGCCTGACGTTATCGAGAGCTTTTTGAAAGACATCCATGGGGTCCTGTTTCAGACGCTGCTCAATAAGACCCAAGGCCTGATAGAATATCTGTTCGGCCGTGCTCTTCTTACCGCGGCGCATAACGTTATTGACGAATTTTGCGGCCAACCGGCTGTTGAACTTAGGGTCCGGCAGCACGTAGCGCTTGGGTACTTCTCTTCTCCTGGGCATTGCCTGAGTCCTTCGACAATTCTGAATTATATTACGGCAAAAGAGAGGCCATGGCAGGAGCCATGGCCCCCAGAAACTATAATCTGGCTATTTCGGCCTTTTGGTACCGTACTTGGAACGGCCCTGTTTGCGGTCGGCCACTCCCAGCGCGTCAAGGGTACCGCGAATGATGTGGTAGCGCACGCCCGGGAGGTCTTTGACGCGGCCCCCACGGATGAGCACCACGGAGTGCTCCTGCAAATTGTGACCGATGCCGGGGATATAGGATGTCACCTCGATCCCGTTGGTAAGGCGCACACGGGCAATTTTGCGCAGAGCCGAGTTCGGCTTCTTAGGCGTGGTGGTGTACACGCGCACACAAACGCCCCGCTTTTGGGGACAGCTCTGAAGGGCGGGAGTGCTGGATTTCTTCTTGATCTCTTCCCGTCCGATTCTGACCAACTGATTGATAGTGGGCATTCCTGTAATATTCTCCAGCGTAAAAAATTCATTGATTCAGCTCAGCAAGGCGATAGCGGTTTTCCGAGCTGGGAAATCCCTTCTTTTTAAAGGAAGCAGGGTGAGTTGTCAAGCTCTTTTCCTTAAGTTGACAGCCCACGTACTCCCAAAGTGCTATTTTCGAACGTCACGGTATTGACGCAGTCCGGAACCGGCCGGAATGAGCCGTCCCATGATCACGTTTTCCTTGAGTCCGAGCAGATGGTCCACTTTTCCGGCCGTCGCGGCGTCTGTGAGTACCTTCGTCGTCTCCTGGAACGATGCGGCCGAGATAAAGCTCTGGGTGCTCAGCGAGGCCTTCGTGATGCCGAGGAGCAGAGGTTCGGCGGCAGCGGGCCTCTGGTCGTTGTTAACCAATTCCTGGTTGACTTCCTCGAAAATCGGCTTTTCCACATGCTCGCCGAGCAGGAACTCCGAATCGCCCGGGTCCGTGATGCGGACGCGCTTGAGCATCTGGCGAACGATGACCTCGATGTGCTTGTCATTGATCTTAACACCCTGGAGGCGATAGACCTGCTGCACTTCGTCGACCAGGTACTTGGCGACTTCCTTTTCCCCGAGAACGGTAAGGATGTCGTGGGGATTGGGTGAACCGTCCATAAGGGGTTCGCCGGCGCGCACGTAATCACCCTCGTGCACGCTGATATGCTTGCCCTTGGGAATGAGGTATTCGCGAGGATCGCCAACCTCGGGGGTCACGAGCACTTTCCGTTTGCCCTTGGTATCCTTGCCGAAACTAACGACACCGTCGATTTCCGTGATGACGGCGTTTTCCTTGGGTTTGCGGACTTCGAAAAGTTCCGCGACCCTGGGAAGACCACCGGTGATGTCCTTGGTCTTGGTGGTTTCGCGCGGGATTCTCGCGAGAACGTCGCCGGGGAAGACCGGATCGCCTTCGTTAACCATGAGAATGGCGCCGACCGGCATGAAGTAGCGCGCCGCGCCGCCCTCTCCGATCTTGACCGTGCGTCCCTTCTCATCCTTGACGGATATACGGGGCCGTACGTCGGACTCGCGATACTCGACGACAACCTTGCTGGACTTGCCGGTAACGGGGTCCAGCTTTTCCTGCATGGTCTGATTCTCGGTAATGTCTCCGAATTTGATAGCCCCGGAGACTTCGGTCAGAATCGGAGTCGTGAACGGGTCCCATTCAGCGATGAGGGAGCCGGGCTCGACCTGCTGGCCCTCGGTGACCTTCAGCTTGGCGCCGTAAATAATCACGTAGCGTTCGCGCTCGCGGCCCGTATCGCTGACGATGCTTATCTCGCCGTTGCGGTTCATGGCCACCAGGTCGCCTTCGCGATTCTTGACCGTATTCAGATTAATGAACTTGACCGATCCCATGTAGCGGTTGGTGATCGAGGTACGCTCAATGCTCTTGCTGGCGGTACCACCGATGTGGAACGTACGCATGGTAAGCTGCGTTCCCGGTTCACCGATCGACTGGGCGGCGATGATTCCGATCGCTTCGCCGATCTGGGCCAGTTTGCCCTGGGCGAGGTCGCGGCCATAACACATGGCGCATACTCCGCGCGGGCTCCGGCAGGTGAGGGCGGAACGAATGTTTACGCGCTCGATGCCGGCATCCTCGATCTCGATAACCTTTGCTTCATCGATCTCGGCCCCCATCGGGAGGATGACCTCGGAAGTAACGGGGTCAACCACATCCTCCTGGGCCGTGCGGCCGAGGATACGGTCACCCAGGCGCTGAATGATTTCACCCGCTTCGAGCAGGGCTTCCACTTCGATCCCGTCCATCGTTCCGCAGTCGATCTCGGATATGATGACGTCCTGAGAAACGTCCACGAGACGACGGGTGAGATAACCGGAGTTCGCGGTCTTGAGCGCGGTATCGGCGAGGCCTTTGCGCGCGCCGTGAGTGGAGATGAAGTACTGCAGAACGGTGAGGCCCTCGCGGAAATTGGCGGTAATCGGCGTTTCGATGATTTCGCCGGATGGCTTCGCCATGAGACCGCGCATACCGGCAAGCTGGCGCATCTGGTCCTTGCTGCCGCGCGCGCCCGAGTCGGCCATCATGTAAATAGGATTGAAGGACTCAATCTGGGTGGTTTCGCCCTTGGGTCCGGCAATCTCGCTGAGGCCGATCTCCCTCATCATCTCGGCGGCAACATCCTCGGTGGCCTTGGCCCAGATATCTACCGCCTTGTTGTACTTTTCGCCTTCGGTTATGAGACCTTCATTGTACTGTCTTTCAATCTCCTGCACCTGGTCGAAGGCAACCTCGAGAATTCCCTGCTTGCGCGCCGGAATCGTCATGTCCTTGATGGAGATGGAAATCCCGGACCGTGTTGCGTAGTGGTATCCGGTATCCTTGAGCCTGTCGGCCAGAATGACTGTCGCCTTGACTCCCGCTGTGCGGTAGCAAAGGTCGATCAACTGGGCGAGGGCCTTCTTGTTCATGACCCGGTTGACGGCGGAGAAGGGGACACCCTCCGGAAGAATTTCCGAGAGAAGTACGCGTCCAACGGTGGTGCGCACCATTTCCTCGGCCAGCAACTGTCCCTTGTGGACCTCATCGCCCGCCTTGATCAAAACCTTCTGGCTGATGGAAGCCCTGCCGTCAGAGAGCTTGCACATATATTCGGAGCCGTCGGCCTTGAGCTGAATGGTGCGATCGGCGACGGACTCAATGACGCCGTTCGCCTTCGCCTCGTGCCGGAACCGTACGACCACACCGGCGTGCAGGGCGGCTTCACCGCCGTCGTATGCGCACCGGACTTCCTCGGGGCTGTTATAGACGCGTATCTCGCCCTTGATGATGGACTGAATCAACTCCTCGGGGGAGGCGAAAGGTGAAGTGGATCCCTTCGCGAACGGTTTTTCGCGCGTCATATAATAGATGCCGAGAACGATATCCTGAGAGGGCACGATGATCGGATCGCCGTGCGCGGGGCTCAGAATGTTGTTCGTGGACATCATGAGGATGCGTGCTTCGGCCTGGGCCTCTATCGAAAGCGGCACATGTACCGCCATCTGGTCACCGTCGAAGTCCGCGTTGAATGCGGTACAGACCAGCGGATGAAGCTGGATGGCCTTGCCTTCGATCAGGATCGGCTCGAAGGCCTGGATGCCGAGGCGGTGAAGAGTAGGCGCGCGGTTGAGCATAACCGGGAATTCGCGCACCACTTCATCCAGGGTATCCCAGACCTCGGGTGTTTCGCGTTCCACCATTTTCTTGGCGGCTTTTATGGTCGTGACGTATCCCTTCTCTTCAAGCTTGTTGTAGATAAAGGGCTTGAAGAGTTCGAGGGCCATTTTCTTGGGCAGCCCGCACTGATGCAGGCGAAGATTGGGACCGATGACGATAACGGTACGGCCGGAATAGTCAACGCGTTTTCCGAGCAGGTTCTGGCGAAAGCGTCCCTGCTTGCCCTTGAGCATGTCACTCAGGGATTTGAGCGGGCGTTTGCTTGCACCGGTAATGGTCTTTCCGCGCCGGCCATTGTCGAACAGCACGTCAACGGCTTCCTGGAGCATCCGCTTTTCATTGCGGATGATGATGTCGGGCGCGTTGAGTTCCTGAAGCCTCTTGAGGCGGTTGTTTCGGTTGATGACGCGCCTGTAGAGGTCGTTGAGGTCGCTGGTGGCGAAGCGCCCGCCGTCCAGGGGAACCAGGGGTCGAAGGTCCGGAGGCAGAACGGGGATGACATCCATGATCATCCATTCCGGGTGATTCTCGGATTCCCGGAACGCGTCGATAATCTTCAGCCGCTTGGCGAGTTTCTTGCGCTTGGCGACCGAATTGGTCTTCACCATCTCTTCGCGCAGTTCCGTGGCGAGCTTTTCCAGGTTCAGGCTGGCAAGAAGCTGTTTGATCGCCTCGGCGCCGATCCCGGCCGTGAAGGCGCTTCCGTGTTCATGAACCATCTGCCGGTAGCGCTCCTCGGTGAGAAGCTCTCCGCGGGTCAGCGGCGTCTCGCCGGGATCCAGGACGATGTACGAATCGAAGTACAATACCTTTTCCAGCTCGCGGAGCGTAAGGTCGAGGAGGTTTCCTATCTTGCTGGGCAGGCTGCGCAGAAACCAGATATGGGCGACGGGGGAGGCGAGTTCGATATGCCCCATGCGCTCGCGGCGCACCTTGGACTGGATGACCTCGACGCCGCATTTCTCGCACACGACGCCGCGGTGTTTCATGCGTTTGTATTTCCCGCAGTTACACTCGTAGTCCTTGATCGGTCCAAAGATCCTCGCACAGAAGAGTCCGTCGCGCTCCGGCTTGAAAGTCCGGTAGTTTATCGTTTCCGGCTTTTTCACCTCGCCATAAGACCATTCCCGAATCCTCTCGGGTGAAGAAATCATGATCTTCACGGCGTTGAAATTAAGCGGATCTTTCGGTTTTGTGAAAAGAGAGTAAAGCTCTTTCAAAAGGACCTCCTTGCGTGGTCAACTTCAAAAAGTCAGTTCAATTAACCCGGCGCGACGATAGCGCGACGGCCGGGCAATATTCCCAATGACCACTGCTTTAATTCCCTTCCTCTACTTCGAGGAGCCGTACATCCAGAGCAAGCGCCTGTAGTTCCTTGACGAGAACATTGAAGGACTCCGGCAGTCCGGCTTCAAGGGTATTGTCGCCTTTTACAATTTTTTCGTACATCCTGGTACGGCCAGCCACGTCATCGGACTTGACGGTCAGGAACTCCTGCAGCGCATAAGCGGCCCCGTAGGCTTCCATTGTCCAGACCTCCATCTCGCCGAGCCTCTGGCCGCCGAACTGGGCCTTGCCGCCAAGAGGCTGCTGGGTGACGAGCGAGTAGGGGCCGATGGACCTGGCGTGGATCTTGTCATCGACCAGGTGGTGGAGCTTCAGCATATACATGATACCGACGGTTACAGACTGGTCAAAGGGCAGGCCGGTACGTCCGTCGTAGAGAATGGACTGCCCGGTCTCCGGAACACCCGCTTCCTTGAGGAAGCTTCGGATCTCGGGTTCCTCGGCCCCGTCGAAAACCGGGGTGGCAACGTGCATTCCCTCTTTAAGGTCGGGAATGATGCTGTTGAGTTCCTCTTCCGATGCTCCGTCGAAGAACCTCCCGTATTCGAGATCGTTGTATATGCGCTTGAGCTTCTCGTCTATCGTCTCGCGCTCTTTCAACTGGTCCCTGTACTCGGTCAGCATGGTGGCGAGCTGTTGGCCAAGACCCTTGGCGGCCCATCCGAGATGGGTTTCCAGAACCTGCCCGACGTTCATACGCGATGGCACGCCCAACGGATTGAGTACGATGTCCATCGGGGTCCCGTCGGGGAAGTAAGGCATATCCTCGGAGGGAAGTATGCGGGAGACGACACCCTTGTTACCGTGCCGCCCGGCCATCTTGTCACCCACCTGGAGCTTGCGCTTAACGGCGATGTAGGCCTTCACCATCTTGATAACGCCCGGAGGAAGCTCATCGCCCCTTTTCAGCTTGTTTATCTTTTCCTCGAAAAGGTCCTTTACCGCCTGCACCTGCTGACGATAGTTCGAGATAATCGTCTCGACTTCCATGGAAGCGGCGGGGTCCCGAGCCACGGCTATCTGGTCCCAGATCCCGCTGGGAACATCGAGCAGCGCGGCTTCCGTGAAGGTCTCTCCCTTCTTGATGTAGGTCCTCTTGCCGTCTTTCAGGGGAGCGTCGGAGGCTTTGCCTTCCAGAGGCTGCATCATCTGCCTGACGGCGGTCTTCCTGATGATGTCGAGTTCATCGCGCTGGTCCTTGAGGAGGCGCCCGATCTCATAGTCTTCTATCTGGCGGGTACGCTCGTCTTTCTCCACACCCTTGCGGGAGAAGACCTTGGCATCTATGATAATACCTTCGACGCCGGGCGGCACGCGCAGGGACGTATCTTTCACGTCACTGGCCTTCTCCCCGAAAATCGCCCTCAGGAGCTTTTCTTCCGGGGTCAGTTGAGACTCGCCCTTGGGAGTGACTTTGCCCACCAGGATGTCGTTAGGCTTGATATAAGCACCTATGCGGATGATCCCGCTTTCGTCGAGGTTCTTCAGCGCCTCTTCACCGACATTGGGAATATCGCGCGTGATCTCTTCCTTACCGAGCTTGGTATCACGGGCAACTACCTCGAACTCCTCGATGTGGATCGAAGTAAAGACGTCTTCCTTCACGATCCGTTCGCTCACGAGGATGGAGTCTTCGAAGTTGTACCCGCCCCAGCTCATGAAGGCGACCATCACATTTCGGCCCAGAGCCAGTTCGCCGTGATCCGTGGATGGGCCGTCGGCGATGATCTGACCCTTTTGCACGAAATCGCCCTGCTTGATCAACGGTTTCTGATTGATGCAGGTGTTCTGGTTTGAGCGCTGGAACTTGATCAGCTTGTAAATATCGACGCCGCGGCCCACATCGATGCTGTTGGTGGCCCGGACGACGATACGCGTGGCGTCCACATATTCGACCACACCCTCGCGTTTGGCAACGATGGTAACACCACTGTCCTTGGCGACAATGCGTTCGATGCCGGTGCCCACGAGCGGCGCCCGTGTCTGGATGAGCGGCACGGCCTGGCGTTGCATGTTCGACCCCATGAGCGCGCGGTTGGCATCGTCATGTTCGAGAAAGGGAATAAGCGATGCGGAAACGCTCACCAACTGGTTCGGGGAAACGTCCATGTAACGCAGCTCGTTTGGCGGAACCATGACAAACTCGCCGGCTTTCCGGGCGGAAATCTGTTCAACCGTAAACCGGCCTTCGTCGTCGAGTTCCGCGTTTGCCTGAGCGATGGGATAGTCTTTTTCATCCATTGCGGTCAGGTAGTTTACGGTACCTCCGGCTGTCGCCGAATCGACCTTGCGGTACGGAGTCTCGATAAAGCCGTAAGGATTGACTCGCGCATAGGTCGAAAGAGACACTATGAGGCCGATGTTGGGACCTTCCGGGGTTTCGATGGGGCATATACGGCCGTAGTGAGTCGGGTGGACGTCACGTACCTCGAAGCCCGCCCGCTCGCGCGTGAGACCGCCGGGTCCCAGGGCGCTCAAGCGCCGCTTGTGCGTGATTTCGGACAAGGGGTTGGTCTGGTCCATGAACTGCGAGAGCTGACTCGTGCCGAAGAACTCCTTCACAACCGCCGATACCGGTTTGGCATTGATCAGGTCGTGGGGCATGAGCGCCTCCACTTCCTGTAGGGTCATACGTTCCTTGATGGCCCGTTCCATGCGGACAAGACCGATACGGTACTGGTTTTCGAGCAGTTCGCCGACGGCGCGCACTCTGCGGTTTCCGAGATTGTCGATATCGTCGACCGGTCCCTGGGAATCCTTGAGCTTTATGAGTTGGCGGACGGCCGTCAGGATGTCATCCTTGCGAAGCGTTCTGAAGTCGAGAGGGACGTCCAGCCCGAGCTGTAGATTGAGCTTGAGCCGACCGACCTCGGACAGATCATAATGGTCCGCATTGAAGAAAAGATTGTTGAAGAACTCGTTCGCCACTTCCAGGGTTGGAGGATTGCTCGGGCGCAGCCTGCGATAGATCTCGATGAGCGCGTCATCCCGAGTGTTGACCTTATCCATGAGCAGCGTGTTTCTGAACGATGGGCTGATGTCGGGGCCTTCGAGATGCAGGAGTTCGATTTCCGGAATCCCGCGCTCCCTGAAATCAGAGATCATTTCCTCGTTGATGGTGTCGTTGCATTCCGCGATCACCTCGCCCGTACCATAATCGATCACATCCTGCGCGAGGACCTGTCCGATGAGTTCGGAGATTTTGACGGGAAGGCGCCGGATACCGATTTCCTGAAGTCTTTTGAGGGCCTGTTTCCCAAGTTTTCTGTTCTTCTTTATGAGCACCTCGCCGGTTTCCGGATGGAGTATGTCATCGGAAGCCCGGGTCCCGAGAAGGATGTCAGGATTAAGTTCCTTTTCCGACTGCTTGTTTGGAGCCAGGAAAACCGTCTCGCTGGGGTAGAAGTAGTTTAGGAGCTCTTCGGTTGTATAGCCGAGCGCTTTGAGAAGAACGGTTACAGGAAACTTTCTCCGCCTGTCGATGCGGATATAGAGAATGTCTTTGGGATCGAACTCCAGATCCAGCCAGGAGCCACGCAACGGGATAATGCGCGCGGAGTAGAGAATTTTGCCGCTGGAGTGTGTCTTCCCACGGTCATGATCGAAGAATATGCCGGGTGAGCGGTGAAGCTGGCTCACGATAACGCGCTCGGTGCCGTTCACGATAAAAGTGCCGTTATCGGTCATGAGCGGGAGAGTTCCGAAATAGATTTCCTGTTCCTTGATGTCCCGAATGGAGCGGGTGCCGGCGTCCTTGTCGACGTCATAGACAACAAGGCGCACCACTATCTTGACGGGCGCCTCGTAAGTCATGCCCCGCGCAAGACACTCATCCACTTCGTATTTGACTTCACCGAAGCTGAACTGTACGAATTCCAGGGAAGCCGTCCCGCTGAAATCCTCTATTGGAAAGACGGACTTGAAGACTTCCTGAAGCCCTCTTTCCACCCTGGCTTCAGGGGGCACATCCTTTTGCAGGAAGAGATCGTAGCTCTCTTTCTGCATCTGGATCAGGTTAGGTATTTCGACAATCTTTCGGATCTTTCCGAAGTTTTTGCGTACCCTGTATTCATGGGTAAGTGCAGTAGGCATTTTCTCTCCTGCAGATATAAAATTGTGATAGAGGCGGTCGATAGGGTCGGTTTTTTCCCGAAGCCCTTGTCCCTCATCACTTTGCGCTGGTTTGCCGCCAAAAAATCGAAAATCGGAAATCGGCTGGTCAAACCAGCAGCATGCAGCCGATTTCCGATGATGAGCGAATTTTGAGGTCTATTTGATTTCGACTGTAGCACCAG
Source organism: Syntrophobacter sp. (assembly GCA_039679945.1). GTDB lineage: Bacteria > Desulfobacterota > Syntrophobacteria > Syntrophobacterales > Syntrophobacteraceae > SbD1. Next base: position 4,132 of record JBDKTY010000026.1, on the reverse strand, counting down.
CTTCCGTAAGCTGCTTGGCGATAGCTTCGGCTTCGGCCTTGGGGATGCCTTCCTTGACGTGGCCGGGAACTTTTTCGACCAGGTCCTTGGCTTCCTTGAGGCCGAGGTTGGTAATCGCGCGTACTTCCTTGATTACATTGATCTTCTTGTCCCCGACGCCAGTGATGATAACGGAGAATTCGGTTTGTTCCTCGACCGGAGCAGCCTCGGCGGCGCCACCCGGCATCGCGGCCACGGCCACGGGGGCAGCGGCGCTTACGCCGAAAGTCTCTTCCAGCTCCTTCACAAACTCACTGAGTTCGAGTACCGTCATTCCCTTGATGAAATCAACAACTTCCTGCTTCGTTACAGCCATTTAAATGTCCTCCACGTATTTTTAAGCAGCAGCCTGTTCTTCTTTTTGGCGCCGGACAGCATCCAGCACACCCACGAAAGCTCTTGGAACTCCGCTGAGAACTGTGACCAGCCCGGTCGGCACGGCATTGAGCGTGCCAAGGAGCTTGGCCAGGAGTTCTTCCTTGGGCGGCAGTTCGGCCAAAGCGGAAATCTGATCGGGATTAAGCAGACGGTTTCCAAGCGACCCGGCCTTGATCTGAAGTTTCTCATTGGTCTTGAGGAACTTCTTGATTACCTTGGCCGGAATAGCGGGATCGCCATAAGCGATAGCGATGGCGCAGGTACCCTTGAGCATCGGCTCCAGGGTCTCGACATCGGTCCCTCGGCCGGCCAGACGCATCAGGGTATTCTTGACTACCTGAAACTCTGCTTTTTCAGCGGCGAGTGAGTCGCGCAGGTTGGTGATCTCGGCTACCGTCAGTCCCTTGTAATCAGTGAGAATGGCCGCACTGGCCCGCTGCAGTTTATCGCGCAGTTCCGCAACAACCTGTTCCTTTTTGGATCGCTCCAAAGTGAGTCTTGCCTCCTTTCGCTTCTGCCGGTGTGCTTTCGACCTGTCTTCCGTCCCCTCGAAAGGGGGGCGGAGGATCTATATCACGAGTCCGTGAGCCTGGTTGGCAATCAGGCATCTATGCGGGTTCCCCGAAGGGATTTAAACATCTTTCGATGTACCTGCGGTCTCTGACGACTGAAAACACCAAACGGCAGGTAAATGGTAAAATCACGAGTGCCTAGGCAACTATCGATTTCACCGCCAGGGGATCGACCTGGATGCCGGGACCCATCGTCGTGGATATTGCAATCCCGCGAAGATAAGTTCCTTTTGCGGCAACCGGTTTGATCCGGATGATGGTGTCTATGAAAGCCGAAATATTCTGGAGCAGCTTGTCCGCTCCAAACGAAACCTTGCCCATGGGAGCGTGGACTATTCCGGTCTTCTCCACACGGAAGTCCACCTTACCGGCCTTGATTTCCTTGACGACTTTTGCCAGATCGAAGGTCACCGTCCCGAGTTTGGCGTTGGGCATGAGCCCGCGGGGACCGAGGATCTTCCCGATCTTGCCGACCGAGCCCATCATATCGGGGGTAGCAACCGTCTTATCGAACTCTAGCCATCCCTCGCGGATCTTCTCGACCATCTCGTCAGAACCGGCATAATCGGCCCCGGCGTCAAGGGCTTCCTTTTCCTTCTCGCCCTTGGCGAACACGAGCACCCTCACGGTCTTGCCAAGGCCGTTGGGCAGGACAACAGTGCCGCGCACCATCTGGTCGGCATGCCTGGGATCAACGCCTAACCGAACTGCAATGTCCAGGGTTTCGTCAAACTTTGCGAAAGACGACCCGGCCGCAAGCTGAACGGCTTCCTGGAAGGTGTAACGCTTTGCAGGGTCGATGTTAGCGCGCGCGGCAACGAATTTTTTTCCATGCTTTGCCATTTTAACTCTCCAGAAACTCCCTTCCTCGGATACTTATTCGATTTCAATTCCCATGCTGCGTGCCGTGCCGGAGATGGTGGCAATGGCGGCCTGCAGGTCGCGTGCGTTCAGGTCGGGCATCTTGAGCTTCGCGATTTCCTCAACTTGGGCTCTGCTGACCTTGGCAACCTTGTTGCGATTAGGCTCGGGCGAGCCCTTCGCAATTTGAGCGGCCTTCTTCAGCAGAATCGATGCCGGAGGCGTCTTGGTTATGAAGGTGAAGGATCGGTCCGAGTAAACGGTGATAACCACTGGGATTATCATCCCCTCCTGCCCCTGGGTTTTCGCGTTGAACTGCTTGCAAAATTCCATGATATTGACGCCGTGCTGACCGAGGGCCGGGCCAATGGGTGGAGACGGGTTCGCCGCTCCGGCGGAAACCTGAAGCTTGATGTTGGTTACGACTTTTTTAGCCATTCTCGAAAAGACTCCTTGCGATGCGGCCGTCCCGCACTAAGTGCGATTTACCTGAACAAAATCGAGTTCAACGGGGGTGGACCGGCCGAATATGCTTACCAGGACCCTGACTTTGCCTTTGTCGGGGATTACTTCGTCAATCGTACCATTGAAATTGGCAAACGGGCCGTCAATCACGCGAACCTCGTCTCCCTTTTCGAACTTGAATTTGGGACGAGGTTTCTGTGCGCCTTCCTGCATTTGGAGAATAATGGCCTCGGCTTCGTCGTCGGAGAGGGGTATCGGCTTCTCCTGAGCGCCGATAAAGCCGGTGACCTTGGGAGTGTGGCGTACCAGGTGCCAGGTGTCATCATTCAATTCCATCTGGACGAGAATGTAGCCCGGATAGAACTTCCTGGACGAAGCTTTGCGCTGCCCCTTGACCAGTTCGATCACCTTTTCGGTGGGGACGAGCACCTGGCCGAAATATTCACCCCTGCCCTCGGCCTTTACCCGCTCCTCCAGGGCCGACTTCACCTTGTGCTCGAACCCTGAATAAGTATGGATGATGTACCATTTAAGATCTGCCACAAACATACCCCGCTCTCGCCCGTGACTCCGGGCTTATTGGCGACCTAACCGACAAAAACGCGGACAATGCGGCTCAGGAAAAAATCAATGACTCCGAGAAATGCCGCCGATAATCCGACGATTACCAGGACAACCGCCGTGGAACCCATAGTCTCCTTGCGAGAAGGCCACACCACCTTGCGCAACTCATAGACAACCTCCCTGAGATACGCGCGGGCAGTATTCATCCAAACCTTCGGGGCGGAAGGCTCGCCGGGCTTCTTGACCGTCTTCCTCGCTATGTCGGGTTTTTTCGGTTTGGCGACGGTCTTGATCGTTCCGGTTCTCGCGCCGGCTTTCTTTGCCGTGTCTATGCTTTGCACTTTGCCTGACTTGGCCTCGTTCTTTTTTTGAAAAAGCTTGGGAAGATTCATCTCAACCAAATCCGATCCGGCACAAGGCCGATGATCAATGTAATCGGAGAATTGCTAAATGATCTCATCTTGAGATACGCCGCTTCCCAACAGTGCCTATTTGGTTTCACGGTGCTCCGTGTGCGCGTTGCAGAATCTGCAATACTTCTTTAATGCCAGCTTCTCGGGAGTGGTCCGTTTGTTTTTCGTCGTGTTGTAGTTGCGCTGTTTACACTGGGAGCAGGCCAAAGTTATCAGAACTCGCATCTGAAAATACCTTCGTTCCTATTTGTTGATTTCCGTGATAACCCCGGCGCCAACCGTGCGCCCGCCTTCGCGAATGGCGAAGCGGAGTTCCTTTTCAAGAGCAACCGGAGTGATGAGTTTGACCTCGCAACTGATATTGTCGCCGGGCATGACCATCTCGACGCCTTCGGGAAGCGTCATGACGCCGGTGACGTCAGTTGTTCTGAAATAGAACTGCGGCCGATAGCCGGGGAAGAATGGAGTATGACGTCCGCCTTCCTCTTTTTTCAGAACATAGACCTCGGCTTTGAATTCAGTGTGCGGAGTAATGGACGCGGGTTTTGCCACAACCTGGCCGCGCTCTACTTCATCGCGCTTGGTGCCGCGCAGGAGCACGCCGACATTGTCACCCGCCTGGCCGGAGTCCAGGGTCTTCCTGAACATTTCGACGCCGGTGCAAACCGTCTTGAACGTCGGACGGAACCCGACGATTTCCACTTCTTCGCCCACCTTGATCTGCCCGCGCTCAACACGGCCGGTAACAACCGTGCCGCGGCCGGAGATCGAGAAAACGTCTTCTATGGGCATCAGGAAAGGCTTGTCGATGTCGCGGACCGGATCGGGAACATAGGCATC
>JBDKTY010000025.1:0-7649 GCA_039679945.1 Syntrophobacter sp. | reverse complement strand
CCCACGCCGGTTGACGTGTCCTCCGATAGTGCCGGGAAAGCCGGGACAGGGCGGGACCAGGGATCCGGGGGAAGCCGCGAGCAGGAAAACCAGAGCCGAATTGCACCGGCCGGAAGCGCGGGCGACGAAGACGAAATGAAACCGGAAGCCGCGACAGGGGAGCATGGGTCGGAAACCGGGTTGACGGTCGAGGCGGCCTCCGGGACGGACGCGGCTTCTCGGCAGAGCGCAACCGTATCGGAGCCCGGACCGGGCGAGGCCTTGGCTCCAGCGGATAAAGCCGCCGCGCCTGTTCAGGTTCAAGAGGATGTTTCCCGCGAGGCCCCACCTCCCGCTGCAACGGCTTCCGCCGGTCCCGATCCGGTTCCATCCGAAACGGTTGCGGCAACCACCACCGCGCCACTGCCTGCCCGGCAGGTGGATACATCCCGGAATGCCACTCGTGCCGCCACGGCGAAGGTGAGCGAGGCAAGCCCCTCCGGAAGCGCTGTTGGGCAAGACTCTCCGATTGTCGCCGGGCAGACCCCTCTCGCGGTAGCCACCGCCGAGCCGGCGCCATCCACATCAACCCCGCGTCCCGCTCGGCAGGCGGCCAATCCGCAAAAGACCGCAAGCGGTCAGTCGGCGAAAGTGAAGGAAGCTGACCTGCCCGGGGACTCGGCGGGGCAATCTCCGCCGAGTGTTGGCGGCAATATTCGTCCCGCGATGCCTCAGGGTGAACGGCCTTCGCCCGAGGAATTTCCCCGGGATACGACTCCCACTGAGCCGGCCAGGACCGCTAAACAAAAGCCGCCGGGAAAAGCGGGGAAGGCGGATGATGGCGGAAGGAATCCGTCCCCGGGCGGCGGGTATCCTGGACAACTCGGGGGAAGCCGCGAGCTTGTTTCAGACCTCAGGTCCCTGATGGGGGCTGACGATTCTCCGAAGAAGGCGCCTTCTTCCGGCAAGGTGCTCAAGTACTATCAATTGCCTTCATCCATTAGAGATTCGCTGCCGAAGCTCTCCATGTCCATGCTCCTGCATTCCAAAAAATCCGAGGAGAGATGGGTGAACATAAACGGGGCAAAGGTGCGGGAAGGGCAGGAGATAGCATCGGGGCTGAAAGTGGAGGAAATCACCCCCGACGGAGCGATTTTCACTTATACGGGCCAGCGGTTTTATAAGGCCGTGATAGGTGATTAGCGCCGATTTTCCTCCCTGGTCCGATGGGCTGGAACTCGACTCCCGCAAGTGTGGCGGAGGATATACCATTTCCACCCTCCGGACAGGGAACTGGAGTCAAGAGGCAAAAGGGAAAATGCATCTCGAAGCAGAAATATCGGAATAGGACGTAAATGCGGACGGAGCTCAGCCCAAATCCCCTCGCGGTCACCGGCCTGGCGCCACCCCGCTCCGTCTATGCGGCGTTCGAGGTCTTTCCTCGGCCAAAGGGGGCTTCCACCCACATTGCCGCCGTCGTGGAGGCTCTTGCCGCGCACTCTTCTCCCGTGTGGCTGCTCTGCTGCGGGGTAGAGGGAATGCCTGCCATGCAGCGAGAGGGCTCCGTCGTGATCTGGCGATACAAGGAGACGAACGCGAATATGCTGCGGCGTGCTCTCGGCTTCGGCCGATTCGTGGCCTCACGCCTGCGGCCGTTGCGGAATCGGCCCATGCTGGCTGTTTTTCGTGACCCCTGGGGCGGGTGGCCGATATTGCACACGCTGAGTCAAGCCGCGATGGTATTCGAAGTGAACGGGCTTCCGAGTTGGGAACTCTCATACAGTTATCCGCGATTCGGACGGAATCCCGCGTTGCGGGAAAAGATCGGCGATCTTGAGCGATTCTGCCTCGATTCGTCCAGCGCCCTGTTCACGGTTTCCGATGTAACCCGGGAAGCGCTCATCCAAAGAGGGGTGGCTGCCTCGAAAATATCGATCGTCCCCAACGCCGCCGCCGATTTCTTCTTCAGAAATGCACAAGACGACCCTGCCGCATCCGGAGATTCGTTCGACTTGCTCGACCGGCTCAACGAGGGTCGGTGGTTTGGATACGTTGGAAGCGTCCACCCCTGGCAGGGGGTCGAGCTTCTGGTCGATGCCTGGGCGGAGATCGCGGGGGAATGGCCAAACGTGACGCTTCTCATCGTATGCGGCCGGCGATCGCCCGCGATCCGCCGCTTGAGGAGGCAGGTCCGCAAACGCGGCCTCTCGGATAAAGTGTTGATTCATCCGGCGCTTGCCCGCGAGCGCCTTGCCGCGGTTTTGTCGCGTCTCGAATTCACGTGCGCACCGCTCCTGGAAACCAGCCGAAACGTGGTCCAGGGGTGCTGCCCGATCAAAATCGTCGAGTCCATGGCTGCTGGAACGCCGGTTGTGGCCTCCGACCTGCGGGTGACAAGGGCTCTGATCCGGCACGATCGCGACGGTTACCTGGTTCGTCCCGGCGAGGTGAGAGACTGGGCGCTCGCTATCGGAAGACTCCTTCTGGATCGCGGGATTTCTCGTCGTCTTGCCGGCGAAGCCTCGCGCACGGCGTACGCACGCTTTACTTCCAGGATCATGTTTGATAGGCTGCAGACGGTATTCCAGTCGGCAATCACGAGTACCGGCATTGCCTCCCGGTCAGTCAACCCAGGCGGAGGGGATGAGTGATGGGACAGAAAACCGGGCGTCGCCGTTTGAAGGGGCTTTCCAAGGCCGCGGAGGCCGCCGTTCTGAAACGCGAGGTCTTCGGGCGGCTCAAGCTCGTCAGGTGGCTCAAGATCCTGAGAGAACTGGCCAGGTACGATGAAGCGGGAGACCTGCAGCGCGCCCGCCTGAAGAAAACGGCCGTCGTTTCCGGGGTGGCCCTTGTCCCCTTGGGCATTCTCCTTGCCTTCCTGGCAGGCGAAGAAGAACCGTGGTTCGTTTCCGCGGTGTTGGGCGCCGCAATGCTGACCGCGGCGATCCTGCTTATATACTGCCTGGTTCGAAACAAGCGATTGACGAATCTTGACCTTGCGAACGACTTCCGGAAAGTCCTGATCCCCTTCCTGACCGCAATCCGCGAAGACGTTCCGTCCAAAGACAAGATCAAACTGAAACTTGATCTGGCCGGGCCAACCGATTCCAAGGCGATTCGTAAGGGTGCGCCCACGCACAGAGACGGCAAGAAGATCCAGGAAACGGTCTATTCGGACTCCTGGTGCCATCTGGAGGCCTCCCTGGTTACCGGCAGCCGCATCACTCTCGACATTTCCAATTTGTACACCCGCCGCAAGGTCACCTCGAAAAATCCTCGCGGCAAATACAAACTGAAGGTCAAGTGGAAGAAGCTGGTCGTGGCGCGGGCGGGGATGTCTCCCGACATGGAACGGTATGCCTTCGATCCCGTCGCCGTGGAGCGGAAGGCGGGTGAAGGCGAATTGAAGCTCAAGAAACGAGTTGAGGGTCCGTCTGCCGCCCTCAAGATGAAACGGAAGTTCAAATCGGCGGGTTCCCCGCCGTCCGAGAGCATCCAGCCCAAAGAGATCCTGGGCATGTTCCTCCGGCTGGAATCGCTGATGAGACCCGTTTCGACCGGGGGCCAAAACACATGATACCGCCGAGTGACGGGTTCTGCCACGCAATGAAGGGGCTACTCACGCTGCGCGAATGCGGCAGGCATGCCCTCTCGGCCTGTGAGAACTGCGGGGCCGGGCTATGCGAAGATCATCGGATTCTCACCGGAGAGGGCGTATTCTGCCCGGACTGTGCCGCCCGGGACAACCGGTTCGCCGACCTCGATGACGAACGCCTGGAAAGGGCCCGATACCGGATGGGGAACAGGCAATACTACGAAGCCGGTATCTATTACGATTTTACACATACCGATTTCGAGACATTTGACGCCAGGGCCGATGAAGGTGGCGAATCCGCGCGGGCCGAGGGCGCTCTTGCCGTCGGAGGAGAAGGTGACGACGACGTCTCGGATTCGGACGATCCGGACAGCTTCATGGAAAGTTGAGCGGGCGCATTCCCTGCTTTTTACAGAGTTTGCGCACTTTGTAATTCCAACAGGTTAGAGTGGGGTACAGGATGCCCTTTTTGCCAATTGGTGCATCTTTCATTCCGTAAGTCTTCGGAATTATGGGATGTGGGCGTAAAAAACAGGGAATGTGCCCAAGTTGAGCCCCTTCCGCCGCCACGGAGTCAGGCCGCCGAGGACAGGCATGCGCGAAGGCTTCGGCATCCTGCCCGCGCCTGGACGACTTTCCGGGTTTCGGATACCCGTGCATGTGGCGTTGTATTTATACTTGTTGATGTTGGAGAGCTTCATTATTGCAGGGTGATGCCGGCGGTCCAATCCTGGAGGGGCGGCTGCAAGCCGCTCTCGCGGGAACGAAGCTTACAGTCCCCAGCGCCGGGGATTCGCCGGGACAATTTCGGGTGGAAGCTGCTCCCACGACATGAATGTGCAAAAGCGTCCCAAATTCCTCTGGATCACCGAACGTTATCCCCCACTAAGCGGAGGCATGGCCGTCAGCGCACTCCGCCAGGTTCAGGGCCTTCGCCGGCGCGACCTGCGCGTCGATGTCATCGCTTTTACGGAAACGGATCCCCGAATTGTGGTGAACACTGTTGCGCGTGATGGTGGAGTCGACTATCACCTCAGCCGAGCGCCGCGTCGCGGGTTGACCGCGCAGAGGGCTTGGCGGCTGGCCTCCGAGGGGCAGGGCGGCGATCCGTACTCGGCAGTAGTCGGCTTCGGCGCCGGCATGCCGGGATACCTGGCCGTTACCTATGCCGCCTGGCTGGGCTGTCCCTCTCTCGTACTGGTCCGTGGAAACGATTTCGACCAGGACTGGTTTGAGCTTCAGCGCAGTTTCTGGGTGCGTGAAGCGCTTTCAAGAGCCTCCGTTATCGGCGTCGTGGCCCACGAGATGATCCGCCGAATCCATGCGTTGTTTCCGAACCAGGATATACGATTCATTCCGAACGGAGTTGACATTTCCGGCCTGGAACTCCTGCCGCGTGACGAGACCGTCAGAACTGAGATCCGTTCGAGCTTGGCAACGGATGGGCGTAGTGTTGTGGGACTCTTCGGAGAGCTGAAATATAAGAAGGGTGTGCCCTTTTGGCTGGGCGCCATCCGGGAGGCCGGCCTGATCGAGCGGATGGCGCTCCTGGTGGTGGGCAAATGGGTGGACGAGGAAACGCGAATGATCCTGAACGATCCGCGGCTTGCACCTCCCAGCATGTGTATCCCGTTCTCGAGTCGTAATCGTCTGCCCGGCCTCTATAAGGCCTGCGACTTCGTGGCTCTTCCCTCCCACTTGGACGGAATGCCCAACGTGCTCCTGGAAGCAATGGCTCTCGGGGTCGTTCCCATTGTCTCGGATGCGGGCGCAATGGGTGAAATTGTCGAGGATGGGCGAACGGGGTTCGTGTTCCCCGCCGGGGACCGCCGAGCGGCCGCGGATGCGACGGCTCGCGCTCTGGAACTCGACGCAAATCAGTGGGCTGCCATGGCAAAAGGCGCGGCCGACTCGGTTTCCGAGCGATTCTCGCTGGAGCGCGAAACGGACGCCCTGTGCGAGGTTCTGCTTTCTGATTTGTTCCGGCGGTGATCTCAGGCGTTGCCGAACCTGAATCCCGTCTTGAGGAGACGGCGAACCGGTTGGATTCTTTCCCTGTACTCTTCGCGGCCCCTGGAGGCGGTCTGGGGCATCTGGTGCGTGCGTGTGCGGTGTCGGTCGAGTTGGCAAAGCTCGGTCTCCGGTCGCGAATCGTCACCCACTCGATATATGCCCGAGGCCTGCGCCAGGCAACCGGATGTACTATTGATTTCATTCCCGGCCTCCAATGGAAAAGAGCCGTTCGACGCTACGTCGACCATGCGAAACCGCGTCTTGTCGTCCTGGACACCTTCCCCTGGGGCATTCGAGCTGAATGGGCGGACTCCGCCCCAATGCCTTGTCGTTTTGTCCTCCTGGCTCGGCGCCTGAATGTTCCCGCCTACCTCGAGGCCGCCGGGCTGCAATGGAACGCCGGCAGCCCCTTTCTGCGCCACGCGATTGTATGCGAGCCCCTGAGCCGCGCATACCGGAAGCTTCTCGATGCTTCAGGCTCGGAACTCCATGTGCTGCCGGGGCGGATTCGCCTTACGCCGGATGACGATTCTTCTCGGGTGTCGCCACGGATGATGGAGATGCTGCGCAAGAAGCCGACGTGGCTCGTGGTGCATTCCGGCCCTCGAGAAGAGGTCCAACGGCTTGTGGAACTGGCGGGAAGCGACATGGCGGAGCAGGGAGATGGTCAAATCGTTGCTGTTCTGCCCCGCGAAGAGGATTATCCCGGAGTCTTTTCATTCCAGTTCTTTCCCGCGTCCATTCTGTACCCGCATGTCCATCGTGTCGTGACTGGCGCCGGCTACAACTGCATCGCCGAGACGGGGCCATGGCGGAGAAAGCACCTGAGTCGCGCGTTTGTCAGGCGCTACGACGAACAGGAAGAGCGTCTGCGCGGGGTTTACCAGGAGCCGATTCCGAGCCCGGAAAACGGCGCCCGTTGTGCTGCCCGGTATATCGCATCGCTCCTGTAAATCGGTTGCGGGTCCGCAGTACCTCTCCGGCTGTGGTTCAGCCCTATTGCCGACCCGTGCATCGGCACTTCGATGATGGGTTCGGGTATGCATAGACCCGGATAAATGGCGGATGCGGAGGAAAACCCGCATGAGACGGATAGTAGATCGCGACCATCGGCCGGTTTGGGGCCTGATTCTCTTCCTGATGGTCATGTACATGGCCTCGACGGGAGCGCGGACCGGAATGTCTCCGGGACAACCCGCCGAGTTGAAGGCAGTGGAGCAGAGTCATCCGCCTTCACCCGACGGGTGGCAAGCTCGTCTTACTCGACGGTTTCCCTGCATCCACGGATACCGCAGAATACCCGACAATCCCCATCATCATGCATATCAGCGGGGCCGTAACGAACCAATTGCCCCTCTTGTGGAAAGGATCCCTTAATAGATGGTTCCACGTTGGAAATGGTTTTCCCATCTTCTAGTGTGTTCAGCGTAGGACCCCGATTGCACTCTCAGCGCCTATTCCATAGGTCTTACACACTTTATTAAACAATGTCAGCCCAAATTGGTACAAGGCCAGATCGAGCGAGTTGCGCGAGACCAACTCGTTAAACAAGGGCTGTCCAAGAGAAGCGCGAATTTTGTCCAATTGCTCATCCAATGTTCGCACCACAGTTTGAGTGCGATTCTGCCAGGTTACTTCGAAATTAAGCTCGGGCAATCGTGGACCGTAAGCGCGTTGAATCAGTTCCGCTGATGCGGCATACGACTCCACGATACCGACAAGTCCCCACTCGCCGAGCAAATCACAAGCCTGCTCCAGGTCTTCCGGAGTGGTCCTGGCATCCAGAATGCAGTCATCTCGAAATGAGGCATCTGAGAGATGCGTTACCTGGTAGTCACGAATCACGACGCCACCACGCGAGTCAAGCGCCCAGCGTACAAACCCGGCAAAGCTTTCTTCACGGGCCACGTCATGAAAAGGCTGGGAGGCATCCGTGCGCGTGAAGTTGTAAACCGATTGCGCGCGCAGTATTGGATGGCGCAAAAAAAGTATTGGGAGGCATTCGGGCCAGGGCAGCGGCGGACGGGCCAGATGACTGGAAACCGCCGCTATATCGGGATTA
>JBDKTY010000024.1:0-50888 GCA_039679945.1 Syntrophobacter sp. | reverse complement strand
CTTGTGGTGGCCGATCTTGAATGACTGTCATCCTGAGAACACAGCCGTCTTTAACGTAAGATATCACACTCATGTTGAGAAATGAAGTTGACAACAGGTACTGGATCGTTATGCAGGCGCGCACCGGGGGACATTGAGAACCGGATTTTGAATTCAGAACTTCCAAAATGATAACGGAAAAGTTGTCCGATCGCGAAACAAAATCCAACAGGAGCTTTGCGTCCCAGCAATACTAATGATGGGTGAGCAAGAAATCAAAAGGGCACGCATTAATCATCCGCTTAATTCGAAGATTCGCTTCAGGAGTGAACATGAATATAAAGAAATTCGCGACCGGGGAGGCCGGCATCGACAAGCACCATCCAAAGTGGTCTGTCCGCGGGTGATAATGAAAAGAGGAGTTGATAGTGATTTGCCGGCGTGGCCGATCATTATGCATGGAGTCTTAGCGGAAATGCATTGGCGGTGTGAGTCGCATGACGCACTATTTATCAGGCATGAGAGAATGTCCGGGATTCGCACGGGAAACAACTCTTGCCCGGGACGGACTTTGGAAGGCCGGTCCCGGGCAAACTCAAGCCAGCGGCATTGTCACGGAAACGAGAGTCGCACAGCATTCAACACCCGGCTTGAGCCGAATATCTACCGTGTCGCGGCGGGATGAACCTTTTGCCTCGATTCGGCAAGGTATCTCTCAATCGACTCGATTGCCACGGCGCCGTCAGCCACGGCGGTGACAACCTGGCGCAGATGTTTTTGGCAGACGTCGCCGGCCGCGAAGATACCCGGGCGGGAGGTCGCCATTTCCCTGTCGGTTAGAATGAAACCCTGTCCGTCCGTATCGACCAGGGGCGCCGCTATGTCGGAGTTGGGCCGGATTCCGGTGAAGATGAAGACGCCTTCAACATTCAACCGGCTTTCTTCATTGGTTCGGACGTTTCGGATCGTGACGGCATCCACAAGATTGTCGCCATTGACTTGGGTCATCACGTGATCCAGGACAAACTCGATCTTGGGGTTATCCCTCGCGGTGCGTACCAGCACGGGTTCGGCCCGAAACTGGTCTCTTCGATGAATAAGATAGACCTTGGATGCGAACCGGGTGAGGAAAACCGCCTCCTTGACGGCGGCATCGCCGCCCCCGACCACGGCCACTACGGCATCGGTGAAGAAAGCTCCATCACAGGTCGCACAGTAGGAAACGCCTCGTCCCCTGAACTGGCTTTCGCCCGGAACACCCAACGAACGCGGCGCGGCGCCCGTGGCGACGACAACCGCGCGGGCGTGAAAGGCATCCCTGTCCGTCTCCACGACAAAACCGCCATCTTCCTCGCGGAGCGATTCGACAGCCCTTTCCACTATCTCCAATCCGAATCGTCTGGCCTGTTGCTCCATTCGAGCCACCAGATCAGGTCCGTCAATGCCGTCGGGAAACCCTGGATAATTTTCTATGATATCTGTCGTGATTGCCTGGCAAACCGGAAGCCCGCCGCGGATCAGCATTACATCCAGGAGCCCTCTCGCCGCGTAAAGACCGGCCGTAAGGCCCGCGGGTCCCCCACCAACAATGATCACATCCCTTCTGTTCACCGGAAATTCTCCTGACGAAATGAAAATTGAACAGGCTATAAAGAACGAATCTCCTCCGACCTTCTGGAAGGGACCGATACCGAATACTTGAAAAGCTCTGCCCTGTAGATCGACACGCCTGTGATAACCGGTCTGCGAGGGGTTGCATAGATGATCAGTTCTCTCGCGAGGACTGGGTCCCCGGTCGGTATACCGAAAAAGGATGCCTCGCGTTTGGATGTCTTCCTGGCGCTGATTTCATAGTCGGCTGTTTCGATGGTGAAGCGCCCCTTTCGGATCAGGGTCAGGAAGATCGATTCCGTTTCCACGTCGGCGGCCGTGACAAATTCGGCCATCTCCGGAGGCAGATAGCGGAAATCAAGGGCCACGGGCATTTCATCCGCGTATCTGTGCCTCTCTATGCAGAGCAGGGGCATATGGGGCGGCAGGCCGAGCGCGGCTGTCCATTTAGAGGAAGCGGCACGTGTTTCGAGTGAAGCGGTCAGGACCTTGATCTTTTTCCCCTGGACCTTCCACTCCTCCACGAACCTTTCGATCTCCATCAACTGCCCCTTCACCCGGGGCGGCACGATGAAGGTCCCAACCCCCCGGAGGCGGTAGAGCAGGCCTTCGTTCACAAGTTCCTGGACTGCCTGCCTAACCGTCATCCGGCTGACCCCGTAGGCCTCCGTCAGAGCTTCCTCCGGAGGAAGCTTTGCTGATTCCCTGGCTTCCGGGTCGATGTGTTGCTCACGGATATACTCCACCAGCCGCTCTTTTATCTGGCTGTATAGGGGAAAGGGCGATTTGCGATCCAGAGGTCTCAAAATCTTCACGTAGGTCTCCACTATTTATACGGCAGCGGGAGTTGCCCTCGAACCTCGGCATGGCTTTTTCGCCCTTTTACCACATTTTTGTGCCGTGTGGATATCAGCTCTTTGGCCGGTAGGTATTCATACTCTGAATGATGGCATCCTTGTCCAGAACGAACTCCATCATACCGACCTGTTCTTCGTAGATCTTCGGATCCACGAGCTGTTTTATCGCATCTTCCAGAATGTGATAAACGGGGAGCATCAAAGCCGTTCCGGCTAGAGGGCCGGCAAAAGTGGGATCGCCCGTCGTGACCGTTTCGACATATATGCCCGCGCTGTCCGCATCGGGAGATCCCAGAACCACGACTACACCATCTTGCCCCTGCTGGTCCACTACCTTCTTTATCGTTGCCTGATCTTCCAGATCCATGGCTCCGGCTGCCGTTCAGACGAAGCACTGGGTGAGAACGAGAACCGGTTCGGCCCCGGCGTTGCCGACGCATTCCGCAATGGCCGGGGCGGGGATACCATCCCTTTCGCCAATGCAGATGACTTTTTTGCCACGAAGAAAATTGCCATTCTTATCCATTAGATGCTCCTTTGCGGCGGCATTCGGTACTCATTGCCGATTCCAGAAACCGGGTGATCACTGATTCCGAGACGTCCTTGCCGGAAAGCCGCCCGATCTCTTTCCCCGAATCGTACAGCAGGAAAGACGGCAGGCTCATAACCCTGAGATCTATGCAGAGGCGCCGGTTCTTGCTGCTGTCCACCTTGACGACCTTAAGTTTCCCGTCATACTTTTGGGCCAGATCGTGTACGAAGGGCATCAGGGCCAGGCAGGGCTGGCAGGACGGCCCCCAAAAATCCACCAGCACGGGCAGCTCCGATGAGAGGACTTCCTCTTGAAAACTGTCTTTCATTACTTCAGTGACCATTCTCATTTCCTCCATTTCTCTCCAGAATAAAGGACATACCGTCCGATAATTTGGTCATTTTGCCCAGGAAGAGGCTTCCCTTGGCCACAAACATGGCCCGGTTTATTTCGCCGTCGAGGATCATTCCACGCGCATGGGCAAGGAAAGGTACCGCCGCGGCGATGTGCCCCTGGGTCGGTGAAAAACCGGGCATGCCATGCCGCCTGACGAAATCGTTCAGGGCCGACGCCTGAATTTGCTTTCTCATGACCGCGAGGCCACCGATCATCCGATAGTTTGTGTTCGGGACATTGCCGCTGCCGGCCGGTTCGGTAATCTCCGGGTTGTGCATTTCCGTGGCGAACTTATCTATGTCATCGATCACGAGGCCGACGCGGTCCAGCGGCGTATTGACTAGGGCCGTCATTATCGCCTGCGGGGAAGAACCGGCGGAGACATCGTGTTTTCCGATGGAATCAAGCCTGATCTGGGGGTTCTTGCCGTCGTCGGCGCTGACAATGATCGCCAGGGCGCCGAGAACGTCTTCCATTATCGGCATTTCCTTCGCCAGATGCCCCCGCATCTTCATTCCCAATTTCGCCAGCGATCCGCCGCCCACAACGGCGACATTCCTGAAAATCCCCGAATGCACCAGGCCGGAGGCAATAACCAGGGAGTGGACCGGGGAGCAGCAAAACGCTTTGACATCCGACCCGCTGCTGTTCACGCAGCCCGTGAATTCCGCCATGGCTTTTGCAAGATTTCCGGCTCCACGCTGATAGCGATCGCCAACGCCCTCCTCGCCGCAGTTCATCACGTAGTCTATTGCCTGTCCGCCTCCATCCAGATCTCTCAGGGCGTAACGCAGGGCGAGTACCCCCGAGGCCTTGGTCGCCAGGTTTTCAAGCAGAATCGGGGCGAAAAGATTCTCATCTTCATCGTGTCCCTGCCGGATACATCCCACGATCACCCCCTGGTCGAAGAGGGGGAGTGCGCCGGATGCTATTTCACCTTCCAGGGCATCGCGTTGTATTCCTTCGCCGAGCCTGCCGAGGTCGCCGGCCGAGAGCAGGGGATGGTCCCGGAGCCGGGAGGCAACAGCGGAAACGAATTCGTGTTCCAGGACGACAAGATCGAATTCGTCCACAATCTTCATCAATGCGTAAAACTCGGGTTGCGGCATGATTTCGCCGCATGGGCCGTTGCGTTTTGCGGGACTGATCGGGTGGTCAAACCACGGTTGTTCGATTTCCCAGAGCTTCTCGGGCTCCAGATTGCCCAGGAAAGCCTGGTGCGCGGGATAAGCCGCCGCTTCTTCATAGCTTCGCAAGTGCGAGGTTATTCGATCGATAAGGCTCGGATCCTTTGGAATCTCACGAACTGGTTTTGACCCATAGCGTACAAGGTCCGGCGTGTGGACCAGCACGTTGGAAACACTTTTTACAACCGGAAAACCCATTTCATTCTTCCTCATATTCCCGAGAGAAAACTCTCAGTCCGTGAAAACGGTCTGTTTGTCGATGTGTGTTATCAATGCCCGGAGCGCCTTGCGCACCAGCTTCAGCCTTATGGACTTCTCCGCGGGTTTGCTCATCTCGGGAGAACCCAACGGGTGGGGTATTCCGACAGCGGGTACAATGCGGTTTGCACCTATGGCCATGGCAATGGGCGTGATCGTGCAGATTTGCGCCGTGGGAAGACCCGCGCGCTCCAGTTCCTTCGTGAGCGTTGCACCGCAACGCGTTCCAGTGCCTCATGTAGAAGTCAGAATGACTCCGTCGACGTTATCCGCTTTCAGAGCCCGGGCTATCTCCCCGCCGAACCTGCGGCTGTTGTCGAGGGTCGTCCCATTGCCGGTGGTCGTGAAAAAGTACTCCGCCATGCCGCCGATCTCCCCCGCCTTCAGGCACTCCCGCAGTGCATCCACGGGCAGAACACGGTCGGGGTCCTCGTTGGCGTAGACGTTGCTGTAGCCCCCGTGCACGGATTGGAACTCAGCGGCCGTCAGATCGTCTATTCCGGCAATGCTGTACTTGAGGTACTTGGTGGCTCGAGAGGATTCCAGCCTGTCGGGGTTGCCCCTGGGGACGATACCGCCCTCGGTTACCAGCGCGATTTTTGCCTTTGACAGGTCGGCAATCGGTTGGGCCGGTGTGACGTTTTCAAAGACGGGCATCGCGAGTTCCGTCCTGTAGGGTCTTCCGGCAAGCTTATCGAGGAGCATATCGATCGCGCGTGCCGCGCCTGTCTTTTCAGAATGGAAGTTTTTCCGCACTCCGCGCGGGATAATCTGCTCAGTCTCCGAAGCGGTGAGCGCTTCTCCCTCCGATAACTTGAGCCCTATGGCCGTCATGGACGCTATCGCACCACGCATTCCAGCGGCCGAGGGACCTGTCTTGATGCAAACCAGGTCTTTTTTGTAGAGTTCCACTCCGGGGTTTTCGGGGTACATCCCCGTTATCGCGCTTACTCCGAGAACTTCCTTCACACTCTTGCAGACCAGCGCGCAGGATGGTCCATAGCGTCCGGCATTGAACGCCGGGCCGGCGAACACCAGGTCGGGAGAGAAGCCCCTGATCAGGTCGATGATCTCGGATGTCGCTTTTTCAGGCTGTTCCGCGAAGTAGTTGTCTCCGCAGATGACCGTCGCCACCACCCTGGCTTTTTCTCCAAGTGCTGCCTGGAGGGCAAGGCCCGGGCCAACGGGTTGTTCCCGCACCTGGGGCCCGACTCCGGCATGATCTTCTCCTCCGATCTGGCCAAAAAACTGATTCAGAAAGTGTATGACCCGCTTCACCTTTTCACCTCCTCTAGAATTCCTTGACCGTCATGAGGGTTGCTCCAAGCTGATTCGTGGAGGTGTAGACACGACCGAGAGCCAATGCCATGGCGCCGTCCGGTCCGCCGCTCACCCCTGCTATTTCGGAGCCGCCGACAACGCGCTCCATCCCGGGGAGGTGAACGACCTCGTCATTATTCCCGGTCGTCACGACTGCGTCCGCCTGTGCCACGTTATCGACCAGTGATTGCTGATCGCCATCGGCGCCCGCAATCTCGTTGATGAGCACAACTGTCCTGATTCCGAGCTTTTCACACTCCACGCAACAGAGCATGAGGTCGGTATCGGCGTGCCCGCCGCCTTCCTGCGTCATAACGACCCCTCGGGCGCCGAGCTGGGCCGCAAGTTTTGCGGCGAATTTCGCCGACCGCTCTTTTTCCCTGAGTGTGCTGTGCTCATTGGCGATTATGACTCCCGAGAAGAGGAGGTCTCGGCCGTGCCGGCGATAGAGTTCCCTGACCACCGGATTGTTTTGATGCAGGTAGGTGGGGTTTTTCTGGCAGGCTATGATGTAGTTGCCGCTGACAATGGCTCCGTCGAGGACTTCGTTGGGGTGGAGGAATGTCGGAAGCAGCGCGCGCGCGTTTTCCCCGTATACAAAGGTATCCCTTAACACCCCCTGGGACTGCAGGTGATAAATGTAGGCTATTCGCGGCAGATCCGTGCTCGAGTTTATCCCGGGATTGAGATCGAACTCTTCGACCATGTCCGGTGTGAGGTTACGGGTCGTGGCCGCCAGGTATTCGGCTGCCTCCAGAGCGGTTGTCCTCGTGGCGCGATCGAATTCGATGTTGCTTGAATCCGGAAAAGGGGTGCAAACCAACACGAGATTGATCGTCCGGGAAAACCGGCTGTAGTCGGCGCCGGGTCCCGTCATATCGACGATTCCCTCCTGAATGCCCTGCCTCGCCCCCGTTTGCAGGATAGCCATGCCGCCGAGCCGGTGCGTTCTGCCCGATCCGGCTATTTCCATTTTCCCGTGCGCACCCGGGAAGGCGGATCTGTCCTCGCCGATTTTGATCCTGGGTTCGACCGCATCCATAATGTGGATGATTCGGACCGACTCGCCCGGTCGGGCAATTTCGATTTCCATCGACTGGAAGAGTCCGTCACGGTTCAGATAGGCGATCAGTTCGTCCCGGTTAACGGTCAGGGTCCCATCATCGAACCGCGTGCGGGGGCCGAAGACGACGTCATGTACCTTGAATTCACAAAGCTCCAGCTTCAAAGCGCGATCCTCCTTTCCTTCGCCTAAATGACACCGGTCCAACGCCAGTAGGTTGCCGAGAAGAGCATCATCAGCACGACAGCGGTAAGAATCAGCGGAATGCCGATCTTCATCATGTCATTGGAGCTAAAGGTTTCGGACGTGAAGGCGACCATGGACATAGGGGTGTTCACGGGGAGAACCACCGAGAACTGAATGCTGTAGTAGAGGATCAGCGTAAGTCCCCATACGCTCAGACCCGAATTGGGCAACCCCTGCGCGAAGCCGATTGCGGTCGGAACGAGAGCCGCCACTGCGGCGGAACGCGCGGAGAAGGCGAGGGCGAAAATGGCGAAGAAGAGTCCCGCCGCGCCGATGAGGATCAGGGGGGGCCACTTATCCACGCCCATGCTGATGATGGTGTTTTGTGCAACCCAGGCCGCGGCGCCGCTTTTCAGGAGCTGTTGTCCCAGGGATATGGCCGCGCCGAAAAGCATCAACGTTCCCCAGTTGACCTTTCCGGACATTTCTTTCCAGTTGGTCACGGCGATTCCGGGAAAAAACATCGCGAAAACGGCCAAAAGGGCCACTGTGCTGCTGTCAAGCGGATGAACGGTCTTGCTGGTTGCCCATAGTATAATGGTGGCAACCATGATGATGAGCAGGTTGCGTTCCTTGCCGGTAATCGGGCCCAGCTGCTTATACTGGTAGCGGATCTTCTCGCACCCGCCCTCGAGTTCTTCACAGCCTACCGGGTAAAGTCTATCCACGAGGAAATACAGGACCCCGCCGACTACCACGGAAAAGGGGATGCCGTAGAAGGCCCACTGGAGCCAGGTTATTTCGTGTTTTGTGGCCTGTGCAATGAATGCCGCCGTTTGTATGGGAGGGGCGCCGGAGGTCAGGATTCCCATCCCCGCGATGCCTGTTCCGAATGCCACGAGAAGAAACATGCCCTTTGCCAGGTTCTCCTTCTTCTCTATTCTGAACGCTTCGACGATTCCCAGGCAGATAGCGGTCATGAGGGCGGCATTGGCTGCCTGGGCGGGAATAAATACCGTGAGGACAAATGCCATCAGGAGGACGCCCATGCGCACCCGGCTGGGCTTTGCACCCATGAGCGTCAGGACGAAATATCCGATGCGCTTTCCCAGGCCAGTCTTCTCGATTGCGGCGGCAAGAAAAAGCGCGGCAACCACAAGGACCCATGCCGAGGAGGAAAATCCCGAAAGCGCCATTGCGAGCGCCTTATCGGTCCCAATCAGCCTGGCTGATGCCGGCAGGTCCGGGGAAAAGCCGACAAGTACCGTCATGGAAACGATGAGGAAGAAAGAACTGGTTGCGTAGCCCACCGCCTCGGTGACCCACAGAACGAGCATGAAGAGCAGGACGGACAGCAGAGCGTGTCCGGTTGGAGTGAGAGTGTCCGGAAAGTGCAACGACTGAAAGATGACCAGAACGAGAAACGCGGCTATGGTGCCCATCGTCTTTCGCATGCGGATATTCCTTTCTTCACAGGAAAAGGGTGCCGGGATACCGTGCGGACGAACAAACCAGTACCTGTTCAGCGCGAGCGATCACCTCCCTTCCGGAAATGGGGACTTCATTTATCCTTTACGACAGTTACGCGAGCATTGAGTCCAAATGTCTATATGTATATGCGACACGACATATAGTTGTCTAGACAATATCCGAGTCATTCTTTCATGTCAACAGGATTCGATGGCTGCGCGAAAATTGGGCTAAAGGCGGCATGTACTGGATTTAGCTCGGACATTCTCTCATACGGAGTTGCGTGCAAGATGAGTCTATCCCTAAATTGAAGATGCCGTTCAGAATTGACCCGTTCTACCCTTCGATACCTCAGGGCGAACGGGGGTATATCCTCTTGAACGCAAATAAGTATCAGGTCGCCAGCCGCGTTGGAAGTAAATGCGGGGTTGCGATAAAAACGCTATGCGCAACATCGAAAGGAGCGGGGGAATTGTCCCGGGGGATGGTTTCCTTCGAATCCTCCACATTTCGGTCACACGCGGGCGCGTGAGGCGAAGTTGAGTAAAATGCCGAGTCGGCCTCGAAAAAGGCTTTCGGTCATGTGCGGGCGCGTGAGGCGAAGCTCCCCGCGCCTTTGGAGAGTCCCCATTCGAAACCTTCCCGGACTCGACGACAGTATCAACGGGCCGAAGTTCAACCCCGGCGGGAGGCGGTGACAACATCCTGTTCGTCCGAATAAGGCTGCCAGCGGATCTCGCCGGTAAGCCAATCCGGAATGCCGATCTCGCGATTGAGGATATGGTAGTAGTAGGCACAGCCGGAGTAAGGGTCAAAGATGTGAAAGACCGGCATGACCACCAGCCTTGTCCCTTCAAGAGGCAAACCGTGCATGACGGCGACATTTTTCACGGCTTCAAAGGCCATCGCGGCATTGACCAGGGAAACGAAGATCTTGCAGGAGCGCGCGGGCAGATTGCCGGCCAGCATGTCCTGGCGCACCTTCGGGTAAAGTTTGCGCTTCCTGCCCGGATAGAATGACAGGGCCTGGAACTTGGGGATGAGCGAGGGATAGTCAATTGCGGTCAGGTCGAGGTGCTCGGTACCGTACCCGGCGACTTTTTCAAAAGTGATGTCGTTGTCATGGACGAAAGTGGAGACAACCCAGGCGCCGGAAGAGCCCGGACCGACTATCATGCGCTTTCCCAGCCTCGCGCTGATGCGGCCGACGACAAGGTTTGCCACTAGGCTTGTTGTACCGAGAAAAACCAGGTCAGCTTTACCAAGGAGGTCTGTCAACCAGGGTCCGTCATGCCGGCAGACGGCACGCTGATGGGTTTCTACCCGGCAATCGGGGTTTACGGCCTTGAGGTAGCGCTCCCATGCCTGGACCTTGGGTAATCCTATCTCCGCCATGGTAAACGGCATTCGGTTCAGGTTCGTGTCCTCGATCACATCCGGATCGACAAGGATGAATCGTTCGAATCCAATCCTCGCCAAATTGTCGAGAATTACGCCGTTGCCTCCCGTGCCCACCGCCGCGACGACTGTTCCTCGCATGGCCTCGGCCATTTCATGCGTGAAGTTCAGGAAACCCGTTTGTCTGTCGATCAGCGCGTTCCACATCATATTATCTCCTGACTTCCGGTTGCACGCGGTCTTTGCGTGGGAAGCATCCGATCACGGGCAAGGCAAAGGGCGTCCCACCAGGACCGTGTATCCAGGCGGGTGTCCGTTCGTGGTACCTCCCTGGAGAGGTTCTGGTCGAAGGCCAGTACCAGTGAATCGGAAACAACGGTGAACGGGGCGGGTGGAGAATCAGTTCCGACAAATGCGCCCGGACCGGCGATTCGACCGGTTCCGGGCTCCTTGATTGCACCACTCAGAACGAAAAAGAGGAAATTGCCGCTTGTGGAAGTCGTATGGGAGAGTCCCGCTTTGAGGCGCAACAAACTGGCATGTTCGAGCACCGGAAGAAGATCGAGGGGGTCCGGTAACGAATCGGGTTCCACCCTTGTCCTGATGAAGTCGAGCCGTTCCTCCGGTGTGAGAAGCAGGAGATTGGGCTGGCGGCAGGATAACCGCAAAAGGTTCACTCCCCGCGCGGTGGATGCGGCCGGGACATGGGTGGCGCAGAGTTCGGCCAGGGGTGGATTGAGACGGCGGAGATACTCGATATCGCGAAGAGCCATGAACATGGGGACCCGAAGCAGCCCCGGCGGTACCACGAATGCCTCTCCATAGGGTCGGTGGCCCAGCGCCTCGTAGCGGCAAAGCAACCCCGGTGAGCAGTAGTGCAGGGCGTATTCAAAACCGGCTTTAACATAGCTCTCCATAATGAACCGGTAAAAGAGGTCGAAGAGTCCATTATGACGGTGAGAAGGATGAATCACCAGGCGCGTTGATATGACAACCCCGTTCGATCCGCGGGGGACAAACCCGCCGAGTTGGAGCCATTCATGCCAACTCGCCGGAATGTCGCGCGCGGTCGCGGGAGTTGCGGTGCTGACGGCGCACGGATGTCCGTCATTATCAAAGGCACAGTAATGAGTCGAGGTGAGATCGTGCGGCTCAAAGAGGCGGGAATGTACCCGGTCGAGACCGGGATATCCCTCGGTGAAGCAATGGAAGAAATGCTCGTATCTGAACCTGAACACGGCCTCCAGTTCATTGCTCCCCCGCGCCGTGCGTAACAGATACTTCTTCTGGGAGCAGTCGCCCTGCATCAGGCTTTCTCCAGCCTCACCGAGCAATGCTTGAGCTCCGGGATCTTGGCCGCGGGGTCAATGGCGGTGTTGGTGAGCACGTTTGCGGGGCTGCCCGGGAAGTGGAAAGTCATGAACACCATACCCCTCGGGATGGACGAGGTCAGGCGCGCGCGGGCTTCGACCCGTCCGCGACGGCTGATGAGTCTGACCATATCGTCTTTCCCGATTCCGAGTCCGGCCGCATCGGCGGGATTAATTTCGACAAAACCCTCCTCGGCCTGCGCCTGGAGATGAGGTGAGTTGCCGGTCATTGTCGCCGTATGGAAATGCGCGTACATCCGACCCGTGCTCAGGACCAGCGGGTAGTCCGCATCCGGTTCTTCGCTTGCCGGCCGATGACGTATAGGCACAAAGAGTGCCTTGCCCCTGGTGAAGCGCCCGCGGTGCAGAACCGGCGTGCCGGGATGATCGGACGAGGGGCAGGGCCACTGCAGCCCTTCGAGTCCAAGACGTGCGTAGCTCATACCGGCGTAGCTCGGGGTGAGTTCGGCCATTTCCGCGAAAATCTGTTCGGGGGCTGTGTAGTTCCAGTCCTGTCCCATGGCATGCGCCATGCGGATGAGGATCTCCCAGTCGGCCAATGCCTCTCCGGGTGGTTGCACGGCTTTGCGAATGCGCGAGCAGCGGCGCTCGGTGTTTGTGAATGTGCCGTCCTTTTCCGCGGAAGCGGCTGCCGGAAGCACGACGTGAGCCAGTTCAGCGGTCTGGCTCATGAACAGGTCCTGCACTATAAGCAGATCCAGGCGCGATAGGGCCTGACGAACGTGCGCGGAGTCAGGATCGCTCAGGACGGGGTTCTCCCCCATGACATAGAGAGCCTTGATCCGACCCTCAATCATGGCCGGAACCATTTCCGACACAGTCAAACCAGGTTCCGAGGAAACCTGTCTGCCCCAGGCCGAGGAGAATTTCTCCCTGGCCGCGCCATCCGCCACTTTCTGATAACCGGAGAAGACGTCCGGCAGCGCTCCCATATCACAAGCGCCCTGGACATTGTTCTGCCCGCGCAGGGGATTGATCCCCCCGCCGGGTACACCGACGTTGCCGGTCAGCAGTGCGAGGTTGGAACAGGACTTGACCCTGTCCACGCCGGTCGCGTGCTGGGTAATGCCCATGGCGTAGCAAATCGCGGCGGGACGGTTCTTTGCATAGATTCCGGCCATTGTCCGAACGGTATCGGCCGGGACCCCGGTGATTTCAAAGACGCGTTCGGGCGTGTACTCATCGAGGACAGCGGAGAACGCCTCGAATCCCTCGGTGCGTTCAGCGATGTAGGCCGCGTCGTGCAAGCCATTGGCAACGATGACGTGCATCATGCCGTTCAGGAGCGCAATATCGGTACCGGGACGGGGCTGCACGGCAAGGTCGGCCAACTCCGAGAGTTGTATGCGCCGCGGGTCTGCGACAAGTAGGGCGGCCCCTCGGGCTTTGGCGCGCATGATGCGCCTGGCGACCAGCGGATGGCACTCCGTGGTGTTCGATCCTATGACGAAGATGCAGGCGGCCTGCTCCAAATCCGCCAGGGAGTTGGTCATGGCGCCGCTGCCGAGAGTCGTGGCAAGACCTGCCACAGTGGAGCTGTGTCAGAGTCTGGCGCAGTGGTCGATATTGTTTCCGCCCAGAACCGCGCGCATGAACTTCTGGGCCAGGTAGTTTTCTTCATTCGTCGCCTTGGCGGAAGACAGCATGGCCACGGCGTCGGGTCCGTTTGCGTCGAGAATGTATTTCAGCCTGCCCGCCGCGAACCCGATAGCCTCTTCCCAGGAAGTGGGGGAAAGCTCCGAACCTCGGCGCAGTAACGGGCGTGAAAGCCGATTGGGGCTTACTACATGTTCATGCAGGTTCCAGCCCTTGATGCACAGCCTGCCCTCATTTACCGGATATGAGCGGTTGGGCAGGGTCGCCGCGATACGGCCGTCGACGACCTGGTAGATCACCCCGCAGCCGGTGCCGCAGTAAGAGCAAAGAGAGGGAACCAATCGGTTGTCCATTGATGAGTGCTCCGTGGACTTCAGCCGCCTGTTCTCGGACAGCGGCCGATGCCTGTCTCTTATGGAAGAAATGATCTAACGGCTGCTTGTGCCGCCTCCATCCCGAGAATGGCTGATTCCGAGGCCGGCCATCTTCTCGGAGGGCGATGTTTTCTGCCACCGGAACCTGATTTTGACCGCGCCGTGCGGACAGGTGTCGATGCAGCGCATGCACATGATGCATTCCGCCATATCGAGTCTTGGGCTTATGCCCTCGCGCAGATCGGACTCAGGCACGATTCCCATGGGGCAGGTTTCGGCGCAGCGCATGCAGGAGAACTTTTTGCACCGGGAAGCTCCGATGACGATCTTGATCAAGCCGAGTTTGGCGCTCAGGGCGAGAAGGGCGCCCACCGGGCAAAGATAGCGGCACCAAGATCTTTTCTCGCTGGCCTCCAGGGAGGCCAAAGCTGGAATGATAGCCAGTTCCGCGCCGCCCACTACTCCCTGCATGCCATAGGACCGGCAGACGGTGCCGATGGGGCAGAGCGTGCAGAATGCCTGGTAGCTCACCGCGCCGCTCACCCCCAATGCCGCGCCGGCGACCCCGTATTTGGCAAGGCGGGTACGCAGGAATTGCGGCAGGCGCAAACGGCGGGGCACTATCTTGCCTACGATATCGAGCAGGAAACCGAAGGGGCAAAGCCATCCGCATGCGAGCCTGCCCGCGGCGATCGTCAAAACCACGAGGAACAGGGCGGAAAATACGGTCGTCAAAAGGATGATCTTGCTTGCGGCGATGTTTTGCAGAAGACCGAGCGGGCATGCCAGGCTCAGCTCACCCACGCTCACCGAACAGACCGTGCCCACAAGTACGATCACAAAGAGAAGAAAAGAGAGCGCCTGGACCGGCCATCTCAGAAGCCTGATCCAGCCGAGGGCCTTTCCCGGTGAGTAAATCAGCGCCCTGGGCTCGCAAGCTTTAACGCATAGCGGATTGCCATCGCACAGGTCACACTTGAGTATCCGGCCGTCGGGCGCGCGTTGCGGCGCGGCCTCCGGGCACGCATACATGCACAGGCCGCAGTGGACACATAATCGGCTGTCGATGCGGACAATCCCGGAATCATCCCTGCTGATGGCCCGTTGTGGACACGCCGGGAGACAAAGCGGGTCGAGGCAGTGCTGGCAGAACACGGCGAAATTCGCGCCCGCCGACTCCTTATGAAGCACCTGAATGCGTGTGGCGTTCAGGCTGGGATCCTCACGACCGGCGCATACCTCTTCGCATTTTGCACAGCCGTTGCATCGGTTTGGATCGAGGACCATCCTGGGCATGCGTTTTGGAAAGATCTTCTTTTTCCAGAATGACCATGTTAGCCGGGAGGGCGGTTGGATCTTCACCGGAGCCGGCAGTCGAGCGTGGCGCCGGTGGCCCGGTCCCGATTCGGAAAGGTTCCCCAAGCTTGGGGTTTCTTCTCGTTGTGCGGAGAACTTCACGCTGTCACCCCTTGCGATCAACTGTTGTTTCGAACGTATGCCAGCCGCCTGCAGGCCGGACAAAGCTTGAGGTAGTGAAGCTCCGGTTCGGGCAGGACCGAGCGGAGATAGTCAAGCACGGGCGGTGGCGGCAACTCCCCGCCGCACTCGGCGCACACATCCTCGGGGGCGCCCGTCGCGGGCCGGGCCAGGGGGCGCAGGCGAGCAACCAGGCCGCAACAGTCAACTCCCGCGGGACATGTCCTGGTGCATGCATGGCACTGCGTGCAGCACCAGACGGCCTGACCGGTCAGGAGGTCCCTGCCGCGAAGGGCCTGCTGCACAATCCCGCGCGGCGACAGGTCCCATGAGAAGCCGGGGTACATCTCGGCCATGGGGCAGGCGGCCGTGCACTTTCCACACTCGACGCAAAACAGCGCGGCGGCCTCGTTAATGGCGCGTTCAAACTCATCAGTCATGGTAGTCTCGCCGTTGAAGCCTGTAAGGATTCATCATGCGTAACGTCGTTCCGGTTAAACGGAACCCACTCGAAAACTATCGCGACGGACACAAAACCGGCGCGTGTAATTCTTTCGATCATCGCCCGTCCGCACAGGTGCCGGCTTGTCTCTCCGGGATTTATGCGTCGGACTTTCCGCTCAATTGCCTGCCGTTTCCCCGCGAGTCCAACATTCGGAGCGGCCTTCGCGCATTCACTCATACCGGGTCCCGGTCACGGCAAGACTCGAGAGTATCCTCCCAGACAGGCCCAGCCGTGCCAATCGGGCCTTCCTCACGGCCCACGGTAAGCAGCGGGGAGACGGCCGGAGTGCCGCTGATGTACCCGGTGCGTTCTCGCAGAGCGTTGCGCATCGCCAGGTGGAAGGCGAGAAGCGGCAATTCCGCAGGGCAACTGTCCTGACAGGCGCCGCAACCCACGCAACGATCCGCCACGTGCATCGCCCGGATGAGATGAAAGGCCATCGGTTCGGGCGGCACCATACCCAGGGTGACGTATCCTTCCTCCTCCAGCTTACAGGAGGGACAGACGCAAACGGGACAGGCGTTTCTGCAGCCGTAGCATTTGATGCATCGCTGGAAATGTTCACGCCAACGATCGAGCCTGCCAGGTTCGATGCTAAGATCCAGCACGGCGGGCAGGGACATCGGGTCTACCCCGGCCAAGGCTTCCCCGTCGGGAGGGAACGGGGTTTCACACATACAGGTCATCGATTGCTCGGTCGAGCAGGCGACACCGATTGTCTTTATCGCCCCGGGGGGGAGTTGTTGGGCCTTCACCAGTTCTTCCAGGGCGCGTATATCGCATCCGCGGCAAACCAGACCAAGGCTTTTACCGGCCGGGAGTGACCGGCTGATGCGCCAGGCCGTCTTCGCCAGCGCCCATTTTGGTTCCATGGTCAACCGGGAGGTTTCCTCCGCCGTGGTGAAAACATAAGGCGCGACCGCACCGTGTTCCTCGCGAAGACCGAGGACCCCGACCACGTCATCCGAGGCAAGCAATTGTCTGATCCTGTCCTGAATGCTGATGTGCATGTCTTCTCAGACCTTCCTCACCATTTGTACTTAATCCCCCGCGAAGCCATTTACTCCCGGGGCATTGCAACATGCTTTCCGAGCTGAGGCCGGGCGTCCGTCAAATGAGCAGCGGTTGCGCCCGGTCAGCGCGTTCCAATGAGCCTGCGATCCAGGGCGGGCAACTCCGCCAGGTCCGACACAAACTTACGTATCAAGGCCGCGAACTGATGTCCCTCATGGGCGGTTCCCCAGGAAAGCAGCAGCCTGCGGCGATCCAACCCGATGATGTCGAGCATGTCCCGCAGCAGTGATAGCCGCAGCCGGGCCGTCCGATTGGCATCATTATGCCGGCAGCCGCCGAGATGGCACCCGAGAACCGCAACGCCGTCAATGCCGTCGGCCAGTGCCCTGAGCACCATGTCCGGCTCGACGCTCGCCGCGCACTCGATGGGAATGAGCCTGAACGAGGCAGGAATGTTGATCCTCTCGCGGCCGGCCCTGTCGGCGCCCAGCAGGGCACACCAGCGGCAGGCAAAGACAGCCGCCCGGACCTCCTGTTTTCCTTGAATAGATGCTTCTGGGGCAGACAAGGATTTGTCCTTTTTGTTGAAGGAATCTTCCCGATTCGCGCCCGCTGGACTTTGGGATTGTGTCATGGCGCAATCCTCGGAGCTATCTCACGCAGTATTTCCCGTATGGCGACATTGTGCTCGGGAATGCGGGCTGCGCCGCTTGGGCATACAGCGGTACACAGACCGCACCCGTGGCAGCGAATTGCGGACACTGATACGGCGCCGTCCTCATCACGGCGGCTGGCGCCGTAAGGACACACGGCGACACACTGGCCGCACCGGCTGCAGGCATCCGTTCTGACGGCGGCCTTCGCGGGGCCGGGGGGCGATGCGGGGCAAAGATCTCCGATGCTTCCCCCTGCGAGGAAGGCCGCTGTTTTGACGCCGGCGGCGCGGCCCTGGTCCACTGCCTGTTCCGCGTATACAGGCCACCGCACGGTGCCGCACAGGTACACGCCGGGTACGGGAGTGGCGAGAGGATGCATCGGTTCCCGGCCGCGGGCAAACGCCATTTCATCCAGGTGGACTCCGAGTCCCTTCGTAAGAACTGAAGTTTCGGGGCGCGGCTTGAGTGGTGTGCTCAGGACAACCAGGTCGGCGGGCAGGAGCGTGTCGCGGCCCGAGAGGGCGTCCTTGAGGGATACGGCGCTCACTTTGCCGTCTCCCCGCACTTCGGGCGGATCGGCGGGAGAATAGGCCACGAATCGCACGCCCGCGGTCATGGCTTTCCGGTACAGTTCTTCCATCGCCCGGCCGGGGGCCATGATGCCTCTGTGCACGACCGTCACGTTGACTTCACGATTCAGACTTTTGAGCCGTAGAGCATTTTTTAGGGCTGTCGGGCAGCAGACCGTACTGCAATAGGGGTGAGCCTCATCCCGGGCGGCCATGCACTGAATAAAAACAGCATTTTTGAACTCGGGGGTCCCAGCCTCTTGTGTTTCGAGTTTTCTGAGCCTGGTTTCGAGTTCGAGCTGACTGATGACTCCCGCTACTTCGCCGGACCTGAAGTCCTTGTCGGGCAGAACCGGCAGTGCTCCGCAGGCGAGGATCACGGCGCCCGCCTGCACGATCGACTCCTGCCCGTCGCGGACAAGATGCGCCGTAAAGCTGCCTGGATCGCCTTCGATGCGTGCCACGGAGGTTTTCGAAAGAAAATCGACCATGGGGTTGTCGATTTCTTGTAAAAGCGGGTCCAGGAGTTCCCGGGAAGGTGTGTTCGCGGGGAACAGCTTTCCGATCTGATTGAGCAGTCCGCCCGCGCGCCCCATGCGGTCCGCCAGTGTCACGGGAATTCCCAGCCGGGCCAGTATCCCGGCGGCGGCAAGACCCGCGGGGCCGGCGCCCACTACCAGAGCGCGCCGTTGAGGCTGAAAGGATACCTTGGGGCTCCGCTGCCTGTGGATCAGTCCGGCCAGCCCCATGCAGATCAGGTCGACCGCCTTGTCCGGAGCATCGGAGTCCCCGGCGTGGATAAAGGAGCAGCCTTCCCGTATATCGATCAAATCGACCGGTATGGCGCACTCACCCCGGATCAGTTCGTCCAGTATGTTCCTGCCCTTGGCGAAGGGTGAGCAGGCGGCGAGAAGGAGAGCGCTGGGGCGCTCCTGTTCGATCAACGCCGACAGGCTCTTCAAATCGCTCGGCCGGCAGAGGGAAGGAAGGAACTTCAGACGAGCCTCGGGCCTGCGGACGGCCATGCCCTCCACCAGTGCCCGTTCCGGGAGTACGGGACATAAAGTATCATGACACGTGCATACTATGACCAGGGGAGCCGTGTTCATTGGACGCCTCCCGCCGCGCGGTTCATCAGCCTTGCCGCGACAAGGGCCGCCGCCCGTGATCCCTGGATCACGGACTGGGCGACATCTCCCGGTTCCTGGCAGAATCCGCAGGTCTGATGAGCAGGGTCTTGAGTCTGTTTTTGTCCTCCAGCCGAGGTGACCGGAGCGCCGACGTCCCGGGACTGGTTGCCCGTGCCGGCGCCGGAGACACCAGGCAGTGGACAGGCGGTGAGTCCGCCATTCAGTACCACCGTGTCGAACTCGGCGGTAATGACCTTGCCGGTGGTGAAGTCCTCGTAGCGAACCGCGAGGGTCGAACCGCCGCCGGCCTCGGGCAGGGAGAAGACAAGGGCCGGTCTGGACCTGACCAGGGTTACCGCTTCCGTGGCCGCTGTTCTTGCGTAAGATTCGTATCCCTTGCCGACTGCACGCAGATCGGTAAAGAAGATAGCAACCGATGCGGCGGGCTGGCGGCGTTTTACCCATCGCGCCTGCTTCAGGGCGTGCATGCAGCATACGGATGAGCAATAGCCGAGGAACCGCTGGTCACGTGCTCCGGCGCACTGGATAAATGCTACGCTGCGGGGAATGGCCCCGTTTGAGCGGCGCCTGATGGTACCCGCATTGGGACCCGCCTCCGCCGTCCATGCCTCGTAATCCATGGCGGAGAAAACGTCCGGATGGCCATCCGCATGGTATTCGGTGACAGTCAAGGAACTTCGTTCAGTAAAGCCGACGGCGTGAATAACGTCGGCCACGGGCATGCGCGCGACCCGGGCGGGCAGGTCGAGTCTGTTTGGATCAATGGCGCCGGTTGGGCAGGCTGACGCGCATTGTCCGCAACGGGAGCAAAGGTTTTTGTCCAGGAATGGCGTCGGAGGCAGGGCCGGGTCCCAGGCCAGCGCCTCTGGGCGGAACCGGATCGCTCCCGGTACCCCCTTTCGGTCACAGGCATCCTTGCAGGCGCCGCAGAAGACGCAGGCATCGGGACTGACCGCGGGCGGTCGAGTTGCGAGCACTGCCACAATCCGTCCATCAGCGGATTCCAGACCCTCCAGGGTAGTGTGGCTGTGCAGGGTAATCAGCGGATGGGTCAGACATGCGGCGCCTTCCGTCCAGACAGGGCAGAAAGCGCAGTGGTCGGACGGATAGAGTTTGTCCAGGTGCATGACCTGTCCTCCGAGATGGCCCTCGCGCTCGACCACGTGCACCGGGACCCCGATTCTTGCCAGGTCCAGGGCTGCCGTGAGGCCGGCCACACCTGAGCCGACGACGAGCACGGGAAGCGATTCGGATCTGTCGGGTGAGTCCATGAGTCTTGCCTCAGTTGTTTAGAGCAAAATTGCGGGTTGTGCCGCATTCCCGGCAATGTGCGCCCATACGTTCACTGTCTCATTTCTTCAGAATGGAGTAGTGCTCGGCCAGTTTCTCAAGCCGGTTCGTGAACCATTTTGAAAATGGCGGAGGCGGGTTTTCGTAAGGGCCAACCCGGTCATTGAGGGCAACAAGAATTCTGCCGTCCTGACGGTGGGTCCGACGCGCCCCCTCGGGGGAAATGTAAATGGACTTGGGTTCCGTCGGGCAGCGGCGCATGCAGATGCCGCATCCGTTGCACTTTTCGGGCAGAACGACGGGGAAGCGGCCCTCCTCCATTACTATGGCTTCGGGCTTGCACGCCTTCTCGCATTCCTTGCATCGGCGCGTCTTTTTCCATGCGAGGCAGACGTCCTTGACGATCACCGCCGTTCCGAGATAGATCTCCTCCTTGGGTATTTTCCCAAGGGCGCCCGTGGGGCAGGTACGGATGCATTCCATGCAAAGGATGCACTTGCTGGTTTCAAGGACTGGCGTGCCGAGGTTGGCGACCCCGCTGAAGATGGAAGCCGTGTTGATTGCCATGGGCGCACAGGCATCCAGGCAGCGGAGGCAACGGGAGCAGGAAGCGAGAAAGTCGGACTCGTCGAGGGCGCCCGGGGGGCGGACGAGGTTCTGTGCCCTGCCCACGGAGGTCAATCCCAGAACGGCGCCCGACACGGCGGCGCTGGTGGTAAGCTGCAGTAAAGCCCTGCGGGAAAGTATCATCTCTGCACCTGATCACAGGGGTTACGGCTGGAGTCGAGCACGTCTCCAGCTCTTGAACCTGGAACTCTTATGCATCGTGTGCTGGCTGGGGCCGTGGCCGACCCCAGCCAGCGTGCATCGAGCTACTTCTTTCTTACATCGGCAACCGTAAAATCGAGTTTGAGCTTCTTAAGCGTTTCCTCGGTCGGAATGCCGTTATCGTCCCACCCGTAATAGGCGTAGTAAGAATCCTGCATCTTCTTTGTGTCTTCGTCCGAGTATACCGCGCCCTTCATTGGGCCTTCGGGCAGAGGCTCGGTGCGCAGCCTCACGGGCAGGATGTCGTCCTTGCGGGAAACGCCTCCCTCGCGGATGTTGAATGCCCGCATGACGGTTATTATCCTCTTGGCCGTGGTCCAATATTCCTCGGGAGTGGTGTCCCAGCCGGTCATGGGATTGAGCATGTCGCAGACGATGCCCGGATTGCGTTTGGTCCAGGGAACGCCTGCCACGAAGGAACACATGACCATCGAGCTCAGGTAGGCCCAGAGCGCCTGGCCCTCGGGAGAGTTGCCCTCGTGGTGGCAGCCGCCGAGCTGGCCCATGGCGTAGCTGTAACCGCGTGGCTTGAACCCGCGCGGATCGTGGGCCGCAAGTTCCTGACCCTTCACGTGGATGGCGTACTTGTGAGCGTCCTTGCCGATCTTGTCGGCCATGCGCTTGACGCCCAGGGACAGGAACTCACCCGCCTTGCCTTCCTTCAAAGCGATCTTATTGACCAGCTTCAGGTAAGTCTCGCCGTCGCCCCAGGTGGGTTTCAGGCCGTCAAGGTCGGCGGGTGTGATGAGGCCCTTCTCCAGCACTTCCGTGGTGAAGCCAAGCACGTTGCCGGTGGAAATGGTATCCAGGCCGAGGGCATCGCAGGTTTCTATGCCTTTCATGTATTCATCGAATTCAGTGAGACCGAGGTTGGAGCCCATGAGCACACCGGTCTCATATTCCGGACCCTCGGCGATGAGGCCGTCGTATTTGCCGCCGGTGCGGATAACACCAAGCTTCATGCAGTGGACCGGGCAGCCGGGACAGGATACGTGGCGTTTCCAGAAAGTGCGCGAAGCCTCTTCGCCGCCGATCATGGTCACGTCCGGATACCAGGTTGTCTGGTAGTTCTTTGTGACGAGACTCCCGCTGACGTAATTTGCAAACTCCATCAGACCGCCCGTGCCCCAGCGCTTGATGCCCTGCCAGGCCTCAACCGTGGACGCGAGTTGCCAGGCTTCCTTGGCTGCCTTGTTGAAAGCTTCCACATTCACCATCGGGACTGACTTGGTGCCCTTAACGGCGATTCCCTTAACGTTCTTGCTGCCCAGCACGGCGCCGCCGCCACTGCGGCCGGCCGCCCGGAAGCGGTCGACGATGATGCAGGAGTAATAGACCATGCGCTCACCGGCCGGACCGATGACCATGGTCTTGTACTCGTCATCTTTCAGGTCTTTTTTCATGAACTCTTCGGTCTCATAGGTGTCTTTGCCCCAGATGGGCGCGGCGTCCCTGAGTTCGACCTTGTCATTGGTGATGGCGATGTAGACCGGTTTCGGCGATTTGCCCTTGAGCATCACAACATCCCATCCCGCCCATTTGAATTCATTTCCAATGGGACCGCCTACCTGGGAATGGCCGTAGATACCGGTATGGGGGCTTTTGAAGGAAACGTTTAACCTGGTGGACGGGCAAGCCGTTCCGTTAAAGGGGCCTGTCAGGAACATGAATATATTCTGCGGTGAAAGAGGATCGGTTTTGGCGGGAAGCTCTTTGTACAAAAGATAAGCCCCCAGACCCTCGCCACCAATATAGTCTCTCAGAATGCCTTCATCGAGCGAGCGCACCTGCGTCTTGCCCGAAGTCAGGTCTATTTCAAGCATCTTGCCGAAGTATCCGCCCTTGGGTTCCGCCATGGTGCTTACCTCCTTTCCCCATCTTTGTTGGGATAGAACAGGCTTGTATGGAGAGCCTTGGCGGCCTCCTTGGGAGTGACCTCTCGGTAGGCCAGATTTACACCGAACCCGGCCTTATTCGTCCTGATCACCGCGGCAGTGTCCTCAGCCTGCGCCTTGCAGGCCTTCACGCATTCTGGATCACCGTCGCACAGATCACAGAACATGGGCCACCCGGTCTCGGGATGCCGCCGGAGGAACTGGGCCGGACAGGCTTCGATGCACTTGTTGCACTTCGCGCCGAGGCAGGTCTTATCGTCGATGTACTTGATGACGTTTGTATCTTTATCCTTGGCGATGGCCTTGGGATTGGTGGGGCAAGCCTTGACGCACGGCGAGTCCTCGCAGTGCCAGCAGATCACGGGAACATCGACCACACCGTGGAAACGCTTGACATGAACACGCGCGACGGCGGGGCGTACCGCGCCCTTTTCATGATACTG
The DNA here is from genome assembly GCA_039679945.1 of Syntrophobacter sp. Lineage (GTDB taxonomy): Bacteria > Desulfobacterota > Syntrophobacteria > Syntrophobacterales > Syntrophobacteraceae > SbD1. Next base: position 27,443 of record JBDKTY010000024.1, on the reverse strand, counting down.
CGAGCAGGCGTACTCACAGGAACGACACCCCGTGCAGTGCTCGCGCTGCACGAAAAGATATTTCATTCTGTCTTCGGGCTTGAGGGGCGCCTTTGGGTCGGCAGCCAGTATCGCGGGTGGCGACGCAACGGACTGTATGGAGGCAATTGCGATGCCCCCTGCTATCTGTGCGGATCTTTTTAGAAAACATCGACGGCTGGAATTGACGGTTTCGGGACGTTCAAGGTCGTCCGGCTTCCTCTCGCTCATAGCATTCCTCCTTGATTGGTATTACCACCGTGCCTCCGCTACTTAGTTCTGCCAAATCTCCACATGAATCCAATATTACTACTCACAGTGAACTTGAGCTTCTGCGTGCAGACGGATGGCCCGACTCGTATACGTGCTTATCTCAAGGAGATACGAGAGGAGCGTTATTTATTGAACTTATGAAACAAAACTCAAAAATTATCCTTTATCTATATTTGGCAATAGCCAGTTTGCAGTTAGGTATAACTACACATGACTAGCTGCACTCAAGATTTTACCGAGCAAATAACAGCAATGAACAAAATTCTGTGGTACCGTTATGCCAAAAATGACACCAATAAATATTAACTAAGAAAGATTATCCAACCGAGTGCACTATGTGCCATTTTGTCTTAGAGAGTCAAGATATTTTTTTAGATTGTTTTCTATCGAGATTTTTTCTCAGTATCTTTCACTTGTATAAAGATATCCGGGGATCTTGAGAGTATGTGACAGGGAGGGGCCGGACTATGCGAGGTACTTGGACGAATTCTTTCCGTGTCAGTGCCGCTGGCCATGGTTCACGGGCTTTCCGTGCTGCCTGTACGAATCTTTCAATCATTTCCGTAATGGCTTTGCCGGGACCGGGGTCTGTTTCGCGGGACGGTCGGCGGGCGCCGCGGGAGGAGAGTGGAAGGAACTGCTCCGTATAGTATCCGCGCGAGGCGCTTTTCGGGCTGATCGGAAAGAAACCTTGCCACGCGAAAGCGGGGTTTACTCCCGCTCGGGACGAACGGGGGATGTATCATCTTGAAGGCAAAAAGGTATGGACTCAGCCCGGAAGTTGGATGCGAGGGGTCTGATCAAAGCTCGTCGGCAGAGATGCTTTCGAGGCGTTCAAGGCTGGCGCCGGCCCCTTCAGCCTTTTCCGGTATGATACGGTAGATCAGATCGGCGTATTCCCTGAATTGGCCTACATCATGATGACTGATGACAAGGACCTGGAAATCGAGCTTACGGGCAATGGCATGGATAATGGACATCAGTCGCGGGACCAGGTCAGGGCGAATCCAGCAGTCCTGTTCGTCCAGGACCAGGAATCTGCGGTGTTCTTTTTCGTTGAGCTGGGAGAGCGCAATAAGCCGGAGCCCCGCCGAAATGACATTGCAGACCGAGCCTCCCTGTCCGGTCAGGATGTCTTCCGGCTGTCCGTTCTTCTCGATTCCAAAGGTAATCGTGACTTTTCCCCTCTGAACATCACGGCTGGAGACGACTCGAAGGTCCTGGCCGAGGACTTCATTCAACGCATAGGAGAGGTTGCGCTCGACCTCATCCAAGATCTCACCGAAGAGGTCCCGGCATAGAGATTCAAGCCTTGCGGCAACCTTCGGCTGATTTTCCAGGAAGGTCTCCACTTCGGAAAGGCTTTTCCTGTGCTCCAGGAGTCTATCCGCGAGTTCGTCCCGCCTCCAGCGGAGCTTGTCGAATTGTCCACGAACGCCGGCGGGGTCCACGATGTCCGCCATCGTTACTCCTTCTCCGTTTCCGCTTTTTCTATCGCTTCAAGCTCTTCCTTGATTCCGCCGATGTGCTCCCGGTACTCATTGACCATGCGTTCGTTTTCCAGCCTGCGTTTTTCGAGCAGATTTCGCAGTTCATCGACATCGCTTGTGCCGTATTCGCGCAAGGCCTTTTCACGGAGGCTCTGGAGCTGTTCTTCCAGGTTCTTCTTGTCCCGCTCCGTTGCGATTCTCTGCTCGTTGAGAAGACTGTATTCGCGCTTGAGCTGCTCCAGTTGCCGCTGAAGCTCGGTGTCTTTTTCCGAGAGGGATTGGCCGTTATTCTTTTCCATCTTCCATAACCTCGTTATAGAGTTCCCATATAATACCGTCCACTGGATCATTCATAATCAGGTTGACTTCGAGGAAGGTTTTGAGTCCGACTCCCTCAGTAGTTCTCCGCAAAGAAAGGTTCTCCAAACCTTTGATGAAACGCGATTCATCGAGCCCCTCGATCGTGCCGCTGTCCTCATTCTCGGATATTGGTGGAAAGACTTCGTCAAAGTCTTTATGCGGTACTTCTATTGTTTCCAATATTTCCATTGACGGTTGCCATAAGCTTATTGACGGCCTGATTGCTTTTGTATGAAGGCCGCGGGTTATGCGGACAATGCTTCCTGGATTGTACCAGGTGGTGGTGCCGCATTGTTGGGGTGGTTTCGGGGTATGGATGTGACCGTTCACGATGAGATCCACTCCCGGGACTTCCTTCAGATGGAATCTCCCGTTTTCGTAGTCGGGGAATGCCAGGTCGTGATGGGTGATCCAGATTACAAAATCATGCTCCCCTTTTTCGAATGACTTCGGAATGGGAGTCCAGTCAGGAGAGGCGCCAAGAAGGACCCTTCTGCCCTGAATCGTCATCGAGGATACGGGACCGGGAGCTGATATAAGCTTTATAACACCGGCCGCGGCGATTACGGACAGCGACACATCGCGGGTGAGCCGTGCTTCGTGCTTGTCGTGGTTGCCCACCAGGACCCACGGCTTCGCCTTTCGGAACAACTCGATCAGGTCCACGAGGAGATGATTCGGGTTATTTCTGGGCAAATGGAAAAGATCGCCCAGAATGATCGGCAGGCAGTTGCGTTCGATGGCAATTCCGATGCAGAAGGACAACTTTTCCAGGATGGTCGATGCATAGTCATCCAGCCGATGGCCGGGTGGCGAGGCGGCCACGTGGGGATCGCCTATGAAGAGGATGCCGCTGTAGCGGGTCTTGGTCTCGGAAACCATAGCGGCCTCAGGCATGCTCTTCCTCCAGGAAGTGAGCCAGATCCATGATATGGCCGCACAGCGGGCATTTGTCGGCCTCGCTCAGCTTTTGTTCGATCTCTTCTCTTTTCCGGAGGATCTCTTCGTTTTGGGTTCTCCGGAATAGTTCGATTTCGTTGATCTTTACTTCGAACCGGCGAATTTGAGCCCACATTTCCGAAAGGTCCGAGGTCGGGAGAAGCTCCGGTGGGGACATAATCATATCGTGGATGCTCTCGCACTCTCCAATATGATCGCTTCGGCCCTGGATCAGCACCATGGCGGAGATCAACGACTCAAGGGGACCGAGGTCCCGCGCCTCCGGGGGAGGGTTGAGCCGCGCCATGGACTTGTGCTTTTCGGAAACGATGTGGGCGCTGCTCAGGCATGTTTCCAGCCGCGATGCCAGGTCCTGGGCTGCTTCGAGGTCGTGGGGCTCGGGTGGAGGGGAAAGACGGGCAAAGCTCATGGTCTTCGACAGGGCGGAGTCCAGGCTCTCCGATACCTGACGGAGGGAGTCCGAGGTTGCCGCAAGGTCCCGCACCTCGTTGAGTGCGGGCGGGTTGAGAAGTAATTCCAACTTCCGCGACCGGAGAAGACGGCCGTCGAGCAGTTCGGCGGTTCGCTCGATTTTCGAGATTATCGAGGCAAGTTCGGTGACTTCCAGGGGGGAAGGCGGTACCGAAGATACGCGCAAGACAGTTACCCTGGCATCGCAGTGAGAAGCCTTGGCGGTGGTTGCGGTGATCTTCCCGATCATCTCGCTCAGTGCCTCGACGTCGTGTATGACGGGAGGGAAGGCGGCTTTGTCCAACAGGCGCCCTTTTGCCGATTGGTGCCTATAGTCCCGGGCCGCCCCGCTGATGGAGTCAACAAGTTCGGCAAGTCCTCGTGTTTCAAGCATTTCGGGAGGATGATGCAGGATTGCGAGGCCGGCGCCTTGCGTGAGCAACAGATCGAGAAGTTGTGTTCCGGTTCTCAACTCCTGGATCAGCCGTTCGAGTCCCGATGTTTCCTCCGTTTGCGGGGGAGGAGCGGCGGATTCCAGAATGGAATGCTTCCGGGTCGTTTTATGGCTGCGCGCCCGGGTTGTCGCCAGATCTTCCAGGAAGGCATGCAACAGGGGCAGTGCTTTTTCCTCCGCCAAAATACTCCGATAGAGCGACTCGGTTGCCTGTAGCCGATCGGCGAGGGGATCAAGGGGACTCAGGCGTTCGAGTTCCTTCTCGATCGTGGAGCAATCACGGGCAAGTTCTTTCCGCCTGGCCTTGCCTCGGTCCGTCCTTACTTTCAACGCCTGTTGCATGCGAAGGAGATATTCCGCTTCGGTCGAGGCGGCAAAGAAGCTTGCGGCCTGTGATCCCGACTGGTCCAGGAGAAAAATGGGATAGCGCTGATTGCCGATATGGATATCCACGGGGCCGGTTTCGGTCTCGACCGGGTCGAGACGCAGGAGTTCCCTGACATCATCCGGAGGGACACGGCCGAATTTGGCGTAAGTCTCGGTCGATGTCTCATCTTCCCCTTCATCGGTTTTGTGGATTCTGTAAACGGAAGCCTTCTCGGTTCGTTCCCAGTCGATCAATTCTCCAGAATCGAGTTCTATTTGAACAACGGCGCTTTTTTCACCGTGGCGGATAGCCGTCCTGCCGGAAGGAGGATTTTGAGCGATCGATCGAATGGCTTCAACAATTGCGCTCTTTCCCGTATTATTGGGACCGGTGATTACCGTTACACCCCGGGAGAGCTCAAGAACGGTAAGCTTGTGAGCCATGTAGTTTTTTATCAGAATGCGCTTGATCATTTTCCGTCCCGGGGCGTGATTTGAACGACCATGAGCTTTAAACACGGAATACCGGAGAAAGGAAATATTTTTATCCCATGTGGAGGACTTTTTCATTCGAAAAAGGGTCTGAAAAGGAGAGCAGGATGAATGGTAAGAAAGTAACGGTTGTGGCGCGCTTCACGGCAAAAACGGGAATGGAGGAGGAGATGAAGAAGGAACTGCTCAAACTGATCGCGCCGAGCAGATCGGATGATGGATGCGTCAACTATGATCTGCACCAGGGGATCGAGAACCCGGCCGTCTTTATTTTTCATGAGAACTGGCAAACGAGGGAGCATTTGAGCAGGCATTCGGTAATGCCCCATCTCCAGGCATTCAGGGCCAAGGTGAAAGATATGCTTGCGGAGGCGCCCGAAGTGACTCTGCTGGAGATGATAAGTGAATGATGCGTCCGCGAAAGCCGGCATTTTTTAACACCGGCGTCTTCGATCGAAGAAAAATGTACTCATTGCGAAGACGAATGCTCCGATAAGAATAGTGGACTATGGGAGCATGAAGGCATCAGTTTGGAACAGGGCTGTCTGACTCCCGCGTGGGCGGCCATGGATTTGGCGCCGGCATTCCTGTTGAGGGCCGGCGCCTGAAAATGAGTGACCATCCGGTCCCTGGTCGCGATCAGATTTCAGTTACCTGCCCTGTTCCTTGAGAGGAGGAGATATGCCGTTTTCAGCCGCGCTCTTGTCCATGAAGCCATTATATGCCCTCTTGATTATAATGGCTGCCTTCATGCTGCCGACAATGGCCGGCTTCCTTGTAACCAGGAAATTCATGCCGGCCGGATTCGAGCCATCGCACAATAACATAGTCGGGTACATATTCGGGACACTGGGTGTCGTTTACGCGGTGGTGCTGGGATTCGCCATATTCCTCGTGTGGCAGGAATATGAGGATTCGGAGCATTCCGTGGCTTTGGAAGCCGGAGAGGCGCTGGCGGTATACCATGATCTCAGCCTGTACCCCGACCCGGCAATAGCAAAACCTCTGAAAGAATCCCTTGCATCGTATTTGAAGTCTATTATCAGCGAGGAATATCCGGCAATGGCGCGGATGGAGCGGAGCAAGGCGACAGACGGGGCTTTTCTTGACCTCTGGATCAGGTTCAAGACACTTGCGCCGGGCAATTTGCAGGAACAAACCGTGTACAGTCGAACGCTGACGGATATGCACTCCCTGGCCAAAAGCCGAACCGATCGCCTGCAGGCTTCCTATGATGAACTGCCTGAAATGATCTGGCTCGTACTGATGGTCGGCGCTATTGCCACGCTCGGATGCACTCTTTTCTTCAGCGCGGATCACGTGAAATCCCATCTCGCTCTCACCTGCCTGCTCGCGGCCGTGATTGCTACCGTCTGGTTCGTGATAATGGGTCTGGATCATCCATTTCTCGGATGGGCATGCATAAAGGCGACCCACTGCGAAAAAGCACTGGAGGTCATGCTGCAGGGTTTGTAGGAGATTTGCGCGACTCTGTCGCCTCAAGTGTTGAACGCTCGACCTCGCATGCCTGTACGAGGCCGGGATCTCGAGGGGATCATTTCGCTATTGACAGTGTCGGGCGATCTCGGCATCGGAGAGCCCTTCGAACTCGGCGAGAACGAAGATCACCCGGTCTCGAAACCGGAGTTCCTCCAGTTTCCATCCAGGCGCCGAAAAATGTCTTTCCCCGCGGATCGTCAGCCGCTGTGCGTGTTCCTGCCGGCAATGACCGGATCTTCCCGGAGAGTCTCTTCCCGCTTCTTCCCGCGGGCATCAAAGGCAAGTTTGCACGCTATGCGATAGAGCCAGGTGCAATAGCTCCCACGTCCGGGATCGAAACGGCGGATGTGTTTGAATGCGGCGATGAAGGCCTCGCGCACTATGTCCTCCACCCTCGCCGAATCAGGATGGTTCCCGACTGATCGAAACAGTCCGCCTTTGTAGCGGTGTACAGGATGTGCGAAGGCCTCCGCGCGACCGGTCCGTACCTGACTGATTATCTTCGCTTCCTCGAAAACATCCATATATCCGGTCCGATTCCGCCTTCGGTACCCGGGCAGTTTCGGCTTCTCAGTCATACTTGCGTCCGAGGCCGGGAAAAGTTCCAAAGAAAATCGGGAAGGGGATACGAACCCGTGGGCGGGAGCAATCCCGGATGCGAGGAGACATTTGAGCGCATCGAGCCTTTCGACGGCGCTGAACGAATCGGTAGCGGGCCTTCTGACGGAATGCCGTTTTTTAGAAATACCGGGAAGGGCGTTTGAGAAATCTTGACCTTGGTGGAAACATAGATACGATGCATTCATGAATTATGTCCGCGGGCGAAGGAAGAGAACGCCATGGGGGCGCCATTGGAGAAACGGGGAATTACGTCCGTTCGGGGAGATCATCGAGGATTGCGTCTGCCCGGTTTCCGGACGGGAGAGCGGTAAGTGCCGCATTGGGGTTGGATTTACCCACATTTGACCAGGACGGGGGACTGAAATTGTCGGGCAGGAAGTACCTTTATTGTCTTATCGCACTGTTGATTTTTCTCACGGGCTTTTGCTTCAGGTACGAATCAGCAACGCACACTAAAGTGATTCAGCCGATCAGGGCCGATGCCCTTGAATACGTATTGAGCGCGTTCAATCTGCGTCTCAATGGAGTGTATTCCAAAGAGGTTCCGGATAATCCGGGCAAGCCAATCACTCCGGACGCCGCGCGCAATCCGGGATATCCATTGTTCCTCGCGGCTTTTATAGACAAGATGCCTGACGAAGCCATGATAAGTAAGATCTGTCTATATCAGGTTATTGTCAGCTCATTGACCCTGATTTTATCGTTTATCCTTTTCAGGGCCTTCCTGCCGGTTCCTCTTGCCCTCGGTGGATGCCTGCTGGCAGCCTTGACGCCTCACCTCATCGTGGCGAACAGCTACCTGCTTACGGAGACTCTCTTCTGCTTCTTCGTGATGCTGTTCGTGGCGACCATGAGCCTTTTCTGGAGGAGGCAATCCCCCTGGCTGCTGTTCGCTGCCGGTATCATGATGGGCTTGTCCGTGCTGGTGCGTCCGGGCTTGCAGTATTTCCTGCCCGTGGTGATCCTCTTCCTTGCACACCAGTATGGTTTCAAAAGGGGAGTATGGCTGGGGGGCATCATGATGCTGGGGCTTTGCCTGGTGATATCCCCGTGGATCATGCGAAATCTGGCCACTCTGGGCGTCGCATCCGACAATACCCAGATGATTACATTCCTGCATGACGGGATGTATCCTGATTTTGTTCTTGAGGGAGAGCCCCGGAGCTATCCTTACCCGTCCCTGTCGGATCCCAGGACAAAGGAGATTGAAAAGGATTTGTGGAGCGTTCTCAGTGAGATCGCAAGGCGTTTCCACGATGAACCGACACGGCACCTGGCATGGTATCTGATAGGAAAACCGAATTCCCTCTGGTCATGGAGTATTGTACAGGGGATGGGCGATGTATTCATTTATCCGGTGTCGTCATCGCCCTATCTCAGCAACCCCTTGTTCAAGTCAACTCATCTTGTCATGCATTTTCTTCATAATCCCTTGGTGGTACTTGCATTCGCGGCGTGTATGACTGTGTTCTTCCCCCTCTCCCGGGGCAACCTGCCTTCTGAATCGGTCGCGACAGTGAGGTTCATTTCTCTATTGCTTCTCTATTGCACGGCTGTTTTCATGATGGGTTATCCGGATTCGCGCTACACCATCCCCTTGCGCCCCCTGATGTATGGAATGGCGCTATTTTTCCCCTATATCCAATTCCGGCTGACAATGCATGGTGAATGCGAAGGCCGGGTCAGGTCATGCATGGAGAGTAATGCCACATGATTGAGGTCGCGGATCAAATATCCATCCCCGATGATGAACTGAGGTTCACCGCATCCCACAGCAGCGGACCGGGTGGGCAGAATGTCAACAAAGTGAGCAGTCGGGTTACGCTGTGGTTTGACGTGGTGAATTCCCCGAGTCTGACGCAGGATCAGAAGGATTTAGTGATGCGCCGGCTCGCGACCCGCATCAGCAAGGATGGAGTCCTCCGGGTGATATCACAGCAGACCCGGAGCCAGCTTGAAAATAAAGAACTCGCGGTAGAGCGTTTCGCCGAACTGCTGCGGGATGCGTTGAGGCAGGTTCCGGTAAGGAAGAAAACACGTGTCAGCAAGGGAGCGAAGCTTCGGCGGTTGGAGGAGAAAAAGCAGCGAGGCAGTCTGAAGCAGGGGAGATCCAAGCGGGTCCCGGTCGAGGATTGAAAGAGCGTTTCTCGCTGACCGTGGCCTCTTCCATAAGTATTGTCAAACCTGGTCGATATTTGTGTTGGAGTATTCCGGCCTATCATCCTCGGCGTCGAGTGATTGCGTGATTGCGTTGCCCGAAAAACAACTCCTGCTCCAAAGAAAGCTGTCATTTGCAATGCACACCAGTGGCGCCGCATTTATTGTGCGGAGTTGATTTTAGGGGGAGGTTTACTGTGAGAAAAATCGGTATTCGCTTGTTTGTCTCATTGATCTTCACGCTGGTTATCGGCTTACCGGCAGTTCAAGCCAATGACATCTCGCCGGTGGGCGAAAAGGTTGCTTCGGATACCCAGGGCCATGCCATCTACCTGACAAGTGCGAATGGAATCAGGATAGGATACAAATTGATCGGGTCGGGTGAACCACTGATGCTGCTAACGGGTCTTGGAGCCACGATGGAAAATTGGTCGCCGGTGTTTATCGAAGCGGCGTCAAAGCAATACCAATTGATTATCATGGATAACAGGGGGATGGGTTATACGACAGACAACGGTGAAAAGTTCACATATCGGCTCTTCGCACAGGACGCAATCGCCCTGCTGGATGCGCTTGGAGTTCAAAAGACGAATGTGCTGGGTTTTTCGCAGTCAAGCGTTACCACGCAAAACCTGCTGATATACTATCCCGAACGAGTCAATAAAGCCGTTATCCATGCTACATCTACCAATGGAAGCGCCGTTGCCGCCGCGTTTAAAGGCAAACAGCTGTCTGATAATCCCACCATCAAGAAGCAACTAAAAGCAGCGATGGAGTGGAAAACACCCCTCGACAAGATGCCATTGATTAAAAATCAGGTAATGCTCCTGGTAGGGACCTCGGACACGGTTGTAGGCACCGAAAGTTCAAAAAAACTGGCAAAATTGATTCCGGGTGCATGGCTGGTTCAATTCAAGAACGGCACTCACCACTTACAGTCTGAAGCGCCTTCCGAATTTGCCCGAATTGTCCTGGCTTTTCTGGAAATAAACGAAACTGTTCCAACCAAATCCACAAAATAGTACCACATCGATACTTCTGAGATGAGGTACTAACAAGGTGAGCAGCAGTCCCTGCGCGACCATCAGCACGCCATGGAGCCGGTGGTCATAACGGGATTCATCGGAACGGCGAATCTCATCTTGCAGGGCCAAAACCACCACTTCAGCATCGGCAATATGGATTCTCTTCATAGTGCCGATAGGGTACCACAGGGTCATTTATTTCGCAATTCTTTATGACGCTGAGTATAAATTGAATGTACATTCACCAGCAATAAACTTTTAGCCGGACTGCGCGCGGTCCGACTGATTTTTTATTGAGCGGGCTGAACCGCGCCTTCCGTACCACCCGTAAATGAAGACGCTTCGCCCTGAATCAATCTGATCCGCCTGCGGCGGTCATCTCAAGCGTTCGCCAGGGAGGGGGAAACTGCACCGGTTTGGCGAGACAAAGGGAGGACAAATCATCCCCCCCAGGGTTCAGCCGTTTGTGTGATGCCAACTGATAGGTGATGCATCCCGTGCTACTTGAATTCTTTGACCGTGGACATTGCCGCGGCGACAAGACCGGCGACGTCAGCCACGTTGCTGGGCATGATGACCGTGTTGGTTGTTTTGGCCAAGTTGCCGAACTGGGCAATATACTGTTCGGCCAGTCGCATGTTGAGCGCTTCGAGGCCCCCCTGCTTCCTGGTGGCATCCGCCACCTTGCTGATACCCTCGCTAGTAGCCTTGGCGATGAGATCGATCCGTTTTGCATCGGCCTCAGCCACTAGTATGACTTGCGCCGCCTTGCCCTGGGCCTCGTTGATCTGTTTCTGTTTTTCACCCTCGGACTGATTGATCATGCTCTGCCGTAGACCCTCGGACGTGGCGATGTTGGCTCGCTTCTGGCGCTCTGCCGTCATCTGTGCCTCCATGGCTTCCTTAACCGATACGGGCGGTGAGATATCCTTGATCTCGTAGCGGAGCACCTTCACTCCCCAGGACAGCGCAGCCTGGTCGATGGCTTCGATCACTTCGTTGTTGATTTTTTCGCGTTCCTCGAAGGTTTTGTCGAGATCGATCTTGCCGATGGCCGAGCGCAGGGTTGTTTGCGCGAGCTGAGAGGCCGCCCGGAGATAGTTGTCAATGCCGTAGGCGGCCTTATGGGCGTCCTGAACCTCCAGATAGATGATGCCGTCCACTTCAACGCTCACGTTGTCCTTGGTGATACATATCTGCGCGGGGATGTCCACCACCTGCTCCTTGAGGCTGAAGGCGTATGCGGACCGGTCCACAAAGGGGATCAGAACGTGGAAGCCCGCCTCAAGAGATCGATCGAATTTGCCGAGGCGCTCAATAATGAAAGCATTTTTCTGGGGGACGATAACCGCGCCCTTGATGAGCACGACAATCACCAGTACCGCGATGGCGATGAGAGCAATGAGAGTGCCTGTCATAATAAAAAATCCTCCTAATAAACTTAAATGGTTGGGATTGGGGCGAAGTCGGCTTTGCCTTGTGCTCCGGAACGGAACAAAATATGAAATCCAAACTCCGGATACGTTTCTCAACCACGCCGGACACCCCTGAGCTTGAGGCAGGATCCTTTGGACTTGTCCATCCCGATGATTTCAGCTTCAGATCCGGCGAGGAGCCTGTCTTCCGAGACTGCGTCCCACATGGTTCCACGAAAGCGCACTCGTCCAGTGAGTCCAGGTTCCAGCTCTTGGTCGAGGGTGATCCGTGCCCCCATGGGTACATTTCCCACGTCCTCGCTCCCACGGCCTTCACTACGTCCGACAAAGATGCGCATGGCCACTTTCCGCAGCGTCACAAGCGAAGCGAGCGATACGATCAAAAATGCTGTAACCTGAGCGGAATGGGCGTCTGGGGCAATGGTGGCCACGAGCGCTGCACCCCAGCACCCCAATCCGAAGAAGATGATCACGAAGCCTGGGAAAGCTAGCTCTGCGAGCATGATGGCAACGCCGACCACGAACCAGATCAGCCAAGGCGAAAATAAAGAATTCATTCATTTGTCCTTGCCACTTGTCAGGAAAGTCTGGAATCACTTACTTGAACAACCTTGCAGCTCAAAACTTGTGAGACGTACGATCATATTGGGATTGGGATTGCTGGTCAATAGCCCTGATGGATATGGTGATAATGAAGAATCAGGGAATGAGAAACTCCGTCGCCTTGAGGAAAAAAAGCAGCGCGGCATCGTGAAAAGTGAGAGGTCGAAAAGAATTCCAGTCGAGGGTTAGGCAAACAGAGGTCCCGACAGCAGTGACTAACGAAGCTACCGGAGGAAATGGTTTACAATGTTCAGTAAATTTTATACCCCGGAATAACTTGGGTGAAAGATTCCTCTCCGCTCACCACTAGTAAGTGCGGGACTTTTTGCATTTTGCGGACTACTCCTGTATCCTTTCATCGTCACATCGCTGGATTTGTCGGGCAAGATATACCTGGGCTTCCGAGAATAAAAGAACTACAGGAGGATTGGTATGCTGGCTTATTTTCTTTCAAGAACATTTCTGCGGTCAGTCCTGATTGCTTCAGTTTTCATTCTGCTGACCCCTTTTTCCCAAAATGCTCAGAACATGCCCACAACGGGCACAGATGCGCAAAAGACTCAAATCGTCGTGAACCAGGTGGACATTTCCGGATTTCCCAACGTAATTCTGTTTGTGTCGGTGCTTGATCCGGGCGGGAAGCCCAACCTCGGTCTTTCTCCCCAGGATTTTTCCCTAAAAGAGGACGAGGTCGACCAATCCCCTGTCAGTGTAAGGACACAGCTCCCATCGATAGCCTCGGCACTTGTTCTGGACAGTAGCGGGAGCATGAAAAACGCCATGGCCGACGCCCAGCGGGCCGCCACCACCTTTATCGACAACAGTAAAAAGGACGATGACCTCCTGCTGATCGACTTTTCCGATACGGTCAAGGTGGTTCAGCGGTTTACCTCCGACAAGCAGGCGCTTCGAAACGCCATACGAGCCATGAAGGCACGTGGCAACACCGCCCTGTATGATGCTATTTATGAGGCCACACAAACTATCGGCGAAAAGAAAGGCAGAAAGGTCATCATCGTCCTCACGGACGGAATGGACGATAACGGCATGAACCAGCCCTTGAGCGTCAAGACGGTCGAACAGGTGATTGCCGCGGCAAATGTCATCAATGTTCCGGTCTTTACAGTTGGGTTGGGCAAGAGCGTGGATGAAACGGTGCTCCGCAAAATTGCCCAGGAAACCGGTGGCAGATACTTCCTTTCCCCGGCTCCTGCGGATTTAGAAAAAATGTATATGGAAATCAGTGCGCAACTGGAGGGTCAATACGTATTGAGTTATACCACCAACCTGGCGGAACCGGATGGGAGCTGGCACCGGGTCGTGATCGCCGCTCGGGAGGGTTTTGGCCAAAAGCAATACCAGGCACCGCTAAGGCCAGCTGAACTGACAAAGCGGCCTCAGGTTCAGGAAGAGGCAAAAATGGAAGCCAAACCAGTAGAAGCTGGAAAGGCGGAAGATAAGCCTAAGATCAACGTCCTGGAGTTATCCCAAGGGACAAAGGTTCTCTATGCGACCAGCCAGTATGACAACAGCGAATGGGCCGCAAAAAACCTGATCGACGGAAAGATCGGCAAGGGCCACGGATATGCCGCAAGTTCAAACGTTCCACAGGAGATCCTATTCGAGTTGCCGAAAACAGCGATGATCTCGGGTGCAGTGCTCGACCCTTTCACGGTAGAGTCGGAAAACAACTGGGCCAAGGATGTTGAGTTGTGGGTATCCACAACCGATCCTCACGGCCAGTTCAGTAAAGTCACTGGTTTCACTCTTTCCAACACGCGATTGATTAGCGAGGACCCTGCATTCTCCCTTACCGAACAAAGTTTCTCCTTTGAGCCGACTCGCGCCAAGTGGGTCCGAGTACTCATGAAATCAAACTATGGAGGCTCCTACATGGAACTGGGAGAAATCAAGCTTGACGGGTATTTCACCGAAGAGGAATCGCCTCCCGGCAAGCTTGTAAATCTCCTGACTCCCGAAGCCGGGGGTAAGCTGGTTTATGCCACCGCCCAGTATGACGATACCACGTGGGCCGCGCGCAATCTGATAGATGGCAAACTCGCCCAGGGACACGGCTATGCCACGCCGTCCACACAGCCACAGGAAATTGTTTTTTCACTTCCGAAGGCCTCGAAGATTACCCAGTTCGCCTTCAACCCTTTCACGACAGAATCTCCAAACAACTGGGCCAAGGAAGTGGAAGTTGAAGTTTCCATGGAAGGACCCAGGCAGGGATTTAAATCTGTCGGGAAATTCAACCTCCACAATAAGCTAGGTATTGATTCGGGCCAGCCATTGCCGGACCAGGTGTTCAAAGTCGATCCCGTGCAAGCCAGATTCATTAAACTGCGCCTTATTTCAAGCCACGGCGGAAGTTATATCGAGATGGGCGAATTTGGAGCTTTCGGACCAGCCGAGTAGGCAAATCCTTGCTGCCGGAATCGGGATTCGAGCAGACTCCTTTCATTTCCGAAAAGCTAAAGCGAAGGACTGGGGATAATACATCCGTCCGGAAAAGAGATAAAGGAGCTTCCTCTGAAAAATAAGCATGTGGCTTCAGAGTTTGCCGAGCATTATGCAACGGTCGGATTAATGGTGTTGGCGGATGGTCCGGATAACTTGTTTATCCGGGTCCGTCAGGACAGGACGTTTGGGTAAGAGACTATCGACGAATTCGGCCTCACACGGAGAATGAATTTCCGCTTACCTCTTGCGCTTCGCGCACGGACAACCGCGTTCTATGTGTCACCAGTATCCCCCATTAAATAGTCTATAACGTTAATAAGGTTTCCAGCCGCGTAACCCTGTGGTTTGGTGTCGTGAACTCGGCGAGCCTTTCTCCGGAAGAGAAGGATTTGGTAATGCGCCGCCTTGCAACCCGAATCGGCAAGGACGGCGTGTTGCGAGTGATATCCCAATCACCTCGCGCTTCGCGCCGTGACAATAAAATTATCCTGGCCACCCGCGGGATTCCTCAAACTCCTATCTATGATTACATTCTTAACGACCTTAGATGATAACCATTCGCAATGTCTTGTGAGAAGGAGGGCATGACCATGAGCGTAGATCCCCAGGCCTTGGATTCAAAACTTCGGGAGATGTACCCTGAAATCGGAAAGCATGGTCTTTCACTGTCATTAAGTTTTGACCGGGAGAAAGATGCTTGGATCGTCAGACTGGTTAAAGGAAGGCACGAATTGACAACTCACCTTGAAAGGAAGGATGCCGATGCCTGTTTCGAGGGAGTTCAGTGCATCTATCTGGGAATTCAAATATCGCAATTTCTGGAGAACTTTGAATCTGGCGAATAGACATCTTCGTCGTGAGGCTTTGACATAATTTTCAACATCGACATGATTGCTGGTAGCACCTCGTCGTGCAGTAGCCGCTGACGGACTCGGATAACCTCTTGTTATGCGGGTCCGTCGGGAGAAGGTTCCGGCACGGCCGTGGCACCGAGAGTTCAAAAACACAGGCACAACTGATTCCGGGTGCGTGGCTGGTAGAGTTCAAGCATGGGACGCACCATTTACAATTTAAAGCTCCCTCCGAATTATCAAAATCAGCAGGCGACGGCTTTCGCGGCAGGTTTCGCTTTTGGCCTTGTTGGAGGAATGGTCTACGGTATGACCAAAACGGATGTCTACGGGGATGCCTGCATCAGGATCACGGTTCTCAGAGTGAATACAGGAGAAACCCTTATCGATAAAGATTACGTAGCCCATGTCGTGGATAATATGACGAAGCTCAACTCCGATACGCCCCAAACCCGATCAACTCTGGCCGGGAAAGCAATCAAAATTGTCATGGAACAGGTAAAGGCGGACCTGGAACAAGTCGTCCAGCGAATGTGACCCGGCGGTGGATTACCACCAGGATATGGGGATAAGCAATCGTAAAAACAGAAGCAATTCCCGCCTATTCAGGGAATCTCGGCGCTGAAATCAGGCAAAACCGTATGCGCCGGAGAGAGCCTGTTAGCTTTTCCGCTCATGGATTCGATCACTATCCTGACCACGGCGGTTTTCGCGACGCTCTGGTCGTCCATGGGAAGAACGGGCTGATCTGCCGGTACGAACTTTCGTACCATTTCTTCCAAAATCTGCCTTTTCACGACAGGATCTTCCACGATCTCTGCCTTTCCAAAACAGAGGACGCTTTCGTAAACCTGACTTATTCCACAGCCTTTTTCATGAAGAATCCGAGGCCCGACCTCATCCACCAGAAAGCACACTCGGGGGTCGGCCCGAAGCGCGTCCATCTTTCTGCCTCCATGTCCGCTGTGGAAATAAATGCTGCCTTCAAACAGTAAGTAATTCACGGTCACCACGTACGGCCCGTCTTCAGTCGCGAGGGCCATCCGGCCCACCGGCATGCGCTCCAGCAGGAGTTCCATTTCCCTTGCCGAGCCCATTGTCCGGTCCTTGCGCCGTGGTTCTGTCCTCATAAGTGTTCTCCATCTAAGAAAATGACCGCTGATACGGCTATTGGGATTACCTTCATTTTCTCGGTCATCATCAGTGACCGGAATTCCATCGCGGGCAATATACCAGTTTCGCAACCGGTTTCAATTGATAGCGGTGGTTGCGATTCGGTTCGGAACCGATTAATTCGGGACCCGCGAAAGGCTCCGAATTCGCCAGATCCGCCCGGAATTCCGGATGATTCATCCATCAGGCGAAGGCCTGTTTGTTATTTACTGAAGCTCCAGAGGCTGTTGCAGAACATGAGGTCCTACTCTTAATGTGGGAGCCGATACTCGTATCAGGGTGAATATTGATGCATTAGCCGTCGATTAAGCTCTTGGAATGGGGTAGGGGTGGGAAAATACTATCAGTTTTCCCCAAAAGCCAAGTTTTGCAGCAGCCTCTCCAGTTCGTTTGAATGACTTGATATACTGGTTCGCGGAGCATCGCAACCGGAACGGGAACGCGAGCCGGCAGGGTGGGCACCGAGAAGGTCGGAGGAGAAAAGGCCATATCGCATCTTGAAATGCGAAAGAATGAAGGTCAGTCCCGCTGGTGATGGGAAGTGGACACTTCCGTCCAGGTTAAACAGTCTCAGAGCCGGTTGTATAGAAAGTCCGGCATCGCTTTAACTGCCCAGGCGATCAGACGCCACCGCCGGGTCACGTAGCCATGCTTGCGGCCGGACTTTATTATCGCCCGGATCTGCTTTGCGACCTTGCTCGAAGGCTGGACCCAGAAAAGCCCCTCACCTTTGGCCATTGCGGTGTCGACGAGTCCCGGCTGGATGTCGGTAATCCGGATAGATGCCCCCATCTTTGCCGATCTTTGCCGCAACCCTTGCATATAGTTGGAGATGAAGGCTTTCGATGCATTATAGGCGGGCGCCTGCCCGCTACCCCTGAGCGCGGCGATCGAGGAAATGGAAACAAGATGGCCTGAACCCCGTTCGCTGAAGTGGCGGAAAGCCACATTCGCGATGGCGGCAAAACCGGAAACGTTCACATCGATTGTTTCCTTTTCCTTGCTCCATTCCAGGTCCGGGTTGATAAATCCGGTTCCGGCGCCGATGATCACCAGGTCCGCTCCACCCATTTCGAGAAGCAGCTCCTCCATGAGCCTCATCGCCTCTGGAAGCGCACTCACGTCAATAGCATGAATGAAGCACTGTGTCGGCAGGGATTGCGCCAGGTCTTCCAAAAGATGAACCCGTCTTGCAACGAGGCCAAGTGTATAGCCCTCTTCGGCCAGGACCCTCGCGAGTTCACGGCCGATACCCGAGCTGGCGCCGATGATTACCGCCCTCTTTACGCATTGAGCTCGCATATCTCTGCCTGGCATGGTCGTCCTTGTTCCTGTTCGCGGTACCGGATTTGCTCCCGTGGAACGGTTGCGGCTGCCGTAATATCTTTCGCGGATTGATTGGACTCTATTGTAGCCGCGGGGAAGTATCAGCGCGCCCGTCCAAAAGTGCACTAGGGAGTGAGGTATTCAACACGCAATCCAAACTTATTAAGAGCTTCCTCGATGAATTCTGTCCAAATCGGGTCGGGCGTCCAGATTTCACGCATGAGAGCGAATGCGCGGTCCTGGTCCCAATTCAGTCTTATGGTCCTGAACAGCCCCAGGAACGTGCTGACTCTCATATTGGCCGCGCAATGGAGGAAGATGCGCTTTCCCGTGTTGGATTCCATGGCATCGAAAAAGATCGCGAGGTCCTCCAGGGTGGGGTGTGAAAAAACGACCGGAATATGAATGTAGCTCATGCCGAGCGACTCAACGAGGACTCGTTCATCGGGAAGAGAGTATCGCGGGTCGTCATGGAGGGCCAGGTTGATCACCACTTCGTATCCCGCCCGAGCCACGGCTGCCAGTTCCTCTTCGGAGGGCTGTCCCGCCGTTGCCAGCATCTTCCCCGCGAGCCGAAGGTTGTAGATCTCCCCGAGATTTTCTGGCTCCATTCCGGAAACTGTCTCCATCGCCCGCAAAACCTCCGCCAACTATATCCTCGATCCGTACCATGCTTCTCTTCGAAATACATCTGATATCAATTCGCGCTCAGGATGGGACATCCCTTCCCGTTCGTTCTGAAGTATCGAAGCATGAACGGGCCAATTCTGATCGACATCTCCATCTTCAGGGTAGATTCATCTTCAACGCAACACCGTCTGAAAACATCAATGGCCGGGATATACACCAAAAGCAGTACCAGGCAAACCGAAATCTCCCGCGTGCCGCGTTCGGTGAATATGGGAGCATTTTGTTGCCTGGCCCCGTTTGAAAGGGGGATTCCTCTCGCGATTGATAGAGATCAAAGCAGCGGCGCGAGAGCTGCGCAAACAACGGCATGACGGCTTCTTTCCCTGGAAGGGGCCGCCACCGGTCCCAGTAGGCGCGCGGAGAGCCATCGGGCGATTCGAATTGCCCGTGGCTTTGGGTTTGGTGCACCCACGGACCCGCACCGTGCGGCCGGCAAGATTTTGAGCCCTGGTTCGAGGAATTCTTCCCGCATGATCATGTATTCCGGTTTGGTATTTACCACCCTTAGGAATACAGTCTTTCTACTATGGATACACAGTTCTCCTACCATAATGATACAGTGGTTCTACCATAAAAACACAGAGATAAGGTTATTGAAATAGAGTAAGTTGACTGGAAATTCGGCAATTTCACCATGGCAACATGGCAGTTATGACAGGTATATACTGTAATTAAGTCATATGGTATCTGTTATACTACTATTTAAATACAGTGGTTTTGGCATATAAATACTGTGTTTAGTGCAATGATCTATTCGAGAATTTAAATGAGTTATCAGTAGAAATGTCGGTATTCTTTCCATTGCTCGGTTATCTTGATAAGGTATTGATTTGTTGGCAGGAATTGTTGACTGTCCGGTCTGACCGTTCCCTGCCTGCTGTCGGAATAGTTTGCATGATTATATTTGGCATTGAAATATTCGAAGGATATTTTTTAGTTATTTCAAATTATTATGGTAGTTGGCACTATCGTTGCCTGTAACTGTCCCCACTGTTTGGGATATATTAACCTCCAAAAGAAGGGGATTCGACATGGTGCGGCATCGCAATGGAAAGTTGGCATTCTTTCTCGTCACGGCTTTGGCGGTTTTCCTGGTTGTTCCTCAAATGGTCAACGCGGCTTCACTCCTCGAGTATAAGGGAACCAGCTACTATGGACCATCTACTGTTAACCAGCTCCTTTCTGAAATTAAAGTCGGTACCGCCGATGTGACCATCAACGGCTTTGGAGTCTGGGGGCAGCCTCTGTTCGCTGAAAATATAAAGTGGGTCATTTTCGATGAGGCTACTCTCGGCACGCCGGTCTTTCTTTCCTCACCGCTGGCGGTTGCAGCAAAAACCGGTACATTCGCAACGCAGGCCCAATGGTATGACATCACCCTGGACGAAAGCATCACCCTGGTGCATGGCCATAAGTACGCGATGGGTTTGATGGCCGACAAAAGTTTCATATGGGGCTCAAGCCCCGACCTGGGCGCGGTGACGATCACCAGCAATGGCCTCACCCTTGATCCCGTGCAGGCACTGGTTAAGGCAGGCGTGGAGGGTAATGCATTTGTCTACCCTCCGACACTATGGGACCCGAGGGTTTATTCCGGCCGGACTGACCCTGCGATTCGTGTCTCTGCTCCCGATCCCGTCCCGGAACCTTCCACGCTCATCCTTATCGGCTCGGGCCTGATGGGGTTGGTTGCGTATAGAAAGAGGATCGGCAAGGTATAATCCCAAAGCACACAACGCACTCGGAAAAGGCAGGGGACAGCAATGACTCTGCCTTTTTTCATGGGATTCGTCGTGGCGGGCAGGTCCCTTTATCCAGTACCGAACTTGAAGGGGATACCCGGTTTCCGGCATCCTTGAATACGTCGTCCGCCCGCCCGCGATAGATGTATCACGCGTGCGCTGCCAGTTCTTCCCGAGCATGGTCTCGGAAGCCCTTTCGGCCCGGTTCCAATAGAAGCGCGCGGTGCCGAGGCCTCGTACCGGCAGGTGCCCCTGCTGTCCCGCCGGAACGGGGTCTCCGCTGTCATTGAAGATGCTTTCCTCATTAGGGAGGCGCCGGGAAGCCCGCCGCCCCCGGGCGCGCTTCCCGGCATGTTGGAAATGAATATAGGCAAAGCCTTCGTGGAGCCTATCCCGTCCAGAATCGGGATTTCCGTGAGTTCTTTGCACGTGAGCAGCCGCACGATGCTTTGGTTTGACGTGGTGAACTCGCCGAGCCTCTCGTCGGAACAAAAAGAAATGGTGATGCGCCGACTCGCTACCCGCATCGGCGAGGACGGGGTCCCACGCGTGATATTGCGGCAGACCCGCGACAGGCGGCCAATCCGACGGCGTTCCCCCGCCAATGCCTATGTCAACAGTATTGTCTTCCCCGTGGAATTCCCATCAACATGCGCCAACTCCGAATGAGATGCGGGGAGCTTTCAGGCCGGTTGCCGGTTTTTAAACGCGGCGGAGCTGTCCAGGATCACTCGAGCGTGCGTGGGACAGCCCTACTTGAGCATCATCATCTCTCCCTTTTTCAACATCCGTTCGCCATCGTTCATCATCGTCTCGCCTTCGGAAGGACCGGCTTTACCGAGAATGCCCTTCCTGCTCAGATCGTCCATCATCATTTTCTTGGCGTCCGCCATCATTTTCGCCCCGTCCAGCATCTTCTTTTTCCCTTGGGCGGTCTGAGTCTGGTCGGATCGGATGAGCTTGTCGCCGTCAGCCACGGCATCATTCCCATCGGTCATTAATCTTCCCCCTGACAGGCCCTCTTCATCTCTCAGCTTACCGCTCCTGATCAGTTCATCTCTCAGCGTGCGTCTGCCCTGCATCATCATTTTGGCCCCGTCCATCATTTCCGCCTGCCCCTCGATCGGCTTGTTGACGCCGAGCATTTCCCTGGCGCCTTCCTTGACGGCGCCCTTGAACATGTCCTGAGCTGATTGGGCAAAGGCTACTCCCGAGATCACAAGAAGAAATAGACCGATCGTCAGGCAATGAGTGATTATCTTCATCAGTCTTGAGGGTACGCTTTTCATGATTGGCTCCTTTGAAGCTGACATGCGGATCGCAATATTCCTCTAAAACTAACACTGGAAATCTGCGGAACGTCATACTAAATCAGTTGACCTGATGCTTCACCCCCTTTCCGCATGATAATAGGCAACATTGTTCTTGACTGGATAGGAATGCAAGTACGTGGCTATTTTGGATTGGCGGGGCGATGAGCTTTTCTTGCATGGCCATGGCATCCAAGCTCCTCAATCATGCTTGGTACAGTTTCGGGATTATAAATCGTAAAATCTGATTTCAGCTTAGCGATCTTGAGGGTATAGAGAAACAAAGTCAGTAGGATTTTGTAGTATACGATATTGCCGGTTAACCGGTATGTCAATGGTGATATATGAAATTTTGTTGAAATTATCGTTAGTTATAGAAGGCTGCCAACTCTCGGCGCTCTCCTCATATGAATCTTGATTCCGCTCATTCCGGCTTGCTGAATCAGAGTGATTGGAAAGCGTGCGAAATGATATCGTAAGATGTGTATGATTGCGAAGCTATTGGCAGTTGTCGGATTTGAGCGAGTTGAGGCTCTCGGATGAACATTCAGCCGCCGCCATCGAATAACGCCGGGCCGAGGCAATGCAGCCCGGCGTTATTTTGCCGGTCACCAGACTCCCTGTTGTCACTCAGCCACGCTCCTTTCCGGATAATCTTGATCCCGAAGACATTATCGTAGTAAATCGAGAGGGCAAAGCATGTTAATCCCAGCGGAGCGCATCGGGCAGGATCTGATCCGAGGCGAATGCCAGCGCTTCGCCTCATGGGTGTCACGGCCCGAAATGCCTGGAGAGGCTCTACCATGCAAATTCCAGCTCCTGGTCCTGATGCGCTTCAACCTGATGCCCATGCTTTCCGACCGCCCATCAAGTGGTGCTTAATATCAGGAAGTTGAGCTTGTGGGCCGCATTGCGGCCTGGCGTGACGAACTCATCGGGTCTCTTGCCCGAGCAAAAAGAATTGATATTACGCCGTCACCCGCCCCACTTTTCGGATACGAAACCCGCCGGGGCGAGGAAAGCGAGAGAGGGTGGACGGCGCCTGATTCCGGGAGAATTCCCGAATGGATAGCCTGATACGTCATGGGAGAGGAGCAGAAGGTGCAGTCAGGGACGATAAGTAGCGGAATACCGGCACTGGACAGTGTTATCGAAGGGTTGCGCTATGGCGATAACGTCGTCTGGCAGGTGGATGACGTGGAAAACTACCTGAGGGTGGTGCATCCGTTTGTGAATAAAGCCCTCAAAAATGGGCGCACCGTGGTCTATGTGCGCTTTGGGCCCGAGCAGGGCATCCTTCATGGAGTGGCGGGTCTTATATGTGAAGAGGTCGATCCGGGCCACGGCTTTGATTCGTTCAGCGCTCAGGTAAATCAGATCATAGAGGAGAAAGGCACTGAGGCCTTTTATGTTTTTGACAATCTCTCCTCGCTGGTTACGGAATGGGCCACCGACGAACTCCTGGCAAATTTCTTCCAGGTAACTTGTCCTTACCTGCACGAATTGGACACGGTAGCGTATTTCGCCCTCACGCGGGGACAACACTCCCACGGCGCGGTGGCTCGAATCAGAGATACCACCCAGGTACTGATCGATCTCTATCACGTTGGGGGCGATCTCTACATCCACCCGCTCAAGGTTTTTGATCGCTACTCTTCGGAGATGTTCCTCCCGCATCTTTTCTCTGATGAATCCCTGATTCCTCTGTTTCAGAGCGGCGATGCATCGAAAATATCCCTCACCGCGAGAAGGCCTCCGCTCAGATTCAGGACCGACTCGATCGCACCCTGGGAAAGCGTTCAGAGAAAACTCCTTCAGTACGGCGAAGAGGAGTTGATGAGGCTCGAGAACACTCCTGAAATTCAGGCTCTCAAGCAGGAACTCTCGGGGATGATCATAGGCAGCGCTCCCGAGTTCAAGCGTCTTTCGGATGGATACCTCACTCTGCGGGATCTTCTCGAAATCAGGAGCAGGCTCATCGGTTCAGGCCGCATAGGTGGAAAAGCGACGGGAATGCTCCTCGCCCGGCGAATCCTCCGGGCGAGTTCCGAAAATGTGGACTTCTCCACCGTCCTGGAAAAACACGACTCGTTCTACATCGGCTCCGATGTCTTCTTCACTTTCCTCATCAATAACGATCTCTTCAGGCTCAGGCTGCGCTTGACGAGAAACTCCCATATTTCCATGGCGGAGTTTGAACAGGTCGAGGCACGCTTCCTCGAGGGCAGGTTTCCGGATGAGATCATGGAGCAGTTCAAGGATCTTCTGGACTACTTCGGCCAGGCTCCAATCATTGTCCGGTCGAGCAGCCTGCTCGAGGATGGTTTTGGAAATGCTTTCGCCGGGAAGTATCGCAGTGAGTTTTGCGCAAACCAGGGGAGTCCCGAAGTGAGGCTCGAAGCCTTTCTCCAGGCTGTAAAACTGGTCTATGCAAGCGCCGTCAACCCTGATGCGCTCGCTTATCGAAGGCAGCGGGGTCTGGGGGACGCCGACGAGCAGATGGCGATTCTGGTGCAGCGTGTATCCGGGTCCCGCTTCAAGAGCCTTTTCTTTCCATCGCTCGCGGGGGTTGCGTTCTCGCGTAATCTCTACCGCTGGACAGACCGCATAGACCCGGCCCAGGGGATGATAAGACTCGTTTTCGGCCTGGGTACGAGGGCGGTTAACAGGGTGGGAGGCGACTACCCGAGGTTGATCGCCGTGAGCCATCCTCTGCTTCGTCCTGAATTGGGATCGAAAATCGCCTTCTATTCACAGCGGGAAGTCGACGTGCTGGATCTTTCGAAAAATGATTTCCGGAGCGTTCCACTGAAGGAGATCATCCGGGATGGGGATTATCCAAACCATGGGCTCGTTTTTTCCACACTGGAAGAAGGCTTCATCAGTGATCCGGAGGGTGCCTGGATGAAAAAACCGGAGGCAAGCGTCGTGACCTTCAACAACCTGCTGGCGCGCACCGACTTCATTAAGCTCATGAGGGAACTCCTGGCCAGGCTTGAGGCGGCCTACGGGTATCCCGTGGACACGGAGTTCACGGCCTTCGTGGATTCTTCGACCGGAAAGCTGATGCTCAACATCGTCCAGTGCCGTCCCATGAGAGTGCCGGGATCGGCTCAGGGTGTTGTTCTGCCCGCAACGGTTCCCGGGGACCTTATTCTTTTCAGAGCGAGCCGTACCATTTCGGGGGGATCCGTAAAAGATATACGGTATATCGTCTACATAGATCCGAAGTCCTATTCCGTCAGGGCGCCACTGGAAATAAAGCAGCAGATCGGGCGCATCATCGGTGAACTCAACAGGAACCCGGAGTTCACACGGGATCGGATCATCCTGATGGGACCCGGCAGATGGGGCAGTTCCAATATCATGCTCGGGGTCAACACGACCTACTCGGATATCAACAACGCATCCGTCCTCGTCGAGATAGCCCGAGAGGAAGCGGGTCACGTTCCGGACGTCTCTTTCGGAACCCACTTCTTTCTCGATCTCGTGGAGTCCCGGATTATCTATCTGCCGCTCTATCCCGATGACCCGAATTCTGATTTCAACTCTGATTTTTTTGAATCCTCACCAAACAGCCTTGGAAGATTCGTGGAGGGAGCCAAGAGATATGAGGAGTTTATCAAGGTTATAGATGTGCCTCTGGCCGGTGGGAATGGATACGCGCAAGTTGTCGCCGATCCTCAAACCGGGAAGTCCCTGTGCTTTCTCCGTGCCGCTCATACATCACCTGGCGCGGTAAAGAGCTTGCTCGCGCAATAACCGATATTGTTTTTGCCATGTCCGGGACTTCGCCTGAATATGAATTTGCCATAAGCACACAAGTGTGTCCTATACCCGATAACGCTTGGTGGGAGTTGAAAGCGGGGGCGGAATTCGAGCCCTTCATGAACCCGTGGGCAGGTAATGCCACACAAAAGAAAACACCCCGGATTCGGGAGGAGCTTTAAACCGCCATCGTCAACCCAAGACATCTCTGAGTAGATATAAAGGGCATCCCTATCCCCATGTGATGACTATGGGTTGCTCTTTTTTGTCCAGTGCGGGGCTTGCGCTCTGAGAATATTGCGTAAATGCCGGCCGAAAGAGCCACCCAGGTGCACCCATTTGTGAAGAGAGTTTAGGTTCTTGAAAAAGAACAAGGCTCTCGAAGGCTTGAGGCTCAGACGGATGAACGTCCTGGCTGCAATGGCGTGCAATTCCTGTGGTGGC
The DNA here is from genome assembly GCA_039679945.1 of Syntrophobacter sp. Lineage (GTDB taxonomy): Bacteria > Desulfobacterota > Syntrophobacteria > Syntrophobacterales > Syntrophobacteraceae > SbD1. The sequence continues at coordinate 1,468 of JBDKTY010000024.1, read as the reverse complement.
ACTTTGGCCAGATGGTTCACGGCATTCTGGAACACGCAATCCGTGAACCGGCTGGCAACATCAGGGTGCATCTTTGTGAAGATATCGGAACCCGGCAAAGGGACCAGAACCGAAAACGCCGCCACATCGATATCCAACGAAAGTGCCAGTTCTTCCGTCCGCGATATGTCATCCCGAGTCTCACCCGGGAACCCGAACATGAAAAATCCGCCGACATTGATACCGTTACGTTTCAGAATCGCGATCTTTTCGGGTAGATGAGCCAGATTGAGTCCTTTGCGAATCAATTTCTGAATTCGCGGGCTCCCGGATTCAATACCCAGAAAAACGAAATGGCAGCCACTCCTACCCATCCATTTCGCGAGTTCCTCATCGACACTGCCTGCCTTGATTCCGTTTGGGCAACTCCACGCTATCTCCAGTTTGCGGTCAATGATCCCCTTACAGATACTGATCATGCGGGTCTTATCCTGAATGCAGTTGCTGTCCAGAAGTTGAATCTCGCGTACACCGTGCTTTCGTACGAGCAGTTCCATCTCATCGAGGACATGCTCTGCCGAACGGGCGCGATAGCGCCGCCCCTCGATAAGGTGAATGGCACAGAAGGTACAGTGCGAGGTGCAGCCGCGGGCGGTTGAAATCCCGACGATTGGATGACGTTTGGAGTAGAAAAGGTTGAACGGTATATGCATCGATTCGGGATCGAGCAGGTCCCAGGCAGGCCAACCGAGCAGATCAAGATTTTCAATAACCTCTGGCGTATTACTCCGTATCGTGCTGCTGTCACGCCACATAAGCCCTGGAATCGTACGCAGCATCTCCGCGGGAGGTCTGCCCGCATGGCTTCGAAGCAGCGTAACGAACTTGGGAAAACTTCGGTCTGCTTCGCCCAGGAAGGCATATTCCAGGCCGCTGAACTGATTAAATACAGATTCTTTCGCTCCGCACACATGCGGGCCGCCCAGTACAACCGGTATGTGTGGAAATTCCTGAAGAACGGCACCGTGGAGTTGGCGACAGGCGCCAAGGTCGGCGGTCATGACCTTCATCCCCACGACCTCAATCGAGCCGGATCGAATCGCCTCCAGCGCACGCTCTGCTTTCCATCCCTTTTTGTCTGGAACATGGAGGACTGGAACATGTCCAGAGTTGCGCAAGCCGGTGGCGAGGTATCCGAGACCGAGATCGGGGACGCGGTAGTTCAGCAAAGTCCTTTGTGGACGGGTCAGCAGTACTCGCATTACACGTCTCCGAATGCGATAACCGTCGGCCGCGCAAACTGCATTCTCCGCATGTCTAAGCAGCTAGGCATTTTGCATAGGGCACAAGCCAAGGGGGGGTGCTTATACGGAGTTGCGTTCAAGATGAGTCTATCCCTAAATTGAAGATGCCGTTCAGAATTGACCCGTTCTACCCTTCGATACCTCAGGGCGAACGGGGGTATATCCTCTTGAACGCAAATTAGTAT
>JBDKTY010000023.1:0-8932 GCA_039679945.1 Syntrophobacter sp. | reverse complement strand
AAATGAAAGGAGTATCTCATGAACGAAGAGAAGATGAGATTGCCGGGCCTCGAGAGAGTAAAAGTGATCGGCGGCCTTTACCCGAAATTGATGGAGATCGCTGATCCCATTCCGGACTGGTTTTTCGAAAGGCTCTCAAAGGAGGAACTGGTAAAAGTGATAGAGGTTGGCATTAAATATCAAAATAAGTTGATCAATGTCGAAATGGGCAGACTTAAAGCACTGGCCGAGACATTGGAGGAAGTGCAGAAAGTCATACATGGCTTTAAGTAGTACGCTTAAAATAACGCGTGATAATACGAATGGTCAAAGTCAGTGAAATTGAATCTAACCGCACTGTAATTTATTGCTATACGCTATATACATTAATGGGAGAACAAAGATGCATAGCAATAATGTATGCTTTGTTTCTTATATGGACCAGGATAATCTTGGCGTAGGGTATTTGGCTTCTTCACTTTTGCAAACCGAGAGTCTGGATGTTACTTTGATAGACATCAGGGCAGTGTTGCCTGAAATAATTAGGAGTATTGTAGAGGCAAAGCCACTGATCGTAGGTTTCTCAATAGTCTTTCAGGCGCAATTGAATGCTTTTCAGGAACTTATGTCAATTTTGAGAGAAAACGGAGTTGATTGCCATTTTACTTCGGGGGGGCACTATCCAAGTCTTCGGTATGAGGAGCTGATGCAATTGATCCCCGAATTGGATTCCGTAGTACTTTTCGAGGGAGAGCACACAATAGTTGAACTTGCTGAAGCCATTCGGAAAAACAGTGAATGGAGAGGCATCGATGGCATAGCATACCGATCGAATGGGACGATAAAACGTAATGCCTTGCGCTCGCTCGAAAATGACTTGGACCGTTTCCCACTTCCAATCCGTCGTCCAATCAGACCTGTGATCCTTGGTCAAAAGGTTATCAATTTGCTTGCTGGGCGCGGCTGTTATTACAAATGCAGCTTTTGCAGCATCCACAGATTTTATTCTCACCCTCCAGGCAAGGTGAAACGGATCCGTCGTCCGGAATTTGTTGCCCGTGAAATGCAACTTCATTATGAACAAGAAGGTTGCACGGTTTTTTTGTTCCAAGATGACGATTTTCCCGTTCTCGCCGCTAATGGGCATTATTGGATCGAGGAGTTCTGCGGGCAATTATATGATAGAAATATAGCTGATCGTATTATATGGAAAATCAGTTGCAGGGCGAACGAAGTAAGTGAAGGAATCTTCTCGAAAATGATAGCACACGGTTTAGGTATGGTTTACCTGGGAATTGAATCGGGTACCATTGAGGGTTTGCAGTCCATGAATAAGCGGATTACTCCTGAAGATAGTCTGGCGGCTGCAAGAATTTTGAAAAAGTTACAACTTCCTTTTGAGTTCGGTTTTATGATGTTTGAGCCATTCACCACTTTCGATTCTCTTCAGGAAAATATAGATTTTCTATTCCAGTTATGCGGAGACGGTTCGGCATCTGTCGGCCTGGCCAAAATGCTGGCACTGGCTGGAACTGATATACAAGAAATGCTTCATTCTCAAAAACGTTTGCATGGCAGGCCACCGTTCGAAGATTATAGATTCCTTGATCCCAGGATGGATGAGTGCTTTACTGCCTTATCCAGTATTTTTGGCGCATGGATGCATGATGAATGTGGTTTTATGAATTTTAGCCGATGGGTGCATTTACAATTGGAAGTGTATCGTCGTTTATATGATAATATGAAGGAAGCAGACCATGCCATTAAGTATTTACAGCAAATCGTATCATCCGCAAACCAATATCTTCTTAGTACCATAATTTCGGTTGCTAATTTAGTAAAATCTGGATTGAATCATTATGAGTCATTCGCTGAAATAGGCTCAAAAACTTCAGAAGAACACGATAGATTCTGTTCGCAACTATCCGCGTTGGCAACGCATGTTGAAGGGCGTGCCGGCGTGCGTTGATGAAGATTATGCGATGCCAATGGAACTTGATATACCCTTATGCCCGCCGGCGAGGCGCCAATTGAGTGTCTTCGTTTTGCCGGTTCAGGCAATGGTCCTGGCTCCGGCTGTGAGGCTCATAATCTAATTTGCGTTCAAGAGGATATACCCCCGTTCGCCCTGAGGTATCGACGGGTGGAACGGGTCAATTCTGAACGGCATCTTCAATTTAGGGATAGACTCATCTTGAACGCAACTCCGTATAAGATACCGATTTCATCCGCGCCGGGTCTCCCTCGGAGGCTGTGGGGCCGCATGCAGCGGGCTTTCCCCCTGGACGGCAGCGCTTATGATTCTTCCATTCAATTCTCGATCTTTTCAAATACCCCACAGCCGTCCCGGTTAAGCTCTGATATGGTGACGTTCTTCGCTTTACCTCCGGAATCAAACTGAAAGGTCAAAAAGAACCCCGCGTCCGTTTCATTGTCCGTCGCCCGGAAAGTGTCCCTGTCCCAGTGTTTGAGGGCTATATGATTTTCAGGCTTCTGTGCCAGAAACGACGAGAGCTGACCGTCTTTTTCCTCGATCGAAAGGACTCCGTAGATGTCATTGCGGTACTTCCCCGCATAGCTGATCAAGTCAAGCGGCGAACCGGGGTTTTCGGGAGCTTTGGGCGGTTGCGGCCTGGCCTTGTCGCAGGCTTCCCTGGCCTGCGTGCTCAAGTCTCTGAAAGGTTTTCCAAAGTACATTTCGTAAAAGGTCTCGGCCAATATTTCGGGAAGCTGGTTCATGCCGCCAAGGTTGGTGAGGACCACAATCCCGAGCCGTGCCTTAGGCACGAAGGCAACCATGGAGTGACAGTACGTTGTGTCGCCATTGTGCCAGTACAGCGGATACGGACTACTGTTCTTGAAAATCCATCCCTGGCAGTAGAACAGAAAGTCCGATTCGGGACCGCCTCCCATAAAAGTCTTCGGGGTGAGCAGATGCGCCATTGATTGCTTGCTAATGACCTGCTTTCCCGCGTGGGTCCCCTCGTTCAGATGGAGCATGAGCCATTTGGACATATCTATTACGTTGGAGTTGATGCCTCCAGCCGGCCCCAGCGTGTAGCAGTTGAAAGCTATCTTATCGATGGCGCAAGGGGTGATTTTGTCTTTAACCCTGTTGTGAAGGGAGGTAACGTCGGCCGCTTCACTGAAATCCTTTGCCGTTGCGCTCGATGAGGTCATAGCGAGCGGTTTGAAAATCTTTTGTTGCACCGCCTCCTCAAAGCTCATGCCCCAGTACTTTCCAGGGATTTCCGCCGCAATGAGATAAAGGCTGTTCTGATAAGCGTACTCGGATCGGAAACTGCTGACCGGTTTTATGAATTGAACGGATTTCTCGATTTGCGACCGGGTAAAGCCAAGTGCTGCCTGCGCGTCACCGGCATAACCCGGAAGCCCGCTTCGGTGTGCCAGCAGGTCGGCTACGGTGAATTCTCTTGTCACCCAGGGATCGTAGAGTCTGAACCAGGGGAGATGGTCTATTACCCGATCGTTCCAGCCTGCTTTCTTGTCATCGACCAGAATAGCCATCAAGGCGCCCGTAAAAGCTTTGGAAGTGGACCCGATCTGGAAAACGGTGTTCTCAGTAACCGGTTCACTGCCGCCGGCCGTCTTAACTCCGAATCCCTTTTTATAGATGATCTTACCTTCCTCGACGATCGAGATCGCCATGCCGGGTACTTCCCACTGTTTCATGGAACTCTCCGCGTATCTTTCAAAGGATGAAAGAATCTGGGCCAGCTTTTCAGGGCCTGGCCGGACTGCGGGTTCCCCGGCAAATGTTACGGGAGGGGAATTCACGGTAAAAATCATGAACCAGCAAAGGGCGGCAACCAGGCGGGCGAGAGTCATGGAAGGCATAGTATTCTCCTTATTGGAAACACAAACCAACTCTAGAGCATGGAATCACTCAGTTTGCTTCGAATAACAGCCGCATCTTGAATCCGGAGAAGCTCATCGGTTGTGATAATGACTGTATATTGGCACTGCATCAAGGCGTATTATCCGGTCATGCCCGCAAGCTCGACAGGTTGCCATCAGCCAAGGTTCCATTTAATCCTATTTCGCGTTCAAGAGGATACATCCCCCGTTCGCCATGAGGTGCGGAAGGGTGGAACGGGCAAATTTCGATCCGCATCTTCACTCTCGGGGCAGATTCATCCTGAACCGGTTCCGTGTCAGAGGGGGGCGGGAGTGGACAACAGGCGCGGAGATTCATCATTATTCCGTAGTTATGAACCGCTGGGATGCCCTCCCGCTCGGGGTGAACGGTTCCATGGCATTCGGAAACTAAATGAGCGCCAAGAATATTTTTCGTTTTCCAAACACCCCGGCAGTAACTTAGGATAGCGCCGGGCTGCGACGGCCCAAAACTTCTCTGGAATGGATCGAACGGATGCCACTCCGAACTGGACGGAAAAACGCTTTTCTGATAGCCGGGACCCACAGCGGGTGCGGCAAGACGACTATTACCCTGGGCCTGCTCGCCGCCTTTCGGGCACGCGGCCTGAAGGTTCAACCCTTCAAGGTTGGACCGGACTTCATCGACCCCGGGCTCCATACCCAGATAGCCGGATTCAGGTCCAGCCACCTTGACGGCTGGATGCTGAGCCGGGAACTCAACGTCTCGCTTTTCAACCGGCTTCTTTCCGAGGCCGACCTGGGCCTGGTCGAAGGGGTGATGGGTCTTTTTGACGGCTACGAGGGTGCATCGGATGCCGGGAGCAGCGCTCAGATGGCCAAATGGCTGGGCATCCCGGTCATCCTGGTCGTGGATGCGCGCAGCATGGCGAGGAGCGCGGCGGCCCTCATTTACGGATTCAGGAACTTCGATCCGGATCTCAACCTGGCCGGGGTTATATTCAACCGGATAGGCAGCCCGGTTCATCTCCAATACCTGAAAGAAGCAATCGGAGCCAACCTGCCCGGACTTATGATCCTGGGTGGAATACCAACCGAGGACCCGGTGCGCATCCCTGAACGCCACCTCGGACTGGTAACCGCGGATGAAATGGGGCTCGACGGGGAATGGCAGCGCAAACTGGCCGAACTCATCGAACGGTCTCTCGACCTGGACTTGCTGCTCGAAAAGACCGCGTACATGGAAAGGCCCGTCTCCGAGGCTCCCCACTCCACCGGGTGGGGGGCGGAGAGTGTTCCCCGCGCGCGGGGTGGCATCTCATCGGCCGCGGGCGAATCAAGAGATTCGGAATCCTTTTCCGATTCAAAACCGGACGGCGCCCGGCAACCTGTTTTCGACAGGCGCCCGGAAAGCACTCCGCAACCCGTGCCGGACGGGAAGCCGGTCGCCATTATCCCTCCCGCTTACGGGAGGATGGTGGGGGGAGATGCAACCACGGTTTCCTCTATCGAACGGGAAGAGGCCCTCTCGCCTCAAGTTTCCGGTCCGTGCCGGGCCACAATTGGGGTTGCCCGTGACGCGGCTTTCTGCTTTTATTACCCCGAAAACCTGGAACTGCTGGAAAATGCGGGAGCGCGGCTCCACTTTTTCTCACCCATCTCCGGCGAGTGTTTCCCGGACGAGTGTTCCGGCGTTTACCTGGGCGGCGGGTATCCCGAACTCTTTTGCGAGGCCATATCGAAGAACCGGATATTTCTCGAAATGCTCCGAAACCGGGCGGCCGAGGGGATGCCGGTCTATGCGGAGTGCGGAGGTCTCATGACCCTGGGCCGCTTCATCGATTCCGTGGATGGCAGGCGCGTCCCCATGGCCGGGATTCTGCCCTTCGGCACGAGGATGCTGGGGCGAAGAAGGGCATTGGGGTATACGGAAGTGATTCTGCGCAAGACCTGCCTGTTTGGAGAACCGGGAATGTCCATTCGCGGCCACGAATTCCATTATTCGGAAATTGTCGGGGACCCGGAGCACGAACCGGGCCTGGAGCTTGCCTACGAGTTGCGCGCGCGCAAGTTCGAACAGACGCGCAATGAAGGCTTTATGGCCGGATCGGTATTGGCCAGCTACATTCACCTGCATTGGGGAAGCGCCCCCGAGGCGGCGCGCGGGTTCGTAGACCACTGCGCCGACTGGAAGAAACGAAAAGAGTCGATCTGATGTCCAAGGCCAAGGCATTGATGTTTCTGGGTACGGGTTCCGACGTGGGCAAGAGCGTTCTTGCCGCGGCGTTCTGCCGAATATTCAGGCAGGAGGGGTACAAAGTCGCCCCCTTCAAGGCCCAGAACATGGCCCTCAATTCATATATAACGCCCGAGGGGGGGGAGATGGGCCGCGCCCAGGTCGTTCAGGCCGAGGCGGCTGGGATCGATCCCCACGTGGACATGAACCCCATCCTGCTGAAACCGACCTCGCAAATGGGTTCCCAGGTTATCGTGCTGGGCAAGGCGATCGGGAATTTCTCGGCGAAAGAATACTACGATTACAAAAAGGAACTCGTTTCCGTCGTTCGCGAGAGCTACGGGCGGCTTGACTCCCAAAACGACATTGTCGTGATGGAAGGGGCGGGGAGCGCCGTCGAGCTCAACCTCAAGCGCCATGACCTCGTGAACATGGCCATGGCGGAGATGGCCGACGCCCGGTGCATACTTGTCGGGGATATCGACCGGGGCGGGATCTTCGCCGCCCTGCTGGGGAGTTTCTCCCTGCTGGAGCCCTCGGAACAGGCCCGTATTTGCGGTTTCATCGTGAACAAACTTCGCGGCGACCCAAGGCTTTTCGCCGACGGGACGGGCATCCTCGAATCCCGCTCGGGGCGGCCCGTATTAGGCGTCGTGCCCTGGTTCAACCACATCGCCCTTCCCGAGGAAGACAGCGTCGCTCTCGGGCGAAGGATGGGAAAAGACGGCTCTCCGGACCGGGAAATGGTGGCGGTCGGCGTGGTCCGCCTGCCCTTCATCTCCAACTACACCGATTTCGACTGCTTCGAGCAGGATCCGCGCGTGCGCCTGGTCTATTTCGACAAACCGGCGCAAGTCTTTGACTTCGACGCCGTGATGCTGCCGGGCAGCAAGAATACGATAGAGGACCTCGCCGCGCTCGATAAATCGGGAATGGCTGACGCGGTGCGCGCTTACTACAAGACTGGCGGCACGGTGGTCGGTGTGTGCGGCGGCTACCAGATGCTGGGAAAGGTCGTGCGTGACCCGTACGGCGTGGAGAGCGCGCTTTCGGAAATACCCGGACTGGGTATCCTGGAGATGGAAACCGAGATGTACCCGGAGAAGATAACCTCCCAGGTGGAGGCTGTTTTGGCCGATGGTGCGCAAGATTCCACCGGAGGGGGCGAACCGCTTCGCGGGTACGAAATCCACATGGGCAGGAGCACCTCCCTGGGGAGCGCCGTGGCGCTTTTCCGCATCATGCGCCGGGACGGCAGGCCGGCGGATATCCTCGACGGGCTCGTGCAGCCGGGCGGGAGGGGCTGGGGGACTTACATCCACGGGATTTTCGACAATGACGGCTTCCGGGACAGGTTCCTGCGGGAAGTAGCCGAGAGGGCCGGCAAGAAATTGCCCGGCGCCCCCGGTTCAGCCTCCTACCGGCGGTTGAAGGAAGAGCAGTATGACCTGCTCGCCGAATTCGTACGGCGGCACGTGGATGTTGGACGCGTTTTAAAGGCAATGGATATTGGATAATACTCCGGCCGGAATCGAGCGCGCACGGCGCTGTTTCTTGGCTGCGCCTTGCCACGCGAACGCGGGGTTTATTTCGCTCGGGGCTCGCGGTTGCACGCAACCCGGTATGGAGCAGTACTCATGATCCGAGAAATCAGGAAATGATATTTTACCCCTGGCACCTGACTTTAGCCTATCTCCTCGATATGGTGGCGGGAGATCCCCAGTGGATGCCGCATCCCGTGCGCTGGATAGGCGGGCTCATTACATGGGCCGAGAACCTCCTCTACAGGGAAGCGGCCAGCCCGCTCATGAAACGGCTCTCGGGAGCAGCCCTGTGGATGTTCGTCGTCACGGCCACCGCGGGCGCGGCGGCGGTACTGATCTGGATAGCGCGGTCTACGTGGTGGGTCATCGCGGATGCGGTCGTCATCTGGATGGCTTATACGACCATCGCCACCAGGAGTCTCCATCGAGAGTCTTCCATCGTGGCGCGGGCGTTGCGGGACGGGGATATAGGGCGCGCGCGCGAACTCCTCTCCAGAATCGTCAGCCGGGATACCTCCGAGCTGGAAGAAGGGGACATACTGCGAGCGCTCGTGGAAACGGTATCTGAAAACATCTCCGACGGGATTGTCGCCCCGCTCTTTTACCTGGGGCTTTTCGGCCCGATCGGCGCCCTTGCCTACAAAGCAGTCAATACCATGGACTCGATGCTCGGGTACATAAATGATAAATACCGCTACTTCGGGTGGTTTCCCGCGCGAGCCGACGACGTCGCCAACTGGATTCCGGCGAGGATCAGCGGGCTTTTGATCGTGGGCGCCACCGCGTGCCTGGGTCGGAACTGGCAAAGCGCGTTGCGCCTGATGAGTCGCGATGCGGGGAAGATGAAGAGTCCGAACGCGGGTTACCCGGAGGCGGCCGCGGCCGGCGCTCTCGGCGTTCAACTCGGCGGGACCAACATGTATTTCGGGGAACCGGTCGAGAAGCCGAGGTTGGGTGAACCGCTCGGCCCGATTACCTTCGAGACTTACGACCTGATGACACGGCTCATGTATGTGACATCCGCGCTCGCGTTCTTCATGGCCCTCTGCACCCGCCTGACCATGGAGTGGCTGGGACCCTGAGGTGCGCGATACCAGTTGGATGCAGTCGCCTGTCCCGAGGTGCACCCGGGGCCGGGGACCTGGGATACCCGCTGGATACCCGGCTGGCGGGCAGCCCGGATACACCTGTAATACTAATTTGCGTTCAAGAGGATATACCCCCGTTCGCCCTGAGGTATCGAAGGGTAGAACGGGTCAATTCTGAACGGCATCTTCAATTTAGGGATAGACTCATCTTGAACGCAACTCCGTAT
>JBDKTY010000022.1:0-35102 GCA_039679945.1 Syntrophobacter sp. | reverse complement strand
GCTTATACGGAGTTGCGTTCAAGATGAGTCTATCCCTAAATTGAAGATGCCGTTCAGAATTGACCCGTTCTACCCTTCGATACCTCAGGGCGAACGGGGGTATATCCTCTTGAACGCAAATTAGTATTAGGGGATTGAGTGTCTATCCGTATGCTTCAGTTGAGGACATGTCCAATAGTAAATTCCAATATTTTCGGCAGTGATTATAGGATCGGCAAAGGCTTTGCGAATTTGATGGAATGTCAGGGGGCTATTTATCTTTGTTGATGAATGGAGGGAAATTCCATTAGATACTTAAGCCACTGCATGGATGGCTCTTTTTGTCAAAGCGGTCCGCTTTGGCTGGACAGGTCCGATGGCAAAGGCTTGCAGCGTATGGAATCGGGATGGGAGCTACCCGGATAAAAAAGGCAACCGGTTCCAGCTCGCGGCATTTGAGCCAACTCCTTTCATGGGGATTGCCTTCCATCCTTACGCTCTCCTATTTAATCTTGGCGCTTCAGTCCGACCTGAGTTTAGCCTTTCCCGCCCTGATAGGAGCCTGGAGTGTCATCATCATGTCACTCGGGACTATCCTGTACGCCGGAGAACGAGAAACGCTCGGAATTATTTTTATATGTGTCCGAAAATGGCCGGTAATCTTTATGACCATTAGTATTATAAAAGAACGAGGATGGAAGTAATCATGAAGAAAACGAAGACCCCTGGAATTCGCTTGGATGATAAAGCCTGCTATGCCGCCATGCAGGCCCGCGATGTCAGGTTTGACGGCCGTTTCTTTTGCGGGGTCTCTTCCACGGGCATATATTGCCGCCCCATTTGTCGGGCGAAGCTTCCCAAAGAGGAGAATTGCACTTTTTTTGTCAGTGCGGCGGCGGCTGAAGCGGCTGGTTACAGGCCGTGTCTCAGATGCCGTCCGGAACTGGCTCCGGGTTTGGCCCCGGTTGATTCGGTTCAACGGCTTGCGCGGGGCGCTGCCCTGATCATGGAGGAAGACTGCCTGACTTCCCGCAAAGTCACGGAAATGGCGGCCATGCTGGGGATCACCGACCGACATCTGCGTCGCGTCTTTCTTGCTGAATACGGCGTCTCACCAGTGCGGTACCTTCAGACGCAGCGACTGCTTCTGGCCAAAAGCCTGCTTGTCGACACCCGGCTTGCGGTGACCGATGTGGCGATGGCCGCGGGTTTCGGAAGCATTCGCCGGTTTAACGATCTGTTTAAAAAGCATTATCAGCTCACGCCGAATGAACTCCGGAAAAATGGCCGAAGCAAAAAGGACAGCAGGGACGGCATTACTTTATCGCTCGGCTATCGTCCTCCATATGCCTGGGAGAGTATGATTTCCTTTCTTGCCGCACGGGCTATCGCGGGCGTTGAGAGCGTTGCCGGAGATGCTTACCGCCGCACCGTGGCAATAAGGAAGGGCGATACGATCCATTACGGCTGGATCTCGGTAAGTAACCGACCGAGCCAGAGTACCCTGTCCGCAACCATTGCGATGACGTTATTGCCTGTTCTGTCCCAGGTACTTGCGAGGGTCAGGTTTCTATTCGACCTGAGTTGTTGCCCTGAGACTATAAATCAGAAGCTTGCCTCGCTGAACAGTGTCGCGCCTGATATCCGTGTGGTGGGGATACGTGTGCCGGGATGCTTTGACCCCTTTGAAATGTCGGTTCGGGCCATTTTGGGGCAGCAGGTGACTGTCAAGGCCGCCGGCACACTGGCCACGCGACTGGTGAAACTGGCCGGCGAAAAAGTGGATACACCGTTTGAAGAGCTTGGCTTTGCGTTTCCTCCCCCCGATAGAATTCGTGCCCTTAGAGGCAGGATCGAAAACCATTTGGGACCGCTTGGCATAACCGGCGGCAGGGCTCGCTCGATTCTGGCCCTGGCGGAAGCGTTGACGGACGATTCCGTTTCACTTTCTTACAGCGCACACCCGGAGGATGTTATGCGGAAACTTGGCGAATTGCCCGGGGTTGGCCCCTGGACGGTCCAGTATATTGCGATGCGGGCTCTCGGGTGGCCGGATGCCTTTCCTCACACCGACTACGGGGTCAGGAAAGCGCTTTTGGATCGACCGCCACGCGAAATATTGAGCCTATCGCGGACATGGAGTCCCTGGCGTTCGTACGCAACTGTTTCGTTGTGGAATTATCTCTCAAGTAAGCCTGAAATGAAGAAAAGGAGTCGTCACAGCCAATGATCCATACCGATAGAATCGATACTCCGCTGGGAGCCATGACCGCCGCCGTGGAAGACGATGCCCTCACCGGCTTGTGGTTTATCGGCCAAAGACATTTCCCGTCCGGGACAGCCAACTGGAGTCGCGAGCCTGGCCATCCTGTTTTCAAGGCTCTGCGGCATCACCTCTCGCGCTATTTCTCGGGGGAATTCGTTCCGCTCGATTTCCGACTCGCGCCTCCAGGCTCACCATTTCAGAAAACAGTATGGGATATCCTTTTAAAGATCCCGGTGGGGCAAGTTGTTACCTATGGGCAGATTGCCGAAGGCATTGCCCGGGCCCGGGGCTTGGCCACCATGTCGGCCAGGGCGGTAGGCAACGCTGTCGGGCATAATCGTATCTCTATCCTGATTCCCTGCCACAGAGTAGTGGGTTTTGACGGGGGGCTGACGGGCTATGCGGGTGGAACGGATAAGAAGGCGGCGCTTCTGAGGATTGAGAATGCGGACTTAAGGCCTATCCACAAATAGAATCCTTACGCCCGCATCCGGCTTTTGGCCCGATGGGGCGCTTCATGACCCGCAAAATTCTCGGCTTGGCTCAACCAGGCCATGGGGGTGCTCAATCCTCGCGACCAATTCGGCCTCAAACTCCGGAAGGCCCATTCACGGACAAGCCCTTGGCCCGCATAATTCATGAATTGCACGCCGAGCCCATCAAGCCCGGTATGGATGCGGCGCTCAGGGCCAGAGGCGATCATGGGCTGATAACACACTGTCGGTCGACGTTGCAGCAAGAAATCCAGGTAACCCATGGTCAATACTATAGTTTCTGCGCTTCCGCCTAGAAGGTCATGAATCATGCGGGTTAGTGAAAGCTGAATTGGGTCAATCGGTTTTGACGAGGTCGCACGGGGTCCGATACGAGGCGGATACGACCGGACAGGGCCGGCCGCCTACGCGCGGGGAGAAAAGATGGCCGCATAACGTCAAGAAAAAGGAAGGTCGAAAAGAGTCTGCAGCGGGGAATGGGCGACAGGAAACCCGAACCCGGGTCGGCGGGTTTGGACCCATGGTGCCTCTCAAATGGCTCGGGAATCCGGTAACGGGAATCTCTCACAAAACCTTTGCCTGCCGCTGGCATAAGCCGACAGGTAGTGTCCCCGATATTTCCATGGAATTGCACATTATGGTTCCGATTCTTTCCGGCTGGCACAATTTCTGTTACCAATACAAAACTATTGCAGGTATCATAGACTCCGCAATCAATGCTGCCCTTGCATTTCTCTTTAGTAGGACCCGCGCTACAGACTTCTCCATCCGAGGTCTATCTTGAAAAAGATATCTCTTTTTAACAATATCCAGGTCAAACTGATGTTGCTGATTTTTGTCTTCACCCTGGCGCCGCTTTGGGCTTTTGGGCTGTTCGCCGTCAGAATGGCGGAGGGTCTCATATTGAGCATGGCCACGAACCAGATCGAGCAGGTACTGGCGGATAAGGCGGCACTGATCGAGAGGTGGATCTCCGAACGGAAAGCGGATCTGGAAGTCATTGCGGGCTCATCGATTGTGAAGTCCATGGATCAGGAACAGATCGCTCCGTTTCTCGAACTGGTGAGGACCAAATACAAAGTATACCGGGATCTTACGGTCGTATCCCCTGACGGGCGGGTGGTCTGCGGCAGTTCGGAAGACGGTGCGGGACTCGAAATAGAAGATTGGAGACCTGCGCCGGGAGCCGGTCGGCTCTCGGTTTCGGATATCTATTTGAAACCTCTGCAGAAGGAATCGCGATTCCGAATATCCGCACCCGTTGAGGCACTGTCGGGCGGTATCGAGGGCGCTGTCCAGGCGTCGGTCGGGACACGTACTATCCTGACCGCGGTCCTGACGGTCTCGCTCGGGAAAACGGGAGAGTGCTATCTTGTAAATCGGGAAGGGACTTTTCTCGCCCACAAAGAATCCGAAAGAATACTGAAGGAAAACATCGCTCAATCCGGTAGCTTCAAAAATATCTTCACCACGCGGAAACCCGGGATCACCTACACCGATTATCGCAGCGTGGAAGTGATCGGCGCTTCGATGATGATACCGGGAACCGACTGGGCCTTGGTGGTGGAGCAGGACAGGGATGAAGCTTTTGAGGCCGCTGATAAACTGAGGCGATACGTCTATGCGGTTGTCCTTCTCTCGGTCATTGGGGCTCTTCTTTTCGCATGGCTGGTAGCCAGGTATGTGGCCAATCCGATACGCAGACTCAGCAAGGCGGCGAATAGACTGGCGGCTGGAGATTTCGGGGGCGTTCAGACCGGGATATATAGAACCGATGAGATAGGAACTTTATACGAGGCATTCGGTGATATGGCCCGTCAGCTCCATGATCGGCATCTTCGGCTCGAAAAGGAGGTCACCCTGCGTGAAACCGAACTCAGAGAGACTGACGAGAGACTTCAACTGACGCAAAGAGCGGTTGCCCGCTCGCAACAGCTCGCCTCTCTCGGGCAACTCGCGGCCGGCGTGGCCCACGAGATCAGGAGCCCTCTCACCTCACTCAAAATGTTTCTGGAGTCCATTGAAACCGAAATGGATATTTCCCAGGACTGCGAGGAAGACTTCCAGGTTGCGATGGGCCAGGTAAAGCGAATGGAATCCACGATTAATCGATTCCTGAACTTCGCGCGGCCCCAGGACCCTGTTTTTTCGGAGTTCGAGGCCAAAGAACTGATAGAAGATGTTATGCTTGTGGCATGGCCCCGTGCCATGCAGCAGGAGACTGTCATCGCGGCGGAGGTTGAAGCATCACTTCCACTAATCTCAGGTGACAGGAAGCAACTTGGAGAAGCCGTCCTGAACCTGGTAATAAATGGACTTGAAGCAATTATGTCGCGCGGCCGCCTCCTTATCTCGGCGCGAATGGACGTCCTGAGTTTGCAGGATAACTCGATCGAGTGCATACGAATAGACGTGAAGGATTCGGGACCCGGAATCGAAGCAGGCATAATTTCGCATCTTTTCGACCCCTTTTACACTACTAAGGCAACAGGCACCGGGCTTGGACTCTCCATCGTCTACGGCACGATCGAACGGCATGGGGGAGAGGTGAGGGTCGAAACCAGCCCCGGTCAAGGATCTGTCTTTTCCCTGCTCATCCCGGTTCAACCGGAAGGAACCCGAACATGGACAAAATACTGATCGTGGACGATGACCAGGGATTGGTCCACTTCCTCTCCCGCTTTTTCTCCAGGCATGATTATGTCGTACGTTCCTGTTCAAACGGACAAAGGGCGCTGGAGATGGTATCGGAAGAACCCTTCGATCTGATTCTTCTCGACTATAAAATGCCGGCAATGAATGGGTTGGACACGTTGAGGGAGATCAGAAGGGTTCAGGTAAAGACGCCGGTCATCGTGATGACCGCCTATGGCACGATGGAGACGGCCATCGAGGCCATGAAACTGGGGGCTTATGATTATCTGCTGAAGCCTTTCGACAGACGTGACCTGGAGCGCGTCGCAAAGGATGCGCTCGAGGTGAATCGATTGATGAAGGAAGTGGTGAGCCTTCCGGAATCCGGTTCCAGGGAATCGGCAGCGAAGCCCGGTGAGATAAGGATCATCGGGAGCCACAAACGGATGCAGGAGGTTTTTAAACTCATTGGACAGGTTGCTGGAAAAGACGTTACAGTCCTTATTACGGGCGATTCCGGAACGGGAAAGGAACTTGCCGCGAGGACGATCTACCACCACAGCCTGCGCAAGGACAAGGCTTTTCTGGCCGTGAACTGTGCCGCTATTCCGGAGACTTTGTTCGAGAGCGATCTGTTCGGACATGAGCGCGGGGCATTTACCGGCGCGGAACGATTACACGTCGGCAAATTCGAAAGGTGCCACGGCGGTACGCTCTTTTTCGATGAAATCGGGGATATGCCGCTCGCTACCCAGGCTAAAGTCCTGCGTGTCCTCCAGTACGGCGAGTTCGAAAGATTGGGCGGGACGCAGACATTGCACGCCGACATAAGAATCATAGCGGCGACGAACAAGAATCTCGAGGAAGCGGTCGAGCAGGGGAGATTCCGTGAGGACCTTTACTGGAGGCTGAAGATCATTTCCATCCACCTTCCGCCACTGAGGGAACGGGCCGAGGATATCCCGGCGCTGGTGGAGTATTTTACTAAACGCTTCAGCGAGGAATACCAGGCCACCATCCGGTATGTGGAAGAAAAAGCCCTCGACAAACTTAAGTCACATCCATGGCCGGGAAATGTCAGGGAGCTTGAAAACTGCATCAGAAGAGCGATCCTCCTCTCCTCGGGCGACGTGATCATGGAAGAGCATCTAAGACTCGATTCGGGCATGCCCGAAAGTCCCCAACGCGAGCTTGCGAACCTATGGACCGGAATAGAAAAGAGAATCGATGACCTGTTGCCTGATCTCATTCGGACATCGAGTGAGAAAGTCCACGAGAGTGTAGTCGATATGATCGAGCGGACTCTTATCCTTAAGGTTCTCAAGCAATGCGGCTTTAACCAGGTCAAGACGGCCCGGGTTCTTGGGGTCAGCCGAAACACTCTCAGGAGCAGGATGAAAAAATTCGAAATCACGCAGTTGGTCGATTGATATCTCCGCGCTCGACTGCAAGCTTTGATCACGCCTGTTCATAATCTGCACACCCGCCAAGCCTTCCTCTAATTGGCCCCTCCCCTGGACTCCACAGGCTCAGTGGTTTTTACGGGCTGTTGCTTTAGCACCATCCATACGGGGCCTCTGAGACCTCCAGAACCATAACCATCAAATTATACATAATTATTTCATGATGTTATCTCCTACATGCCAACATTTAGACCAGCGGCATGCTTATTGCCCTAAAGGGCACGGAAGCAAGCGTGGGCTGGAGGGAAAGTAGAGGATGCACGATAAACCTGTGCTTCGAGAAGGTTGGACCAAAACCAGTGACGAGGATGCCGAACTGGAAGTTCGACGTGCCGGTGCGAGGTTGAGGCATTTCAGGGGGGTGGCCGTTAGCGTGATGGACGATGCACTCAGACTTTGGAAGGAGATATGGGAAGCCCTTCAGGATCCCAGGTCCTGCGAGGAAATCCTCGATGCCGGTGAAGCCGGTTTTGAGCGTGTCCCCGAAGCGAATCGGACATTCGTCCTGGAGAAACTCCATCTCCTCGGTATCCAGATCGACTATGCCAGAAGACTGTGTAAGGGGGAAATCGGAAGTGGACCCCAAGAAGAAGGAGACCGCAAAAATGGCTAGGGAATTAACGGTCGTCTCGGGAAGCAAACTTGATGAAGAAGAAACGGTTGTGTCGCCCGAAGAGAAATACCGGCTTCGTCAAAATGTTATGGGGGTGGTCCTCAAAGATGCACAGCATACCTGGGCGGAGATGTGGCGGGATCTGCAGGGAGAGGTTACCGATGGAGTCGTGATCCTTCCCGAGGCGGAGAAAGGGTGCAAGCCCAAGTGCGGTTGGTCGGAATTCCTCGAAAAAATGTGGCTTCTCAAACACTACATCGATTACGCCCAACGCTTTTCCGAGGGGAAAATGTAGTGAGGCCGGCACTGACACCGGCGGCGGAAACGAATCCTTTTTAGATAAATAATGTGGGGGAGGCAGGATAATGTCGGGTGGGAACAATCATAACAATCCCTTTGAAATCGCGAAAAAGCAGATAAATGACTGCGCTGACATCCTCAACCTGGAGAGGAGTGTTCGGGAAGTGCTTTTGCGTCCCATGCGGGAATTGCATGTCAGCTTTCCGGTTCGCATGGACGATGGCGGCATGGCGGTGTTTGAGGGCTTCCGGGTACAGTACAATGATGCCAAGGGACCGGCCAAGGGCGGCATTCGGTTTCACCCGGAAGAAACCATAGACACCGTTCGTGCCCTTGCGGCCTGGATGACCTGGAAATGCGCGCTGCTCGATCTTCCTCTGGGCGGCGGCAAGGGCGGCGTCATCTGTAACCCGAAACAACACTCGGCCCATGAGCTTGAGCGCATCAGTCGCAGCTACATCAAGGCCATAAGCGCTTTTATCGGACCGGACAAGGATATTCCCGCTCCGGACGTCTATACCAATCCCCAAATAATGGCCTGGATGGTTGATGAGTACTCCTCGATTGTCGGCAGGAGCCAGTTCGGCGTGATCACAGGCAAACCCATTTCCCTGGGCGGTTCTTCGGGCCGAGGCGATGCCACGGCGAGGGGTGGCATGTATACTTTGAGAGAGGCGGCGCGTCTGTTGGACGTCGACCTGTCCAAGGCAACCGTGGCAATCCAGGGGTATGGGAATGCGGGATGTTATGCGGCAAGCCTGGTCGAATCACTGTTCGGGGCCAAGGTCGTGGCGGTCTGTGACTCGCGTGGCGCGGTCGTTTGCAGGGACGGCATCTGTGTTCAGGACGTCAACGAACACAAAATGAAGACCTCGTCCGTCATAAATTGCGCGGGCACGGAGTGCATCACAAACGACGAACTTTTGGGCCTCGATGTGGATGTGCTTATTCTGGCTGCCCTGGAAAACACCGTCACGGAGAAAAATGTCGGCAATATAAAGGCCAGGATCATCATGGAACTGGCGAACGGGCCGACCACGCCCGAAGCCGATGCGGTACTCTACCAGAAAGGCATACACGTCATCCCTGATTTTCTATGCAACGCCGGAGGTGTGACGGTTTCCTATTTTGAAATGGTCCAGAACGCCAGCATGTACTACTGGGACGAAAATGAAGTCCATGAGAAGCTGGACAAGAGGATGACGCGGGCCTACCACGAAGTCATGGAAATGTCACGTAAGTATAAGATCAACATGCGTAAGGCGGCATACACTGTCGCCGTCAGCCGGGTCGTTGAGGCCATGAAGCTGCGCGGCTGGGTGTAGGACGCAACGATAGTTTCTCTGATGTAAATGGTTCTAACGGTGAATGCGGCAACCGGGCGGCCTCGAAGGCCGTCCGGTTGATTTGAAGATTGAGGATTACTATTTATTGTAAGTGTTTGGAACTTGTAGTCGATAAGTGATATCGGCATGGAAGGTTGCATGGCCACTGCCGAAATCACTTCCCCGAAACGGAAATTGCGAAGACCCCTTGCATCCGTGGCTTCCCTTCCGTTCACTCCCCCATGAACTGGTGATACAGACCGCACTGGCAAACCGATTAAATTCCCCCACCAGCCGAAATGTTATCCCTCCAATGCCTGCATTATCGCGCCGAATGCTTATAAAAGAGGAAATCTTGAATTATTTCGAAGATGGCCACTGCATCGTATGAGATAATCTTACGCAGGAATACAGACTTCTTATTAGCGAAACGTTATCGACCGACTATTATCCTATAAGAGTATAAAGCCTCTATATTCTTCTCGGCTTTGCACGGTTGGCTCACACTACCCGGTGTGCCCGGGGAGGCCGTAATGGCTTGGTGGGCAATGCCAGGCTGGCTGAATCGGCCGAGATCCGGAAAAGAAAAGCCGCGCGAGATAAGTGCGGGAGAGTGCCGGCAGCGCCGCGCCGTCGCAAGGGGCACCGCCGCCGGTGATATCAACAAAATGTGAGAATTGTCGCAGCATGCGGGTGCTTCCTTAGTATTTTCCGGTATGCAAAGGGGGACTGCCCGCCGTTTCTCGAAATCCTGCCGGGCTAAAGAGCGGGGAGGTTTGTAGCGTGGGTGATTCAACGATTTTGATTGTGGATGATGAGCCGACCAACCTGGCGCTTCTCAGCAGGCTGCTGAATCCTTCCTATTTGGTGCGTGCATGCAAATCGGGAGAGCAGGCCATAGTGTCAGCGGGCAAGGAACCCCGACCGGACCTTATTCTGCTCGACGTTATGATGCCCGGTATGGATGGGTACACCATTTTGAGCAAATTACGGGAAGACGAGAAAACACGCGATATTCCGGTAATCTTCGTTACGGCACTGGATGATGAACTGGATGAGGAGAAGGGCATTCGGCTCGGGGCCGTGGACTACCTCGCCAAGCCGGTCAAACCCTCTATCGTGCTGGCACGGGTGAACGCGCACGTGGAGATCAAACAGGCGCGTGATCGGCTCAAGAGCCAGAACGTTTGGCTGGAAGCCGAAGTTGCCCGGCGCATGAGGGAAAACCTCCTGATTCAGGATGTGAGCCTGTGTGCCATGGCGCAACTTGCCGAGACGCGCGACTCCGAACTGGGCAATCATATTTCGCGAACCCAGGCCTATGTCGAGGCCCTTGCCCATGAACTCCAGTCACATGCCGATTTTGCCTCCGAACTGGACGATCTCAGCCTCAACAGGATTGTCAAGGCCTCCCCCTTGCACGACATCGGCAAGGTTGGCATTCCAGATCATATCCTCCTGAAGCCCGGCAAGCTTACCTCCGAAGAATGGGAGATCATGAAAACGCATACCCGCATCGGTGGAGACGCGATTCGCCAGGCGATCAATAAGGCCTCGCGGCTGAACACTGGTCAGATAAGCGATACCACGCCCGAGTCCCTGGCCTTTCTCAAAGTGGCGCAGATCATTGCCACCAGTCATCATGAGAAATGGGACGGAACGGGGTATCCCGACGGACTGGCTGGAAGGGCGATTCCACTGCCGGCCAGGCTTATGGCCCTTGCGGATGTCTTTGATGCCCTCACGACACCTCGCATTTACAAAACCCCGTGGAGCATGGAGGAGGCCGCCGCATACATTCGCGAGCAAAAAGGCAAACATTTCGGCCCCGAGATTGTGGAGGCCTTCGATGCGGTGCGGGAAGTCTTTGAGGACATCCTTCGGCATCTCTCCGATGCTCCTCCCGGGGATACCGCAACCTAAGGATAAGTGATGCAGCACCAGAGAATTCTAGCTTTCTGGCCGGTTCGCAAGAAATTGCTGTTGTTGTTCTCGTGCATCTTTGTGCCTGCTTTGGGGATCATGGTGAGTTCGGGTCTGAACGAACGCCAGGATAGAATCGAAAGGGCCAGGGAACAGGCCCTGCTGGTTGCGGGGAGTCTCGCGGCTCAGCAGGACGAGATTGTGACGGGAACCCGGCAAATGCTCAGTACCCTCGCCCAACTGCTCCCGGTGCAACAACTCGATGCCCAGGCCTGCAACGAAATCTTCCGCCGACTGCAAAAGCAGAATCCTTCCTATTCCAATATCTCCATGGCAACTCCGGACGGTATGCTTTTCGCCGCATCAGTTCCGTTCAAGCCGGATACAGTAAATCTCGCCGACCGCCGGCATATAAGGGAGGCCATAAGGACCCTCGATTTTTCCGCGGGAGAGTATATCGTGGGCAGGCTCAGCAACGCCCCATCGATAAACTATACCTATCCAGTGCTCGATCAGGAAGGAAAGCTGGTTGCCATTCTCATCGCCGCCTTCAGACTCGTTGAGTACACTCGCTATATCAGTCAGATCAACCTGCCGGAAAATTGCGCCGTGGTAATTGCGGATCACCAGGGGATACGAGTGTTCCGCTGGCCCGAGAACGAGGCCGCGGCTCCCGGCAAACCGGTTCCCCGGGATACTTTTGAATTGGCTGGTAGTACTTCCGATCAGGGGATATATGAGCGTGTCGCCGATGACGGAGTGGAGCGCGTTTATGCTTTCAAACGGCTGATGCTCCGGGAGAATTCGTCCCCCTATCTCTATATGTTTGTGGGGCTGAGCAAAGACAAGATCATGAAGGAGGCGAATGCCCACTTCATGTTGCATCTGGCAACCCTGCTTATCGGGGCTTCGGTTGCCGCGGTCCTGGTGTGGCTTCTGGCCGATTCCATGGTCACCAGGCCTGTTCGGAGCCTTGCCTCCGCTGCCCGGCGCCTGGGCAAGGGGCAGTTGAGCATCAGGACGGGACTGCCGCATACCGCCGACGAGTTGGGGCAATTGGCCCGGTCGTTCGACGACATGGCTGCTCTTCTGGAGGTTCGAGAAAAGGAGCGCGATGCTGCGCTTTCATCGCTCGGCGAGGCTAATGCTGAACTGGAAGACCGTGTCCGTGTGCGTACCGCCGAGTTGTCCGCGGCCAATGCCGCATTGCTGGTTGAAGTCAAAGAGCGCGAGGATGCACAGTCCGCGCTCCTGGAGCAAAAGGAGTTGCTGGACCGGACAAGCCGCTTTGCCAGGGTGGGTGGGTGGCAGTTCGATGTGGCCACGATGCGGGGCAGATGGAGTGATGAAGTGGCTCGCATCCACGATCTGGAGCCGAATGTCGCGGTAACGGTGGCACGTAACCTCACCTTTTTCCAGGGTTCCTCGCGGGTCGCCATCGAAGGAGCACTGCGGGCCGCCATCGAACATGCTCAGCCCTATGATCTTGAACTGGAGATGACCACGGCCGCGGGCTCGCACAAATGGGTCAGGACCATCGGGCAACCTGTCAAAGAGGGCGACAGGGTGGTCCGGGTCGAAGGAACTATCCAGGATATCACCGACCGCAAGATCGCCGAAATGGCGCTCGACCGCGAGCGTGCTCAGTTGCGTACCCTCATCAACGCCATCCCCGATCTGGTCTGCGCCAAGGATTTAAACGGCGTCTATATTGCCTGCAACCCGGCTTTTGAACGGCTGTACGGGGGAGGGCAGGCGGAAATCCTCGGCAAGACCGTCCATGATCTTACCGACAGGGAGACGGCCGACCTCAGGAGGAAAAACGATCTCTGGGTCATGGAGAACATGACTCCGAGGTCGGATGAGCAGTGGATCAGTTTCGCGGCCGATGGCTACCGGGGACTGTTTGACACCGTCAGGACTCCCATTTTCGACAGTTCAGGCGAGGTTATCGGCCTGTTAACCACGGCCCGGGATGTCACGGAGAGCCGCCGGAACCAGCGCAACCTCGAGGAGCGGATAAAGGAACAACAATGTCTCTATTCTATATTCAGCCTGTCGGAGAACGACGAGCTTCCCTTGGATGAACTGATGCGGCGCGTGCCAGAATTGGTCGTCCCCGGCTGGCAGTTCCCGGAGATTACCAGTGCCTGCATTGACTGGGCGGGCAAGCGGTTCTGCACACCGGGCTTTGTTGAGACTTCCTGGATGCAAACGGCTCTGGCATCGACTCAGCAGGGAGAAGTACTTCGACTGACGGTCGCCTATCTTGAAGAACGGCCGGCAGAGTATGAAGGCCCTTTCCTGGAGGAAGAGCAAAACCTGGCAAGAGCCATCGTTCAACGCCTGGCCGATGTCGTGGAACGAAGGCAGTCGGCCGAAGCGCTCAGGGAGCAGGAATCGCTCATATCCACCATGTTCTCGCAGACAACCGACGCCATAGCATTAGTTGAACCCGCGACAGGCCGTTTTATCGAATTCAATGGAGCGGCCCACTTGGGACTCGGCTACACGCGGGAAGAATTCTCGCGGCTTTCGGTGCCGGAAATCCAGGCGGAGCACACAGGAGAGGCGATCGCGGCAAATATCGCGATGGTTCTCACTGGTACTTTGACGGACTTCGAGACACGTCACAGGCACAAGGACGGCTCCGCGCGGGATGTCGCCATAACCCTCAGGCCTGTCCACTCCGGCGGCAGGTGGCTTATTTCCGCGGTCTGGCGGGACACCACGGACCAAAAGGCGAGAGAGCGTGAACTGAGTTCATTGAATGAGCGTCTCCAGGTGCATAATCACCTGCTTGGTCAACTCAGCGCCCTGGAATCAGCCATCAACGGCAGGATGGATGTATTCGCCGGCGAAATGACGGAAATACTCTCTAAAACCCTGGGAATTGAGCGGGTTTCCGTATGGCTGTATAGCGAGGATGAGACGCGCCTCCAATGCCTGGATCTTTATGAGGCTTCCTCCGGTGTCCATTCTCAGGGACATGTGCTCGAGGAGGATGAGTTTCGAAATGAGTTTAATGCCCTAAAGAGCTCGCGTTACGTGGATGCCGACGATCCCTGTACGGATTCCCGCACGGCGGGTTACGCGCAACGTTATCTGAAACCCCTTGGCATCACTTCGATGCTCGACTGTGGCATCATTTCCGGCGGTCGCTATCGCGGAAACATCTGTTTCGAACATGTGAACCGTCCACATCATTGGGAAGCGGATGAAATCGTGTTCGGCTGCCAGGTGGCTGACCAGTTCGGAATGGCCCTTCTCAACAGGGACCGCCTCGATGCCGCAAGGGCGCTGCGACAGAGCGAAACCTTCCTGAAGCGCGCCCAGGCGGTGTCACTCACCGGACACTGGCACATGGACGGGGGCAACGTGGTGACATGGTCTGACGAAACCTGCCGCATCTTCGGCCTGCCCGCGAATACACCCTTTACCCTGCACACTTTCGTGGATTCCATACACCCGGATGATCGCGATCGTGTGCTGGAGGATTGGAATAAGGCACTGGCGGGAGCACCCTACCACAGCCTTTATCGCATCCTGGTCGATGGCGCGACAAAATGGATCGAGGCACGGGCGGAAATTGAGGTCGATGCGGCCGGACATTCCAGCTCCGGCCTGGGCATCGTCCAGGACATCACGCAACGCATGGAAAATGAGGAACGGATCCGCGGCCTCAATCGCCTCTATGCCATGCTGAGCCGTACCAACGAAGCGATGATGTTCCACCGTGACACGGACGCCTTGTTTTATGAAATCTGCCGTATAGCCGTCGAGGTGGGCCGCTTCCGGATGGCCTGGGTCGGAAAGGTCCGCGAGGACGGTACTATCCAGCCGGTGGCTCTTGCCGGTAAGTCCCTGGGCTATGTGGAACAGTTGAATATCTCGGTGCGCGATGACGATCCCACCAGCCGGGCCTTCCTCACCGGCAGGCCTCAGATCATCATGGACATCGAACGGGAGGCGCATATGTCTCCCTGGCGCAAGGAGGCCCTGCAGCGGGACTATCGTTCCTCGGGCTCGTTCCCGATCACGATGCCGGACGGTACAAAGGCTGTCCTGAATGTCTTCGCCGAGGTCCCCAATTACTTCGATGAGCAGGAAATCGAGCTTTTTCAGCGCCTGACGGATAATGTCTGCTTTACCCTGGAGTTTGCGGCCAACCAGGCGAAGGCGCACAGGGAGATGATGTTCCGGCAAGCGCTCATTGACTCCGTTTCGGCTCTTTTCGTGGCATTCGACGACGAGGGACAGCCGCTGTTCTGGAACAAGCGTTGCGAGGAAGCAACCCAGCGCGGTACGGAGGAGTTCGCACTCACAAACGTTTTCGACCATTTCGAGGGCGACGACAAGACGCGCATCGCTGCGGGGGTGCGACATGTACTCATGGAAGGAGAAGATACTTCCGAAGCGGAGCTTGTTGCCAGGGACGGGAGCAGAACGCCCTATTACTTCAGCAGCAGGCGGATTGAAATGGACGGGCGGCCCATCAGTGTCACCACGGGGGTGAATATCACGGAGAAGGTCAAGGTCGCGCGGGAGTTGGAGGAATACCGACTCCATCTCGAGGAACTGGTCGCTTTGCGCACCAGTGAACTGGAGTCGGCCAGGGCGAAGGCAGAAGCCGCGAATCAGGCCAAAAGCGCTTTTCTGGCCAACATGAGCCATGAAATTCGCACCCCGATGAACGCCATCCTCGGTTTTGCTCAACTGATCAAGCGGGACCCGCTCACCTCTCGGCAGCGCGGACAGTTGGACAAGATGTCGAGCGCTACACGGCATCTCCTGCAAATTATAAATGATATCCTGGATTTCTCCAAAATCGAAGCTTCCAAGATAACTATCGAGGTCCAAGACTTCGAACTTGCGCGTGTTATCGATCATGTGTGCAGTATCGTCTCGGACAAACTTGTTGCTAAGAACCTGGATCTGCTGGTTGACCTGGATCAAGTGCCGTTTACGCTGCGTGGCGATGATCTGCGCCTGGGCCAGATTCTGCTCAATCTTGTCAGCAATGCCGTCAAATTCACTGAAAAGGGCAGTATCTCGATCGTCGTGCGCGTCGTTGCCGAACAGGCAAACAAGGTACTCCTGCGCTTTGAGGTGAGGGACTCGGGGATCGGCATGAGCGATGACCAGTTGGATCGCCTATTTCATGCCTTCGAACAGGCCGACAGTTCGACGACCCGTCGTTTCGGCGGTACGGGTCTGGGCCTGGCCATCAGCCAGCGGCTGATAGAGCTTATGAACGGGCGCATCGGGGTGGAGAGTGAAATCGGTCGTGGTACTGTATTCTGGATGGAAATTCCGTTCGAGAAATCCTTGAAAACACCCAGACAGTTCAAGTCCGTTGAATCGCTTTTTGGGTCGCGGGTGCTCGTTATCGATGATTTGGAAGACTCCGCTGAAATACTGGCCGCCATGCTGAAAGATCTTGGCATGCGCGCTGACACGGCAACTTCGGGGGAAGCCGGGTTGGATGCCGTGCTCAGGGCCGATCAGGCGGACGATGCCTACAGGCTGGTGATTGTCGATTGGAAAATGCCCGGCCTGAATGGCATCGATACAGCGCTTCGACTGCAAACGCTCGATCTGGCGAATCACCCCGGTTACCTGATGGCAACCGCCTACGCGGACCAACTCCCGAAGATAAAGGCCAGGGAGGCCGGCATCGACAGGGTCCTGAGTAAACCCGTGACGCCATCGGTTCTGTTCGACGCGCTGACGGAGACGATGAGGCAACCCGCCGGCATGGAGATCGCACCGTCCGAGGGTCTGGTTGAATGGGAACTGGAGCGGCGACGCGGTTCCCACATCCTCCTGGTCGAAGACAATATCATCAATCAGGAGGTTGCCCGCATGCTGCTCGAATCGGCGGGCATGAGGGTCAGCGTGGCGGAAGACGGACAGATCGCGGTAGAGATGGCCGGCACGACAGCGTTTGACTTGATTCTCATGGATGTCCAGATGCCCGTGTTGGACGGATTGCTGGCAACGGAAGCCATCCGTCGCCTTCCCGGCGGGGAATCCGTTCCCATCCTGGCTATGACCGCCAACGCTTTTGACGAGGACAGCGCCAAGTGTTTGCAGGCTGGAATGAATGACCATGTAGCCAAGCCCGTGGAGCCGGAAAAGCTCAATGAAGTCCTGGTGAAGTGGTTGCCTGTGCGCCATGAGGCGGAAACGACGGACGGGGAAGGGCACGGCTTGCTTAAGTTCGACCCTGGCCGGGCTGCCGGATCGAACCCGCTGCCCATTCTCGAGACCATCGATGGGCTGGATGTTTCCGCTGGACTGCGACCGCTGATGGGTAACGTGTTCCGCTATGCGCGCCTCCTGGAACAATTTGTCCAAAAGCATGGCGATGATGCAACGTTGCTCGCGAGTCAGCTTGCGGCCGACGACTTTGACTCTGTTCGTCAAACCGCGCATGCCCTCAAGGGAGTCGCGGGGACATTGGGCGCCAGGCAGGTACAGCAGGCTGCTTTGGAGCTGGAATCGGCCATCCGGCAAGGCGCCGATGCCGATCGGCTCGGAGACTGTCTGAGGGTGTTGACCCGGGAGTTGTCCCACCTCGTGGATGGACTCAGCAGCACACTGCCCGCTACCCGCGATGACGAGCAAACAGGGGCCGTGGACTGGCCACGGGTGGTCGAGGTACTTGACGAGCTCGAAGCGCTGCTCGCCACCGACAACACCGTGGCTAACGATGTCTTTGAACAATGGGGCGCCCTGCTGATCGCGGCCCTGGGTGATAGCGCAAGACAGCTTGGAAGACAGATTCAGGACTTTGACTATGCCGATGCGCTGCAAACCTTGCGTGTCATCCGGAAAGGCTCGCCTGATCAGGGAGAAGATCCGTGAGCCGCAATCTCATGAACTGGAACGACAACCTGCTGACCGGCATCGAAATCATCGATAGAGAACACCGTGGCATCGTTGACCTGATCAACCGGGTCGCCCCGAACCTGGCATCCATGGGCAACGAGCGAATGCGCGACTGCGAGCCGTTGTGCGAGCAGTTGATGGCGTATGCAACCAGCCACTTCAAAACTGAAGAGGACCTGATGGCGAGGTATAATGTCGATTCCCGTGTCCTCTCTCATCATCGTGAGTCCCATTCCGGATTTGTCGAAAAGGTAAAAGACCTGGCGGGTCGAATGGCCGGCGGCAGGGGGGTTACGGGGAGCGAGTTCCTCTCGTTTCTGGCGGGCTGGTTGCTCTCTCATATTCTTGGAGAAGACCAGACAATGGCCCGGCAGATTCGCGCTATCGACTCGGGACTGAGCCCGGAGCGTGCCTATCGTGAAGCTGGCGGCTACAGGACTTCTCCATCGGAGAGCGCATTGACGCATGTCTTTATCGGTTTGTATACGCAGATGATCCGTAAGGACGAAGATTGACGACAATCTCCGTTTGTTGCGGGCGACGCCATGATCTCTTGCCCCGAGCCCATGTTGGAAAGGAACGATATGAGTCATCCCGCGGATGCTGCCTTGACCAAATCGGATGCTGCCGGCGTCACTATCCTGATTGTGGACGACCAGCCGGAAAATCTTGAGACATTGTCGAAGCTGTTGCAGCCATACTATAATGTTCGAGCCGCGCGGTCCGGCGAACAGGCAATCCGGGCGGCGGACAGACCTCCCGTGCCGGAGCTGATTCTGCTTGATATCATGATGCCGGAAATGGACGGCTTTGCCGTATTGTCACGGCTTCGTGAAAAGCCATCGACGCGCGATATCCCCGTCATCTTCGTTACGGCACTGGGAGCGGATGAAGACGAACAATACGGTTTCGATATGGGCGCGGTGGACTATATCACCAAGCCTATTCGCCCTCCGGTTGTCCTGGCCCGGGTGCGCACGCATCTTGAGCTGAAACGTGCCCGGGATTGTCTTGCGGAACAGAATGCCAGGCTTGAAGAGAGGGTTTTGGAACGCACCCGCGCGCTCGAACAATCGCAGCTCCAGGTTATGCAGGCGGAAAAGATGGCTGCCATCGGGTTGCTGGCGGCCGGTGTGGGCCACGAATTGAATAACCCTATCGGGTTTGTCTCCTCGAACATCGGCATGCTGTCCAAGTATGTCGATGACTATCTATGTTTGATCGAAGCGGCTCGAAAATCTCTCGCTCACATTTCTGGACCGGTGGCAGCCGATTACGAAAGGATGCTTGATGAGAAGGATTTCGAGTTCCTCTCCCAGGATACGCCCAAGCTGCTCTCCGATTCAAAAGACGGGATGGAGCGGATGCGGCTCATTGTGTCCGATCTGAAAGACTTCTCGCGAGCCGGCGATCAGAAATGGGAATGGTCCGATATTCACCGGGGTCTCGAAAGCACGATTAACCTCGTCAAGAGCGAGATCAAGTACAAGGCTGAACTGATCCGGAATTTCGGTGTGCTGCCCCAGGTAAACTGTGTCCATTCACAAATCAATCAGGTCTTCATGAATCTCCTGGTCAATGCGGCACAGGCCATTGACGAGCATGGGAAGATTACGATTACCACGGAGCGGATCGGTGAGTCGGTCAAGATCGAGTTCAGCGATACGGGCAGGGGGATATCGCCGGAGAATTTGAGCCGGGTATTTGAGCCGTTCTTCACTACCAAGCCCGTGGGCAAGGGTACCGGCCTGGGCCTTTCACTCTCCTACGGAATCATCCGGAGGCATAACGGGACCATATCCGTCGACAGTACCGTGGGTGTGGGGACCACCTTTCGCATTATCCTGCCGATCAGCGGGGAACTGACAGCGTTGGGAGAAGAAAGCCGATGAGTACCGAATCGTCACATCCACGGCTGCCTCGCACGCAATTCAGCGTTGAATGGGAAACCGGGGTGGCGGTCCTGACTATTCCTCGCCTGATCCACATTCTTGCTTTGTAAGCTCGTATGTCCCGTAATTTCGAAGAGCCATTCGGCCTCGACCAGCCTCCTCCACGGGTTTTACTTCTTCCAGAACCAGGGTGGCTTCTTCTCCCGAGCGGTTGAGCGTTCCCTTGCCCCGGTTTCCCCAACTGTCGGTGAAGGCAAAGTCAAGGGACACGCCCTTGGTGGTTTTGCATCGCACGAACTCAGCGGTGACCGACTGGCCGGAGTCGGGAAAGTAGACCTCGAAGTCGATAAGCGGGGCCGAAGGGTTTCCGTGAACCTTGACGCAGACATGATAATAGGAGCCGCCAGGTTTCTTGTCGTCCGTTCCCCCTTCATCTTTGGCTGCTTCTCCATCTTCCGGCTCTTCTCCGCCCACTTCCTCCTCCGCGTCGTCGCCGGTCGAGAACCGTTCTCTGAGGTAGTATTCTTCGACCGGTGCGGGGCCGGACAGCACTTCGATCCTCTTCTTGTAAGCCTCCGCCACGCACTCTTTGTTCCGGCAGGGATCACGTTTGGCGCGAATCCAGTCTAATTGCTCCTTCTTGAACTCGGCAGTATTCGCCGAACTGGCCAGTGCCTTACTGTATATGTGGGACAGTTGTTCATCCGCCTTTGAAAGCTCGTTCTCGGAACAGATGAGTTTTTCAACCCCCGATTTTGCCTTTGCGCAATCAAAGCCGGCGGCAAAAATGACCGTGGAAAATATGCACATGGCGCCGACAGTAATAGTCATAATTAGCCGGATCATTATTCTCACCATTTCTGTTCAGGCCTTTTCTACCCGCGGAGGGGGGAATCTATCCATGGCGTCCAGGAAAAGCTCAGGGAATATCCCGGTCGCCATCTCAACCCTCTCGCATGGTATGATCATCATGCTGACGGTATTGTGTTATACTTATATCGCTGTTGCCGGAAAAACCCTTTTTGTGGATTCCAGGTTATGTAAAATCAACCAGTTACAGCTCTATGGAACCGCAAACTGGGAGTTCTCCGACACTATCATATTAATCCACTGCGTGGTTCCTCTTTTAGAGTCGGCTGAGACGGTAGACAGCATGAACTGAATCATTCATGCCGGAATCCCCGGCTCGGTCTGAGTTGATGGATTCCAGCGCATGGATGAAGGTGCCAAATATTGTCAAGGCTGGAGTTTGATGCGGCCAAATCCGGCGAATATCTTTCGGGAATGAGGAAATAATGGATCCTATAGAGCTGCAAATACAAGAGATGGTGGACCGCGAGACACGAGCCTGGGATGCAAAAGACGCGGAGGCGCTTGTGGCTGTCTTTCATCCCGATATGGTATGGCCCTGGCCTCAAGACCCTCATGCGCATGATCCCACGGAATGGGTCTTCCCGATGGGACGCTTCGATAGAAAGCGGTGGAAGCGGGACTGGCGGGAACTCTTCGACAACTATGAGTTGGTGCATAATCGCCGAAGTACAGTGAAGATTACTGTCTCCGCGGAGGGTGATGGGGCTTTTGCCGTGGTGGATGTCGACACACTTTGGCGCCACAAGAAAACGGGGCGGGATTTCCATTGGAAGGGAAGGGCCTGCAAGGGATACACCTGGATTGGCCGTGAATGGAAGCTCATTTATCACACTGGTCTGCTGGACTACAGTGCTTAACCCTTCCGCCAATGAAATTATCCTGTCAAGGTCGGGTTTGCTCATGTCGAAAGACGACTTGCGGCAAAAAGAATGATCGACCGTGGCGCGGCGATTTACAGCGACGGGGAATGCGAAGCCGGGATTGCGGCTAGCGGCGGGACGCCTTCCCGGTTTTGGTGCTGAAGTTCTCTTTGATAGTTTCCAGGAATGCATCCAGGGTAGGCGAGAGCCATTTGTCCTTGTGCCAGATCATTATGATGGCAACTTCAAGGGGGGCTTCCGACATTGGTAAAATGGCGAGCGTTCCCGACTCGATTTCCCTCCGAACGGCGATCGCCGGCAGCAACGTGACACCCAATCCCGCCATCACACACTGCTTGACGGCTTCAACACTATTGAAGCTCCATGAGGTGATCAGCTTGATTTGCTCATCGGCGAGCATTTTCTGAAATCTCACCGAATAGTCACAGTCCGTTTTGGTATAGAGAAACACCTGGCCCTTAAGATCCTGAAACTCCGTGACGGATTTCCCGGCCAGTGGATGCGCGGGGTGCGCGACAAGAACCAGTTCCTCGAAGCCGAGTATTTCAGTCTGAAGACTGGCCGAACTGATGGACTCCGTCAGTAGAAAGGCCAGGTCAATAGTGCCGGCGCTCAATTCCTGAGCCAGGGGAAGGACTGTGCAGCCCTGGAACTCGAAACGAACCCTGGGATAGCTCTTCTGGAATTCAGCCAGAACAGGAGGCAGGTAGTAGGTGGCAAGTGTCTGGGGAATGCGAATAGTCAGTGACCCGCGAAGCTCTTTTATGCCCTTTATCTCGGCATACGTTTCTTCATGAATGGCAAGAAGCCTTCGCGAGTATTTTAGTAATCTTTCTCCGGCATCGGTCAGGACAATCTGCTTTCCCAGCCTGTCGAAAAGCGGAACTCCCAGTTCGTTCTCAAGTGTTTTGATCTGGGCGGAGACGGTTGACTGTGCATAGTGGAGCACATCCGCGGCACGATTGAAGCTGAGGAGCGTGGCGACTTTCTGAAAGGTTTTGAGCTCGCGAAGTTCCATGGGTTTGTCGCCTATCGAATTCTTCGATTGAGCTTATCGAGAGTAATCGTTTGACGGTGGGTCTTCTCCTCAATATCCTCTGACTTACCCTCGGGTGGAAGCATGAAAGGTCAGTAACCGAGTTTTTAAAATACCATGCGCGCATTGACTTGGCAAGACAGGTGAAGGGAACGGGATAGAAGTGCATGTCTAAATCAACCCGAAGAAAGGAAGACTTATGCTGCCTGAGCACGTAAAGCAAAAATTCGTGGACTTCCATGATGCCGCGGCATCTAACGGCATCCTGAATCCGAAAACAACTGTCATGATCCAGTTGGGGGCGGCAATGGCACTTGGTTGCCATCCCTGCATGAAAACTCTTACCAGGATTGCCGAGGAGAAAGATGTCTCCCAGGAAGAGATAGGCGCGGTCTACGGGATTGCAATGGCCGTTGCCGCTGGAACAGTATTCAATCGATATCGCGAGGTTTGTAAGGAGTTGGATGCTGTCTGATAACTCGGTTTCGTTCATTTCCAACGTGGAAGAGGAAGGAATCCGGAAGGCTCTTTTGCGCAGACCAACGCGATTCCTTCCACTCCTCGATATTTCATGGGCATATTCTCGTGTAGCAATGGCGTATTGGTACCGGTCCGTACCATTTGCCACTCTCGTTTATCCAATAGAAACCCGTACGGGCCGGAAGGCGCAAGAAAATGAAACAGTCATAGCTAACCCTTGGAATCGACGCGTAACGGTATGAAAATAGCGCCGGTGAACCTGAATGCTCGTGGTTCATAAATTTTTGAACTTGCATGAAGGGAAGGAAACTGGAATGTGAATTGCGGCAAGTTGTTCTCTTTCCTGGAAGTTTAACGAAAGGGAAAGAGAGAATGTTCGACAGAATACTCAAGTAAAATCCTCAGCCTCAAAAAATTGTTAAAGTTTTGCACCGGTTCATGCCGATCTCTTATAAAACAAGTTTTACATGATATTCTTTTGCTTTACTGAAGGGCAAACCTTCCGAAAGGTCGGGACGCAAAGCCTCCGGTCTAAGTTCGCTTACGCGGAATAGATAGCGGGGTTGCCAAGTGGCAGAAAAGAGCCGTGGTGCTTTTGTGCCTATCCGTCCTCATTCGGGGTCGGATTTTTTTTACCCTTCCGTGAGCAGCCCACCGGGTTGGAAACTCCATCTCCCGCATGGAGCGGAGTTGTCGAACAGGTGGAAAACAGATGAACATGCTGGCGTGGGAGAGGGTAGAATGAAGAATCGTTCAGGAGCACTTCGGTTTGAGATCATCCTGTTTCTGGTGGCGATGCTGATCGTCGGCTATAATGTTCAGGCCGCGCCGGCACAGGATCTCATGGTCAAAAGAGCCCCCGTTAACCCCGAGCTGAAGAAAATGCTCAGCGATGGGGGGACCCATCCCATCAACAGCGTGACCGAGGCGGGCGGTTCCCTGTCTCTGGGATATGTGCCACCACCCGTAATCCCGGAAGTCCACTTCTCCGGAGCCGCCCTGGCAAAGATCCCGGGGACGAAACGAATGTCTAAAGCCGTATCGTCCGCTTCCGCAGCCGATGCCAGGTACGACATGAGGGATCCCAATCTGGACGGAAACCGCGGCGACAGCCTGCTCCCGCCAGTAAGGGATCAGGGGTCGTGCGGGAGCTGCTGGGCTTTCGCCACCTATGGAAGCTTGGAAAGCGACATTCTCGCCGCCTCCGGGGTCATGACCGACTTCTCCGAGAACAACCTCAACCGGAGGCACGGCTTCGACATACCCGCGTGCCAGGGCGGAAACGTCTATATGAGTACTGCTTACCTGGCGCGCCATGATGGGACAATTGATGAACCCGACGATCCCTACAGCAGTGCTGACATCGGACCTTATTGCACAGACTGCACCCCATCCCGTTATATAGACAATGTGATCTTTCTGCCCGTTCGGTCCAGCGTGAGTGACAACTCCTATATCAAGCAGGCTGTTCTTACCCATGGAGGGCTTTATACCTCTCTGTATTGGAGTTCCAGCTATTATAAGTCCGGCTATACGTACTACAATAATGTCACCAGCAGCACCAATCATGCGGTGACTATAGTCGGGTGGGATGATACCAAAAGCGTTTCAGGCGCACCCGGCCCGGGGGCGTTCATAGTCCGTAACAGTTGGGGAAGCGATTGGGGCGACGGCGGCTATTTTTATGTTTCCTATTATGACAAGTCCATAGCATTCCAGTCCTTGGCCTGCTACGCCGATTCCGCGGATTCCAATTTGTCCTTTGATAAGATCTACTCCCACGATACTTTGGGATATACGACCAGTTTCGGCTACACTGCGGGAGGTGCACCTCTCCCAACTCTCTATGGTGCCAACTGGTTTACCGCCGGGGAAGATACCCGTTTGACGGCGGTCGGCTTTTACGCGACCGGGTCCGGTACCTCATATGAAATCACGGTTTACGGCCAAAATACGAATGGGAGTTTTTCCAACGCGCTGGCTGCAAAGAACGGCTCGGTACCCTATAGCGGTTGGTATACGATTAAACTCGACACCCCGGTTACTCTGATATCGGGACAGGCATTCGGCATCGCCGTCAAATTCACCACACCCTCGGGCTATCCCCTGGCCATAGAGTATCCTTTCCAGGGTTACTCGGGGAACGCACAGGCCTATGCGGGACAGGGTTACTATTCCAGTGATGGCGTCACATGGAAGGACATGACTTCCACGTATGCGAATACGAGTGTTTGCATAAAGGCCTTCACCAAATCTGCCAGGACTACTTCCTTGACTGTCACTGCCGCACCAGCCGCCGCGGTCCTGGCGGGAGCCCAATGGAGGGTTGACGGAGGCGTTTGGAGAGCCAGTGGGGCCACGGCAGCCGACCTGGGACCAGGCGCTCACCAGGTGGAGTTCAAAGATATTTCCGGCTGGGTTACACCGAGCCTCTTGAGCGTAACACTTTCCGAGGGCCAGTCCTCTTCGCTTACAGGGACTTACACTCCGACGCAAGCCGGCTCGGTTCTGGTAAGCTTGAGCCCGGCCGC
Source organism: Syntrophobacter sp. (assembly GCA_039679945.1). Taxonomy (GTDB): domain Bacteria; phylum Desulfobacterota; class Syntrophobacteria; order Syntrophobacterales; family Syntrophobacteraceae; genus SbD1. The sequence goes on along the minus strand of JBDKTY010000022.1, from coordinate 9,518 downwards.
GGCTGTCACGGCCGGAGCTCAGTGGCGCCTGGATGGAGGGGTCTGGAATAAGTCGGGAGTTGCCTTGAGCGGTGTTGCAGCCGGCAGCCATACGATCGATTTCAAACCGGTTGCGGGGTATAACACTCCCGCGCCACAGGCCGTCACAGTGACAGGAAACGCCACGGCCAGTCTGAGCGCCACTTATGTGGCGAGCGGCTCCCTGCTCGTAAGGCTTGGACCGGCCGCCGTGGTCAGCTCGGGTGCCATGTGGCGGCTGGATGGAGGAACCTGGAACTATTCGGGAATAACACTAACGGACGTTCCGGTCGGTACTCATCAAGTGGAGTTCCTGCCAGTTAAAGGTTGGGTGACTCCGGGTCCCGTGGCCGTGACCATCACCGGGGGAAATTCTACTTCCGCTGTTGGTACATACGTTCAGCAAACAGGGAAGATATCGGTGAGTATCAGTCCACCCGCCGCGGTGATTGCCGGCGCCAGGTGGAGTGTCGACGGCGGTGTCTGGAAGAAGAGCGGATCGGCGGTGACGGTACCGTCCGGAAGTCACGTCATTACTTTCAAGAGTATAAAAGGATGGTCCACACCCGTCTCCCAGACCGTTCAAATCGAGGCAGACGGGCAAAGTCTCGCTCTCTCGGGTCTCTACACAAAACCAACGGGATCATTGACCGTTACCATCGGGCCGAATGATGCCGTTTCCGCCGGAGGTAAATGGAGGGTAGACGGCAGATCCTGGAACAGCAGCGGTGTGACCGTCGGTAGAGTCAAGGTCGGCAGCCATCTTCTTGAGTATAAATCGGTCAGCGGTTTTCGCGCTCCCGCAAAAGGGACTGTCACCGTCAGGCTCAACCAGGAAACAAGTGTGACGGGGCTCTATGGCAAGCGGCAATAGCGCGCGGCATGCAGGACCGTGGGGGATTGTCGAACGTGTCCTCCAGTCGTTCATCCTGTTCCTGGAGCCGCCTGTATACAACCAGACAGCGTTGATGGCTGCTTTAGCGGCTTTGCCGCAATCCCGCCGGCCCTGGAAAGCACGCGCTCACAAAGCACTCAGGGATCGTGCCGACCAGCTTTGAGGACCGGGCGACGAGTCCGCGGTCCTAAGCGGCCATTTTCGGCTGCCAAAGCGCGAATGTCGCACCGGTCGGATCATGGAACATGCTGAAGCTCCCAATACCGGGTATTTCGGTGATATCCGCGAGGACCGTGGCGCCAAGCGATTTGGCTTTTTCGGTGGAAGCCGCAATGTCGTCCACGAGGATGTACGGCACCCATTCAGGCCGAGCATCCGGCGGCATGGGGCATTTCATCATGCCGCCTCCCGTCCCCTCTCCAACTTTGATGATGGAATAATTCATCTCCGGTACATCCTCGAACTGCCAGTCAAACAATTCCTTGTAGAAGCTCTCGGCGCTTTTCGGATCTTGCGTATGTAACTCAATATGCACGAACGGATTTGCCATGATTTTCCTTCCCCGTTTTCGAAGGTTGCGCGCATGCGGTCTGCTGTTATGCGGAACAGGGGAGATCCCTGACCCGATGAGAGTCTAAGCCAATGGATACCCCCGTTCCGGTGTAGACTTCTCCGTACCTCTTCCACGCAACTGGTATGTGGTTTGCCTGTTAAGTCAGCGGCCAATTCCCTGCCCGATGGTCATCAGGCCGCTTTCCGATGTTCTCCCTCATGGCCTCCAAACATCGCCTTGGCATAATCGATCCCAAGACCATAGGCGCCGCCATGTTCTTCAGCCAGGCCTATCACGGCGTCGTATGTCCCTACGCGCGCCCAGTCTCGCTGCCATTCAAGCAACACCTGAAGCCATGTCATCGGAACGGCGCCCGCCTGGATCATTCTCTGGATTGCCCTCTCATGGGCTTCCATGGTGACGCCGCCCGAAGCATCCGTGACGGCATAAACCTCATAGCCGTCATCAAGAGCGGAGAGCACGGCAGTCGCGAGGCAAACCTCCGTCCATAAAGCCGCTATGACCAACTTCGTGCGGCCGGTCCTCTTGACGGCATCCACAACATTCTTGTCTTCCCAGGAGTTCATGGTCGTCCTGTCAATCGGGCGCACGTTGGGAAAGACTGCCTGGATGGTCGGGAAAATGGGGCCGCTGAAGCTCTTCGCGGCAACGGTTGTCAAAATAGTGGGTACACCAAAAATGCTTGCCGATTTTGCAAGGCCGGTCACGTTGTTGATTAGGCTTTGAGTATCTATCGAATGGGTCGCGAAAGCCATCTGAGGTTGATGGTCGATCAACAAAAGTGTGCAATTATCAGGGGTCAACAAACGTGGGCTTGCTCCGCCGTTCGTGGTCAAATCCATTATAATTCTCCTTTAACAGGTCTGGTAAGCTAGATTAAAGTGATTTGAATTTAACGTAACCATTGTTAAGTAATCCACAACTTGCTAAATATTCGGCTTAAATTTCTCAATGTCCGACTGGCTCGGACGGGAATGGCAATGAAAATCGAGCGAGGCGGGTTGAGGAATGGGTACCACCGCCGCTCAGTCCGGAGCACCTGTTTGCATCACCGACCCTGCAGCTCCGGGCGAGGCGCCGCATCACTCCGCCCACGGGTGATACTGGGGTCCGTGCTCTCGTGAATGCAACTGGGAATGAAAACGGATCAGGACAGCGAAAGGCTATGCTTTGGCTCATGATGGATTTGGCATGGCGGCGTCCGGAAGGTCGATATCGCCTCGGGACTGATTTCCCGGCGGTGGCATCGTGTGGCTGAAACCCCGACGGCCTTCAAGTCCTGGGAGGTGTTCGTAATTACCCTTTGCCGAGCAACGCCAGCAAGACCCCTCCAGCCACGACGCTGGCGATTTGACCGGCGGTATTCGCACCCATTGCGTGCATCAGCAGGAAATTTTCGAAATCCTCTTCCTGCCCGACTCGCTGTACCACGCGGGCCGCCATGGGGAAGGCGCTGATCCCGGCCGCTCCCAGCAGCGGGTTGAAGGCCCCGCGGCTAAGAAGGTTCAGGAACTTGGCGAAGAGGAGCCCGGCCGCTGTGTCGAGGCCGAATGCCATGATTCCGAGGGCGAGTATGGCAAGCGTCTGCGGTTTCAGAAATGTCTCGGCAACCATTGTCGAACCCACCGCGAGCCCGAGAAACAGAGTAACCATGTTGGCGATTTCATTTTGGGAGGCGCCGCTCAATCTCTCCACGACTCCGGATTCCCGCAGCAGGTTTCCAAGCATGAGCGTTCCTATCAGGGGAATAGCCATGGGCACAAGGGTCCCGACCACCACCGTGACAAGGATGGGGAACAGGATGCGCGTGCGGCGGCTGATAGCGCGGGAGGTGTAAGGCATTCTGATCGTGCGTTCGCTCCTGCTTGTCAGCGCCCGCATTATGGGTGGCTGAATGACCGGTACCAGGGACATGTAGCTGTAGGCCGTTACGGCGATAGGTCCAAGCATGTGCGGGGCCAGGAGGTTGCTCACGTATATGGAGGTCGGTCCGTCGATCGCTCCGATGATGCCGATGGATGCAGCCTCATTCAGATCGAATCCCAGCAGGAGAGCAAGTATCAGGGTCCCGAAAATGCCGAACTGACCAGCCGCGCCAAGGAGCATCATGCGCGGATTTTCCAGCAGGGGGCCGAAGTCGGTCATTGCGCCGATCCCGATAAAGATCAGCAGGGGGAACATTTCATTATCGACGCCCATTCCTTTCAGAATTTTGAGGAAGCCTTCGTCCTGAATCATGGGCGACAGGGGCAGGTTCGCGAGGATAGCGCCGGCCCCGATCGGGATTAGGAGCATGGGTTCGTAGTCTTTGGAGATCGCGAGATAGATCAGGAGACAGCCTGCCCCGATCATCAGCAGCGATCCGGGAGTGACGTTCACTATGCCGTTCAGGAGCTGAGAGAAGGCTATGGTCACGGCTGTTCCTCCTGCTCGAATTCGACAAGAACGTCCCCATAACTCACGCACTGCCCCGACTGAACTCTTACATTGGCAATGGTCCCGCCGCGCGGCGACCTGATCGCATTTTTCATCTTCATCGCTTCGAGAACCAGAAGGGCCTGGCCGGTCTCGACCTTGTCCCCCGGTTTCACCTGGATATCCCGGATCACGCCCGGCATGGGTGATGTGATCTGCCGGCGGGGTCCGTCCGAGGGCAATGAGGGCCTGGGCGGCAAGACGGGCGAGGGTGATTTGGGGGCGTATCCGAAGGCTTCCGCGGGAGGCGGGTTGTAAGAGGCCACCGGCCGTTCGACCACCCCTTCCTCTTCCGCCCTGAGTGGAATGATTCCGGGTGTTATCGTGGCTTCGGCAAGGTCCTGGTCCTCCAGGAGTTCAACTTCCGCGACTTTATCATCGAGTACCACGCGAAAACGGCTGGCGGTGATCTCATTTACGTAAACCACGTATTCCTTGCCTTTGACCTGGATTTTATACCTTCTCATCGCGTCCTCCTTCCCGGTTGCCAACTGGTGATATTATGGGACCGTCCCACGGTGACCCATCGACTTTGGGCAGTGTCGGGTCTGGAGCGCCGTGTTGCCGTTGCCGCCCTTTTGCGGCACACATCCCGGTGGGCTATCACCGCTACTAATATCGCAGCCAGGGAATCCGCATCGAAATAAGGAGGAGGGGCTGGCGCGGGTTCCTTTTCCTCTGGCGGAACCGTCACCGGTGGAGTGGAATCGGTCCGCAACAGCAGTTTTATCAGCAGCGCCATTACCGCAAGCAGGAGAAAGACCAGTCCCATGCCGAAAACTGTGAGTTGCAGGCCTATGCCGATGGAAGACATACCTGGATTCCTTTCGTGCTTTTGACGTCACTCCTGATGGGAACCAACTGATGCTTCTTGGAAAGTGCTTTCATTTCAAAGAACACCAGGTGTTCCCGTACCGTGAGCTTCGCACGGGGAATGCTTTCGAGCGAAACGTTCTTCACCTCCGCTAATGCTGTTCTCTCCTCACTCATCGGCTTCCTCAACGAACACTCTCTCTTTTCCTTTCATCTGTCCCCACAGACCCCACAGGATGGAGATTAACGAAAGAACCATGAAAGCGAGCGATATGGGACGGGTGAAGAACACCAGGGGCGACCCCTGGGAGATCAGCAGGGACTGTTGCAGGGATGTCTCCAACATTTGGGCCAGGACTGACGCCAATACCAGGGGAGCAATGGGAAATCCCAGTTTGCGCATGAAGTAGCCGATAAAACCGAAGATGAGCATCACCCATACATCGAAGAGAATGAATCGGATGCTATACGTCCCAAGCACGGAACAGAAGACGATTATCGGAGCCAGTACCGGGAATGGAACCACGGCAATCCGCGCCCACAGGCCAACCATCGGAAGATTGAGCACCAGAAGCATGACATTGCCGATATACATGCTGGCAATGACCGCCCAGACGAACTGCGGGTTGTTTTGAAACAGCATGGGGCCTGGCTGCAGGCCGTACATCATCAATCCACCCAGCAGTACGGCCATCGATGGCGCAGTGGGCAAGCCGAAAGAGAAAAGCGGGACGAAACCGGCCGTGGACGTGGCATTGTTCGCTCCCTCGGGCGCGGCAACCCCCTCGATAGCCCCCTTGCCGAATCTGTCCGGGTCCTTGGCGAGCCGCTTCTCAAGGTCGTAGGCGACGAAGGTGGTTACCGAGGGTGCACAGCCTGGCAGCAGCCCGAGGAAAAAACCCACGCCCGTCGAACGTAGCATTGCCCCGGTGCAGCGTTTGAGGTCCGCCAGGGACGGCATGAGATTTCTTATCCCGGCCAGACTGACCGCCTCTGCCTGGGCTTCTATGTTGAGCATTATTTCACTGATCGCGAAAACACCCACGATCACGCTGATGAAATTGACCCCCGCTATAAGTTCGATGGAACCGAAAGTCAGCCGCGTAGCCCCCGTCAGGGGGTTCTGGCCGATGAGCGCTGCCAGGAGCCCCAGGGCCATTGAAATCATACCCTTTAACAGCGCCCTGCCGGAGAGGCTGATTACGAGGGAGAGGCCCATCAGCATGAGGGCGAAATACTCCGGAGGACCGAAAGACAGGGCGAAGCCCGCGCAGAGTGGAGCAAAAAAGGTGAGACCGATGAGGCTCAGTGTGCCGGCAACGAAAGAAGAAATCGCGGCAATGGCGAGAGCCGGTCCGGCATCGCCCTTCTTGGCCATTTCGTAGCCGTCCAGGGCGGTGGGGACGGAAGATGCCTCGCCGGGGATGTTAACAACAATAGCGGTCGTTGAGCCGCCGTACATCGCGCCGTAGTAAATGGCCGCCATCATTATGATGGCCGAGGTGGGCGGCAGGAATGTCGTCAGAGGCAGCAGGATGGCGATGCCCGAGGACGGCCCGATCCCCGGAAGTACACCGACAAGGGTGCCGATGAGACTCCCAATGAGCGCCCAGACCAGGTTCTGCCAAGTCAGCGCGATTGAAAAGCCTTGCAGCAGATAGTCCCAGGAAAAGTCCACTACCGGCTCCTAGTCGAAAAAAATAGTCCCCATCGGAAGAGAAAGACCGAGCAACTCGCCAAAGACGTAATAAGAGAGGACACCGGCGGTTATGCCGCTGATCAGGGCTGTCCAAATCGCGGAGCGCCTCAGGTACCAGATGCTGAAGGCAATGTAGAGTCCTGAACTCAAGGAGAAGCCGATGGGTGTTATCAACAGAATGAAGACCACCACGGCCACGAGACACACTGCAATACGAATAATGGCGAAACGGTCGGGCCACCTGAGCGGGACCTCTATATTCGTGGATCTCCATGACTTTAATGCCAAAAGAGCTCCGCAGACAAGGATCGTCGCACCTACCGTATAGGGCAGGGTACGGGGCGGAAGCCGTTCTTCCATCCCGCCCTTGATCTGGGAAGCGGCGATGAGGACAAGAACCCCGAGAAGGACCAGGAAAATGCCGCCCACGACGTCCGCACTTCTTTGCGTTTTCACATCACCCGCCATGCCTGCTTTGAGTGCACTTGAACGCAAAGCCCTCAGCAGTCGGTTTCCTTACATCCGGGGCTTTGCACCATTGGACATCCGCGGACTATTTTTTGATTTCGGCGGTTAATTCCCTGTATATCGGAATCATCTTGTTCAGGTAGGCTTTGCATTCGTCGTGACCCATGGCCATGGGGACAAACCCCTGCCTTTTCATCTCGGTTTGGATTTCAGGCATTTTCGCGACCTGGATCATCGCACTTTCGAGCTTCTTGATAATGTAGTCGGGAGTGCCGGGGGGCACCGCGACACCGCGATCCACGGCTTCGGCCATATCCACCCCTTGTTCCTTGAGTGTTGGAGCATCCGGGAAGCCCGGGAAACGCTCATCAGTGGCAAAGCCGATGACCCGCAGCTTGTCGCGATGTATGGTCAGGTCGTCCGATGCTCCGAAGACGGCGGTGAGGTGGCCACCCAAGAACGAGGTCATCTGGGGCGCGGACCCGGTGAACGGTACATAGGTGAGCTTTGCGCCAATCAGCTTCTCAAGCCTCAAGGCCGCCATGTGGTAGCCGGAGAAGGACCCGGAGCCGCCGACCGTGACCCCGCCGGGATTTTTCCTGGCATATTCGATAAAGTCTTGCAGCGTTTTTATGGGACTCGTGTTAAGCACCGCCAGTCCCAGGGGCGTTCGTTGGAAGATCATGACCGGTACGATCTGCTCGGTCTGGTAGCCCACGTCCTGCTGCAGGGGCTGAAGGATGATGTGCGGAATATTGAAACCGGCGAATGTGTAACCATCCGGTTTGGCACGAGAGAGTTCGCGCCACCCGAGTGCGCCGCCGCCGCCGACCTTATAATCGATGATGACCTTCTGGCCCAGGACCTTTTCCAGGTGCGGCTGGTAAATCCGGGCTCCGCGATCAGATTGCCCCCCTGGATCGAAGCACACAACATAGGACATCTGCCGCGTGGGGAAGGGTTTTTCCTGGCTTAGGGCCTGCTCCCGCATGAGAAAAAGGCTCAAAACCATGATCACCAGCAAAATCTTTATCAGGGATTTTCCCATTGCGATCCTCCGTAGCGATATGTTGAGGTATTTTGGTGGGGTGACAGAGATCGGCTGATATCTACCAATCCATTACATGAAATCTACAGCGATAAGTGAAGGTACGTCAACAATTCATTGATATTTTCAATCTGTGACCACGGATTTTGGCATGGAACGGATGGCTAAGAATTGAACAAGATCGCTTTCGATTAATATGCTTTATGATTGCCATGGGATATGGAGGCGGAAAGTGTCACGATTGGAACGCGCATTGACAGGCACCATGCTCTGTCCTGATGGAACTCTATGTGATATATCCATGCCTTGGAGTCGTTGAAACTGGATAGATAAGCAATCATCGGTTTAAAAATTGAAGTTAAATCTTGAAAGAGTATCGATGTCACTGAATAATGGTTAAGCACTAATGAATATATAGGCGATTTCTTGATATGGAAAGGGGATGAACAAAGAAGATCTTCAGATCCACGGGAGGTTGGTCCCCAATGTTGTTGAGTTAAGCATTTGAGAGTTTCTCCCTCCTGCCGGAGCACCATTTGTTTGGGGGACGCTTCGAAACCCGGGGCTGAGTGGGGCGAGGACTCTTTGCCCGGTAATACTTCACTCGCGCGATGGCATGGAGGATTTCGGTAAAAATCACGACAGCCTTTTGAGGATCATCCGGAACCAGTATGGCAGCCTCGGTTGCCAGAGTCATTATGCAGTTTTTGAACTGATACTCCGCATCCCTTTCGCCAAAAAACCGTGAGGTGAGAACCATGAGGGTGCGGGCGATCACGGACATAATCACCACGGCAAAGAGTTCCTGCCGGATACTGTTGCTGGTTCTGCCGTGGAATTTCTCGATTTCCAGTGAGACCTTCTCGGTTCGATAATGATCTTCTATGGCCCAACGCCGGAAATACAGATCCACAATCTCTTCTTTCTGAAAGTTGTTTTTATTGAGCAAATTAGTAAGGAGCACTGAAACCGTACCTTCGGGGCTGACCAGTTTGACTACTCTGAGCTGGATGCCCTTGGCTTTTCGTCGCTGCCTGGCCGTCAAGTGTTGAAGGTATTTATTCGAAGGCGTGATTACGATGAATCCTTCTCTCATGCCGCTCTCAACAAACGCCTCAACTGCTGGAAACGTCGATTTTGCCGGGCAGCGGAACAGAAAATAACCTTTGTGGTGCTTGCGAAGGTACGCAATGAGTTCATAGCTCGGATACCCGCGATCAAAGAGAAGCACGCTTCCAGGACGAATCGACGGCAACAGTGCCACTGCTTCGTCCCGCTCGGAACCGTGAATACTAACGATGCTCCTGGCCACCGGGAGACGCCTGAAAACGTCATAGGCCGTAGTGACAAGGCATTGGGGATAATGCCCTCTGCCCTCATGGTTTAGATCGCTTTGGGAATCGAAATCGTTTCGGATCTCCTCTGTTGCCGGGAGGTCATACTTGGAGCCGACGAAAGCTATGACGGACATCCCGTGACAGGAGTAGACGGGATCACGCGGCCATAGTTCATAGGCCAAGTTTACGGC
>JBDKTY010000021.1:0-29304 GCA_039679945.1 Syntrophobacter sp. | reverse complement strand
CTGGTTGTGCTCAATCTACCATTGCTGAATTCGAAATTTCAGGAGTGGAGAATAATCAGTCAACCAATATCTCAATCAGTTCGGCATGTAAAGCCGGAATTGGTTTGTTTTGGAGGTGGAAAGGAGGTTGGAGAGTTGCCGATGCTGGATGTGGAAAAGATCTGAAAATCCTGTCTGAAGAATGAAAACCTGTAAATCGTCCTTCCTTTTTTTCGGGATTCAGTAACTTGGCCTGTGGCGGGAAGTACAACACTTAAGCTTGGGCTATTTGCCCCTCACTTCATCCATGCCTTCAACAGCCGGTACAAAACCTTGTACCGCTCGTCGTTTGCCTCGGTAATCATCGATCTAACATCCGCCCTCATCTCGCTCATCGACAGTTTCTCGTGGTCGTGTATTGGTGGTGTATTGGGGTCAGGTCTTGCATTACGACATTTTACCGGCGGCCGCACCAGCTTAATCACCTTCTGCCACCACTCTGACCCGTACTCTATGATCGCAAGTCATAGAATACGCCGTGGACAAATCCGGTGTGCTTCCTAATCCACAGCCAGCCCATTACCTCCCCGATAGTCTCAACCATGGAGTATCCTTTGGGTGGTCGAGCCGGCTCGAGCTTGTGGGCGGAGACCATTACCGTGGCGTCCGCAAATGCTTTTAGTGTTCTTGGAAGGATTTTAGAGCGAGGTCATGCACGCGTGGTTTACTCTTCAAGTTTCAGGAGATCAACCGCAACCCCTATCTCATGCTCCGCAGCCGCCTGATTCTTTCCTCGATTGGCGGATGGGTGCTGAACAGGCTTGCCAGGCTCTTCCCCGACAGCGGATTTACAATGAACATATGCGCCGTCGAGGGATTAGCATCCATCGGCATTCGCTCCGATGCCACGGCCAGCTTTTCCAGGGCGCGGGCAAGTCCTTCGGGATTATGCGCAAGGCGTGCGCCCGTATCATCCGCCAGATATTCGCGGCTCCTGGATATTGCCAGTTGTATCAAAGTAGCCGCGATCGGGGCGAGGATCGCCGTGACGATAAGTCCCAGGAAGCCTCCGCCACCGCCCTCATCGTCACGTCTGCCGCCACCGAAAATAGCGGCCCATTGTGCCATGTGCGCCAAAATCATAACCGCGCCAGCCAGTGTTGCCGCGATGGAACTCACGAGGATGTCCCGATTCTTCACGTGGCCGAGTTCATGGGCCAGAACGCCCTTGAGTTCAGCCGGAGTGAGAATGCGCATTATTCCGGCCGTGACCGCGACCACGGCATTCTCCGCATTTCTTCCGGTCGCGAACGCATTGGCCGTGTCTTCGGGAATCATGTAGATTCTCGGCATGGGAAGCTGCGCCTCGGCCGCAAGTTCCCGCACAATCTGGTAGAGCCGGGGATCGTCATGCTCCTGTACTGGCTGGGCATGGTACATTGCCAGGACTATTTTGTCCGAGAACCAGTAGCTTCCGATATTCATGACGAAGGCCATGATAAAAGCGATATACATGCCGCCTCTTCCGCCGATCATGTTGCCGATCCAGATGATCAGCACGGTAAGCACGGCGAGAAGAATGGTCGTGCGAATTCTGCTGTCCATTTACAATCCTCCGGTTATACGGGATAACCTTAAAGCCGGCTTCGACCGGGCAATCGGATAAAACCGCGAACCCGGGATGAAGCCGCGCATTGCCGCGGAAGCCGACCACCCCGCAGCGGCACATCCGGATTATTCCTACTCCGATGTTGCCGGCAAAGCCCTTTTTGCCAATTTTCAGTTCTTTAAAATCAACTACTTACGGATCAGTGAAACCGAAAATTGGGTGGCCGGCACTATCGCTCCAGGTGCTCACCTGTTACACCCAAATCAAAACAGGGCTGACCCATACAAATAATCATTCTGATTCGGGATACAAGATAGCTGATCGGGCAAGCGGGCTCGCACCGCTTGGCGAAGGCGGCGTTTATCCAATCTGGAATATTTCGCAACGGCTGTTTTGTCACCCGCGAAATCTCGAATCAGCTTTCATGGGGCTGGCGATGAGGCTCAGGACAGATTGCCTCGCATTCGGTACATTCATTTTTGCATGGCTCCGTGTGGACGAGGATCTGGCAGTTCGGGAGCAGCTTCTTAATCTCCTCAACCACAATATGACTCATGCGATGGCTTTCCTCGAGAGAAGTCGTCCGCGCCACGACCATGTGAAAGTCAATGTACCTGACATTACCGGACTTGCGCGTCCTCAGCTTGTGGTATTCCACCACCGAGCTGGAATGTTCCTTCAGGACCCCGCGTATTACGTCCTCCTCATCGTCGGGTAATTTGACATCGAGGATGTTCTGGACGGCGTTCCAGGTCAACCTGCACGCGGCGGCCACGATGAGCAGCGCAACCGCGATCGCCACTATCGGGTCCACTATCTCCATGCCTGTCAGCTTTATTATTATCAGCCCGCCCAACACTCCAGCCGACGTGTATACATCCGTTCGCAGATGCAGGGCATCGGCTTCGAGTGCAAGCGAGTCAGTCCTTTTTGCGACTTTGTAGAGAAATCCTGAAACCAGGAAATTAGCCACGGCCGAAACGGCCATCACCGCCGCTCCGATACCGAGTTCCTCGATTTCCATCCTTCCATGCATGAGTTTTCTGACTGCCGTAAAGATGATATACCCCGCGGCACAAAAGATGAGCAGCGCTTCGATCATTCCCGAAAGACTCTCGACTTTGCCATGGCCATAGCGGTGGGTATCATCGGCTGGTTTTCCGGATTCCCGGACCGAAAAGAAGGCGACAAGAGCGGCAATGAGGTCAATGCCGGAATGCGCCGCCTCCGCGATAACGCTGACGGAGTGCATTGTCAGCCCCACCACGAGCTTCAGCCCCGTCAGAATCCCATTGGACAAAATCGAAAACCACGCCGCCCTTAATTTTTCCTGATTAACTGTCACTTGCGCTACTCCGAAATGGGACAAACCTCCGCATGCTCAACCCACGAAGGTCTTCAGTCCACAATTAGATGACCGGTAAGCAGGATCAGAAGGATCGAGGAGAGTACGGCCGGATGCGTATGGAACCGGTACAAGGTCCTGGTGAAACTCCGTGGGACAAGGCTCAGCTTGAGAACCAGACCCAGCCCGGCCAGGATGGCCAGGCAGACAAGACCCCACTCGGGCAGGGATGTGGCCCGGCACCGGGAAAGCGACCAATGGAGAAAAGCAATGGCCAGAACTACCGGATTCAACAGGTAGTGGAACCTCATGAGATATTTCTTCTGAGTCTGGTTAATCTTTGTGAGCCATTTTTTCGTTTCCTCTCTCATGGGAACCAGCCGCTTCGCTGCTTTGATCGACACGCTCGCGACCACGGTCAGGTTCGCGGCCACCAATAGCCAGATCGCCAGTTGCCCGGTGGTCTCGTTGCCGTGATCACCCCCGCCGCGGCTCCCGGAATGTCTGGAAACGTCGCCCTGACTGCCCTGAAAATGCTTTCCACCCTTATGATGATCATCGGCCAGACTGCCGGCCACGGGGACCATCAAAAACGCTGCAAATAGCAGAACTACAAAACGCCTCACGGTTCTCCTCCGAAAATTTGAACGGTTGTTATTTGGGGAGAGTAATCGTCATAAGTGAATTTAGCAAGTAAAATCAAGAATCTAACATTGTTGGAGTATGGTTCTAAAATTCGGTCTGCCTAAAGAATTGCAGCCAGCCGAAATGTTTTTGGAGATGATAATTCATACCGAAACCGGCTCTAAAGATGCCGATGACCGGACGCTTACGCATTAGCGGGGTTTGTTTGGAGAAATGTGGATCGGGGTTGGCGCACCCGCGCCCAATCTCGAACACCGGGAGTGGCTGCCCCAGGCCCGCTCAACCGAACCCGCCGCCGGGATGCCGACTTGGCAACGGTTGTCGTACCGGGAATTCACTCCGCCGGGCGGCGGACAAGAAATATTCTGAATCTGTTATGCGGTATTCTCGGGAGGCGGCAATCAAAACAACTGCCGGGGTCTTCTCGTTCATTTCCGACTCTTCGCCGATGGCCATTCCCAATGCCGGCGGCTGTTCTGAAACCGGCCCGCGCCGGCCCTCCATCCAAATCCCGCTCCCGAACGAAGCGGGATTTTACTTTAAGGAGAAATCAGCAATCCGGGGTTTTTGGCTTCCAGGGAAACGGGTCGCCGAAATGGAATATGCCTTAATCTTCTCCCCGTACGACTATCTTCCGCGTACGACTGGCCGAGGAACATTCCTTCGGGACGACTATCCGCAGGACCCCTTTTTTCAGTTCCGCTTGTATCTGGTCGCTCAGTACAGGACACGGCAGTTTGAAAACCCGCGAGAATGGGCCCCTTGGCCGTTCGGCCAGCAGGAACGCTTCGCTCACGGGGACATCTTCTCTCTTCTTTCCGGAAACCCAGAGGCGATCGGATTTGCATTCCACCCGAAGGTCGTCTTCCAGGACGCCCGGCAGGTCAAGCATATAGATAATTTCCTTTTCCGCATCGACCACGTCCACCGCCGGCATCCAGCCCACGGAGTCCATTTCCTCCCCGGCCTCGCTCTGCCCCGTCTCAAAGCTGTTCAGGAAAAGTTCTTCCATGCGGTTCTTCATTGCCTTCAATTCGTCGATGAATGCATTTTTCGTAGTGTCCACCACGAATCCCCCTTGATTCAAATCATGCAATCTCCCATCCCGGATGGAACGCTTCTTCATAATCGCTGTGAGGCCGGGAGACAAGTCCTTATGTTTCAGGAGCGGCCGATTTTGTCGAGGGCAAGACGCACCGGCATGCAATTTCCCGTTCCCAAAAAACAACTGTTGAGTGACTAAATCATTGAGTGTTAGTATTCAAGCCATTTCGATATGCGGAAAACCATTCCAGACAAGAGGTTAGAAGATGCGTTACTCGCAGGCATTCATCCACACGCTTTTTGAAGTACCAAAGGAGGCGGAAACCCCCTCCCATATCTACCTGCTCAGGGGGTCCTATATCTACCCGGTGGCAGCCGGCCTCTACTCCCTCCTCCCGCTCGGCCATCGTGTGACCGAGAAGATCAAGAACATCATGCGCGAGGAACTCAACGGCATCGGCGGTCTCGAACTCACGATGCCGGTCCTCAATCCCGCTGAGCTGTGGAAGAAAACCCGCCGCTACTTTGATATAGGCGAAGAGCTTATCCGCTTCAAGGACCGGAGGGACCGGGATTTCGTCCTGGCCATGACTCACGAGGAAGTCATAACCGATATCGCCCTCAAGTTCATGCGTTCCTACCGGGACCTGCCGGTGATGCTCTACCAGATTCAGACCAAGATCCGTGACGAGGCGCGTCCACGGGCGGGCCTGCTGCGGGTGCGTGAATTTTTTATGAAGGACGCCTACAGCTTCCATCGGGACTTTGACGACCTCGACGCCTATTACCCGAAGATTTTCAATGCCTATCTCAGAATTTTCGCCCGGTGCGGACTGGAATCGGCGCCCATCGAAGCCGATTCCGGGATCATGGGCGGGTCGGGTTCGCACGAGTTCATGCTGGAATCACCTTACGGCGAAGACCGGTTTGTCGTGTGCGCCGGGTGCGGGTACAGCGCCAATACGGAAAAAGCCGTGGGGCGAAAACCCGCTTTTGACGACTTGCCCCAGGACCCTCCCCCCATCGAGAAGGTCCATACTCCGGCCATCAAAACCATCGCCGCCCTCATGGACTTTTTCGACACCGGCGAGGATCACTTCATCAAAACAGTTGCCTATGAGGCAGATGGAGACCTTGTTCTCGCCGCGATTCGGGGCGACTTCAACGTATCCCAAACCAAACTGGCCAACCATCTCAAAGCCGTTCATCTCGACCTCGCCGCGGAGGATCTGCTCGCGAAGCACGGTCTGCATGCCGGATTTCTCTCGCCCGTGGGCCTCAAGGGAATCCGGCTGGTACTCGATACCTCGATAGGGGACCGGATGCTGTATGTTGCGGGCGCGAACGAACCTGACACACACTTCAAAAACGTCCTTGCCGGCCGTGACTTCGCCGTGGCCGAACAGGTGGACATCGCCGAGGTGCGCGAGGGGGATCTTTGCGCCGCCTGCGGTAATGCCCCGCTGGAGATCCGCAGGGGAATCGAGCTTGGCCACACATTCAAGCTGGGGACTAAATATACGGCGCCCGAGAGCATGGACGTCACCTACCTCGACAACTCGGGGGAACAGCACCGGGTGGTGATGGGATGTTACGGGATCGGGGTCGAGCGGTTGATGGCCTCCGTGGTCGAAAAGTGGCATGATGACTCGGGCATGCAGTTTCCGGTCGCGATTGCACCCTTTCAGATCCTGGTGTGCCCGCTGGGGAAAAAGCCGGAGATCGTGGAAACGGCGGAACGGATTTACACGCTTCTCAAGACATCCCGCGAGGTACTCCTCGACGACCGGGATGAGTCCCCGGGGGTCAAGCTCAAGGATGCCGACCTGATTGGAATTCCGGTCCGGATCGTTGTGAGCCAGAAGCTTTCGAAAACGGGAGAAGTGGAGATTAAGACACGCCGGACCGGGGAGGTCCGCATTTGCGCGGAAAAGGATCTGGAATCCAACCTGGCGGAGATCTTCGACGCGCTCCGGCCCTCACTCGACGGGCTGCCGTATATGCCCGAATAAAGTACTGGTCCGCCGAAGCCCGACCCGGGAAAGAACCGGGCTTCCGGCCGATGTGGACGAGGAACACTCCCACTGCCGGATTCCGGCGGTACAAAACATTGGAAGCCGCTTTCACGGCCGGATGCGGACTGGAAGGCCCGCACCCGGCAAAGATATCGGAAGATGGATCATTACATCGGTTCCGTGCCCGGGACACGGCAAGGCACGCGGAGGAACGCAACCCCCGCGTCAACTGGATCAGGCGCAAACCTTGTTCGGAGAACCGGTGTATTTCGACACCACGCAATTGAACCTTTTCGCCGCTTCAGGAACGCGAACCGCGGCACTTCTCACGGGATCGGCTGTTCCATAAAGGGCATTATTGGCGCCTGTATCCACCTGAATTCCAGCCCCATCCAGCGCCACTCCGGCAAAAAGCCCGCGCGTTTTCGAGTAGGAGTAAATCTCGGCCCTGAGCTGAATGTCAGTGCTGGCCTGCGCGGACCTCCCGACCGGACCGGCGGCCACGGACATTGTCCCGCCCAGGGTGATATCTCCCCGGCCCAAAGCCTCGACGCTCTGTCTCGTCTTGAAAACCAGGATCAGGTCCGTGGATTCAGCCCCCGCCTGGAACCCGAAGCTCGCGCCATACAGATTCAGTAAGGAAGGCTCGCTCCAGTTCCCGTTCGCCTGCCTGGCAACAAAAATTCCCTCGCCAAATCGTCCTCCGACGAGAAAAGCAGCCTTGAGAACGCCGGGGAAAACGGCAATGCCATAAGCATGCCTTATCAGGTCCTCGGGGATGGTCTCGGGAATGGCCATGACCTCGTTCAATACGGCGGTGGCCTTTTCAATCCTGGCAACCTGAGCCTGATGCGTGGCCGCATTCGCCGTGGCCGACAAAAGAACAAGCTGCAATATCAATAATGAAATCGTGATAGCTTTCATGGGTATCTCCTTTGCTTTTTTCATTTAAACATAATGTCTGAATGAGAGCGGCGAAAGGAGAGCGGACGGGCTAAAAGTCCGCATGCCCGGGGGTCCTCGGAAACGGAATGACCTCTCGAATATTGGGCAGCCCCGTCACGAACTGCACCAGGCGTTCGAACCCCATCCCGAATCCCGAATGGGGAGCGGAGCCGAATTGTCTGAGCTCTACATACCAGCCGTAGTCTTCCGAGGAAATCCCTTTCAGGCGCATCTGTTCGAGCAACACGTCCAGGCGCTCTTCCCTCTGTGATCCGCCGATGATCTCACCAGTTCCGGGGACCAGGATGTCCATGGCGGCAACGGTTTTTTCATCCTCGTTCACGCGCATGTAAAAGGGCTTGAGCGATCGGGGGAAATCCACTATCCCTACCGGTCTCTTGAAGACTTTTTCGGTGAGATAGCGTTCGTGTTCCGCCTGGAGGTCATTTCCCCATTCGACCGGAAATGAAAACGACTCACCCGATTTTTCCAGGATACGGACTGCCTCCGTATAGCTGATAACCTCGAAGGTCGCGTTCACCACCGTTTCCAGCCGCCCTCTCAGTTCCGGTTCGATGAATCTGGTGAAAAAATCAAGATCCTCCGAACATTCGTTCAGAACCACGGCGGCCAGGTGTTTGATGCATTCCCTGGCAAGGTCGAGGTTGTCTTGCAGATCATGGAAGGCCATCTCCGGTTCGACCATCCAGAACTCGGCCAGATGCCTGCTGGTATTTGAATTCTCGGCCCGGAAGGTGGGACCGAAGGTATAAACCTTGCCGAGCGCCAGGGCGTAAATTTCAGCCTGGAGCTGCCCGCTCACCGTGAGGTAGGCCGGTCTGCCGAAAAAGTCATCCTTGTAGGGGTCCTCGCCGCCCGCGCCGGCGCCCTTCGGGTCGAGCGTCGTCACCCGGAATGTCTCCCCGGCGCCTTCACAGTCACTGGCGGTAATGATCGGTGTCTGGAGGTACTGGAACCCGCGTTCCTGGAAAAAACCATGAATGGCGAAACTCAGACGATTCCGCAGGCGGCTTACCGCCCCGATCGTATTGGTTCGCGGCCGCAGGTGCGCAATCTGGCGCAGGAACTCGAAAGAGTGCCTCTTTTTCTGAAGAGGATAAACAGCGGGATCGGCCCACCCGTAAAGCTCGATCCGATCGGCCTGGACCTCGACAGCCTGCCCCTTGCCGGGAGAGGCGGCGAGCTTTCCCTCCACGGAAACGGCGCTCCCCGTCGTGAGCCTTTCCAGGACCTCACGGTAACCGGGATGCTCCAGTTCCGCCACCACCTGGATTCCCTTGAGGCAAGAGCCGTCATTCAACTCGATGAAGCACACACCCGCCTTGGAGTCGCGCCGGGTGCGGACCCAACCCTGGACAAGCACCGCTTTGCCCGTGTACTCATGCTCCTTCCCGAACAGATCGGCTATCCTGATTCCTTTTTCCATCTTCATCCCACCTCGAATGTATTGATCCCCGCTGTTTCAGAATAAGGGCGAACTCATTTCTCCTCAACCCACGATACCCTGCCGGTAAGGTTACTCCCGGCAGCGGCCTCCCCGCGGCGGGCTGGAGCCAATGCCCTCCGAAACTGCCGGGGTATTTATTCCAAACCGTATCCAAAACAGGAATTTGTGTTGTTGCCGTTAGGGTTTTTTTGTACAGTCCCAAAAGCTTTAAGCAAGGTTATCACATGGCGAGCTTTACCGGAAAGGACAGAAAAAAACGATGCACAACATTCTCCCCAAGAGCATAATACCACTACTGGTTTTAATCGTGCTGCTGGCAGGCTGTGCAACTAAAAAAGCCGGGCCCGCGATCGCCCCCTCACTCGGCGGCACTGTCATAACCATCGAGGCGGGCAGTTACAGTTTCAAGCCGACCACGCTTCGAGTCGGCAAGCCGGGTCCATATGTCTTGCAGGTAATTAATACCACGGGGTCAAAAAACAACCTGACACTGAAAGATCCCCGGGGCAATGTGATCAAAGCGGTAGATATTCCCCCGAAGGAAACTACAATCTCCAATATCGACTTACCCGTGGCAGGCGCGTATGAGTTTTTCTCCGACAAGCGATTTCGGGCCTCCATGGGTATGAAAGGCAAGATTGTTGTCGGTGCATCGGAATAAGCGGGATTCGAACGAGATTATAGTGAGACCGGAGCATAGAAACGACAATGTTGGGTAGACCTCCCCCCAATACACCCAGGATATTCTTATTCGAATAGTTTGCTTGCATAAGGGTGCAAATCTCACTTATAGTGCCCCAAATAGGTGAAATACCGCACTTGAGATCGGGAGAGTGTTACATAAATCCCCATAGGGCGCCCCGCGCCCACATCAACTGGAGTACCTGAATGGCCGTTTCCGAGAAAATGCGTCAATTTTCTGAAAAATCCTCCTGGATTCGAAAAATGTTCGAAGAAGGAGCACGCCTTAGGCAAAAATACGGGGCTGAAAAAGTATTCGATTTCAGTCTCGGCAATCCTAATGTTCCTCCCCCGGCAATAGTCCGGGAAAAGCTGATTGCGCTCGCCATGAGCGACGAACCCGGTAAACATGCCTACATGCCCAATACGGGGCTTCTCTCCACCCGCACCGCATTGTCGGCCTATCTGTGCAAGGAATACTGCGTCTCCATGGCATATGACCAGGTCATCGCCACCTGCGGCGCGGCCGGGGGCCTCAATATTATTTTCAAGGCGCTGCTCGACCCCGGGGACGAAGTGGTCTGCCCGGCGCCCTACTTCGTGGAGTACGGGTTCTATGTCGATAATCACGGCGGTGTATTAAGACCTGTCCCCACGCGTCCCGACTTCACGCTGGACCTGGAACGCATGGAACAAGCCCTGGGACCGAAGACCAAGATCGTGCTCCTGAACTCACCGAACAATCCTACCGGACAGATATACTCCGATGAGTCCCTGGCGCGCCTGGGCGAAATCCTCAAGGCAAAGAGCACCGAGTTCGGTCACACCATCTATCTCGTCTCGGATGAGCCGTACCGGAAGATCGTCTATGATGACCGCCCGGTCCCCTGCATTTTCCAGCACTATCCCGAATCGCTCATCACAAGCTCCTATTCCAAGGACATTTCCCTCCCGGGTGAGCGAATCGGCTTCGTGGCAATCGGTCCGGCGGTTGAAGCCCCCGACAAAGTGATGGAGGCTCTCGCCCTGGCAAACCGAATACTCGGATTCGTCAATGCACCCGCGATGATGCAGCGGCTGGTAGTGGAACTCCAGGGAGTCTGCGTCGATATTAATATATATAAACGAAAAAGAGACCGGCTCGTCCATGCCCTGACCGAATTCGGCTACGAGCTGACCATACCCGGCGGGGCGTTCTATCTCTTCCCGAAAAGCCCCATTCCAGATGACATTCAATTTGTCAGACTTCTCCAGGAGGAGAACGTGCTTGTCGTGCCGGGCACCGGATTCGGCGGGCCCGGGCATTTTCGCATCGCCTATTGCGTTGATGACAGAACGATCGAAGGTTCGCTGCCGGGATTCGAAAAAGCGATGAAGAGGGCAAAGAGCTTGTAGGAGGGGGCAAAAATGCAAAAAAAGGTTTTCCTGCAGAGAAATCCTCGGAAAGGGGGAGGAGGGCGCTCACCCTATGTGAAATACCTGCTGATGGCGGCATTGGGCCTCATGCTGCTCGTCCTGATAACCCCTTACCTATTGAACCAGCGAGGCAGGGACGGGGGCAGAAGGACGCTTGCCGAGAAGGGTATGCTGAAAAAGGACCTTCCCAAGCCGCCCGAAGCGGCGCCCGGCGAGATTCCATCCACTGCCGACAAGGCCCCCGGAGCCATTGCCGACAAGCCTGAATCGCCTCAACCCTCCGAACCGCCGAAGCCACCGGAACCGGCCACCTCCGGTTCATCGATCGAACCGGTTCCACCCGTTCTACCGCTGGAACAGCCGCAGACCGCCAAACCGCAGCCCGAACCCGCTCCCAGGGATCTATTCCCGAAAAAAGCGTCTCCCGGGGCAACTGCCTCCGTGACTCAAAAGCCTCCATCGGCTCCTCCCGCCGCGAGGCAAGAGAGCAAACCCCGAGTTGTCGCACCCGGAGCGCCCGGAGCACCTGGAGCACCCGCCGATTCCACGGCGAAACAGGCCATGAAGGGCAAACCGGTCCCGGGCGCCAAGGGGATGTATTCAGTACAGGTGGGCTGTTACAAGGAAAAGCAGAGCGCGGAGGAAGTCCGGCGCAGTTTACAGAAAAAAGGATATGACGTCGTGCTCTGTCCTTCAAATTCCGGGTCCTACGCATACACCGTCGTTACCCGGGCGGTCCCGTCCATGAGCAAGGCGGCCACCCTCTCGGAACAGATAAAAAGTGAGCAGAAAGTCAGCCCGGTAATAATCAAGGCGCCGTTGGGCTGCGAGCTTCCCGCCAGGCAACCGGCCGCCACGCCCGTGATAGACAAGAAGGCGTTGAAGCCCGCCGCGGTAAAACCCCCGCAGACCACGCAAACCAAGCCACCAGTCAAGCCGGTGACAAAGGCGACTCTACCGGCAAAGGCTCCGGTGAAGCAAAAAACTGCTGTTCCCGCCGAAAAGCGTCAGCCGGCCCCTCCCGCCGGGAACTGATGCATTGAGTATGATAGAGTCAATGCCGGGGCAGGCTTCTCCGCCCGCCCCGGCATTCCCTTTCCAGGCTTCCCCGTTTCCCAGCCTTGAAAACCCGGCCGTTTCTTTTTACAATGCTGCCCACTATCGATTGTTATTCGCAACATAGAAATGCCACTGGAGAAGAAAAAGTTGCAGATATTTGCCCTCAACAGAACCGCGGCCCAATTACTGCTCTTCCTTGCACTCTGCCTGATCCCTGCGTCAACCTGCCTGGCGGACAAGATGAACCCGCCCCAGAAGACCGAATCGACCGCTAAACCCGCCGACAACGCCCAGGCCGACACCGCTCAAGTTGACACCGCGGCCAAGCCGACTGACCCGGGAAGCCTGCTTCCTCAGCCCGAGGACGTGCCCGTTCCAATCAATTCCGAGAAAATCGACGAGGCCGGGAAGATACTCGGGAAGCGAATCGATGCGGTCGGCGCCGGCGCTTCAGTCAAATTTGGACGGTGGATAAACGCCAAGGCGTTCCTGGGAATAAGCTGGCTGAAGCTCCTGGTCTGTATCGTACTGCTCATGTTCGTCCTTATTCTGGACCGGACCGTCAAGCATGTGATCACCTTGAGGCTTGCGAAAGCCGAAGAAAAGGGCGGTTCCAGGTGGAGCGACCTCCTGTTGAAATCCCTTACAAAGCCGGTATCGCTGTTTATTCTCATCTATGGGATCTATTGGGCGCTCTCCCCTATCTGGACCTATTTCGACACTCCCGGCGGCACCAACCTCGTGCACCGGGCGGCGGGGAAGGCCGCCGACCTCGGTGGGACGGTCGCCTTTTTCTGGT
This sequence comes from Syntrophobacter sp., assembly GCA_039679945.1. Lineage (GTDB taxonomy): Bacteria > Desulfobacterota > Syntrophobacteria > Syntrophobacterales > Syntrophobacteraceae > SbD1. The sequence goes on along the minus strand of JBDKTY010000021.1, from coordinate 16,299 downwards.
TCCTGTATCAATTCATCCAGGTCATCGATATCCAGGTAAGAAAGTGGGCAGCCTCCACGGATAACAGCATAAATGACATGCTGGTTCCCCTGATCAGCAAGACGGTCAGGGGCTTTGTGATCGTGGTGGGCGGAATCATGGTCGTTCAGAACATGACCGGCATCGAAATCGGCCCTCTCGTCGCTTCCCTCGGAATCGGCGGTTTGGCTTTTGCTCTTGCCGGGAAGGATTCCATCGCGAACTTCCTTGGAAGCCTCACCATCCTCCTGGATAAACCCTTCCAGGTGGGCGAAAGGATAGTGATCGACAAACACGACGGGTTTGTCGAGGGAGTGGGATTTCGCAGCACGCGCATTCGCACTTTGACAGGAAATCTCGTATCCATTCCTAACGAGAAGATAATCAATTCCCCTCTCGAAAATCTCGGCAGACGGACTTACCTGCGCTGGCATGCGGACCTGGGCCTTACCTACGCCACCCCGCCCGAAAAGATTCAAAGGGCCGTGAAGATAGTCGAGTCTATACTGCGCGACCACGAGGGGATGCGGGAGGACTATCCGCCGAGGGTCTTTTTCAATGGGTTTAATGACTGGAGCCTCAACATTTCCATCTACGCCTGGTATTTCCCCGGCGACTTCTGGAAATATCAGGCCTGGCTGCAGCGCACATGTCTCGATATCATGAAGCGGTTTGAAGACGAGGGATTGGAATTTGCCTTCCCGACCCAAACCGTCTACCAGGCTGAGCCGGAAAAACAATTGGAGATGAAGGCATCTTTCGGGGGCAGGTTCTAGACCGCTGCATTTACGGCTCTGGCTGTTGCGGACATGGGGCGGATGAGACACAGCGTGGTACAGCCGCCACGGACGCCGGGCGCTCGGCCTCGCGCGCGCCTGAGCGGAACCTCGTGGCAGGCGGGAGAATCATCCCCCTCTTTTGAACTCGAAAACTCACATTTTGAATGCAAGCTTCGTATAGAGAGTTCGCCGACATTGCGCGGTGTATGGCAATACCGCGGTAATCCCGTTACAGCATTCCCTTGGACGACGGCACGCCCTTTCGGCCCGGATCGGACGAAACAGCGATATTCAGGGCTCGGCCCCACGCCTTGAAAGCCGCTTCCAGCATGTGGTGCGTGTTGGCGCCATACTGGATTCGAACGTGGAGGGTCACTCCCCCATGCTGGCAAAACGCCCTGAAAAACTCCGGAACCAGTTCTGTTTCGAATTCCCCCGCGCGGTCCGCCATGGGCGGTGTATTGTAGACGAGGAACGGTCGATTTGACAGGTCAAGTGTCACCGATGCAAGGGCCTCGTCCATGGGGAGGGTAAAATCCCCATAGCGTCTGATACCGCCACGGTCGCCCAAGGCCCGCGCCAGTACAATTCCCATGCAAATCCCGATATCCTCGACCGTATGGTGGGCATCCACCTCCAGGTCCCCTTTGGCCCGGATCGTCAGGTCGAAGAGACCGTGAACCGCGAAAAGCGTCAGCATGTGATCGAGAAAAGCAACACCCGTTTCCAGTTCGGCCTTGCCGGTGCCATCAAGCATGAATTCAGCGAAAATCTCCGTTTCTTTTGTGTTTCTCTGAACAGTGCCTTTTCTCTCACCGGCCATTTTCATCCCCGTCCGTCCCGTGGTGCAATGCTCGCCATTCTCCAGCCTACAGTACACTCTTATCCGGAGAAGTTCAATCAGATCAAGGGAATATAATATACTCTCAAACACCCTGCCCGGTCGCTACTTCGCCTGGATGGTTTTTGCCAATTCCTCGAGATCTTCCTCCACGTTGCGAAGGTCATCGGCCTTGATTCTCACGAGGCGAGCGCCTCCATCCGTTTCAAGGCGGATAGTCACCTCGCCCTTTTCTCCTTCGGCCATGGCGGACCAGGCCATCGACATCATCTTCCGCTCCGGTCCCAGCAGTTCCAGGAAGTTCGTTCCCGATTCGGGCACGACGGAGGCGCCTTCAACCTTCTCCGAGTATTCGATATGAGCCAAATCCTCCAGGAGACCATCAACCGGCCAGGGTTCGTCCAGCATTTTCGAACCCGAACCAGCCTTGACGGTCCACTTTGCGGCATCGGATTTGACCGCGCTCCCCTCCGCGCCGGATTTCTTCCATTTCAGCTCGCGGACGTCCCGCGGCTCCCGGGGAAAAAGCGAGAGGTCCCGTAAAGCATCGGCCGATTTGGGAATCTCAGCGAAGAACTGAGATGGGACTTTTACCGGGACCGGCAATCCCGGGCTGGAAGCAACTACCTGGTTCGATGCCGCGTCCGGTTCCCCCAAGGCAAGTTCCACCGTCTGCCCGTCCCTGAGCCGGAATGTCAATTTTACGGATGGCGGATTCGGACGCGCCCCTTCTTCGAGAAAATCGGTCGCGCGCAGCCATTGGATCTTGTTGAGCAGACTTTCCATTTTGGCCGGCTTGATTTTCAATTCCGGGAGACCGGACGCCTGCCAATCATTGCTGTCGCCCCGGCGCTCAAGCTTCACTTTTTCGCCGCTGCGCCAATCCACCTCTATCGCCGTGACCTGATCTCCGCGCCAGGAAAAGAGATCCTTCTTCCGGAAGTCCTTGAAGCTCTTATTCAGGGTCTGCCAGACAGACTGATTGATCAGGAAAATGTCAGCACTGTCGGCAATCTTTGCATACCTGGCATCTCCGGCGGGGTTCACCGTGCCGACCAGCAGTTCCATCCACCGATCCCCAATCTGGAAACGGATTTTGAGAGGCGGGTCGTCAAGGCCGTAGGGCGCCAGGTTTTCCTGCGTGCCCATCTTCCTCACCGATTCCAGGCTCCGGAGTTCTCCCATGAATATGTCGAGAGTCGGCTTGTCGATCTCTGATTTCGCCGGCTCGGTCAGCATCCAGCCATCCGTATTTTCCAAACGAACGGGCCGCGCCTTACCGGAACTCACCTCTATGGTCCTGAGTTCCTCCGCGCCGAAGGAGAAAAGACGCCTGGCATCCTTTTCGGCGGCTTCCTTCTGCTCCTTTTTGACCACCTCGAAGTAGTAGAAATAGCCTCCCACCAATAAGAGTATGAGGAGATAAACCGCGGTGTTTCGCAACCTCATCTCTGAGACCTCCTGACCCTGGAAACCGTGAACCCGCAGATCAGGATAGCAAGCGGGACCAATACAAGAGCGATCCAGAAAACCGCCTTCGCCTGCCCCTGAGTGAGAAGCATGGGCTTGTTCTTTGCCTGACGCGGTTCAACCGTTATCAGATTGCCTTCATCCGCCAGGAAATTGATGGCATTCATGAAGAAATCCCCATTGCCATATAAAGAAAAGTAGGAGTTGGCGGCGAAATCGGAGTCTCCCGTGACGACGAGAACGCCGTCACCGCTGGACGCGCGGGCATCTTTCTCCTTGCCCTCTTTCGATTCCACGTCCCTGTCCTTCTTTTCCCTGGGCGCCACATTGGCCACCACGGCAAGGGGAACCGGCCCCTTGAGATCCTGTCCCTCATCGAAAGCAGCCTGCCCACGGTCAAGCATTTTAAGGTCGCGCTCCGCCCACGCATTGGGTCCGGTCGAGGCCAGCACCTCCACCTGTACACCGTCGGGCGGCTGGGCAGTGGGGCTGACAGAGCGTGCATCCGGGTAAAATGTGGGGAGTGCGAAATGATTGGTGATTTTATGGGCGCCGTACTCCACCACCACGGGTATTCGCTCGCTGGCCCCGAAAAGGCGGCTCATCCTGTCGACTATTACATCGTCGCCGACTTCGATTCCATAACCCTTGAGAAAATCCGGGACGCCCGTATCCGTGAGCGGATCAACCATCACAAACAGCTTTCCGCCTCGTTCCAGATATGTCTTGAGAACTTCCAGCTCGTGCTGCACGATCCTTTTCCTGGGACCCGCTATCACCACGGCCGCGGCATCCCCGGGAATGTCCGGCCGCTGGAGAAGATTCAGTTCCGCGACAGCGTAGTAATTGTTTTGCAGGGCAATGCCGACGTTGGTATAGCCGTCCTTGTCGGCGGCCGTATGAGAGTGCTCGCCATGCCCGGACAGAAAATAGATCTTTTTCTGATCCTTCCGGCTGAGCTTCAAAAGCGCATTGGTGATATTTTCCTCATCGGAGCCCTGCACAAGCTGCTTCCTGTCGTAGCCTTCCAACACCACGGTTCCGTAAGTCTTCACATCGTATTGCTTGGCTATCTCGGGCCGCACATCGGGATCGACAAACTCGAAATTGATGTTCTTGTTGAAATACCTGTAGGTCTCCAGCAGGTCCTTGGTCTTGGATTTGTCCTGCGCCTGCGCGGGAGCCGCGGCCGAAAAGAAGCACTTGATCTCGACAGGTTTTTCTATCCCTTTTAATACATTTCTTGATTGCTCGGAGAGGCTGAAGGAGCCCGATTCGGTAAGGTCGAACCTCCAGGGGTGCCGCTCAGCGATGAGAGCGATAAAAACAAGAATAGCAAAGAAGATGATCGATGAAATCACCGTATTGGAACCGTAGACCCATTTACGATTGCGCCTGCCGTTTTGCGCCATTTTGTGCTGGCCTCCGTCTATTCGCTAAAACTTTTTAGTGAGGGCTTTCCCGCTGCCCTAGCCTCTCCAGCGGTAGGAACTCATCTGCCGCAGTGTCAGGAACAGGAACAGGGTCGAAAAAAGGATGTAGTAAACCAGATCCCTCGAATCGAGCACCCCCTTGGAGAAACCTTCAAAGTGCCTGGTCATGGAGAGATAATCGGCAAGCCCTCCCCAAGTGGGACCGGCAATGCTTTTCGCTTCCCCCACGAACCAAAGAATGAGCAGCGCGCCGAAGGCGAGCACCGCCGCGATTATCTGGTTTTGCGTGAGCGAGGAGGTGAAAATCCCGATGGAAAGAAAGGCGCTCCCGAGCAGGAACGTGCCCAGATAGCCCGCGACAATGGATTTCCAGGCTGGGGCGGCGGTAAGAGCCAATGCGATTATCCCCGGCAGGGTGCCAGCCAGAAGCATTAGAAAGGCCGTTACCGATGCGGCATATTTTCCGGCTACCGCGGCCCTGTCGGTCACCGGATAGGTAAAAAGCAGCTCCAGGGTACCCGCTTTGCGCTCCTCGGCATAAAGCCGCATTGTCAACAGGGGCGCGAGGAAGAGCAGAATGAAGCTGAGGTTCAGGAAGAAGGAGCGCAGAACTATCTCCATAATGTTGACCTGCCTCGCCAGCATGGGATTCTGCGCGAGTTCGAAGCTCAGGTGATTGAAGTAATCCAGGATGAGGTAGAAGAAGATCCCGGATATCACAAGAAAGATGAACGCCACCGCGTAGAAAATCGGGGAGGCAAAGATCATATAAAGTTCTTTTTTATAGATTGCCCAAAAACCTCTCATGATTCGGCTTCCTCCTGCTGGGAAGGCTCTTCGGTTACAAGCTGCATGAAAATGTCCTCAAGGCTGAGCTGCACCGATCGCAGCTCGAGCAACCCGTTCCCCGACTGGACAACCAGCCTGGCGATATCGGAACGTACATCCACGGAGGGATCGGTTTCCACCACGAACTTGTTCGCCCCATTCTCCCGGACTTCCGCCTTCTGCACCCCTTTGAGCTGCCTGATGGCGGACAACAGGTCCGGAGCGGGGGCGCTCACCTCGATCAGGATCTTGGCCGTTTTTTGAAGCTGGCTCGTGAGGCTTGTGGGGCTGTCCGTGGCAATGATTTCACCCTTATTGATGATGAGCACCCGCTGGCAAATCTGGGCCACTTCGGGAAGGATGTGGCTGCTGAGCAGAATCGTTCTGTCACTGCCCAACTCTTGTACGAGGTGTCTTATCTCTATGATTTGCGACGGGTCCAGCCCGATGGTAGGTTCATCCAGAACCAGCACCGAGGGATTATTCAGCAGCGCCTGCGCGAGTCCCACACGCTGCCGGTAGCCCTTGGACAGATGGCGTATTACCCGGTCGGCATTTTTGTCCAGGCCGCACTGGCCGATTACGCGATTGACTTCTTTTTCGATGTGCTTGCCGGCTACTCCCTTCGCGCCCGCGGCGAACCGGAGAAAACCCCGCACGGGAAGATCCGCGTAGAGAGGGGCATTTTCGGGAAGGTAGCCGATTTTTTGCCTGATCTCCAGTGAGTGCTCGAAGCAATCCAAACCGTCAACTTTGGCGACTCCGGCCGTGGGAGGCATGTAGCAGGTGAGAATGCGGATGGTCGTGGACTTTCCGGCCCCATTCGGCCCCAGGAAACCCACGACTTCCCCTTTCGCGACCTGGAAGGTAACATTCCTTATGGCCGCTATTTGGCCGTAGAACTTAGTGAGTCCTTCCGCTTCGATCATAGTGAATCCTCATCATCTCTTTGATTGACAAGCGTTTCCAAATCAGGATGCTGAAAACGAAGGATATATAACGCAAAAGCCAAAGAACTTAAATGCAGGTTTTTCTCAAAAAAAAATCCGGATTTCTCGAGGAAAAACCGGGTTCCCGACCAATATCAGCAGTGATGGTGTTCATTTACAGCACTTACCATGCGGCATGGCGCCATTTCCCCGCATCCCGGTCCCGGAAACGCCTTGTTCTCCTCTCTGTGTCTGAATCCGGTCAGGGAATTATCACCGATGAGGGTTGCATGTTACGTACAGTCCTGGTTCCGAGCGAGGCGGCGCACCCCCTGCAAAGGTATTCGTGCAGCTCTCCGTCCGGCAGAACCAGGAGCAGGCGGCTTCGCACCGGCATTGCCCTTTTGCAGCGTGGACAGTACAGGGCCGATGCCGTGAACTCTTCAAATTGTTTCGCTGGCACGCGCATTAAACTCAACCTCTGGTTCGATGGCTAAATATGCCGATAACCACCTGGCGCGCCTGACATGGATTCCCGCTCCGACTCCTTGCCGCGCCGGTTCCAGGGCCACTTTCTGACCTTGTTTTCGCCTTTGTCTTTTTCGAGTTCGACAAACTCGCGCAGCAGTTCCTCCTGGCGCGGTGTGATGTGTTTCGGGATCTTGACCTCTACCTCGACAAACAGATCGCCACGCCCGAAGCCTCGCAGTTTGGGAACGCCTTCCCCGGGAAGACGAGTCACCTGGCCAGGTTGGGTCCCTGGTTCAACCTGTATTTGTTTGCCCCCGTCAAGCGTGGGGACTTCCACGGTATCACCCATTATGGCCTGAAGGAAGGAAATGGAGATCTTGCAGTAGAGATTGTCCCCGTCACGTTCAAGATGCTCGTGGGGCACCACGTCCAGCTTTACGTAAAGATCGCCGGGAGCGCCTCCCCTGTATCCGCTCTCGCCCTCGCCTCTCAGGCGCAACCGCGTTCCGGAGTCCACACCGGCGGGGACTTTCACCTGTACGGTCTTTTTTTGCCGGGTCCGTCCCTGTCCCTGGCATTCCTTACACGGAGAAACCATCACTCTGCCCGTGCCCTGGCACCGGGCACAACTCGTGCTTATGCGGAAGAAACCCTGCGCCTGAACCACCTGCCCCGCGCCCTGACACGCCGGGCACACTGCTTCGCGTGTCCCCGGTTCGGCCCCGGTGCCACTGCAGCGTTCGCAGTTGACGAAGGTATCTATTTCGACCTCTTTTTCGGTTCCGAAAACCGCCTCGTTGAATTCGAGATTCAGCGTGAGAATCAGATCGTCCCCTGGCCTCGCGGCACTGCGCTGCCTTCCCTGGCCTCCCGAACCAAACGAGAAAAATTCCTGAAAAATATCGCCGAATGAGCTGAATATATCCTCAAAACCGCTGAAGCCACTGTAACCCGTACCGCGCAGTCCCTCATACCCGTAGGCATCGTAGACCCGCCTCTTCTGTGAGTCGCTCAATACTTCGTACGCTTCGGCGGCCTCCTTGAACTGCTCTTCGGCCTGCTGGTTCCCAGGGTTTCGGTCGGGGTGGTACTTCAGCGCCAGCTTGCGGTAGGCTTTTTTGATCTCGTCTTCTCCGGCTTGCCGGGCTACCCCCAGTATTTCGTAATAGTCTCTCTTACCCATCAGAACCGGTTATCCCTCCGTGGAATCTGGAATTCTTTATCGGATCAGGAGCAGTGATTCAGCTTCAGGAGTCCAAATTCGTAAACATGTTCACTACACTTGTCAAGCAGGCCGAAGACATAGGGCCTCTAACCCGAAATGGGCTCCCATGGCCGCACCGCCGCAATTATTTGGTCGGCGCGTCGTCGGACGCTTGCCGTCCGCTTTTCTTGAAAGCCTCACGAGCGTAGGCCTGCTTCCCCAGTTCATCCGCTCTCTGACCCAGAGCGGCCCAGTCCTCGGGCAATCCCTCCCGGTTCAGGGCACGAAGCAGCCGACCGTACAGGAAAGCATCACCTTCCGCGATGGCGAGAGGCAACAGATTTTCAAGAGCGCCGGAAGCGCTGGCCCTTTCATAGAAATCAATAGCATCGTTGAACTGTCCCGCCTCTTCATACCTTGCGCCCCATTCCGTCAATTTATCGACGGACAGGGCGGATTGATTGAGCAGGTCCCGCTTCTCAAGACATGAATGCAAACTATTTCTTGCCACGATATATCTTTCCGCTGTCGAACGCTGAATGAGTACCGTTATTCCTCTTCCCCGCCACGTTCAACTCCCCGATCCAGTTCCTCTTCCGTGATCTGGTCGTCGCCCTCGTACTCCGACGCGCTAAAAGAGGTGGCTTCCTCCAGAATTTCCTTCAGATCCGCGGTAGCCGCGGCATCGATCACCGGAGCGGGCGGCTCGACGAAGACCGGCCTGGATTCCTCAATCTGGCGAATATTGTCTACCGTGACGCTGCCCGAGGCGATTTCACGCAACGCCATCACGACTTCCTTGTTACCCTTGGAGTTTTCCATGATCAGAGGCATCCCGCCTCTCAGTTGCAGTACACGGCGAACCGCAAGGTGAACAAGCGTAAAGCGGCTGTCCACGTTTCGCAGGCAATCTTCAACGGTTACACGAGCCATCTAAGAACTCCCAATCGTATTTTCGGCGAATTCGCCGGCCTTCCTTAAGGCAAATTGAACTGCATTCCCGATGCCGCGAAATAAAAGACCTCCTCCACGCGGTATGGCCTTCCGGTCGGGAGAATTCAGTGAGACCAAATTTTCTATATAAACCCCCGGCAGGTTATTGGCAATGTGAAAAAAAACGGACGGAACAACTTAGTCCCGTCCGAAGAATCCTCATGCAAAAGGGATACCGAGCGAGATGATGTATTTCGGTCGACCCTATTTATTCCCGTATCCTTCGCCATCCTCTTTTGTGCCCAATCCTTCATCGCTCTCCGGCGCCGATGCCGAGGTCTTCCGCTCCACGGAACTCTCCATGTAGCTTTCCGTGTAGCTCGGCTCGGAAAGTCCGCCGGAAGCCTCTTCGGAAGCGCTCATCCCGGGCAACCGGAATTCATCCAGGTTCACCGGTCCCAGTTCCTGCTCTTCAACCTCGCTCAACTCCAACCCCGTATGACGGGGCCACGCGGGAGGGAGCCTGTCTGTCCAAATATCTCCACCGCCGCCAATAATATCGGCATAATTATCCATTCCGAGATCACTCATCCAAAGCGGTCTTTTCTGGCGCCTCAGTTCCGTTATATTCAGCTCCTGTTTGTTTAAGTCCATGGTACTTGCCTCCATTACATCCGACTATCAGGATCACGCGTGAAAGGTACTAACTATTATTAACACTCTACTGAGTGGAAATTACTGATGTTTCATCAAATATAAGCATAGGGGAAGGGGTGTCAAACCACGCAGGGAATGTCCCCCTTACCCGACGTACCCGGTCTTTTTCGTTGCATTCAACCGCGGGGCCGCATAGAAGATTTCAGAACATCGCAAACTGCCATCCGGTAAACGGCGCGGGAGGAGCTGCCCTCTTTCGAAGCTATAACCCGAGTGGCAAAGTCCGCCGGCATGCATTGAAATCCGCCAAAGTACCCATGGGCCGGGATGGCTGTCCGATTGGCGATGAATAAGTCTGTTTGTGGGCAGTCCGCCTCGCCCGCGGTTTTAGGCACCCATAACTCAAATCCCGAAGAAACGAGATGGGTAAGTTTTTCGACAGGAAAGTGGTCTCCTGGGCTCTCTACGACTGGGCCAACTCGGCTTTCGCCACAACGGTGATGGCCGGGTTCTTTCCAGTATTTTTCAAGGAATACTGGTGCGTGGGGACAGATCCCGCCTTCAGCACGTTTTGGCTCGGAACGGCCAACTCCGTGGCAAGTCTCGTCGTGGTCCTGCTGGCCCCCCTTCTTGGCGCCATGGCTGACGCCGGCGGGGCCAGGAAAAAATTCCTGTCGTTCTTTGCCGTCATCGGGATTGTCTCGACCGCGATGCTCTATTTCATCGGCAGAGGGCAATGGGGAGCGGCCGCCGCGGTATACGCGCTTGGAGCGGTGGGTTTCAACTGCTCGTGCATTTTTTATGATTCCCTTCTGGTCGATGTCGTCCAACCGGAAAAGTACGATTATACCTCGGCCCTGGGCTATGCGCTCGGCTACCTTGGCGGGGGCCTCCTCTTCGCGCAAAACGTCCTGATGGCCACGAAGCCGGAGATATTCGGACTCGCCGATTCCGCCGTGGCGATTCGGGTCTCTTTCATACTCGTGGCGCTCTGGTGGGCTGCATTCACTATCCCGCTCGTGGTCAACGTGCGCGAGAAAGGTCCCGGCACGGGGGTTTCACGGGCGCGGATCATCGCGGACGGAATCCGGCGGGTGAGAATTACATTCGGCGGGATTCGGAGGTATCGGGTCGCATTTGTGTTTCTTTTCGCCTACTGGCTCTACATAGACGGGGTCGACACAATCATCAGGATGGCGGTCGACTATGGAATGTCCATAGGTTTTTCCTCATCCAGCCTCATTCTTGCTCTTCTCCTGGTACAATTCGTCGGCTTTCCCGCCGCGATCGCCTTCGGGAAGATAGGCGAAAAAATCGGTGCCAAGAAAGGCATCTACATCGGCATAGTCGTTTATCTCGCAGTGACCGTCTGGGCCTATTTCATGCGGCATGAATCCGAGTTTTATGCATTGGCATGCGCGGTGGGTCTTGTGCAGGGAGGTGTCCAGTCGCTCAGCAGATCTTATTTCGCGAGTCTCATTCCGCCCGAACGGGCAGGGGAGTTTTTCGGTTTCTACAATTTGCTCGGGAAGTTCTCCGCCGTGATCGGCCCCTTCCTGATGGGATGGACCGCCCTGATCTTCGCCGAACCACGCTATTCGATTCTCTCGGTCGCCGTTTTGTTCTGCTCGGGAGGCGCGGTCCTATTTTTCGTGGATGACCGGGCAACGGGGGTAAATACGGGGGAAGACAGCTTCTCCGGCCGTCGGGGAATGTGAACGGGGCCCCCGGTTTTGCCCGTAGTCCGCTCGACGCATTTGTTATGCATACCGCCCCAAATGCATACTGCTTTTTCTTGACGTATCCTATTATACGAGATATGAATCAAAGGTGCGTAGTGCTTTTGAGCTTCGCTTTCCCCGATCGCGGATTATTCAGGATAAGCCACTTAAATTCTTTAGGAATTTCATTTAAGGGCACAAACTTAGAGGGCTGGAGATTTGATAAACATTTCACAAAGCCCTGCTCAGCCGGCATGGGGCACGCTTCGGACGCGGTTTTCGCGCGGTCCGGCGCTGAGCGCCCGCTTGCATTGAATTATCGTTATTGCTCAGGTAAGATTTGCTAGAACTGTTGAGACTTACCAAACAATTCAATTTTGTTAAAAAGGAAATCGGGAATGTACAAAATTCTTGAAAAGCAGGTTCTGAGTGACGTAACGAAACTGATGGTGGTGGAAGCGCCACAAATCGCTCGGAAAGCTCAAGCCGGCCAGTTCATCATCGTACTCATGCATGATAACGGCGAACGTATCCCCCTCACGATTGCCGATTATGACAGGGACGCCGGTACGCTTACGATGATTTTCCAGGAAGTGGGCAAATCGACCATGGAAATGGGTACCATGAATGTGGGCGATGGATTCAAGACGATCGTCGGCCCGCTCGGTCACCCGACGGAGATCGAGAACTTCGGCTCGGTAATCTGTGTCGGCGGCGGCGTGGGAATCGCTCCCGTCTATCCCATTGCTCGCGCCCTCAAGAAGGCCGGAAACCATGTCACCTCGATCATTGGTGCCCGGACCAAGGAGCTTCTGCTCTGGGAAGACAAAATGCGCGCGGTGTCTGACGAGCTTATCGTCACGACCGACGACGGTTCCTACGGTCGCAAGGACCTCGTCACGGTGCCGCTCAAGGAGATCCTGGACGCAAAACCCGGAAAGATCGCGAAGATATGGGCCATTGGACCCGCCATCATGATGAAGTTTGTCGCCGCCACCACGAAACCCTATAACGTGCCGACCATCGTCAGTCTCAATTCGATAATGGTGGATGGCACCGGAATGTGCGGCGGCTGCAGGGTTCCCATGGAAGGTGGCGCCCGGTTCGTTTGCGTCGATGGCCCTGAGTTCGATGCTCATAAGGTCGATTGGAGTGGCCTGCTGTCCCGAATGAGTTTTTACAGAACTCAAGAACAGGCCGCGATTGCCCATTGGCGGGAAAAACACAAGTGCAACCTGGACCGCGCAGTCGCGGAGGGAGTGAAATAAATGGCTGAGTTGACAAAAAAAGAACGGATGAAAATCGCCCGTCAAGATATGCCCGTGCAGGAACCGGAGGACAGAGTCCAGAACTTCAGCGAAGTGGCTCTCGGATTCACGATGGAGCTTGCCCGGACGGAAGCGGAGCGCTGCCTCCAGTGCAAGGAGCCACACTGCATGGAAGGTTGCCCCGTTGAAGTGACCATTCCCGAGTTCATCGAAGCCGTCCGAGAGGGCGATATGGCCAAGGCCGTCCGGCTCATGAAGGCCAAGAACAATCTGCCGGCCATTTGCGGCCGCGTATGTCCCCAGGAAGTGCAGTGCGAATCACGATGTATTCTTGGCAAGAAGGGCCAGGCGGTGGCTATCGGCCGCATCGAGCGCTTTGTTGGAGACTTCGAGCTTGCGAACAAGACCTTTGATGTATCAAGGGCGCCATCCACCGGTAAGAAGGTTGCCGTCGTCGGATCGGGTCCCGCCGGCCTCACTTGCGCGGTCGACCTCGGGCGCATGGGACATGACGTGACCATATTCGAGTCCCTGCACACCCCGGGTGGCGTGCTGGTTTACGGCATCCCGGAATTCCGGCTTCCGAAATCCGTTATCCGGGCGGAAATCGAAACCGCCGCGAAAGCCCTCGGCATACAGATTCTTTCGGACTATGTCATTGGCCGGACCCTTACCATAGACGAGTTGATGTCAAAATTTGACGCCATCTTCCTGGGCACGGGCGCGGGCCTGCCGATGTTTATGAACATTCCGGGGATCAATCTCAATGGCGTCATGTCCGCCAACGAATTTCTTACACGGGTGAACCTCATGAGAGGCTACCAGTTCCCGGAATTCGACACCCCCGTGATGGTCGGGAAGAGAGTGGCCGTGGTCGGCGCCGGAAATGTGGCGATGGATTCGGCCCGTTGCTCTCTGCGTCTCCAGTCACTCAGGTCGAAGGAAAACGGCAGTGAGAAGGGCGGCGAGGTCCACATTGTGTATCGCCGTTCCTCGGAAGAGGTTCCCGCGAGGCTCGAGGAAGTCCATCACGCCAAGGAAGAGGGCGTCATCTTCGACTTCCTGACCAATCCGGTCGAGATTCTCGGAGACGACAAGGGCGCCGTGCGCGGCATGGTCTGTATCAAGATGGAGCTGGGAGAACCGGATCAGTCCGGCCGCCGCAGACCGATTCCGATCAAGGGATCGGAATTCGAAATGAAGGTTGACCAGGTGATTATGGCCCTGGGAACCAGCCCCAACCCACTCGTTTTCGTGAATGCCGACGGCCTTGAACGCAGCAGGCACGGAACAGTGGTTGCCAATAATGACACCGGACGCACCACCATGAAAGGTGTCTGGGCCGGTGGAGACGTCGTTACCGGCGCCGCGACCGTCATCAGCGCCATGGGCGCGGGAAAGCGCGCCGCTGCCGACATGGACAAATATCTGAGCGGCGAGATCTCGTGGTAGTCTTCCCGCCTGATGTGAACGCAACAGACCCCGCGTTTGATCGGTAACGGCACGCGTCGGCCCGCTCAGGCCGCGATGCCGCGGCACGAACGGGGGAAAGCGCTCCACCGCCGGGCGGAAGGTCCAAAAGCTGTTTATTTAGAGTATATTTGAATTCACTGTATCCCCCTCGTGATTGACTTCCAATCCGAGGGGGATTTTTTGGGGACGCAAGGACACCAGCGAACCCGTTCACGCTGTTTGATACCAATTCGCGATATTCCCCGTTTCGCCCCTCCCCTCGCATGCGGCCGTGCACTGAGCTTCACGGGCGCGGCTTCGGATTAAACAGGTTAAGATTTTTCCGCGGTTGTGATATAGGAAAAGGCTAAACCTGTTTAATACACACATATTGCGGATTACAGATCCAAGGGGAAACGGAGGCCTGATGAAAATAGCCTATTTCAGCATGGAAATCGGCCTGAATGAGAACATGCCGACCTACAGCGGCGGTCTTGGCATTCTGGCGGGAGACCACATCAAGTCCGCCGCCGACCTGAATATCCCGTTGGCCGGCGTCACGCTGCTCTATAAACGCGGCTATTTTATTCAGAATATAAATCCGTTCGGCAAGCAGGAGGAGATGTATCCTTACTTCGACCCGCGCGCTTTCATGGAGCCCCTGCCCCTGAAAGTGACTGTTCAGATCGAGGGCCGCGACGTGAATGTGGGGGTCTGGAAGTATAACCAGATAGGAATAACAGGCCGCGTGCCGGTCTATTTCCTCGATACCGACCTTCCCTCCAATGCTCCCGAAGACCGCCTCATAACCCAGTACCTCTACGGTGGAGACTCACATACCCGTATTTCCCAGGAGGTTGTGCTCGGTATCGGCGGCTATCTCGCGCTCAAGCGGCTCGAGCCGAAAATTACCACGTTCCACATGAATGAGGGACACGCTGTCTTCCTCACGCTCGCCCTGTTGAAAGACCATGGCGGCAACGAGGAACAGGTCCGCTCGAAATGCGTCTTCACCACCCACACACCGGTCCCCGCCGGACATGACAAGTTCTCCTATGACCTCGCGTCCAAGGTGCTTGGCGAATACATCCCGGCAAATATTCGCCGGCTCGCGGGTGAAAGCATCCTCAACACCACCATGCTTGCCCTGAACCTCTCGCGCGCGGCAAACGGGGTGAGCGAGTTGCACGGCGAAATATCACGCCAGATGTTTCCGGGCTTCAACATCGGACACATCACCAACGGCGTGCACCACCTGAGCTGGACAGGACCGGATTTCCAGGCCCTCTACGACAAGTATATTCCCAACTGGCGCCAGGACCCCAAGCAGCTTGGAGACATATCCCTTATTCCGGACAGCGAAATAAGTGAAACGAAGAAGAAGGCCAAAAAGCGCCTCATCAGCTATATCAATTCCGTCTCCAATGTCGGCTTCACCGATGAACAGCTCACCATCTGCTTCGCCAGAAGGGCTGCCGCTTATAAGAGGGCGACCCTCATCTTCAGTGATTTGGAGTACCTGTTCAACCTCTCGTTCGACCGCGTCCAATATGTGTTCGCCGGCAAGGCCCACCCTCAGGACGAACCGGGCAAGGAACTGATTCGCGAGGTTGTAAACTTCGGCAAGCAATATGAAAACAAGCTGCGCCTGGCATTTGTCCCGAACTACAACATCTGGGTCGCGGGACTGATGACATCGGGGGCCGACGTATGGCTCAACACGCCAAGACGCCCGCGCGAGGCGAGCGGTACGAGCGGAATGAAAGTCTGCTTCAATGGCGGCGTGAATATGAGCGTGCTGGACGGTTGGTGGCGGGAGGCCTGCCGCAACAGGATAAACGGCTGGGCGATAGGCGATGACGAGGACCAGTCGGATGAGGCGGCCGCGGCCGACCTCTACCAGGACCTCGACGACATGGTAACCACCTATTACGCCAATCCGAAGCAGTGGCTCTCGATCATGAGACATTCGATATCGGACATTTCACCGCAGTTCAATACACACAGGATGGTGCTGGACTATTTTCACCGCTACTATATGTGATCGGCGCACCGGAATTGCGTTCAAGATGAACCTGCCCCGAGAGTGAAGATGCCGATGAAAATCGGTCCGTTCTACCATTTGGCACCTCTCAATAAACAGCTTCTGAGAGTGAGCTATGTCGAAGGCTTATACGGAGTTGCGTTCAAGATGAGTCTATCCCTAAATTGAAGATGCCGTTCAGAATTGACCCGTTCTACCCTTCGATACCTCAGGGCGAACGGGGGTATATCCTCTTGAACGCAAATTAGTAT
>JBDKTY010000020.1:0-24046 GCA_039679945.1 Syntrophobacter sp. | reverse complement strand
TCATACATATCCTGATGCATGTCATCATTATCGTAGAACAGTCCATCCTCGATACCGGCCCTGCCGGCTAGTCCATCCTCCGATTCCGACGCATCCAAATTCAACTCATTGATTTCGATCTGGTCCGCAACGGTCGTGAACCCCATCACATCCGTGATTGTCTGGATGATGGTTTCATGATCAAGCTCTCCGGGCACAGTGCCCTCAAGATAAAGAATACCCTTGCGGAATGAAACTTTCAGCTCCTCTGCCTCGATCCGGTCATCGGAATGCAGCCGTTCGTATATGGCCAGAACAATCTGATCATTATTCAGGCCCTGGTATTCCTCGGGAATCCGGGTCACGCCGATTATCTCCGGGGTCGTCATGGACGGCAGGGTCTTTTTCTGCTTCTCGAAGTCACGAGCGCAATCCACGCACAAACGGGCCCACGGCAGCACTTCCAGCCGTTTGGGGCTTATATCGTCCCCGCAAGACTCACATATCCCATACTCACCCAGGTTCATTTTGGACAGGGCCAGGTCGATCTGTTCTATCTCCAACTTGCCGGTCCCGTTAAGCTGGTCATATGGCTTGGCTATGCTGGCCTTTTGAGCTTCTTCTTCCAGTTCAATTGCACGTTCTTCCAGTTCGTGCCATGCGGCCGCGAGTTTCCGGACACGTTCCAGTATGCTGCTGCGCCTGTCGAGGAGCATGTTTCTGAGGAATATTATCTCATCTTTGCTCATTTAAAAACCTCCTGAGTACAGCAACGTGGACCATCATCCGAACTAACATAAGAAGACTTGCGAACAATTCAACTATTATTAACAATGCATTGAATTTAAAGATAAATCGCATTCGCAGTCCCCAACGTGTCCCGGGGGCTGTACCGGTAATTGTTGACAGTAAATTTGAATGGCCTTAATCGATTAACAACCATCGGCTGTGAAATACCGGGTTGTGCGCGAGATTGGTGTTCGTGCCGGGTATCGAATCATGAACGGACCGGTCCGCCCGGGGTGTTTGCCCTTCGATACCAGGGCAAACGGTTCGGTCGTACTCTCGGCACCGGCATTGCGAGGGTTGCTGTTCATCTACCCGCGCCTTGCAGGGCACCCGCGGAGCATGTATCGCTCGACACAATCGGTACAAAATGATTACTTTTGATTAAGCAATTTCCATACCAGGCTACCGTTTCCATGGAGGAGAAATTTAATGTCGGTCCGGTCCTGTTTTCCCGTTCTTGCTCTGCTGCTTGTGCTGATTTCCTGCATACCCGCGGCGGCTGCCGAAGGTTCCGACCCGGCGAAGGATCAGACCGTCAAGGAACCGGATCAATCGGCGCAATCCGTCGATCCAGCCGGGAAGCTCTCCGTCACGAATCACACTTTTAGCCATGCCGGCCAATCATTCGAGTACACGGCAACGGCGGGGTATCTGAAGCTCAGGGACGAATCAGGTAAGCCGAAAGCGGATATCTTTTTCACGGCCTACACAATGAACGGAAGTGACGCCGCGGCGAGACCCGTTACCTTTCTTTTCAACGGCGGTCCCGGGGCTTCTTCCGCCTGGCTGCACCTGGGGATCGCGGGGCCGGTGCGGGTCATCACGGGGGAAAAATCGCCCCCGACGCCTCCTCCCTATGCGGCGACGCCTAATGGGTCTTCCTGGCTTCCCTGGAGCGACCTGGTGTTCATCGATCCGGTAGGCACCGGGTTCAGCCGCGCCATCCCTCCCGGTGAGGCCAAGCCCTTTTACAACACACGGGATGACATCCGTTGGGCCGGCGATTTTATCAGGCTCTACACCACCAGGTTTGGCCGCTGGGCTTCTCCAAAATGCCTCGCCGGAGAGAGCTACGGCGCAATGCGCGCGGCCGGACTGCTCCGCCAGCTCTACGAAGACTATGGAATGGAAATTGACGGTCTCGTCATGATTTCGCCGGCCCTGGATCTCGACACCATTCAGTTCGACGCCGCAAACGACCTGCCCTACGTTCTCTTCCTCCCCTCCTACACCGCGGCGGCCTGGCATCACGGAAAAATCGCGCCGGAACTGAAGGGCAACCTCGGGCGCGCGCTCGCCGAATCGGAGAAGTGGGCGTTCGACAACTATCTACCGGCCCTGGCCAAGGGAGATCTTCTCCCCGAGGCGGAAAAGAACCGGCTTGCGGCGCAATATTCCAAATTCACCGGGCTGCCGGAACAACTTGTGCGGAATCGTGGGCTGCGCCTCACGAGGCCGGATTTTACGGCGGAGCTTCTGAGGCCGGAGGGGCTTTTGGTCGGGATCATGGACGCAAGGACCGTTAAGTACGGGAAAGGCGGAGGTTTTCTCAGCGACCCCGGAATGGCGGCAACAATCGGACCCTACACGGGCGCGATTAACCGCTACCTGAACGAAACGCTCAAGTTTGCACCGGGCATTCCCTACATCACGTTTTCGGAGGAAGTGAATTCGCAATGGAACTGGGGGCCCATGATGGGAAGCTACGTCGATGCCGTGGACTCGATCCGGGTGGCCGTCAACAGGAATAAACGGCTCAAGATCCTGGCCGCCGCCGGATACTTCGACCTGGATGTCCCCTACTTTGCCACGACCTACATAATGAGTCATATCGGGGTTGAGCCCGGTCTTCGTGACAATGTCCGCGTCCGGTTCTTCCCGGGCGGCCACATGTTCTACATCAGCGATGACGCCCTGGAAGCTTTTGCACGGGAAGCCGCCGGCTTTTTCGCGCAACTCCGGCCTTCCGCCAGGTAGGCGATCCTTTATCAGGGGCTCCCTGGTGGCTGGAGTATTTCCCGGATGCGCGGAAACAGGTCGTAAGGTATATGGCGTGGTTCACCCCTGAGGGAGGAACGTTCGACGAGCAAGGCTTCCACGGGAGCATTGCCCGTTCTTTCGCCAAGCCCGAGTAATGTTCCGCTGACCCCCGTGATGCCGTATAGCCATGCAGTCGTGGAATTAATGACGGCATGATGAAAGTCATTGTGGCCGTGCCATTCGAGGAGATGCCCCGGCACGCCGGCATCCTCGATAAAAGCCCTTGCCAGCGCGGGAACTCCCCTGGGCAGGGCGGCGCCGGGATAGGTGGTCCCCAGGCCCAGAGTATCAGAGAGCCTTATCTTCACATCCATTCCGCTCTCCTCGCGCAGTTTCATCAGTTCCACCGCGAATGGGATGCAGAATCCATGGATGTCCGCCCTGGTTATGTCCTCGAATCCGCACCTGGGAACAATCCCTTTTTCGAGCGCCATACGCACGACCCGCAGGTAACGGTCCATGATCTTTTTTCGCGTGGATCCCAGCTTGAGATAAATATGGTAATCGGAGGCGGAGGTCAGTATCCCGGTCTCCCGCAACCCGGCCTGCGCCACCAATTGAAGGTCCGCTTCGGACGCCCTGATCCAGCCCGTGACAACCGGGTAGGGATGGCCTTTCTCCCTGCATACGTCCAGCAGTCGCCTGTCTGCGCGAGTGTAGAGGAAGAACTCCGAGTGACGGATCAGGCCATCGGGACCGGAAAGTCGGTGGAGCATCTCGAAGAGATCGCCCGCTTCCCCCGGCGTGAACGGGGCCCTCGCCTGCTGACCGTCTCTGAAGGTGGAATCGGTTATGAACATGTCGGCGGCGGGCAGGGGAGCGAGCACAAACCGATCCAGCCTGATCCGCGGCGCCTCCGAATAAGGGAAGATCTCGCGCAGCAGATTGGGATGCTCCAGGTCACGCATACTGTACCGCACGGGCCTTATCCTCTTTTCCTGTGGTCTTCCAGGATCCTGTCCATGCCGAATTTTTTGACTTTATAGCTGATCTGTCTCAGGGTGATGCCGAGTTCCCTGGCGGTGCGCGTCTGGTTCCAGCTATTGCGTTCCAGTGCCGACAGGATCTCCTTGCGCTCCAGTTCCTCGATCCGGGAACGCGGCTCCAGATCGGGGACACCGCACTGCTCACCGATGTATACGGGCAAGATAGGTGTGTCTATCTCGTCGTCATCCGCCAGGATGATTACCCGCTCAATGAGGTTTTCCATCTCCCGGACATTTCCCGGCCACTCGTAGCGCGAAAAAAGGGCCACCGCCGGTTGCGTGATCCGGACCCGGCGCCCGTACTCCCGCGAGGTCTTTTCCAGAAAATGGTTCAGCAGATGCGGAATGTCCTCCTTACGCTCCCTCAGCGGAGGGACCCTGAGCGGAAAGACATTGAGTCTGTAATAGAGGTCTTCACGGAAGGAGCCTTCGGCTACGGCCGCCGCGAGTTCCTTGTTTGTAGCGGCAATTACCCGGACGTCGACCTTTCTCGTCCGGGCGCTGCCAAGCCTCTCGAACTCCCTTTCCTGTATAAAACGAAGGAGCTTCGCCTGCAGAGGAAGCGTGAGTTCCCCGACTTCATCCAGAAAAACGGTCCCCCCATCCGCCTCCTCGACCCTGCCCGCTTTCGATCGGACCGCCCCCGTGAAAGCGCCCTTTTCATAGCCGAACAGCTCCGACTCAAGCAGGTTCTCAGGAAGAGACGCGCAGTTGATTTTCACAAATGGTGAACTCGACCGGGTGCTCAATTCGTGGATGATTTTTGCCACCAGGGTTTTACCAGTTCCGGATTCTCCCTGGAGAAGGACAGAGGCCTTGCTCGGCGCCACCTTCCCGACCTGCCGCTGCAGGTCCAGCATCGCGGCGCTTTTCCCCACCATGAAGAACCGGCTCCTGGTGGCCGCCGCGCTATTGCCCGTGATTGAACAGTCTTCGATGAGCTTTGCTTCGCGCAGCTTCACCTGCCGGTTCAAACTGACGAACTGCGCTATGAGGGTGGCCACTATGGACAGCAGCCGTATATCCTCCTCGAACGGCACTTCATCACCGAACAGCCTGTCGACATGGAGGACGCCGATTGACCTTCCGTGTAGCAGGATGGGCACCCCGATAAAGGTGATGGACTCCTTCTGGATGCTCCTGGACCGGGTTTTGTTCAGAAATAGCGGTTCCTTGCTGATGTCGGGGACTATATACGGTTCCGCGGTCCTGAATATGAGCCCGGTCACGCCCTCATCCTGGCGGTAGACCCCCCGCTTCCTCTCGGCTTCCGTAAGCCCGTGAGAAGCCCGGATGACGAGATAGCCCGACTCTTCATCCCTCAGCGTGACCGTGGCGCGCTTCATCGCGAGTGAAGAGGCAAGGATTCCGAGAATAGTATCGAGGGCCTGGTCGAGCTTGAGCGCCTGCCCAATGACCCGGCTCGCCTCGAAAATCACGTTCAATTCGGTTTCGCGTATTCTCTTTTCCATAACGGCGGATTTGCAATGTCCAACTTCCGTGCCATCTCAGTGTCGGGGAAGGCATCCCCGGACATTTTCGCCGTAACGACCCGGGCAAAGTGGCTCAGGGACGGGATAAAGCATCGAGGAAAAGTTGGCGGGCCGGCCTCCGATGTTCAGCCGGAGTACTTCGGCACTGGATTACTTGACTCTAAATCGGACATTTTCGTTTAGAATATCGCTATTCTACCCAAAACAGCTCATTAGCAGGGTACATTTTTGTGCTCCTTCTCTATTCCTTACCTCAAACCCGATGACCTGCAACTGCCTGCTTTCTCTGCATTGCACGCGCGCGAGCGCCTGGCGGAAACTCGTGACAGGCGGGGGAATCATCCCACCGCTCTTTTGAGCCTGGTACAGCTAGACCTTGAACGCAATTTCGTATGAAACCGCGGTGTCCGGCTGTCGTGGATGGAATCCGTGAATGTCTGGGCTAACGATACATATACCCGAGGGAAAGACTGTTCCCATGCCTGTTTATCCCCGCGTTTGTCGGAAGCGCGGGGGCCGGTTGGCTGCTTTTTTCGCTAACATCGATATATTCACCGGCCTCTCTTCAGAATTGTTGATCCACGAATAGTCCTTCGTTTATAGTGTGTCTGCAATTGTCTTCCTGATTAATATCAGGAGGCAACCCAGCCGGACATTTGTATCGACCGTGGCGTCGTTTTACTGGACTTGCCGGGTCTATGAGAGTGACCGGAAATGAGGTTCCCGCATTATATGGACTGTCCCGACAGATTCCGCGGAGCCGAATCAATGCGTGGAACTGGAGGATATCCCGAAGTTACGTGAATTCTCTCGACCATATATTCAGCTATGTATATTTGGAGGTCCTGTTCGGAGTCAGGCGCCGGCGGGCATTGTTGATTTTCCGCTCTACCAGGAGAGGGTGAAATGAAAAAGGCGATGATAGCGGCAATGATGGTTCTTCTAATCCAGTTGGTCCTGACCGTTCCCGCCCATGCACAAGGCACCGTCAAGATTGGGGCTCTGTGGCCGCTTTCCGGGCCGATCGCGGAAGACGGCCAGGAGAGCGTACGAGGGGCAAAGATCGCCGCTGATATGCAGAATGACAAAGGCGGTGTATGGGGCAAGAAAATTGAACTCCTCACGGGTGACGCAGCCGATGCAAAAGCAGCCATGAGCGAGGCCGAGCGGCTCATCACAGTGGAAAAGACCAACGTTATCATGGGGACCTGGGTCAGCGGATTTTCCTTCACGGCCTCGCAGGTTGCCGAAAAATATAAGAAAATCTACTGGGAAACCGCGGCTCTTGCAAACAACATTATGGAGCGCGGGTTCAACAACCTGTTCCATATGAGCGGACTATCGAGCAATTTCGGAGAAATGAGCGCCGATTTCATCGCTGACGAATTAGCCAAAAAGCTGGGCAAAGACCCCAAGGACCTCAAGGTCGCCGTCGTCTATGAGGACTCTCTCCATGGGACCACCATCTCCGAAGCTTTCCTGAAGAAAGCCAAGGGATACGGCTTCAAACTTCCCGTTGTTGAAACCTACAATGTTAAAGCCGTCGACCTCTCCTCCCTCGTGATGAAGCTCAAGGAAGCCAACCCCGACGTCCTGTTCGGGGTCCACTATTTCAACGATCTCGTCCTCTTCTGGCGTCAGGCAAAAGAAAACAACTTCAACGTAAAAGCCTTTGTGAGCTGCGGTTCCGCCGGTTCACCGAAACTAATTCCGCAGCTTGGGGAGGATGTAAACTATCTTTTCAATACGTTCCGACTGCTTGGCGAGTTTTACGACGGCCAGTATTCCGTCAATCTTCAGGCTTTCAAGCCCGAGGCGGTGGACGACCTCAAGGAGTTTTTCAAGCGGTATGCCGAAAAGTACAACGTGACGCAGGAACAGGTACCCAACACCGCGACTCTCGGCTTTTCCGGCGCCTGGATGCTGCTCCACCACGTGCTCCCGAACTGCAAGTCGGATGATCCGGAAGAGGTAAGGAAGGTGGCTCTTTCCATGGATCTGGACTTCGGAGCGATTCCACACGGGGTGGGAATGAAATTCGCGCAACCCGGAACGCCGAACCAAGGCCTCAATGAGAAATTTGTGGCGGGAGTATTTCAGTGGCAGGATGGCAAGTTTTATTGCGTCTGGCCGGATAAATATGCCGTTAAAGCTCCCATGGTGCCCATGGCCACCTGGGAGGAGCGTAAGAAGAAATAGTTTTTCGACAGGCAAAGCGAGCATGGCGGGTCCGAATACCATACCGGACCCGTCAAAAGGATAGAGATTCGTGGAATCCCTTCTTCAACTTCTTATCAATGGTATCATGCTCGGGGGTATATACGGGCTCATCAGCATGGGGCTGACGCTTACCTTCGGAGTCATGAAAATTGTAAATTTCGCGCACGGCGAATTCCTGATGCTGGGAATGTACGGCGCGTTCTGGCTCTACCATTTGCTTGGTATTCAGCCTTACCTTGCCATCCTCATCATGATTCCCGTCATGTTCGCCTTCGGGCTCGTAATACAGCGGGGGCTGATCCAGAAGCTCATCGACGCATCCGGAATAACACAAATATTCGTCACCGTCGGCCTTTCGATGGCACTCCAAAACGGGGTCCTCTACCTTTGGTCCGCCGATTACCGGGGGGTGAAGATCGCTTCGGCCACTTCATCAATAACAATCGGGAACCTCAGCTTCAGTATCTCGCGTTTAATCGTTTTCACCGCCACGGTCGCGGTTGTGGCATTCCTGCTCTTCTTCCTGAAGAAGACATCGCTCGGAAAGGCCATGAGGGCTACCTCTCAGAACTGGAGAGCCGCGTGGCTCATGGGCGTCAACGTCCGCAAGATCTATCTCATCGCCTTCGCGATGGGCAGCGCACTCGTGGGGCTCGCCGGATGCATGATCATACCCATCTACTCCGTATACCCATCGGTGGGAATCAACTTTGTCCTCATCACATTTGTGGTGGTCGTGCTGGGGGGCATGGGGAACATTTTGGGAGCCTTCCTAGCGGGGATCATCGTAGGTCTCGTGGAGACCGTCAGCGGATTTATACTGGCGCCATCCCTTGGGCCGATGGTGGTTTTCATCCTCTTTGTCCTCATCCTGCTATTCAGGCCGTCGGGCCTGTTTGGCAACACGCGGATCTAGCTTCACGAGGCAAGATGCATCCGATGGAAGCACCGGGAACCCATTCTCCACGGAAAACGCATCCCGTTACCGTGTCGTAATATGAGAGAATCACGGAGATTACGAAAACGACATGAATAAGTCTGTAAACATCTGGGCCTGCCTGTCAGTGGCCGTCGTACTCCTCGGGCTTCTGATCCTCCCCCTGGTTGTAAGCAATGCCTTCTATCAGGACATTATCGTCACGGTCTTTCTCTTTGCCGGTCTCGGGATGGCGTGGAATATCATAGGAGGGTTCGCCGGGCAGTTCTCATTGGGGCATGCGGGCTTCTTCGGAATCGGGGCCTATACATCGACACTTTTGTTTTTCAACTTCGGGCTCTCGCCATGGGTGGGAATGATCCTGGGCGGCATTCTGGCCGCCATCGTCTCGATGCTTGTCTTTTACCCCTGCTTCAAGCTCCGGGGCCTCTTCTTCGCGATGTCCACCATGGCCTTCGCACAGATCCTCAACATCCTGGCCGTTTATTGGACTGGTCTCACAAAGGGCAGCATCGGGCTTCTCATTCCCTTCAAACCCGGGTGGGCCGGATTCATATTTCAGGATAGAACCACTTATTCATATATAGCTTTTGGTTACATGCTCCTGACTTTCCTGGTCTGCTATTTTATCAACAACTCAAAGCTGGGTTCCTACCTGATTGCCCTGCGCGAGAATGAGGAAGCGGCACAGTCGCTCGGAGTGAACACCACCCGATGCAAGCTCCAGGCAATGATGGTGAGCGCCTTTCTCATGGCTGTCGGCGGGACCTTCTACGCGCAGTACCTCCAGTTTATCGATCCCGATTCGCTGTTTCCTTCCGTTCTTTCCATCAGGTTCGCCCTCCTGGCAATTATAGGAGGCATTGGAACAGTTACGGGACCGATACTGGGCTCCTTCATACTCACACCGCTCGACGTGTTTCTCCGTGGCTGGCTGGGCGGGCTTTATGCCGGACTGGGTTTTTTCCTCTACGGCTGTATCCTCATCGCGGTTGTTCTCATTCGGCCTCAAGGGCTTTTCCGGCTGCTGCAGGACAAGGTATCGAAGTTCTTTCGCGACCGGTCCCAGCCGGCGCCAGGCATCCCGGAAGTGGCGCCGGCCCCGGTCATCGAGGCCAAACCCGCCCGGAGGGCGCCCGAAGGCCCGGATATTTTGGAAATAAATGGTTTGAGGAAGAATTTCGGCGGTCTCGCCGCGATAAAGGACGTTTCCTTTTCGGTTAGGCGAGGAGAGATCCTCGGTTTGATCGGACCCAACGGCGCCGGGAAGACAACCCTTTTTCACCTGGTGACCGGCTTTATCCCGCCAGACCAGGGAACGATCCGTTTCAAGGGGGTGGATATCACCGGACTTCAGCCTCCCTCGAGAATCTGCGCCTCGGGGATCAGCAGAACATTCCAGTTGGTCAAACCATTCCTCAATATCAGCGTCCTGGACAATGTGGCGGTCGGCGCCTATTGCCACCTGTCAGCGCCGGGGGAGGCAAAGCGCAAGGCCGAGGAGGTTATCCGGCTTGTCGGTTTGGCCCCATACAAAGATTATCTGAGTTCAAGCCTGACGCTATCGAACAGAAAACGGCTCGAGCTTGCAAGGGCACTCGCCACGGACCCGGAACTGCTTTTGCTCGATGAGACAATGGCGGGGCTCAACCCCAGGGAAATAGACGAAATGATCCAATTGCTGAGGAGAATCTCCGCCCAGGGGGTTACGCTCATTATCATCGAACACGTGATGCGGGCCGTTATGGCGCTGTCTGACAGGGTGGTGGTACTGCACCATGGTGAAAAGATCTCGGAGGGTTCCCCCCTTGAGATTTCCCGGAATGAAAGCGTGGTCAAAGCATACCTGGGAGGAAGCTATCTCCATGTTAAACCTGCGTGAAATCAGCAGTTCCTACGGCGATATCCAGATTCTGAAGCGTCTCGGTCTGAGCGTCGGCCCCGGGGAAATAGTAACGATAGTAGGCTCCAACGGGGCCGGGAAATCTACCCTGATCAACGCTATCTCCGGACTTGTACGATGCACGTCGGGGGAGATCCTTTTCAATAACGAGAGAATCGACACGCTCCCACCGCATGAAATTGTCAACCGGGGAATCGTGCAGATCCCCGAGGGCCGCATGCTCTTTCCAGAAATGACGGTCATGGAAAACCTGGACATGGGCGCCTACATCCCGCGTGCCGCCGCGCATAAGAAGGAAAGACTCGGAGAGGTTTTCAGCCTCTTTCCGAAACTGGAGGAGAGGAAGGACCAGTTCGCGGGATCGCTGAGCGGGGGAGAACAGCAGATGGTGGCGATCGCGCGGGGCATCATGGCTGATCCCAGGCTCCTGATGTTCGACGAACCGTCGCTGGGACTGGCTCCGGTGGTCGTGGAGGAGATGTTCGGGATTATAGGCGAAATCAACAGTCGGGGAATTGCCGTCCTCCTGGTGGAGCAGAATGTGTTTCATGCTTTGTCCATCGCCGACAGGGCGTTCGTACTGGAGAACGGTGAAATCGTGATGGAGGGAACAGGACAGGAGATATTGAGTGATGAGAGGATACGGGAGGCTTATCTGGGGATTTAGCATCCCTTTCCCGCAGCCGGATACTTACGGCTTATCCGTGAATAGGACCTGTGTGCGCGCATCCGGTTTTTGACCTGATTTGGCCGCTGCCGATCGCAAAATCGTCGCGACCGGATCAGCCTCAAATTCCGGGACGATCCCCAAAGGCTTATTTACGGACGAGCCCTTGGTCGAAGAGTCGATTCAATCAGGCTAACAGAGCTAAAGGTATTCAAGAGGTAGAATGATGAAGACTTACAGGATCAAAGCCCTTCCATTGTCTTCAATGGAACTCGACAAGGCTGTTCTGATGTACCGGTTTCACTATGGGCACAAGGTTCAGGTCCCGAATGTCATGTGGTACATCGAAGGAGCGGAAAAAAACATACTGGTGGATTCCTCCACCGATGCGAAGCTCGCCACTGAATTCAGAGGACTTCCGGCCGACGAGATCATGTCATTCGAGGAGGCGCTCGCATCCGTCGGGTTGAAGCCGGACGACATTGACATAATCATCCAGACGCACCTCCAGTGGGACCACTGCGCCAACACACAGAAATGCAAGAATGCAAAAGCCCTAGTCCAGGAGGAGGAACTAAGATTTGCCTACGCACCGCATCCCATTTTAGCTCCCACCTACAAGAAAAGCCTCTTTACGGGCGTGAATTTCCAGATAGTAAAAGGCTACCTTGAGCTGTTTCCCGGAATCGAACTCATTCCCACTCCGGGTCATACACCGGGGAATATGTCCGTTGCCGTAAACACTGAAAAGGGTAAGGCGATTATCACCGGGTTCTGCTGCATGCAGGAGAATTTCAGTCCACCGGCGGGGGCATCCGAGGAGCTTAAAGAGCTTACGCCGATCATAGCCCCCGGCATCCATCTGAATGCAGTGGCCGGATTCGAGAGCCTCCTGCTGGTGAAGGGACTGGCGGATATAGTGCTGGCCTGCCACGACCCCTTCTTTCTGGAGCCTCGCACCATACCCTGATGCCGGCGGCGCCGGATTCATATCAGCCGTTTGTCCCGGACCTGGATGTCACTTGGAATCAGGAGTTCACATTGGAACGTAAGAAGGTTACCCCCCAGTTTCTGAAAGAGAAGAAGAAGCGTGGTGAAAAGATAGTCCGGGTAGTGTGCTACGACTACCCGATGGCGCTGTTAGCCGATAGAGCGGGTGTGGACGGCATTCTCGTGGGAGATTCCGTCGGGATGGTCCAGTTGGGGATGAACAGCACTGTCCCCGTCACAATGGAGGAGATGATCCACCATTGCAGAGCGGTGATGCGCGCCGTCAGGTACGCCCTCGTGATAGGAGACCTCCCCTTCGGGTCCTACGAAACCAGCATCCCGGATGCTATCCGGAGCGCCTGCAGACTGATGAAGGAAGGCGGCGTCGATGCGATAAAGCTGGAGGGGGGCATGGGAATGGCGCCCACGGTAAAGGCAATCGTCGCTGCCGGAATTCCGGTCGTGGGGCATATCGGCCTGACTCCGCAAACAGCCGCCATGCTGGGTGGCTACAAAGCCCAGGGCAAGGATGCGGATACGGCCGGAAAGCTTTTGAACGATGCGAAAGCCCTCGAGGAGGCGGGCGCCTTCATGCTCACGGTGGAATGTGTTCCATACCGTCTGGCGAAGGTCATGACCGGGGAACTCTCCATTCCGGTAACCGGCTGCGGAGCGGGCCCATACGTGGATGGCCAGACCATAAATGTCTACGACCTCCTGGGACTGTTCGACAGGTTCACACCCAAGCACGCGAAAAAGTACTCCAACCTGGCCGCCGAGATTGTCCAGGTCCTGGAGACCTACGGCCGGGAAGTCCGGGAAGGCGTTTTCCCGACCGAGGCGAACAGCTATACGATCAGCGACGAGGACCTGGAGAAGGCCATCAGGATACACGGCGCGGATTAAGCGCGGGCCGCGGATAAATGGCGAAGGATGCTTTCTGAAAGCGCGGGGAGCTTCGCCCCCTCACACACCCTTCGCCGCTTCGCGGCTCGTTATGGCGCCTCGGACGCCAAACGCTCGGCCTCACGCGCTTGCGCGCGTGGCCGAAGTCTTTGGGACGGCAGGCCGGGAAGCCTGCCGACAAAACCAGCACCAAGTGAATGTCCCCCGGATAAAAGGCATTACGCTCCGGGCGGAGTAGATTCTCAAATGGTTGAAAGGCGGATATGGAAATTCACGAAGTGGAACGTCCACCGAAAGAGTTGGTTGAAGGTTTCCGTTCGATCAGCACCAGCACTGTCTCCGACATCCTGGACCAAATGGGACTGGATTGCCTGGTCTCGGAGATAAAAGCGGTAAAGGATGATTTCAAGATGGTGGGACCGGCGGTCACTATCAAGGAGGTCTCGGGCATAGCCGGAACCTACACCATCGCTGATTTCAAGATGGGCAAGGTTATCGATACCGCGCATCCCGGGGACGTCCTGGTCTTCGACAACGCGGGGATGGAAATTTCGACATGGGGAGGCATGGCCTCAACGGCCGCCAAGGTCAAAGGAATCGAAGGGGTCCTGATCGACGGCGGTTCGCGTGATGCCGACGAAGTAGTGGAACTGGAATTCCCGGTATTCTCGCGTCATATCACGCCCAGGGGCGCCAGGTCCCGGATCAGGATGATCGAGATGAACGGCACAGTTAAATGCGGCGGAATCCGGGTCGATCCCGGTGACATTATCATGGCGGACCGCACGGGCATCATCGTCATTCCAAAAAAGAAAGCGGCGGAGGTCCTTGAAATAGCCAAAAAGACCGAAGAGGGTGAAAAGTATTTCACCGAACAACTAAGGCAGGGAAAGACCTTCGAGGAAATGCACAGAAAGACCGGGCAGGTATAAACGGACGCGCGCAGTGCCCGTTCGTCCGGGGCAAGTTAGACTCTGCGTTCACGTTCGTTGGAGAAGCACCCGTCACCAGCGCCAAAATTCCCCCTGTCCCAGTATTTCGGCTACGCGCGCCGGTGCGCGTGGCCGAGCGCTCGGGGATGCGGCGGTTGTCCCGCGGCTTTGCGCGGGGCGCCGCCGCAGCGCCACACCGAGTCGCAAACGCCACATCACAAACGCCATACGTGAACCACGAAGCGGCGATGGGGGTGTGGGGGGCGAAGCTTCCCGCGCTTTTAATACGGAGTTGCGTTCAAGATGAGTCTATCCCTAAATTGAAGATGCCGTTCAGAATTGACCCGTTCTACCCTTCGATACCTCAGGGCGAACGGGGGAACGGGGGTATATCCTCTTGAACGCAAATTAGTATAAAAAGCCCTCGGCACCCGGCCAGCAGTCTTCGCAGCCTGCCCTCAAATGCTCGCATCTCAAGCCAAAGACCATCTTTCTAGCACCCATCGCCCGACCCCTGGCAGCCGATCCCCCTGGCGCAGCCGCCGCCCGCTCGACGTGCCTTGAATTGCTTCAAGCTGCGGCCCGAGTAGAGTGCTTCGATTGCCGGCACGATGAACCCGCTTATCTCGATGGGCTCAATCCCCGCTTTCCTGAGCACGGCTGACGGATTATCGCCGATTCCCGCGACCAGAACAGCCCGGCAGTCCTTGAGCACCTCAGCCAGACGCATCCATCTCTTGATACCCCCTCCGGGCTCCGGGGCCTCCCGCTCGCCGAGGCAGGTGAATCCCTCTTCATTTTGTGACCATATCTGAAACCGGGTGGCCTCCCCCAGATGCTGGTTCACGAGGATTCCCTCCAGGGTCGCCACGGCCACGTAGGGCCGTTCCGACGCATCCGGCGCGAGGTTCGCACAGGCCGTGAGGCACCCGTGAAGTTCAGCTCCAAGATCCTGGCCCAGCAACCCGACAGCGTCCGCCCGGCACCGGGTGCAGTGTCTCATCTGTGGCAGATATTTTTCGGCCTCCGACTGAATCCGGTGCATGGTTTCCTTGCCGGGTTCGGGTACGTCTTCAAAGGGCGTATCCGCGTTTGGAAACATCGGCATGCAGTTCAGCAGGTCGACGCCAAGCCCCGCCATCGTCCTGGCCACGGTTTCCACGTGGTGGTCGTTGATGGATGGCACGACGATGGTATTCACCTTGACGTTAATACCCCTGCTTTTCAAACCCTCTATGGCGGCGAGCTGTCTTTCGAGCAGCAGTTCCGCGCCGCGAAGGCCACGATAGATGACTTTTCCGTCGCGCACCCAACTATATATCTTCTGTCCGATTTCCGGGTCCACGGCATTGACCGTGATGGTCACATGCGAGACTTCGATCCGGGCAATCTCGTCCAGATAATTGGCAATTCCGAGTCCGTTCGTGGAGAGGCAGAGGAGCAGATGCGGAAACTTCTCCTTAATGAGCCTCAGTGTCTCCATGGTTTCCTGTGGGTTCGCGAAAGGATCGCCGGGTCCGGCGATACCCGCAACGGATACTCTCGGCTCACGCCGCAGGACCTGCTCCACGTACCGGGAAGCCTGGATGGGAGACAATACGGCACTGGTCACCCCCGGGCGGCTCTCGTTCACGCAGTCGTACTTACGGTTGCAGTAGTTGCACTTGATATTGCAGTGAGCGGCAACCGGCAGATGCACCCGGCCGTATGTGCCCTTTGCCGCCGCATTGAAGCAGGGATGACGGCTCAGATCATGCGTGTTCATTTCAGTTCCTTTCTCACATATATACATAGCCAACCGGCGATATTTCCTGACTTTCCTCTATTACTGCGTTCACAATGCGGTCGAGAAGCGATTGGGTTCCCCTGTAGCCGACGTGGAGGACCCTCTGCCCTCCGAACCGGTCATGGATCGGGAAACCTACTCGGATAAGCGGAATTCCAAGCTTCTTGGAGATGGTGTATCCCTTGCTGCTGCCTACCATGAGATCAGGTGAAAGCTCCCGCGCAAGCTCTTCGATTTCGAAGAAATCCACTCCTTCCCTAACCTCGGGAGGCGATGTCAAAATCTCGGCGCTCACTTCTTCGAGGGCCGCCTTGAACCGGCCGCTCTTTTCGCCGGTCGCGCAGAGAACCGGGCGAATACCCACCTCGACCAGAAACGACGTCAGAGCGACCACCATGTCCTCCTCGCCGTAAATGATCGCACGCTTTCCAAACAGGTACTTGTGTGCGTCCACGTAGGAATCGACGAGACGGCCTCTTTCAAGGGCGTACTTGGCGGGGCGGACGGTACCGGTCAACTGTTCCATCGTGCCGAAAAAGACATCGTTTTCGCGGATGCCGATCGGGATGCCCATCCGGTGCAGCGGAATTTCAAAACGATCATTGAGGACCGTTCCGGCCGTTTTCCTGCCCTCCAGGGTCCGTCCGAACTCCAGGGTAGCCCTTGCTCCGCCCATCCGCCTGATGTCCTCCACCGGCGTGCCGCCGCGGGGGATTTTTTCGTACTCCTCCAGAGCGGGACCATCCAGGCTCAGGGAAAAGTCGGGCAATATGACCACCGGGTGCCAGAAATCATCGAGAATCTCCTTGAGATGCCGGAGGTCCTCCGCGGATACAAAGCCAGGCAGGAGGTTGAGCATATCCGCCGCGATATCGTCGGTCGCAATCTGTTCCACGACCGCTTTTACCGCCGCGTGAAACCCTTCCATATGGGTGCCCGCATAACTCGGGGTTGAAACCGTAACCAGGGCGGGCAGTTCCCCGGCATCCTGGCCGGCCGTTTCGCGGCAAAACTCTTTCACGATCATCGGCACGTCGTCCCCGATTGTTTCCGTGAGGCAGGTGGTCGCGACTCCGATGAGCTTCGCTCCATACTTGGTCATGATGTTCTTCAGGCCCTGCTTCAGATTGGGGCCGCCGCCATAAATGGCGTTTTTTTCCCCCAGGGAGGAGGAGGCGATGTCCATCGGCTCCCGGAAGTGGCTTATGATATAGCGCCGCATGTATGTGGCGCAGCCCTGGGAACCATGCAGGAGGGGCACCGCGCCCTCTATCCCGCGGAAGGCGAGGCATGCCCCAAGGGGTTTGCAGAGCTTACACGCATTGGTAGTGGAGACATAAGGAGAGGATTCCATCTCATTCTCTCGCTTTCTTGCGCGGCACAAACCGCCATACAGGGCTCATCACGGAGGAATGCACTTCCCTGGCGAAGTTGAGCATACCCAGGAAGCCGGCCAGCGGCTGCTTACGTTCATGGTTATGATCACAGAACCCGAGGCCCAGTTTGTAGGCGATCGGTCTTTCCTTGACTCCTCCCACAAAGATGTCCACACCCTTTTCCTTGAGAAAACCGGAGAGTTCCAGCGGGTTGGAGTCGTCCACGATGATTGTCCCCTCGTCCGTGATCTCGTGGAGTTCCCTGTAGTCCTCCGTGGTACCCGTTTGCGAGCCGACCACGACAACCTGCATCCCAAGGAGCCGGAAAGCCTTCACCAGGGAGAATGCCTTGAAGGCCCCGCCCACATAGATGGCCGCTTTCTTTCCGGCAAGATCCTTCCTGTACTCCTGGAGCTTCGGGTAGAGCGTGGAAAGCTCCTCGCGGACAAGCGCCCGTGTGCGCTCGATAATCCCGGGGTCTTTATCCTTGAAAAACTCGGCAACCGAGTAGAGCGCCTCGGCCATATCCTCGACGCCGAAATAGGATACCCGCTGAAACGGCGTAGCGAACTTCTCCTTCATCAGCTTCGCCAGTTCCATCGTGGCGCCGGAGCACTGCACCAGGTTCAGGGCCGCTCCGTGAGCGCGCATGATATCCCCGACCCGGCCGTCTCCCGTTATATTGGCAACGGTTTCGACCCCCATCTTCTTGAAGTAGTCGCGGATGATCCACAATTCGCCGGCGAGGTTGAAGTCGCCCAGGATATTGATGCTCAGCGGGGAAATACCCGACGTATCCCCGGTGCCGACCAACCGGAACATAGCCTTGCATGCCGCGCTGTAGCCCTCGCGCTTGTTGCCCTTGAATCCTTCCGATTGCACGGGAAGCACCGGGATCTTCTTCTCCTCGGCAACTTTGCGACAGACCGCGTTGAGATCGTCGCCGATTATCCCGACTATGCAGGTCGAGTAGACAAAGGCCGCCCTGGGGTTGTAACGATCGATGAGTTCCGTGAGCGCTCCCTGGAGCTTCTCCTCGCCTCCGAATATGATGTCTCTTTCCCGCAGGTCCGTTGAGAAGCTGAGGCGGTGCAGGTCGGGACCCGAGGAGAGGGCGCCGCGGATGTCCCATGTATAGGCGGCGCACCCTATCGGGCCATGGACCAGGTGCAGCGCATCGGCTATCGGGTAGAGCACCACGCGGGAACCGCAAAACACGCAGGCCCGCTGGCTGACCGCTCCCGCGAGACTGTCGCGGTTGCAGTTCATATCGAAGGGTGCGTCACCCTTTCTATGAATCTGGTCCTTCCGTTCCTGAAAAACGACAGGCGCTACGGTACTCATGATATTTCCTTCCGGTTGCTCTAAAGAAGGTACCCTTCCGCCGGTTTTCCTTCCTCGAGCGCATCCAGTATTTCATCCACGACGACTTCATCGGTCACCTTGCCGTACCAGTAAGCCTGTGGATAGACGACCATTATCGGCCCTTCCTCGCACAGTTTCAGACAGCCGGTGCTCGACACGATGCCATTCATCCCACGCCCTTCGAGTTCCTCCTCGAGGTAGCTGATCAGTTGCATCGAGTCCTTCTTGATGCATTTTCCCTTGGCTTCCGTGCCTCTGAAGCTCGCACAAACCAGTATATGAAAATCAGGCTTTTTCACCGCGCGTCCTTTCCTGCAAATATGCCCGCTGATTAAGAGTGATCACAACAAAGAGCTTTCAAGTCTTTCAGACGATATCCGCATTGCCGGTTTCATTCACGGGAGAGCAGTGTACGCAAAATGAGAACTCCCCCGTTCGCTCTACATGACCAGTTCGAACGATTCTTCGGGTGCATCCCTGTCCTGGCGGTCCATGAGTGCCTCGAGAATCTTTTCGAGAAGGCGCATTCCGCCGCGGTACCCCACGGTCGGAAAGATGCCGTGGCCTATGCGGTCCAGTATGGGGAAGCCGAACCGCACGAAGGGGATATCCTCGTCCCGCGCGATATACTTGAGGTACGTGTTCCCCATGATGAGGTCCACGGGATCGTTCTTTATCCACTGGTGGAAGAGGAACATATCCCCCGCCGCCCTGACGTTTACCTGGTGGGGGATTCCCGCGGTTATCTCCCGGATCTTCGACTCGAACTTCTTTCCGGGGGTTCCCGTAACGATGTGGATCGGCCACATATCGAGTGAAACGAGAAACTCGGCAAGAGAGATGAGCTGATCCGGGTCACCGACAAGCCCCACCTTCCTGTGGTAGAAGTACTGGTGCATGTCCGTGATGATGTCCAAAAGCCGCCCCCGTTCCAGGTTGATCGAATCAGGGACGCTCACACCCGATACCGTCCTCAGGGTTTCGATGAAGGCGTCCGTTGCCGCCAAACCTATCGGGAGGTTGAGCAATTCGCAGTGCACCTTGCATTTTACGTCCAGGGCACGCGCCGCCGGCCAGGACGCTGTCCGCCCGAGCGCAATGGTCGCCTTGCTGTCACCGGTGCTCATCAGAGCGGGCACGGTGACTCCGCCCTTGGGGTACATTTCAAACTTCCCGGTCTGGGGTCGGTTCAGGACATTGGAAGTATCCGGGAACATGACTATTTTTATGCCCAGTTCGGCGGCCAGCCGTGCAATCTCCTCCATGTCCGAGGGCTCGACGTAGCCAGGAATGATATTGATCCGGTCGGTCCTTTTCCCCGTGGAGGTGGAAAAATAATCCACCATGCCCTTGGTCATGTTCGCGAAGCCGGTCACATGGGAGCCCACGTAGCTCGGGGTATTCGCGTGTATGACGAACTTGCCCTCGGGTATCTTGCCGTCGGCGCCCGCCTTGCGCGCTATCTGCGGGATATCGTCCCCGATCGTCTCGGAGAGGCACGTTGTGTGGACGGCGATGACATCGGGCTCATAGACGGTGAATATGTTGTCAATCGCCTGCAGAAGGTTTGCCTGTCCGCCGAAAACCGATGCTCCCTCGGTAAAAGAGCTGGTTGCCGCCATCACGGGTTCCTTGTAATGCCTGGTCAGGGTGCTCCGATGGTAGGCGCAGCAACCCTGCGAGCCATGGCTGTGCGGCAGGCAGCGATGAATTCCCAGGGCGGCGTACATTGCCCCGATCGGCTGACAGGTCTTGGCCGGATTTATGGTCAGGGCGCTTCGCTCCCTTATTTCCGTTGGTGTGTGTCGCAGTAACATGAGATTGTTCCTCCCCTTCGGCGTCGATCTATTCGAACGCGTAGGTTGCGGTAAGTTCGGGATTTACCTGCCAGGGCGCCTTGATGTAGGACCATACCTTGCTGTTCACCATGCGGTCGATCTCGCGGTAGAAGTTGACCGCGCCTTTGAACCCGGCATATGGCCCGCCTGAATCGTAGCTGTGCAATTGCTTCATCGGGATGCCCTTCTTCTGGATGGCGAATTTTTCCTTGATCCCGGCGCAGAAGATCGCCGGCTTATAGATTTCGATCATCTTTTCCGTCTCAAACTGGCTTATGTCGTCGATGACCAGGGTCTTTTCCGCCATTTGGGCCATCATCCCTTCATAGTCCCTGAACGTGAAGCCCTCGGCGGCCAGCGTCTCGATCTGCTCCGCGGTCCTTCTGGGGCGGTATCTTTCTGGGTCGGGATGGATCTCGAGTTCCTCGATGTTTCTGCTGTCCGCGTCGACTTTTATATCCGGCAGGACCTTGCGCCCTTCGTAGTCATCGCGGTGCGCGAACTCATACCCCGCCGAAATGGTCTCCATCCCGATTTCCGCGAAAAGGTCCTGGTAGTGATGGGCGCGGGAGCCGCCGACAAACAGCATGGCAAGCTTTCCTTCACACCGCGGCCTGATCTCGGCCCGCACCTTCTCGACCTCCACCATTTCCTCCGCGATGATCTCCTCGACCATGTCGATAAGCGCCTGGTCCTCGAAATACTTCGCAATCTTTCGCAGGGACTTCGCCGTGGAATTGGCGCCTATGAAGTTGATCTTGATCCATGGAATACCGAATTTTTTCTCCATCATTTCAGCAACATAGTTGATAGAGCGGTGGCACATGATGGTGTTGAGATCAGCCATGTGCGCGTTTGCAAACTGATCGTAGGTTGAATTGCCGCTGAAGGTCGCGACGGTGGTAATGCCGCATTTCTCCAAGACCCGGTCAATCTCGAACGCATCGCCTCCTATGTTGTACTCTCCAAGCAGGTTTATCTTGTACTTGCCTTCCCGGGGCGTATCATCGAGCCCCACGACGTGTTTGAATATTCCGTTGTTGGCGATGTGGTGGCCGGCGGACTGGCTGACGCCCTTGTACCCCTCGCAGCTGAAGCCGAAGATGTTGATCCCCAGCTTTTCCTTCATCTCCCTCGCCACCGCATGGACGTCGTCGCCTATGAGCCCGACCGGGCAGGTCGAGAAAATGCTGATCGCCTTCGGCTTGAAGAGATCGTAGGCTTCCTGGATGGCGGCCCTGAGTTTCTTTTCCCCTCCGAAGACAATGTCCTCGTCCTGGAGGTCCGTCGAAAAGCAGTAAGTCATGAAATTCGGACTGTCAGGGGTAGGAGGCCTTGTCTGATTTCTCCGCGTCAGCCAACTATAGAACCCGCATCCGATGGGACCGTGCGTAAGGTTCACGAAGTCTCTCGTCGGCCCCAGCACCACGCCCTTGCAGCCGGCATAGCTGCACCCGCGCTGGGTTATAATGCCCGGAATCGTACGGGTATTGGCGCCTATCTCCGGCGCCGAGCAGTCCTCGCCCACCGTGTTGATCACGATCTGCTTCGCGCGTTTGCGGGCCACCTTGGTCGGGTACTTGGAGAGGAGTTCCTGTTTTACGGAGGCGGGATCGATGCCCTCGATCGAGGCCGCCGCTGTTTTTTTCATGGTTGCACCCATATTATTCTCCGTTCTGAGCACCGGGTTTTTGCCCCTGGTCCTAGCATCTTCCGCCGGGATCGCATCCCCGGGGTATTGGCATGCGGAGCGCTTTCCGCCGGGGGCGTTACGCCTCGTCCAAGACTGAGACACCGCACTCCCCGGTCCTGACGCATACCGAGTCAAAAACCGGCAATACGAAAATCTTGCCGTCGCCTGATTTTCCCGTCCGGTTTACCCCGATGATCGTTTTGACCGTCGTATCGACCAGGCTGTCGGGAACGACTATGAATATGAATCGCTTGGGAATAAGCCTCTGGCTGTGGCCGAGTTGTGCTATCGCTTCCTCGTATCCCTTCTCGGCCCCTTCCAGCAGCGTGTAATCGACCAGTCCCTTTCCTCTGCCGAGCGCGTCCCTCGCGGTCATCGATGTGATCCCGGCCTCGGAAAGGGCCTTTTTGGTCTTGTTCATCATGTTCATGCGAACGATCGCCATGACCTCTTTCATATCTTTACCTCTTCCATGGTGCCCGAGGACGTTTCCCTGATCCCCGAGCTGATGGTGTAGACCTCGTGCACCGGGCTGATGAAGATCTTACCGTCTCCGTAGGCGCCTTTAACTCCCGTGCGGGCGGCCGTGATGACCGTTTTCACCACGAAATCCCTGTCATTGTCCGGCACGACCATGACAAGCAACTCCTTGGGGATCTCGTCGTAGGTGATCTCGCCAATCTTTATTCCCCGCTGCTTGCCGCGGCCGACTACCGACATCTTGGTCACGGCGGGAAACCCCGCTTCCATGAGGGCGGCCAGCACATTGTCAACCTTCTCCGGTCTCACAATGGATTTGATCATTATCATCGCGAATCCTTCCTTTCCTGGTGGGTTGAATCAGCCGGCAAGACCGTGCTCGATGAGAAGCTTCTCCAGTTGATCCGTGTGCATGGGTTTGGGAATCACATGCATCTCATTGTTCTCGATCTTTCCCGCCAGGGTCCTGTATTCATCGGCCTGGGAGTGAGAGGGATCGTACTCGATGACCGTCTTCCGGTTGATCTCCGCCCTCTGGACCATGTTGTCGCGGGGCACGAAATGAATCATCTGGGTCCCAAGCTGCTTTGCGAAAGCCTCGATCATATCTTTCTCATTGTCCACGTTCCGGCTGTTGCAGATGAGCCCTCCCAGCCTGACTCCGCCTCCCTCGGCGAACTTGACGATGCCCTTGCAGATGTTGTTTGCCGCATACATGGCCATCATCTCGCCGGAAACGACGATATAGATCTCTTTGGCCTTTCCCTCGCGAATGGGCATGGCGAACCCGCCGCAGACGACGTCGCCGAGAACGTCGTAGAACACGTAGTCCAGCGCCTGTGTGTCGGCGTAGGCGCCCAACTGTTCGAGAAGGTTGATCGATGTGATGATTCCCCGCCCCGCGCAGCCCACTCCCGGTTCAGGACCGCCTGATTCGACGCAGATGGCCTTGCTGAAACCGACCTTGCGAATGTCATCGAGTTCGACGTCCTCACCCTCGGTCCGGAGGGTGTCGAGCACCGTCTTCTGGGACAGGCCTCCGAGCAGCAGCCTGGTTGAATCCGCCTTAGGGTCGCAGCCGACCACCATCACCTTCCGGCCCATTTCCGCCAGACCAGCAACTGTGTTCTGGGTAGTCGTGGACTTTCCGATACCGCCCTTGCCGTAAATGGCAATCTTTCTCATTAGAAGTCTCCTATCGGATAAAAGTTATTGTTCTGCGGGGGTTATAGAGCACGGGGCGTGCCATCGAGATGGTGCAGAGAGTAAGCTATTGAAATAACGTATTTTTATTGTTGGGGGAGGTGAAGGACCGCTGGTTTGGTTCGAGCGTGAAGGCAGACAAAAGTGTGAGAAAAACTCACAAAATTGTAGGGAGGAGTTGGGTCTTGAAGTTCTTCGCGGCTTCGCGTGAGACATTTCCCTTGCGTGACGCCGCTTCGGGATTTTGTGCCCACGCGCGCGTGGGTCTTGGAAAGACCCGGGGCGCTTTGGTGCCGCTCACGCTGTGCGGTCCTCTCCTCACCGTCTCGAACGTTGTCGGTGGACATGCTTGCTTTCCATGCAGGGAGTCGGCGACCTGGGTGCGTATTACATGGCGAGGCGCTTACGGGTAAAGTTCGAGCCCGGGGTTTTTGTTGAGCCATGGGTTCCGTGCGAAGTCATG
>JBDKTY010000019.1:0-16466 GCA_039679945.1 Syntrophobacter sp. | reverse complement strand
CCTCGACACCCCCATACCGCCAGGCTTTTATTGACCACTCGGCTATTATTAACCGGAAGGTTTGAAGGTTGGGTCCCATTTGGGCTATCATAGGGGCAACGTGCATGAGGCACACTCTGATGGGACTCATCGGGGGGCTCCCGGAGGACGGAAAAAGTCATCCCTTCTGCCCGCGGCGGTGACGTCCCCGCTATGCGGTTCGGGCGGCCCCGCCGTCGGTTCCGCCGCTTTTTCGGCGGTATTCCGTTTGATCGGGTCGGCCGGTTCCGTCTCCGATCGCGGCGATTCAAACTCGACCGGCGCGATGGACACCGAATTTACCGGGCTGCGCTCCCGGTCCGGAGGTCCTATATTTGTGACTCATTTTTTTGCCGTAATAGTTTAGAATGGTCCTGAAAAAGGATTCGAATGCGAAAAGTAAAGAAAATACTGATCTGGGGAGGGGCCGTGGCGGCGGTTTTGGTCAGCCTTCTTGCCGGCGCCCTGCTTCTCCTTCCCGATCTTCTCGATATGGATGCGATCGGCCGAAACGCACTGGCCACTCTTGAGGCACGCTACCATATACATTCCGATCAGATAAGGATCTCGTTTTTCCCCTACCCGCGCGCGATCGTGTACGGCACGAGGGTTACGCTACCGGAGGTGCTGACCGCGTCAGCCGATTCGGTTGTGGTATACCCGAAGCTCGTTCCGCTGCTGACCGGAAAGTTTCGTCCCGCCGAAATAAATCTCCTGGGGCCCAAACTGTCCGTCAAGCTGCCGAATCAAGCAGGAGGCGAACCACCCCCGGAGACCTCCGCGGATAAGGAAAAACCTGGCGTCAGGCCGAGCGAGGGAGGCGAACCGGCGGCATCTCAGGAAAAATCCGACAAACACGTCGCTGCCCGTTTCACCCGGCTCAAGGACAGGATCGACCAGTTGCAGGCGGCGCTTTCCGCCGCGCTTCCCGGCATAGTCTTCGACGTGGACAACGGCAGCCTGGAACTCTATACCGAAAAAGGGCGCGCATTCTGGTTCCAGGATATAGAAGCACGGGCAACCCTGCTCACCAATCGGATAGACTTCGATCTTTCCACCGGAAAATCCGGCCTCTGGAACGCTCTAACCTTCAATGGCTGGATTGACCCGAGGACGGGCAAGGTGGGCGGAGAGCTCAATTTTACCGGAGGCTCGCCCCAGGACCTGAT
Source organism: Syntrophobacter sp. (assembly GCA_039679945.1). GTDB lineage: Bacteria > Desulfobacterota > Syntrophobacteria > Syntrophobacterales > Syntrophobacteraceae > SbD1. The sequence continues at coordinate 15,279 of JBDKTY010000019.1, read as the reverse complement.
CGCCTACTTTTTCCCCTCCGCCACCTACCGGGTAAGCGATTCCCTCATCGATGGGACCCTCATCCTCGCAGGGAACGGAAACAGGGATGCCAGGGCGGATTTTAACGCCACCGTTTCACAGATCACCGTTCAGGATGGAGAGGAAAAGACCAGCCTGGCCAACGGCTCCGTTACGGGCTCTCTTCTCCTGGACCCACAGCAGTTGGATATCACCCTCTCGCGCTTCCGGTTCGATGACCCGCGACTCAGCGTCACGGGACGCTATGTCAATAATTTTGCCTCGCAGACCGTGACACTTGATCTCGAAAGCCGGGACACCGACGCCGCCGCCGTGAGAAGGTGCGCGCTCGCCCTTGATGGAAAAAACCAGGTGAGCCGACGAATCTTCGAGATAGTCAGGGACGGGGAAGTTCCGTTCATCTCTTTCAACGCCCGTGCGAACAATACCTCCGATCTCAAGAAAATGGAGAATTACACGATCACGGGCACTCTCGAACACGGCACCGTCTTCGCGCCTAAGGCGGAGTTGCTGGTCTCGGGTGTTCATGGGGATGTGTACATAGAAGACGGGATACTCGATGCCAGGAATCTGGCCGGGCGAAGCGGCGGCACCTCGACCGACGGGGGAGTGCTCAGGGTGGGCCTGAGGAAGGAAGACCCGACGTTCCACCTCGATCTTCCACTCGATGCCGATCTGGCGGACCTGCCGGAAGTGCTGCTCCGGGTTGTGAAGGACGAACCGCTCAGGCGCGAGTTGAAGGAGACCAGCGCTGTGAAGGGGCGGACCAGGGGCAGGCTCCTGCTGGGTGAAAGCCTCGATGCGGTCGAAGTGAAGGTCGAAACGGGGCCGTTTCAACTCTCCGGCCGCTATTCGCGTATTCCGGACTACATCGATGTGGACGGCGCGTCTTTTGTCCTCGAAAACTCGAAGATCACCATCCAGGGACTTGCCGGAAAGGCCGGAAATAAAACAAAGCTCACCCACGTGGACTTCGGCTATGACTGGAAAGCGGGGCGGGTGCTTGAAATCAAATCCAGTGATATATTCGTCCTGGCGCTGCTCCATGTTGACCCACTGATCCGAATGCGTGAAGACTGGAGACAGTCCCTCAACGGTGGAGGCGCTCCCATCGGCGGGGCCGTTCACCTGGACAGCCTGCATTTCAAGGGACCTCTGGATGACTCCTCGAAGTGGGTCTTCAGCGCGGAAGGGGCAATGGAGGGCGTGAGCGCCAAAACCCGCTACTTCGCCGGCCCCGTCACGCTCAAGAGCGGCAGGTTCGAGTTGAACAGGGAAACCTTCACACTCAAGCAGATAAACGCATCCTTTTCCGATTCAAACCTGATCATTTCGGGGACGCTGAACGGCTATTTCGAAAAGCTTCGCACGGCTGACCTGACGGCGAGCGGCCGGCTGGGCCCTGTCGGAAACAAGGACATAGCCACGCTTGCCGAATTGCCGGGCACCTTGCGGGCAATCAACGACCTTACCCTCGATCGGTCCCATTTCTCCTGGGAAAGAGGCGCGAAGACCGCTTTCGATGGAGAAATGCTGCTGTCGGCGGGGCCCAAAATAAACATCAATCTCGTGAAGACGCCCGATGAGGTATCCATTGAGGACCTGGTGGTAAAGGATGCGGATTCGGACGCATCGATTTCGCTGAAGTGGCGGGAAAAGCGCTTCAAGGTCCGTTTCTCGGGCTCTCTGAGCAATAGAACGGCCGACAGGCTCCTCACCGAGAATAAACTGCTCACGGGTCCGATCCAGGGTAAATTCAAGGCGCAACTTTACCTGGATGCGCCGCGAAGATCCAGCGCCGAGGGGCAACTCAGGATCTCCGGGTTTCAGCTTCCCCTGGGAGCGAAGACGCCCGCCCGCATCGAGAGCGCCGTCCTGGAAGCCGCGGACAACCGGATCAATGTGAAATCGGCCATGATAAGCTGGAACGGGACCCGCTTCAGCCTGGGAGGGGCCGTTACCATCGCCGAGGATGTCTACCTGGTGGACATGAACGCGTTTGCCGATACGCTGGACCTCGAAAAACTCATCGATTCGGGGAAGAAGGAACAGCCCGAAGACGGCGGCCAGACAACCGAAACGGTGGTTGACAAGGCGGCGGTCGGTCAACCCCGGAAGGGATGGGACGCTCCCGTGACCGGCACCGTACGGGTAAGGAGCGAGCGCCTCACCTACGGTCAATTCACGTGGAACCCCGCCAACGCCGACGTGGTCATAAGTCCGGGGACCTATGAGATAAAGGTGACCCAGGCGAACCTGTGCGGCATTTCCACTCCCGGCTGGGTCAACTTTGGGGGCAATGGAACAAAGCTTGCCCTCTCGCCCGAGGCCAGGGATCAGGACATTGAACCCGCCGTGGCATGCCTCCTGAACAAGAAGCAGGTCATAACGGGAAAATTCACCCTGAACAGCAACCTTTCCAGTGAGATGAAGGGAGGCAGTTTCGTCTCGACTCTTGGAGGGGACATCGATCTCAAGATCAGGAACGGGCGCATCTACAACATAACTTCTTTCGTGAAGATCATGTCGCTCCTCGGCATAACCGAGATCTACCGGGGGCAGCTTCCAGACTTGTTTACGGAAGGTTGCGCCTTTGACACGGTGAGTGTGAAAGGGAAAATCAGCCATGGAAAACTGGTACTGACCGAATCCAAGCTGGACGGTTCCTGTGTCAGGATGGTCTTCCGGGGAGAAGTCGATTTCGCCAGGAAAAAGGTGGACGTGGTGGCGCTGGTAGCACCGTTGCGCACGGTCGACAAGGTCATCGGGATGGTGCCTCTCGTGAACAAGGTGTTCAATGGATCTATAATATCCATTCCCGTCAGGATTTCAGGAGACCTGGGTGATCCATCCGTTATTCCCATGTCGCCCACTGCCGTCGGGGAAGAACTGTTCGGTTTCATGAAGCGGACTTTCAAATTACCGTTCACGCTGCTTCAGCCTCTGTCGGATGCGGCCGGGCGTCATGGGGGACACAAGGATTCCGCCGCCGAGGGGGCCAACGGTACGGAAATGCGAACCGAGGTTCCTTCTAATTAACGCGCGATACATCGAAACGGCGCACCGGCCCGATCCATCCTTCGATACCCCTCGAGAGACAGCTTCTCGAGGGTGAGCAATGCCAAGGGCTTACGTCACCGGATGGGGCCGCCCGCTGTCATGCCGGGCACGGGACTCATCCCAGTTCGCCCGGAACGGATTAAAGCACGCGTGTGCGGATGAGGCGTGGGCAAGAAACGGCAGGCAAGCGCATGCGTGAGTGGGGCAGGCTTTCCGGCCCGCCGGCGATCGTTCGATGATCCGTTTTACTATTCGATACTTCGTCTGCCGGGGAACAGCCGGCGGGGAAAATATTGTCTGAAAGCGGTCCGGGGTTGCGGATATGGAAAAGATATCCTTTCGCATAAAAGGAATGTGCTGCGGCGAGGAAATAGAACTCCTGAGGGCAGGGATAGCCCCTATCGTGGGAGGCGCGGAGAAGCTGTCCTTCGATCTTCTCGCGAGCAGGATGACGGTCGGGGCGGAATTGGATGCCGCCACCATCGACAGGGTCATCTCGACGGTGGCCGGCACGGGCATGGAAGCGATTCCCTGGAACGGCGAATGTTCCGCGGGCGTATGCGCGGTGGAGGAAGGCCCATGGGAGCGCCATGGGCGGCTCATGGCCTGTATCCTGAGCGGGGTGCTGATGCTCGTCGCCGTGACCATCGAGGTCATCCAGGGGGAAGACATCTTCCGGGTGCTCGCCGAGTCGCGAGGGAGCGGGGCCGCTGTGTCTATTTCGGCAATCCTGCTCTATGTGGCGGCGATCATCGCAGGCGGCTGGTTTATTTTCCCCAGGGCGATCTATTCGGCGCGCAGGCTGCGGCCTGACATGAATCTGCTCATGACCCTGGCCGTGGCTGGGGCAATCGGCCTCGGGCAGTGGCTGGAGGCCGCCTCCGTGAGTTTCCTGTTCGCCCTGGCGCTGCTCCTGGAATCACGGAGCGTGGGCCGGGCAAGGCGTGAGATTACGGCGCTCCTGGACATCAGTCCTCCGAAGGCGCGGTATATCTGCCCCAGGGACGGCGACGTCGAGGAGGGGCCGGTGGAGTCGATCCCGGTGGGTACGATCGTGCTGGTTCGGCCCGGGGAGCGCATTCCTCTCGACGGCGTGGTGACGAAAGGCGTTTCGGCCGTGAACCAGGCTCCGATCACCGGGGAGTCGGCCCCGATCGCCAAGGTCCCCGGCAGTGAAGTCTTCGCCGGTACGATCAACCAGGAAGCCGCCATCGAATTTCGCTCGACGCGCGCTGCCTCGGACACGACGCTTTCGAGAATAATCCGCATGGTGGAAGAGGGCCGGCTGCGACGCGCTCCCGCCGAGCAGTGGGTTGAGAAGTTCGCCCGGATCTATACGCCCGCGATGATGGCCGTGGCGCTCGGGATCGCGGTGATTCCACCGCTGCTCCTTGGGGGCGGGTGGGGAACATATTTCTACGAAGGCCTGGTCGTGCTCGTGATCGCGTGTCCGTGCGCCCTGGTGATATCGACCCCGGTGACTATCGTGGCGGGGTTGAGTTCGGCCGCGAGAAACGGTGTTCTCATCAAAGGCGGGGCATACCTGGAAGCTCCGGCCCACCTGAAGGCCATGGCATTCGACAAAACGGGGACGCTCACTTTCGGGCAGCCCACGGTAAAGAAGGTCACGCCAATAGATGGGCATGACGAGGAGTCGCTGCTCGCGAACGCGGCGGCAATGGAGTCCCACAGTACGCACCCTCTCGCGCGCGCCATTATGAAGCATGTGGAGAAGAGCGGAGTAACTCCCGCGGTTGCCGATAGTTTTACCATTTTTCCGGGCGAAGGCGCCCAGGGGACGATTGGGGGCAAAACGTACTGGATCGGAAGCCATCGGATGCTGGAGCGATGGCGGCGGGAAAACGCGTGCTTCCGCGACGCCGCGAACAGGATCGGGGATGAGGGTGATTCGGTGGTGGCGATGTGGTGCGAGGACCATGTATGCGGGATTTTTAACGTTGCCGACGAAGTGCGCCCCGAGGCGCGCCGGGCTGTTGCCGCCTTGCGAAAAATCGGGCTCGAAAAGATCATGCTGATCACCGGCGACAACCAAAATACGGCCGAGATGATCGCGAAAGCCGCCGGGATCGATGATTTTCACGCGGAATTGCTTCCCTCGGACAAGGTTGAACTGGTTTCGAAAATGAAGGAAGAGTTTGGAACCATCGCCATGGTGGGTGACGGGATCAACGATGCCCCGGCAATGGCCGCCGCCTCCGTGGGAATAGCCATGGGCGCGATGGGGTCGGATGCGGCAATCGAGACCGCCGACATAGCGCTGATGTCGGACGATCTGTCCAAGGTGCCGTGGCTCATCGGCCATTCCCGAAAAACACTCCGGGTGATCCGGCAAAATATAGTATTTGCGCTGCTGGTGAAGATCGCTTTCATCGGAATGGCCGTCGCGGGGATCGCCACCCTCTGGGGAGCGATAGCGGCTGACATGGGAGCATCCCTGCTGGTGATTTTCAATGGCCTTCGGCTCCTCGGGATTTCCGGCAAGGGAGGCGATACGGCTTACCCCGCCTTTTGCCGCTCCGGGTCTGCCTGTTGCTCGAACCCAAGACTGTGAGTTCTTCTCTGATGGAAAAATACTTCGGGCCGGAAGGCACGCTGGCATCCAAAATAGAGGGTTTTGAATTTCGCGAAAGCCAACTGGAGATGGCGCAGGCGGTGTTTGAGAGCTTTCGCTCCGACAGTCCGCTCATCGTCGAGGCAGGTACCGGAACGGGCAAGACGATGGCTTATCTCATCCCCGCGATACGCAGCGGCAAAAAGGTCATCGTATCCACGGGGACAAAAACCCTCCAGGACCAGATACTCGACAAGGATATCCCCTTTCTGCGCAAGCACTTCGACAGCGGGCTCAAGGCAGTGTGCCTCAAGGGCAGGCGCAATTACCTGTGCCGGCGGCGTTTCCTGGAGTTCTGCTATCAGCCCACGCTCTGGAGCAAGGATGAGGCGAAGCTTTTCCGCCGTTTCCAGAAGTGGGCGGCAACAACCGGTACTGGTGACCGCTCCGAGGTCGAATGGCTGCCGGACAATTTCAGGACCTGGAACGAGGTGTGCTCGAGCCGCGAGTACTGCCTGGGGCAGCAGTGTTCCGAGTTCACGCGCTGTCATCTCACGCGCGTGAGAAACGAGGCCGCCAGATCTCAGATCATCGTGGTAAACCATTACCTGTTTTTTGCCGACTTTTCTCTACGCTCCCGCGAGATGGGCGAGGTGATCCCGGAATACGAGGCCATCGTCTTCGACGAGGCGCACCAGCTCGAGGGAGTGATCGCCGAGTACTTCGGCATCCACTTCAGCAGTTCGGGACTTGGCCAACTCGCGCAGGACATTGTCAAGGAATGCCGGCGCGACGTGAAGAAGCTGAATCTCAAGCCGATCCAGGCGGCGGGGCAGCAGTTGGAGGTGCTGAGTCGTCTGCTTCACCATAATCTCTTTCAGGCATCCGGCGGGATCGGCCGGCGTCCGTTCGTTCCCGCGAAAGCCGGCAAGGATTTCAAGGAGACAGCCCGGCAGATTACCCACGCGCTTCAGGCGCTTCCGGCCATGGTGACTCCCGTGGCGGAACAGATGGAGACCCTCGGCTCTCTGGGCCGCTTCAGCCAGGAGTATGCGGTTGCACTCGAGTCGCTTGTGGAGCAGAAAGACGACTCCCTGGTATACTGGAGCGAGCTTACCCAGCAGGCGGCCTACCTGAACGGTACACCCATCGATGTGGGCCAGATTTTCGGCAAGCTCCTTCTTCCGAAAACCCCGGCCGTGGTTATGACCTCCGCCACGCTCTCGGTCGCGGGGTCCTTCGGTTTTCTTCGACATTCGCTCGGACTTCCCGATGAGAGCCGCGAACTCATGCTGCACTCCCCCTTTGACTACGGACGGCAGGCAATCGCCTATATCCCCACCCGTTTCCCGGCTCCCAATGACCCCACGTTCTGCGCCAGCATGGCCGAACAGGCCGCCGAGATGATCAACAAGACGCAGGGGCGCGCTCTCTTCCTCTTCACCAGCTACAGAAACATGCACGATGTTTTCAAGCTGCTCGATGGCCGCATTTCCTTCCCGTTGCTCATGCAGGGGCAGAAAGCAAAGCGGTCGCTCCTGCAGGAATTCAAGGATACGGTTGATTCGGTCCTTTTGGCGACCAGTTCTTTCTGGCAGGGAATCGATGTGCCGGGTGAATCGCTGAGCTGTCTGCTGATCGATAAGCTGCCGTTCGAAGTCCCCGATGATCCCGTGACGGCCGCGAGACTGGACAGGCTTGTCCGTGAGGGAAAGAATGCTTTTTATGAGTACCAGGTGCCCAGGGCGGCGATTCAGCTCAAGCAGGGAATCGGACGGCTGATCCGCACTTCCCGCGACCGGGGAATTATCGCTGTATTTGATAATCGTATTATGACGAAAAGCTACGGGCAGATTTTCCTGAAAAGCCTTCCCCCCTGCCGTGTAGTCCAGTCCATGGAGGCGATCGGCGAATTCTGGGACCGGGGCTGAGGGCGCCTGGAGATAACGGCCATCATTTCGGCCCGAAATAGAAAGGAACGCACATGAAAAAAATTCTGGTGGCGGTGGACGGCACACAAAGGGGACTGGAAGCTGTGTCTATCCTTGGACGACTGCTGCGGGAGCACGAGGACCTTCAGTTGGTTCTCCTCCATTGTGTCCAGCAGGTGGCGACCCTTCTCCCGGGCGAGTTATGCGTGGAACTGGAAGAGCAGTGCAGGTTCAATGCGCGGGATCAGGAAAGGGTCGGAAACCTCGTGCTCGGCGAGTCCGCCCGTCGGCTGACGGATGCCGGATTCCCGGCGGGCAGGCTGGAATTGAGGATAAGACAGGACAGCCTCGACCCGGCGCAGGACATCCTCAATTATTCGGAGAAGGAGGGCATCCAGACCATCGCCATGGGCCGGCGCGGAAGGAGCCCGATCGAGAACCTGCTGCTTGGGAGCACTACCGGTAAAGTCGCGCAGTACGCCACCGGCAAGAGTGTGTGGATCGTGGACACTCCGGTTAACGAGACACGTCGCGCGCTGGTCGCGATGGACGGCACCGCCGAAACCAGCAAGCTTCTGAGTCACACAGCCGACCATATAGCTCCCTGCGCCGCATTCAGCTATACTCTTCTGCACCTCATGCCGCCGGTTCCACCCACATTCTGGGATAATGGCCATATACTGGACACCTTGGAGCAGAAGGGGCGGCAGAGCCGGATCGAGACGTGGAAATCCGACTGGCGGGGCAGGGTGGACAGGTTCATGGCGGAGGGATGCGCGCTGCTGCGGGAAAAAGGAGTTGGCGAACAGAACGTGGAGACGGCAGTCCTGCCCTCGAGGGAGGGAGTCGCGCGGGATATCCTCAATGAAATCCGTGAGCATAAATACCATGTCGTCGTGATAGGCAAGAAGAGTTTCCATGAGAGAAAGCCTTTTCTCATGGGCAGCCATGCCGCCAAAATCCTCCACAATGCGCAGGCGACTGTCCTGTGCCTGGTTGATTAATCGGATGCACCGATTTATCTAAACCGGGTAATCGACCGGCAGCCTTCATCCGCCGGTTCCCGTCATGAATTCCAGCCCACGAGAACACGAAAGGAGGACGGAATGCGGCCAACTGAAGAACTCAAGCAGGAGCACAGCGGCATTTTACGGATTCTCGATGTGGTCGAGAAAATCTCCGAAAAGATCACCGGAGGCGAGAGCGTGCCGATCGTGCATATCAAGCAGATCCTGGAGTTTATCCAGGTCTTCGTGGACAAGTGCCATCACGGGAAGGAGGAAGACATCCTGTTCCCGGCCATGGAAGCGGCTGGAATCCCCCGCGAAGGCGGTCCGATAGGGATGATGCTCACGGAGCACGAAATGGGGCGCAAGCTCACGGCGGATATGAATAAACTGGTGCAGGCGCATGAAGACGGGGGAAGTGGGTCATTGATGGTGCTCACCAATCCCGCCCTTCAGTATGTCAATCTCCTGAGAAGCCATATATGGAAGGAAAACAACGTCCTCTATCCCATGGGCGATGAGAAGCTTTCCCCGGAACAGCAGGACTACATCTCACGGGAATTCGAACGGCTGGAGGCGGAAAGAATCGGGCCGGGCCGGCATGAGGCCTTTCATAAACTGATCGATACCCTTTCGGAGATCTACGGATGAGGTAATACGGAATTGCGTTCAAGATGAAGCTAACCTGAGAGCGCGGATGCCGATAATAATTGGCCCGTTCTACCCTTCGATACCCGGGGCGAACGGGGGTGTATCATCTTGAATGCGAATTATAAGTCATCTCTCGATCCCGGCTTATCAACGCCATAAGGGACTCCCGGAGATCTGTAAATGAGGTGAGGCGGAGCATACGCTCACCGATACCGGGGGCCCGCGTGCGCCGAATATAGCCCACTCAAATATGCCGCCAACAATGGCGGCATTCTCCTTATTTCCAACAATTTTGTCCTTATTTTCCCCGCTCTTGGCACAAAAGTGTCTCAACGAAATGCAATCCCAAAGACTGTAACTATCTGTAATTAAATATCATTATGGCCTTGGCATGGTCGATGCTCACCTGGTGGCTGTTCAGAACGAAAAGGTCACGCAGCGAGTTGGACCGGGAAACCGTACACGAAAGACCGCGGGCCCCCATGGGGATCACTCGGACTCAAGCGGATTTTGGAACCTGTTTACATCGGAGACTGCACCTCTAACCTGCATCAGGAGAATACAATGAAGGGGCCAGTAAAAACTGTCGTTATCGCATCATGCCTCGCCCTGGGAGTCTCACTTCTGGGTTCGGTTGTTCTCGCCAAGCAAAAGGTCAAAGTGGCTTTCATCGGTCCTCTGACCGGCGGTGTTTCAGCCAACGGGATCGGCGGGCGCAACTCCGCCGAACTGGCTGTCCGCCTCCACAATGCGGACCCCAAATCCAAATATGAATACGAACTCGTGGCGCTCGATGATGAGTGCAAGCCGGACGTGGGTGTCCAGGTTGCGACCAAGGCCGCGGCCAGCAAAGACGTCGTGGCCGGTGTCACCCACTACTGTTCCGCGGTTGCCATGGGCACGGTGGGCGTTTACCATAAATTCGGACTTCCCGTCGTGGTCTGGGGGGCGGTGTTGCCCGACATCACCTATGCCAATGACTACAAGGAAGTCAACCGCGTGAACGGCACGATGATCAACCAGAATGAAACAAACGCCAGGTTCATTACCGGCCTGGGTTACAGGAAGTTTGCGATCATCCACGACACCACGGACTACGGTAAGGGGCACAATCAATACTTCACCAGGTACCTGACCGAAAATGGCGGGCAGATCCTTGGGACCTTCGGGGTTACTTCCGACCAGCAGGATTTCACGGCAGAACTGACGAGCATCAAGGCGATGAAGCCCCAAGTGATCTATTTCGGCGGGCTGACCCCGATAGGTGTGCGGATACGCTCCCAGATGGAAAAGCTGGGCATTGACGCCCAGTTTGAAGGGACCTCAGGAATCATGTCCGATGCTTTCATATCGGGGGCCGGCGCGCTGGCGGAGGGGACCGTGGCTTTCCTCGAGGGCGCTCCCGCCGAGAAACTCCCCGGAGGCGCATTTTTCATCGAACAGTACAAGAAGCAGGGCTACCCGGAAGCCCCCGAGGTATATGGTCCCTTCGCCTATGCCGGGATGGATCTCATCCTGAACACGATCGAAGAAGTCGGTCCCGACCGCGGTAAGGTTGGAAAGGCGTTGCGGGCGGCCAAGGACAAGGACTCCATTACCGGCAGGATCACGTTTGACGATCACGGGCAGAACACTGTCGCAATCATTACCAAGTACGTGGCCCAGGACGGAAAATGGGTGGTCTGGGAAGACAGTGAATATGCCTCGGGTAAGAGGAAACTGAAGGGATTGTGATTGTACCCCTGATCGCCAAACGTCGGGAGTGTAAGCCTTTGAGGCCAGGGGGAAGCGGGTTTCTCCGCTTCGGAGAGATAACATTCAGATCGACTCATGATGGTATTCATGGGGATGAGAAGAGCAGGGAAATTAGTTCCCAGTTTGTCACGAGGCTCCGCCAGACGCACACGCTCGGCGCTTGCGGCGTCCGCCCCGCGGTTTAACGCGGGGCGCCGCCGCAACGCCGGACTGAGCCGCGAAGCGGCGATGGGGGCGTGGGGGGCGAAGCTCCACGCGCTTCCGAAAAGCACCCCGTAATCCATCTTGCACGCGGTTCGGATCGGGCCGGTTAAGTTCCGCCCATGAAAGAATCCGGGATGACCGCCTGTACTCCGGCGCTCCCCGCCTGGCGGGCAGGCAAAACAGGACATACTACAATGGATATCGGAATTCTGGCACAGTACACGGTAAACGGCATAATGCTGGGCATGATGTATTCCCTGGTCGCCGTTGGATTTACTCTATTTTTCGGCGTGCTGGATGTGATCAAGTTCTCGCATGGTGACGTTCTCATGGTGGGAGCGTTCACCGCGCTGGCGACATTTATGGGAAACGGCGCGGCGGACGTTCTGACCCGTTTCGTCTTCACTATATGTTCGGCTATTTCGTGCACGGCTCTCCTGGGGATTTTGATCGCGAGATACCTGGTCCTTCCTCTCAAGACCGCCCCGTCGCTGAACATCCTTCTCATCACCCTGATGTTCGGGAACGTATTGCGCGAGGCCGTGCGGCTTTTCTTCCCGGACGGTTCGAACCCGAAACCATTCCCCGCGCTTCTATCCACGAAGTCCTACGCGTTCGGGAATTTTATCCTGAGGGTGGATAGTATGGTCCTGCTCCTTGCCGGCTTTCTCATGATCGCCGCGATCTACTTCATCGTAAACAAAAGCAGGCTTGGTCTCGCTATCAGGGCGGTGGCCCAGGATGAGGAAACCGCCCGGTCCATGGGGATAAATTTTAAGAGCGTAGTCCTGTTTACTTTTGCGCTCGGCTCGGTTGCCGCGGCTATCGCGGGCATTATGAACGGCCTCTACTACAGTGAAGTCACCTTCAGCATGGGGCTTCTGCTGGGGGTGATCGGCTTCAGTGCCGCTGTAATCGGAGGTCTCGGGAATCTCTACGGGGCGATCCTCGGAGGATTCATCTTCGCGGCCCTGCAGACAATCGGCGCGGTGGCGCTCCCTTTTGCCAGTGCGTACAAGGATGTGTTCGCCTTCGGGGTCGTCATTCTGCTGATGGCCTTCCGCCCGACCGGACTCATTGCCGAAAAGCTGAGCGAGCGGGTATAGGGGGAAATATCATGAGACAGCTACTTCCATTTTTCATGATGATCCTGGCCACGGTATATATCATCCTCTTTCTCGGCGCGGAATCGGAGGGAGCGGTGATGGGGCTCGTGGCTGTCGGGGTTCTGGGGGGCTTTGCGGCCTCGCGCATGGGATTATTCACGACCGGGACGGCTGGACCGGGCGGGAGCGAGAACCTGATGAATGCTCTTGCCGTGGCCGGAGTGGCCGCCATCGCGCTCTTCTTTCACAACGACCATTTCACGCTGCTCATGGTCGCGAAGGTATTACTCTACGTAATCGTGTGCCTGGGAATGAATATTCAGTTCGGGTACGCGGGAATCCCCAACTTCAGCGGGGCGGCTTTTTTCGGGACCGGCTCCTATGCCGCCGCCGTGCTGATGATGCATACGCCTTTGCCTCCCGTGGTAAATCTACTTCTGGGAGGCGGGATGGCGGCGCTCATCGGATCCCTGCTCATCCTGCCCATTCTCAGGACGAGGGGGCATTACGCGGCGCTCATCACCATTGCTTTCAGCATTCTTTTCAAGACCTTCCTGGAAGTAAACGACCTGCTGGGCGGCCCGCAGGGGCTGAATGTGAAGGGGATGAGCATGCTGGGCTGGAACTTCAACGACAACATCGAGATAGGTTCTTTCGAGGGTTCTTTCTACCTCGGTTATGTTGCCCTGGCACTGGTTCTGGCCATCCTCGCATTTTCGTTCACCCGGAGAATCGAGCGCTCGTGGATCGGGCTCAACCTGGATGCCGTTCGTCTCGATGAGACAGCGTCCGCCTGTTTTGGCATCGACATAGCGCTCTGGAAAATAATCGCCTTCACCCTGGGCAATTTCCTCATAGGTGTCGCGGGGAGCCTCAGCGCGATGATGACCGGATTCATCGCTCCGAACAACTTCACGTTCAGTGAGTCGCTTATCCTGGTTTCAATAATCCTGCTGGGGGGGATCGGCAATGTCTGGGGCCTTGTGGTCGGGTCCGCTTTTGTCCTGCTTTTGCCGGAAAAACTGCAATTGATCCAGGAATACCGGTTCTTGCTGTTTTCCGGCACCGTCATTCTCATTCTACTGTTTCGGCCGGATGGGCTGATTCCCCGCTCCCTCCGGTTCTATTTCCCTGTGCGGAGTACCCGATGAGAACAGCTATGCGGAAGATCGCCCCTCCGGAGGAGAGCGCGGCGCGGCGCGGCGCCAATCTCACCGTGCTGCCCCTGCTCTCCGTTCGAAATGTGTCCAAGAACTTCGGCGGGGTCGCGGCCCTGAACGGACTGAATATCACGATCAAAAGAGGTGAAATACTCGGCCTCATCGGGCCGAATGGTTCCGGGAAAACGACTTTTTTCAACGTCGTGAGCGGCATTTATGCACCCACTACCGGCGGCCTGGTCCTGGATGGGCAGGATATCTCCGGCCTTTCGCCCCAGAAGGTCTGCCGCGCGGGAGTCGCGCGCACCTTTCAGCGATCGCGGTTGTGCTCGTCGCTGTCCATTTTTGACAATATCGCCATAGGCAACCACAAGAACCTGAACGGCGGTCTCTGGTTCAATATCTTCAATCGCAAAAAGTTGAGAGAACAGTTCGCGCAGCATTTCGAAACCGCGCGGGACCTGCTTGGCGCCTTCGCGCCGCATTTGAGCGGCCGAATGTTTGAGGGAGTCTCCGGAATTCCGATGATCGACCGCCGCCGGATCGAGATCTGCCGGGCGCTGATCAGCAGGCCCAAGCTGCTTCTTCTCGATGAACCTTCCGCCGGCATGACCCGCGATGAGACCCGGCGGTTCATGGATGACATCCTGACTGTGCGCCACGAGATGGGAGACATCACCACCATCATTATCGAACATGAGATGGATGTGATCGAGCAGATTACGGATCGGTGCGCGGTGCTGAACTATGGCGAAAAAATCTGCGAAGGGACTTTTGCCGAAGTTGCCGGCAATGAGATGGTCCAGAAAGCGTACTTGGGTGCATAATGATTGCTGAACGGAAAAAAGAGAAAGGACTCAGGATAGAAGGGGTCTATACCTCCTACGACAGGGCCGATGTCCTGGAGGATGTCTCGCTCAAGGTGGAGAAAGGGACCATAACCTGTCTTCTCGGATCGAACGGCTCGGGAAAATCAACGCTCATCCGATCCATACTCGGGCTTACTCCGCCCAGGCAGGGGAAGATTTCGTTCGACGGCCGAAGCCTGGCCGGACTTCCCACCCACGGGGTTATAGCCCGTGGGATCTCCTGTATTCCGGAGGGGCGCAAGATTTTCCCGAAGCTCACGATCGAGGAAAACCTGAGAATCGGGGCATACCTGGAGCGTTCCTCACTGATCATAAACGAACGGATGGAGGAGGTTTATGCCATATTCCCCCGGCTGAGGGAGAGAAAGACCCAGCTTGCCGGTACGATGTCCGGAGGAGAGCAGGCGATGGTGTCTATAGGGCGTGGACTTATGAGCGCGCCGAGTCTGCTGATTATCGACGAGCCGTCCCTTGGGCTCTCGCCTCTTTACGTGAAGGAGAATTTCAATATAATCCGTCGCATCAACGAGAGGGGGGTAACTATTTTCCTGGTCGAACAAAATGTCCACCAGACACTCGCCGTGGCACACTATGGGTATGTGCTGTCAAAGGGCAGGCTGGTCTCGGAGGGCACAACGGCGGATTTGCGGGCCGACCCTGAAGTTCACAGGGCCTACTTCAACTGACAGCCCATGCGACGACTGTGGTATTGATAGCGGCCTCAGTTGACGACGCGGGGGAATGAGGAAAACGGAAAACACCGGCATGGCCGGTTGCCGGGGATGGTTAGAAGATCCATCCCTTTCGCTGAAAGAGTGTTGTCGCTGAGCCGGGGCTTTGCGGATCGCGATCGGATGATTCCGATATAATGCCCGGCAAGCTCCGGAGGTCCGGTTCATTCCGGAGACCGCCGACGGGGCCGTGGCCCTGGAGATTATTCAAGGA
>JBDKTY010000018.1:0-5293 GCA_039679945.1 Syntrophobacter sp. | reverse complement strand
TTGCGACAGGCATATTCAGTCACAAAGTCATCGTTCGATTTGCATTTTTCTACGGCAAATCCGGCTTTTTCGAGCATTCCGTTCATTATCCAGCCAAATGTGCTGTATTCATCCCGGATATGTGTTTCGACCTCCGATTTGAATTCCTCTCCCGCGACTTTTTCAAATCCAGAAATCCATGAATTAACCCTGCCGACATATTCTTGAGGATCAAACTGAAACACAACGTCGTGGATGTATAATTGTCCCTCCATCTTCAGTATTCTGTTGATCCTCACCAGCGCAATCTGCTTCCAGAAATCGGGGAGGTGGTGAAACGCAGCCTTTGTGATGACCAGATCCGCCAGCGCCCCCTTATGTTCATAGCTCAGGAAACCCGCATTCACAAAAATGAGGTTATGAGCACGTCCTCTGATTTTGTCCTTCGCTTTTTTAATCATTGCGTCCGAGACATCAATGGCGTAAACAGTCTTAAACAGGCCTGCCGCAAGGATCGAGACGGCCCCGGTTCCGCAGCCCAGGTCTACAATTATCTTGTCCGTTGCGTCTTGAATATCCAGAAAATTCAGCATTTCATTAAACTCGTTTTCGTAACTGCGGAATTTCTGATGTCGTTCATCATAGATTTCAGCCTCTTTGTCTTTTGAGTAATCAACACCACAATGTTTGAATTCGTCATATATCCAATTGCTCATTTCCATTCTCTCTCCGCTTGTTTATGACTGTTTTTATGCTTCCGATCTCTTCGCATACGCGTGGCCTGCAAAGCCCAGTACTAGACGCGACCATGTCTTTTGAGTTGGTTTTGCGTCTATGTAACGTTACTCATATCTACAAAATGCTGCAATCCACTACGAGGAGACTGACCGGGAAACCGGTTTATTCCGGACGGCAACCGGCGGGGCCGTCTTAGAGAATCTTGTTCAGTACCGGTACCCGAAGTAGAACGTGGTATGCCAGCAGGAAGCACAGGGGAACACAGATGAGACTCGCCATGGCCCACTTGAGTACCGGTGCGATGACTAGCATCTGCATCGCCAGCGTGACGGCGATGATTATCGGCGGATGGAACATATAAACGGCGAAGGCGCTGTCGGACAATCTTCGTGAAAGACTATCGCCATGGTTGAACTTATCGCGAAACAGGGTCATCAAACCCGCCGTCATCGAAACTGCGACAAAGGATTCCCATAAGACAAAGGAGATGCTGAGCCAGGATACTCCCCCGCCCAAGCTTCCGGTAAAGGTTTTTATGTTCAGGGCGTGTGTAGAAAAATTATAGACCCCGGCTATCCACTTGATTGCAAACAAACCGGCAAAGCCGATAATGAGGCCCGCTGTCAGCCATCTTTTGCCGACAGCCGAAGTTATACGTTCGTAGAAATTGTTGCGGTAGGCGAGTATCCCGGCAATGAACAGTACAATGTACGAGGAAAAGTAGCACAGTTGCATCCCCCAGAAGATGGTGCCCAGGGGAAAGACCAATCTTACCAGGAACGCCCCGGCTGCAACGATCATGATCAGTGCCACCAGCACGCCGAAACTCCCCTTGCCCGGCCCCGTCCCGGTGTTCGCAGGCGCCGGCGAGACAATCTTCAGCAGTGCGTATATAATTGAAAAGATCAAGAGCGCCAACGCGAACCACATTGGCCCGATGCCGAGCAGGTGCATCCCGGCTGACATAAGATATTGCCGATAGAATTCAAGAAAGTTCGACGCACCGCCCGTCCATACCGGTGACGGTACTTCCACCCAGAGTATGAAAGGGGTCACCACCAGCAAATAGAACAGTGACGGCAGACCAAGCCGTCTCCAGCGATCTTTTACAAAGCGGCCAAAACCCTTCCGGTCAAGTGCCCCCGGCGTAAAATAACCGGCCACCAAAAACAACAGGCCCATGGAAAAACCCTGAACGAATGTCTGGAAAAGGCCGAAAAAGATCTGACCGAAAAATTCCTTCACATGGTGCTCGTTATAGTACCACAGGCCAAGGTTGCTGTAGGTTACGGCCAGATGCAGCAAAATGACCAGCATAATGACCATCACCCGTAGATTATCTATATAGTAATATCTGACGGAATTGTTTTTCATTGAAACCTCAGGGGCAGGCCCGGTTGAAATTGTAGGAACGGCGGCAAGATCATTTGGTGAGTGTATTGATAATATCTTGTCCTTTTGCCGTTGGAATAATTCTCAAAAAGGTGTCACGTGTTCCTCCCGGCAGCTTATCGACAAGTTCCAGCCTCGCGTATCCGTTCTTCTCCAATGCCTCGATGGCACCAAGTTGATTTTCTTGAACCAGACTTGCATGGAGCAAGTAATCATCTGGAGATGCCCCGAGCAGCCATCTCAGGGAATTAAGACCAATATTCAGCAGCTTCTTTGACTGCTGGTCCAGTAATAAAACTTCTTTGGTGCACGGGTCGCAGCTTGAACCAGCGCAGGATGGTGCGACCAGGATAAAGGTTAACAGGATAAACACGGATACATTGAATAATTTCATATGATTCCTCCCGCCGAGCTGCAAGCCTGCTGCAGGCCCCACTTTTTCAAAGACTATTCCCTGCTCTAATTTGTCAAGACGATTAAGCTTATCGTCCTGTATCCAGATAATGACAGACTTTCAACGGTGCCGGGCGATTCTCCGGTGCCGGGTTTTTCAAATCTATCCCCCGGGGAAACTGACCCATGGCCCGGGATTGATGTTGTTTTCCCAGGTCCAGAAATTGAATCGTCCGGAGGGTATCCTGAAGACGAGGATCGTCGGGCAGTCGGGGGTTCCCGTGCCTATCTGTTTCAGCCAGTCAAATGTCTCGTAGAGCCTATTGCGGATGTTCATATCCTCCACAAGTTCGATCCTGCCTGCAATGCGAAGTATGGTGCCGATATCGGGGGGCGTGCCCGGCTGATGAAAGGCTATCTCAACGTTTGGATTCGTGAGAAGCTGAACGGCGACGGGCTTTACCGCCGAGGTATAGAAATAGATTCCGCTCTCATTCGCAAGCCATACGGTCATGGGGCGCACATGGGGATTTTGACGCTCCACCGTTGCAAGGTAACCGTTGGGAGTCTTCTCGATATAGCGAATGCAATCCTCAAAGGTCATGGGTGGCACTTCCGTATTATCATCCCTGCATTGCACCGAACTGTCAAGCGGTTTTCTTGTAAGCGGGCCCGGGCAGGCCTAACAGGACTTTTTTCTTGACCGGGTTTTCCGACTCAGATAAGATATCGAAACCAATCGGAAAATCTGAAGGTAATAATGAAACGAAGATCCTTTGATTACGACGAAGAGATTCTGACCCAGATTAATGCACGCATCAAGAAGGGTGCCCCGGGTTCCGGCGACGAGGTCCAGGATGTCAACGATCTCATTAACAGGACAAGCGGTGCCGTGATCGAGGTCAACAAGGAACTTGGCAGCGGCTTTCCTGACAAGGTATATGAGAACGCCCTCATGCTGGAGTTGAGAAAACAGGGATTGAGGAGCAGGAACCATGTTCCGGTGAAAGTGAAATATAAAGGCGTCGATGTTGGCGAGTATTATGCCGATGTCGTCGTCGAGGACCAGATTGTTATCGATATTATGACGGTCGACGCAATACAGAAGGCCCACAAAGTGGATCTCATCAATATACTCAGGGCAACGAACTACAAGATCGGGCTCATTGTGAACTTCATAAACCAGAAGGCAGAGATCCACAGAATAGTCGTATAGGCAGGAAAACCTGTTTTGCCCTTAGCAGTCTTTGGCTTTGGGAGGGACAACCACACTGCTGTCTTCCAGCTTTTCCAATTCTGTTTTCGCACATTCAGGGCACTCGGGCGGCTCTTCAGCCCCCGGTATGGCTACGTAGGATGTTCCACACTTCCTGCATATATATGTCTCTTCGGCCATGGCGGCACCTCCTGTCTACTTTATATACGTTGACAATGATTAAGCACCGCCCCTTTTCCTGTCAACAACCACCCCGCGGAGATTGTTTCCTGACGCAGGCCCGCCCGCCCGGCCCACGGTGCTTTTTGCCTTGTCATCTTGACCGCGGTAGTGCAGAATGAAAAGGGCATGGTTTAACACAAAAACCGCACGCGAAATGCCGGCAACCTTACAATTGACGAAAGAGAACCGATAGAAAGTAATCAAAAAGGGGACAGGAAGGCGGCGCCTGTATTTTGCTACCTGTTTGAAGCTATTACTTGACACAATATCGAACGTTTGCTATCTTTGGTCGATAATAACGATGGAGGGGGAAATATGTCCGGTTATTCACCAGACGGCAGGAGCGAGACGCCTCAGAAGCTCATTGATGTGGCGATCGAGCTTTTCGGCAGCAACGGATTCAAGGGGACCTCGATACGAGATATAGCAAAACTGACGGGAATGACGATTTCCAATATCTACTATTACTTCGGCAACAAAGATGGGCTCCTGCTGGCCATTCTTGAATATTCCTCAAAACGCCTTTTAGAGAAACTCCGCTCCGCGGCGGCGAGGGACCTCGAACCTCTTGACCGACTCAGTGAACTTGTCAGGACACACCTGAGCCTCGCTGAAGTCCACAAGAAGGAAGCAAGGATATTCTTTCTTGATGAAGAGCATCTGTCACCGGAAGGCATCAAAGTGAACAGAGAGTTTCAATTCCAGATCCTCAACCTGTATCGTAATGAGCTGGAAATTCTGAAGTCTGCAGGCTATATCCACTACGAGCACATCACGATACTTGCCTTTAACATCCTTGGGGTCATCAACTGGCATCTCCGTTGGTACATACCCGGAGGGAAAATGACGTTGGAAGAGACAAATGAAGAAGTACTTGCGTTTATTCTAAGAGGGGCCCTCGCTCCTCCACGATGACCTGCATTGGCCGCCGGCTGTCCTACCAGGGCATGGAAGATTCCTCCGGGCCCGTTCCCGGTCTGCCCGTTGCCCGGTGATTTGGCCCGCGTTTCCCCGGATATGTGTAAGGCCGGCTGAAGTTGAATCGCGAAGAGCAAAATAGTCAATGCTGCCGCAAAAGCCCCACAGAGAACTTTCGCCAATCGAACGATTGAATCCCATCACTTCCAGAGGATACAAAGCACGGTAAGATTGTGTTAAACTGCTCCAAGAACGGCGAGCCCGCCCTTCGGTACAACGTAGTTTTTGTCATGATTTCAACCACTTCTGGAAGTCGGACAAAATAAATCGAACGATTGCTATTTTTTTCTTGACTCTAAATCGAACGATTGCTATAAATCTACCCATACAGTTCAGGCCGGGCGCAGAATCACCTGTAAACGACGTTCAAGTTTA
>JBDKTY010000017.1:0-20415 GCA_039679945.1 Syntrophobacter sp. | reverse complement strand
TGGACATTTATCCTACCCATCGCTCGGCTGTCTACCCTCAGTCGGTTATTGATGGAACGAAAAAATCGGCTGTAACCGCAAAACTCGAAAATGACGGGAAGAAGCTAGTAGGGGCACGCGAGGGGTTTCCTTTTCCCGTCCCTAAGAGTGGTGTCGAGGCTATGTGGAACTGCATTGTCAGATGGTCGGGGACGTCGGAATATGGTCGTTACAAGAGCTTCGTGATTAACGCCGCAGGCCGCAGGGTCATGGCGAGCGATGGAAAGTTTTGGGAAGAATACCCCTATTGGGACCCCAAAAGCAATGACCGTGAGAATACGATGAAGATTATGGATAACGTCATTGCCCCTGCAAACCGAAATGGTGAAGGTCTGATATGTCTCTACAAATACGACATGAGCAATGGTAATCCCGCCTGGCAGTACCTACCAGGCCAGAGAAGAGTGAAACTTGCGCCGGAAGTTGCGTTCGATGGTCCAAATACATCTGTAGCCGGCGCCGCGACTTACGATGATTCGTACGTATTCTCTGGCAGCCCGGAGCGATACGACTGGAAGATCCTGGGCAAAAAGGAAATGTACGTTCCGTACAACAGCTACAAATTCGTATACAACTCCACCGCGGACAAAGCGTTCGGTGAGCATTTCGTGAATCCCGAGTTCATGCGTTTCGAGTTGCATCGTGTGTGGGCTATAGAAGGCACGTTGAAGTCCGGTCTGCGGCATATATACAGCAAACGGGTGATCTACCTCGATGAGGACACCTGGAATGCCGTCGTTCACGACACATATGACAACAAGGGCAAAATCTACCGCGTCATCTACGATGCGCATGTTTTCAACTATGATGCCCCCGCGCCGTTCAACCTGACCTATATCGGTTATGACATCGCCAGTGGGGTCTACTACTGCAATGCATACGTTGGTGAAACAGGCGGCATGCAATACATTCCAACGCGCCCGGAGAAGGAGTGGGCCCCCGCGGCACTAGCGGGAGCAGGTGTCCGATAATCTTTTGTGCGCATGGCGGGATCTTCCGGCGGATAGAAGTGCCGGGGGACCCGCCCCTGCATGGAGATAAGGGTTTGTGAGCCTACCAGGGAGGCGAAATGAAGTTCAAGGTCATTACAGCAGTGCTGGCGGTGGGCCTCTGCGTGGTTCCACTTTCAACAAGAGATTCGGGCGCGCAGGCTACCAGTGCCTCCGATGCCGTGAAGACGCAGGGGAAAGCGGCATCGGGCGGATCTGAAAGAAGCGGCTTCAAAGACGTTTTGGATACTCCGGCCCGAATGAGCCCTCTTGCATCCAGGAGCCTGCTCAATGGGGTGGCCAGCGCCGGAAAGCGTGTGGTTTGCGTGGGTTTACGGGGGCATATTGTCTATTCGGATGACGGCGGGAAGACCTGGACACAGGCCAAGGTGCCCGTGAGTGTCGATCTTACGTCCGTATATTTTGCATCCGCCGCAAAAGGTTGGGCGGTCGGCCACGATGGCGTCGTGCTTTACAGCTCGGATGGAGGGGGGAGTTGGGTCAAACAGCTCGACGGCAAGGACGTTTGCCGGATAATGGAAAAATATTACAAGGGGCGGGCTCTCCCCGATTGGCTCGACAGCGACGCGAAAGCGAAGCTGGCGGAGGATATCAAGTTCATAGTCGACCAGGGGCCTTCCAATCCATTCCTGGATGTCTGGTTCGAAAACGAGACCACCGGGTTTGTGGTAGGGGCTTTTAACCTGATTCTGCGTACATAGGATGGCGGTAAGAGCTGGGAACAATGGTTTGATAGAACGGATAACCCGAATGGGCTTCAATTCTACTGTATAAGGCCCGTTGGAGGCGAGCTGTACCTGAGCGGTGAACAGGGAATGGTATGGAAGCTCGATCGAAAGGCTAAGCGTTTCGTGGGCCTGCAGACGCCCTACAACGGTACGATATTTTCGGTGATGGGAAAGGGCGCCGCCGTACTCGCCCTGGGCCAGCGTGGAAGTCTTTATCGCAGCAAGGATGCGGGAGCGAGTTGGCAAAGGGTCGATCTCAGCGTGAAAGCGACCTTGCTCGGCGGCACGGTAAGCGAGGATGGCCGCATATTCCTGGTTACACAGGGAGGAAACATCATCGTGAGCAAGGATGACGGCGCAACCTTCTCGGAAATCAAGCGAGAAACCGGTCTGGGTATTCCCGCGCATGCCGTGACCGTCCTCGACAGGAATACGCTTGTTATCGCGGGATTCATTGGTGCTCAAGTGCAGCATATCGACTGAGTTCTGTTCGCGCACAAAAGGGGAGCCGCGTGTGCTTTCACTGAACTGTGGATGAACAGATAATCCGGATATTCTCCAAATCTATTACTCGACGGAAGGATGAAGATATCCGCGTTTATAAGTGATGGGGAACGTGAGATGCAATTATAGAACTCCTGGAGAATAACATGAGTTTTGGCTCGGAACAGATGGATGAAATGCCGGTTGTCAAGGATCTCCGTGACTTTGATACCTCGACGGGCAACTGGCTTGAGCGATTGGTCTTTAACCATCGTGTCTGGATGGTTGCCATATGCGGGCTCCTCACGTTAGTGCTCGGCTACCAGGCTTCCAAAATCAAGCTTGCGGCAAGCTTCGAGAAGATGATCCCGCATGGCCATCCGTTCATAAAAAACTACCTTGAAAACAGAGGGGAATTGCCGGGCCTCGGCAACGCCGTGCGTATCGTGGTGGAGAACACCGGTGGCGACATCCTCGATACAAAATACCTGGAGGTCTTGAGGCAGATAAGCGACGAAGTTGTCGTCACTCCCGGCGTGGATCGGGCCTGGGTTAAATCCCTGTGGACCCCGGCGGTGCGTTGGAATACGGTTACGGAGGAAGGTTTCGCGGGAGGGCCGGTCATGCCTCCCGATTACGACGGCTCGCCAAAGTCCCTGGCGCAACTTCAGACAAATATTGCCAATGCGAACATAATCGGCAGCCTTGTTGCGCTCAACAACAAATCCTCCATGCTTGTCGTCCCGCTCCTGGAAGTAGATTCGGCAACCGGCCAGCGGCTGGATTATCATGCTTTTTCAAGGCTCCTGGAGGAACAAATCCGGAGCAAAGAGACCAGCCAATATAAGGTACATATAGTTGGTTTCGCAAAGCTGGTGGGGGATTTGATCGACGGCCTCATGAAGGTCGCGGTCTTCTTCGGAATAGCTGTCATTATCGCGGCAGCGATCATCTTCCTCTATACCCGCTGCGTTCGCAGTACGGTTGTCGTCATTGTGTGTTCCACGGTGGCGGTCGTCTGGCAGCTCGGTTTGCTCCAAAGCCTGGGGTTTGACCTCGATCCATACTCGATTCTGGTTCCGTTCCTCGTCTTTGCAATAGGTGTGTCTCACGGAATGCAGCGAATGAACGGCATCATGCAGGATGTCGGTCGAGGCACGCACAGGGTCGTTGCCGCCCGTTACACGATCAGGAGGCTCTTCCTTGCCGGTCTCACCGCGGTGCTTGCCGATGTCGTCGGCTTCGCGGTCCTGATGACCATTGATATTCCGGTCATAAAAGACCTGGCGCTGAGCGCGAGCCTTGGCGTCGCAATCCTGATTTTCACGAATCTCCTGCTCCTCCCGGTCGTGCTTTCCTATATCGGTGTCAGTCTTTCCGCCGCGCAACGGTCCCTTCAGGGGGAAGCCGCCGGCGGGGGCGGCATGGGGAAGCTCACGATTATGCTTACCCGGTTTTGTGAGCGGCGATGGGCGTGGGGGGCACTGGGTGTTACGGCAGTACTCACCGCGGCCGGTTTTCTTGTCAGCACCCATCTTCAGATCGGCGATCTCGACCCGGGCGCGCCCGAATTAAGGGCGAATTCCCGCTACAACATGGACAATGCCTTCATTAACACCAATTATGGACTGTCCAGCGATATGTTTGCCGTAATCGTGAAGACTCCCGCGATGGGGGGTATCGAGTATCAGACCATAGTCGATACGGACAGGCTCGGATGGGAACTCCAGCAGGTGCCTGGAGTGCAGACCACTTCTTCCATTACGGATTCGGTAAGAGGTTTCACCTGCGGCTCATGCGAAGCGAGCCCCAAGTGGTTTACCCTCGCCCGGAACCCCAAGACTACCAACATCGCAATGACATACTCCCTGCAGCTCAATCCCGATCTAAGCAACATGGAATTCTCGGTAATGCCGGTTATTGCCTACCTGAGGGACCACAAGGCCGCAACCCTTGAAAGCGTGGTAAGCGCGGCGGATAAATTCTCCAGGGAATATAGCACGCCGGACCGGAAGTTCCTGCTCGCGGCGGGGAATGCGGGAATCGAAGCCGCCACGAACATCGTTGTCAAGCAGGCGAACCGCACCATGATGCTATACGTGTATCTCGCCATCGTCTGCCTGTGCTTCGTCACTTTTCGCAGTTGGCGGGCAGTGGTCGTGGCGATCCTGCCGCTGGCAATTACGTCGATTCTCTGCGAAGCGCTCATGGTCATTCTCGGGATAGGGGTCAAGGTGGCCACCCTGCCGGTTATCGCTCTTGGGGCCGGTATCGGTGTCGACTATGCACTCTATCTTCTCAGTGTTCAACTGCAACACCAGCGGGCAGGCGTGCCGCTCAAGGAAGCGTATACGAAGGCGTTGGAGTTTACGGGTAAAGTAGTGGGCCTGGTGGGTGTCACCCTTGCCGCGGGCGTCATAACCTGGTCCTTCTCACCCATCAAATTCCAGGCGGACATGGGTATTCTTCTGACTTTCATGTTCATCTGGAACATGGTTGGCGCATTGATCCTGATCCCCGCGCTTTCCAGCTTTATCATGAAGACGCCGGCGGTTGCCCGCGAGCCGATCAGCAACAGCGAGGCAGATCAACCGAAGGTTGCCGCGATGTGATGACAAGCCAGCGGACCACTCTCGGAAGGATGTAAGGAAGATATAACAGTCTGCGGGTGCCAGTGCGTTTTGCTCCTATGGCCGTCGGATACTAGTAGCGGGTTTCAGCGCTGGGGGGCGCTCCTTGTGAAGACCGACGGTTCTTTTCAAACAATGATTTAGAGATCAGTGTCCGGTTGTCGGTTGATCCTTCGGAGGTGAAATGAAGCAGTGTGTCGAAATTGCGAGTCGTCCCGGAAGACGTTTTACCCCGGGTACGAAGAAGGGCAGCGTGCTTTTCGGTATCGCGCCGGATGAGCGGCAAGGTGAATCCTGCTCGTTGTTTCGTGCTCCAGGGCAGCAGGCCTTGAGGGTTGTCCGGTTTATGGGAAATCCGGGGCCTCACGCCCAGGTGATACAGACGGGAATCCGCCTCGGAAGTATTCTGCGAATGAGGCGGGTAGGTGGTTCCTGCATGGTTCGCGTGACGGGAAAACAGGCTCTCCTCTGCCTGAGCCGTAGCCTCTGCGAAAAGATAATTGTCCAGCCAGCCAGAATACCGCGTGTTTTAAGCCTCAAGGTCTAGCGAAAGCAGCGAAGTGAAGCCGCGGCGTGATTTCAATCTCGAACGTAAGCTGTTCCGATCGGACAGTGGAAATAGAACATCTTTACCGGTTCTTTTGGTCATGAGGATGGCGGATAAGCCGTTTAGCACCGGCATTACAAGCACCGCGACTGCCCCGGAAAGAGGGGGCGGAGGGCTCCTCCGCCATGGCGCCGGCAGGATGGCCTTGGTCTTTGGAGTGAAAGTTCGCATGGAAAAGGAGGGCAACCTGTGCCGCGAGCATTAAGGCAAAGGAAGAAGGCTGAGATACTGCCGTTGAAAGAGGCAGTAAGCACATACGTGCATGACGGGCAGATCTGCGCATTCAGCGGTTTTACCGGCTTTAACAGAAACCCGTTTGCATTCGCGCGGGAAATGGTTCGGCAGGGATTCAAGGACCTCCATGTACTGGACAGGCATGGAAGCTGCTGCACATGGCTTCTGAACGCCGTGGGCGCAATGAAGATCTTCGAAACCAACTGGATGGGTTGGGGAGAGATGGCCGGCAAGCTGGATTTCAATCTGGACAGGCAATACAAGGCCGGAAAGATGATTCTCGAAGACTATGCGCATGGCGCCACTGCTCTCAGATTTCTTGCCGGGGCGATCGGCATTCCTTTTATCCCCTACTATGCACCTCTGGGATCCGACCTCTACAATCCGAAATACGATGCTCTGGGGCGGGCCGGCCTTCGTGATGGAAGCAATCCGAAAATAGCCGCGAAAAAGTTCATCCAGATGGAAGATCCCTTTTTCGGCGAAGGCCAGGTTGTTCTGCTGCCGGCTGCGAGACCCGATCTGGCGGTCATCCATGTAGCACAGGCCGGTGAGAATGGAACGGCGAGATGGCGCGGTATCGGTTCCCTGGACAAGGAAATTGTATTCGCATCGGACAAGGTAGTGCTGGTTTGCGAGGAACTGGTACCCGAATCGGAGATGCGCAAGACACCGGAAGCCAACCAGATCCCCTGCTTTACGGTCGATGCGATCGTTGTGCAGCCTTGGGGGGCTTTCCCGAGTTCCGTTCCGTTCTACTACGACTATGACGCCGGGTTCATGAAACAGATGGATAAGGCCTCCAGGACGGAGGATGGCATCGGGAAGTGGCTCGACGAATGGGTGTATGGACCCGAATCATGGGAAGACTTCCTTGATAAGCTGGGCGGAAAAAGGTTGACCAACCTGATGGCCGACAGGGTCACGGGCTACAGCACCAGGATGATGCGCGGAAAAAAACCCGCCCTCAGGATGAACATGCCTTTATCCGTCATGAAGAACGGTTTCTAGGAAAGGAAGGCCCCTATGAGCAGCACCATGGAAGAACTGATCGGACTGATCGACAGGATACCTGACGAACCCGCCGCCCCAGGTGAGTTTCTGCTTACAGAGCTGATGGCACTGGCCGTGGCGCGGGAAATCAGGGATGAGGATATCGTTTTTGCCGGCACGGGCCTGCCGATGGTTGGAATGATGGCCGCGAACCTTTTGTGCGCGCCCCATGCGCTTGTGATCTACGAATCAGGCGTCTGCGACGGCAAGACAATGCACGTCCCCATGTCGGTAGGCGATCAAAGAGCCGCGAATATGGGATCCACGATGGGCGGCCTGGTCGACGCCTTTGGGTATTATCTTCAAAATGGCTTTGTCTCCCTGGGGCTTCTCGGCGGTGCGGCGATCGACAAATTCGGCGGTGTTAACGTGACCTGTATTGGCGACTATTTCGCCCCTTCACAGAGGTTCACGGGTTCGGGCGGCAACTCGGATATCGGCACGATGGCGGGCCGCACGGCTTTTATAATACTGCAGGAAAAAAGACGCTTCCTTGAACGGAACGAATACACGACGACACCGGGGTGGTGGTGCTGGGACCATGGGACAGGCGAATGGAAACCAAAAAAGGAAGTCTGGAAGGGAACGCCTTTCGCCAGTTGCGGCCCCGAGGTGGTTGTGACGAATATGGCTGTTTACCGCTTTGACGAAAACGGTGTCATGTATCTCGCGTCGACACACCCGGGCGTCACGGTGAAGGATGTGCGGGACAACTGCGGCTTCGACCTGAACGTGGAACGAGTTGGCGGGCAGACCTCAGCGCCCACGTACAGGGAGCTTTTCGTGCTCAGGGAGTTCGTGGACCCGGAATTAATATTCATACCTCGGAAGATGGAGTATCCGGATGCCATAAAGTCGATCATCGACGACGGATCGCGCGCGAGCTGCAAGGCCCGTGCATGAGCGAAACGGCCCAAAACATCGAGACGCGGAGGTATGCATCATCCAGCAGGCATTATTCATGGATCGCAGTCCGCGCCCGTAAAGCCGAATAAGGATGCGAGGCTCAGGGCTTGAAGCGATTTTGGGCCGATAACACACTGTCGGTCGAAGTTGAGGCGGATAATCCAGATAACACATGGTCTATACAGGGTTTTTACGCTTCTCCCCGGAAAGCCATGAATAATGCGGGCCAGGGTTCATCCGTTCGTACAATGCGAAAGGGAACCTGATCCGTTCCGGCGACAGTTGGTTTACGCTGGAATATATCAATGCCCCTGATTGGTCTTTCGGGAATTCCGATTTTTGAACTTTTCGACATATGTTTTAATGCGCAATGTAAATTGCTGACAGATATGAATAATAGATTTGTACAGCGAACTTCTGATTCAGCCCGCCGGGCTTATGCTCCATTGAGTCTTTTATCGCCGGTTGATTCCTCTCCAGCTTTGTGTTTGTTTTGGTTTGGGTCTTGGAAGTCTTCCCCGGGCAGGGGCAGGTCGGAAGGTTCGAAATATTCCGCACATCTCGATGCGCTATGCATGTTTTCTCTTAGTTGACAAAGGAGAGAGACCGATGACAGAAGTTCTGAGAGTCAGGGAAGCCGATGGCATTGCCACGTTGCTGCTAAACCGCCCGGAGGCATACAACGCGCTCAACATGGAAATGGTGGAGGCTCTCGCGGCAAATATCTTCAGTCTGGCGGGAGATTCCACGGTTCGTGGGATCATCATCTCCGGAGAAGGTAAGGCCTTCTGTGCCGGCGGTGACCTCAAATATACCCTTGGATATCCGGAAGGCGCCCCCGCGGCCTTTCGTGAACTGGCAGCCAGATTTCATCAGGCAATACTGGAGATTCGCCGTATGTCCAAGGCGGTCATAGCTGCCGTCAACGGGATAGCGGCGGGAGGGGGGTTTTCGCTTGCCCTTGCCTGCGACTTTAGAGTCATGGCCAAATCCGCCGTATTCCGACAGGCCTACACTTCCAGCGGCCTCAGCATCGATGGCGGTGGGTCCTTCACTCTACCCAGGTTGGTAGGGATAGCCAGGGCGCTGGAAATCATGGCTTTCGACAGGCCAATATCCGCGGAACAGGCTCTTTCCTGGGGACTGGCAACCAGGGTGGTAGAGGACGGGGATGCTCTTGAGGAGGCTGCTCGCATGGCTTCCGAACTCTCGGCGCGCTCGTTGAATTCGCTGGGACTGGCGAAGAATCTTCTCACCGATTCCTTTAACACCTCAATAGAAACCCATTTGGAGAGGGAACTCAGAGCCCTTGCAGGTTGTGCTCTCCACCCCGATGGCTTGGAAGGGCTAAGAGCATTTTCGGAAAAACGCAAACCTGTGTTCAACCCCAAGTAAATCCTTCGTAAGCTATAAGTGTAGGAATGACAATTTCTGGGGGGCATATGGAGAGCTGTTTCCGCGTGGAGAAAGTTTCTCTATAGGCCCCCTTTGCAAGCCCTCCGCATGAGAATCAGCCGGTAATGTCAAATGCGGACTCATATCGGCATCTTCATTTTCGGCCTGGATTCATCTTGAACGCAACCCCGTATCAGTTGCGCAATGGCGCCTCACTCCATGCCAGGGATGTAAATGTGTTGCCATGCAATGGCGCCGGCAAAAGCTCCAAATCTGAAAGGAGCGCTGTGCGCAATCGTTTGCGGGTTTATGCAGGCAAAACTCCTTCGCCGTGATCGGTACGTCGGGAAGAAGACGTTGACCGGGTGCTTTACCGGTGGACTCAAGAGATTCAGATCGGGAAAGTGAAAAACCGGATAAATCCGTCGAAACGGTTTTTGGCGTTATGCCGCCCCTCGAGAGTGTGGGAAGGCACTATTAAACGAAGCTCAAACCGGAAACGGGAATACGAAAAATAGCAATAAATATCATATGCTTATCAGCTCTTTTCAAGCTTGCCGAAAAAGCGCATGCCCTGTATCAGGTACAACCTTCACTCCTGGCCGGTGAACATTTGTCCGATGCCAATCAATTTAGACAGTTCGAGATATTCGAAAAAACTACCCACATTGGTGAATCCAAAAATCCCGCCAGTTCCTAGAATGCAATCCTACGTATCGAGGGTCTCGGGAAACGGCATTCCATTGGAAAATCGAATGGGGGTTGCCGGAGCCTCTGGGACCAAGTACTGGAGGGTTCTTCGAGAGTCCTGACGCATACTTCGGGACCAACTGGATATCGATGGGGGGCGAAATGAATTGAAGATTATAAAAGGTTTCGGAATTCCAGGTAATTTTGGCCGGAACAGAAGATATCCCGATGCATAAGGCCACGTCCGAATAGAAGACTGGCAGGCGAAGACGCTGAACAATTCATACTGGATTTCAGCCGGCGGAAGATCGGGTACAGGCCTCTATCTTATGGTGGACCTACTACAAGATAGGGACTGTCCTTTACCTTAAGGAGAAACAATGAAAGCAGGAATAAAGAGCCTGGACGCAATCCTGTCACCCCGGTCTGTTGCGGTAGTGGGGGCTTCGAACAGCCCGGGAAAAGTAGGACACGATATATTCAAGAATATCCTCAAATGTGACTTTCAGGGGACGCTCTATCCCGTCAATCCGAAGGCGCAGGCAATCAAATGCGTCAAGGCCTATGGCTCGGTCAAGGAACTTCCGGAGCAGGTCGATCTCGGCATCATCATTGTTCCACCGAAAGCCGCTCAGGTTGCCGTAAATGAGTGCGCCGAGAAGGGAGTCAAAGGAGTTGTAATCGTATCGGCGGGATTTAAGGAAGTTGGAGAAGAAGGGCGCAAGATCGAGGATGCCATCGCCGCTACATGCCGTGAAGCCGGCATGCGCCTGATAGGTCCCAATTGTCTCGGCGTCATCAATCCCCATCCAGGCGTCAGGCTAAACGCCAGTTTCTCGACCCGGATGCCCGCCTATGGCCATATATCCTTCATTTCTCAAAGCGGCGCCCTTTGCACTGCCGTGCTTGATTTTGCCGCGGATCGAAATTTCGGCTTCTCGAAATTCATATCGATAGGGAACAAGGCGGATGTCGATGAACTCGACCTTTTGCGTTATCTGCACGATGATGAAGATACTGAGATCATTCTGATCTACCTTGAAGAGCTCAAAAGAAGCGCTGAATTCATCGAGACGGTAAAAGAGATCACTTCCGGAGAACGTCCGACTCCGGTGGTGGTGATCAAATCGGGCCGGACCTCCGAGGGGGCTCGCGCGGCGGCCTCGCACACCGGTGCGCTGGCGGGGTCGGAGGGGGTCTACGATGCCTTCTTCGAGCAGTCCGGAATCATACGAGCTGATTCGATCGAAGACCTGTTCAATTTTGCGGGTGCTTTTGCCGCCAGGAAAATCCCCCGCGGGAATAAGGTGGCAATAGTCACAAACGCCGGGGGACCCGGAATTGTCTGCACCGACATGACAGTGTCTTCGGGTCTCGAACTGGCCCGGTTTAAGGATGATACAATCGAGGCACTGGCAAGTCATCTGCCTTCCGCCGCGAATCTTCACAACCCGGTGGACGTGATAGGGGACGCCACGCATGACCGTTATGCGCTGGCTCTGGATGCAGTGATCAAGGATGAGGGAGTGGACGGGGCCCTTGTTATCCTTACGCCTCAGTCAATGACCAACGCCCTGGGAACGGCCGAAGCCGTTGTCAAAATTGCACGATCGACGTCCAAACCCATTCTGTGCTGTTTTATGGGAATTATTGATGTATCCGCGGGGGTGAATCATCTACAGGAACGGGGAGTTCCCGTCTATCGGTTCCCCGAGCACGCGGCAAAGTCCTTTGCCTCGCTCTATCGCTATTCCCGCTGGCTCTCGAGGCAACACCTCGCGGAGTTCAATCTGGTTCACGACAAAAAGCGCGCCGATGAAATCATTACAGAGTGCATTTCCAAAGGCAATCTTCGCCTGGGGGAACTTGTAGGTAACGAACTCCTGCGCTGCTACGGATTTCCCGTTCTTCCGACAAAACTGGCCAGGACCAAAGAGGAGGCGAAAGCGCATCTGGAAGTACTTGGCGGACCAGTGGTCATGAAGATCATGTCTCCCCAGATCCTCCATAAATCAGATGCCAAAGGCGTAATGCTCGGTATCGCGAGTGCCGGGGAAGCCATGGCGGCATTTGAGCAGATTATCGAGAACGCGAAGGCATATGCCCCGGATGCGCACATAGAAGGGGTTCTGATGCAGAAGATGGCGCCTCGCGGTGAAGAGGTGATCGTCGGGATGACTCGCTTCGACAGATACGGACCGTTGCTCATGTTCGGGTTGGGCGGGATTTTTGTCGAGCTTTTCAAAGATGTTATCTTCCGCATCGCCCCTATTGGCCGAGACGAAGCGAGACGCATGGTTACCGGAATCAAGGGCTCTGCCCTCCTTAACGGCTTTCGCGGGAAGGCTCCCTCCGATACCGAGGCAGTCGAGCGCGCGCTGGTTTCCCTATCGCGTTTGGTAATCAACCACCCCGAGATCAGGGAATTGGATATCAATCCCCTGATTGTTCATGAAAAGGGCAAGGGGGCAACTGTTGCCGACTGCCGGATCATCCTGGCGCCCGCCGAAAAGCAAGCAGATCAACTGCGGGCTGCAACACCCGCCGGCAAAAAATAAAGGCTAATTCAGCAAAGACGTTCGTGAACGATCTTGAGGGGATCGGGAAGTAGTGAATGTACAAGGTCCTTCAAACAGGGACTCCGAGTGATTTTAGGAAGTCTGGCTCTGGCTTCGCGCTTAAGGATTTAGCTCATCGTGATAAAAGAACTATTTAGAAAATCAGATGTATTTCCAAATGATTCCGTCACGGTTTGGAAGGACCAGGGCAAGAAAGTCATAGGATTTATGTGCTCCTACTTCCCGGAGGAGGTCATACACGCAGCGGGTATGCTGCCCTTTCGAATAAGAGGTGGAAGTTGCACCCGGACAAACTGCAGCGATGCCGTGATGTCCAATTATAGCTGCAGCTTTGCCCGTTCCTGCCTCGAGCTTGCCATGAATGGAACATATGGTTTTCTGGATGGTTTGATTGGTCAGGACAGCTGCTCCCAGATGGAGCGACTATATGACAACTGGCGATTCAGGACCAGGCTTCCTTTCATGCATTTGTTGCACCTTCCATATAAAAACAGTGATGCCGGGATTGAATGGTATCGGCATGAGATCTCAGTCTTAATAGAGAGCCTGGAAAAAGCATTCCAGGTGACAGTCACCAATGAAAATCTGGCAAGGGCAATCGAGGTCTACAATGAAACCAGGATGCTGTTGAGAAGTCTTTATGAACTTCGAAGAAACGAAAATCCACCTTTAACGGGAGCGCAAAGCCAAAGCATTATTTTGGCGGCCACATCCATGCCGAGAGAAGAATACAACGAACTCCTGCGGGCAGCCTTACGGGAAATTCGCTCGGGCGAGCCGATAAGAGACATTCGGGCAAGGCTAATGGTGGTCGGCAGTTCGATTGATGATCCAACCTTCATCAAGATCATCGAGGATCAAGGTGGGCTTGTGGTAACCGATGCTCTATGCTTCGGCGGCAGATATTTCTGGGAGCCGGTTGATAACCAGGGCGACCCCTTGCTGGCCCTGGCCGGGGCGTACCTGAGCCGCCCAAAATGTCCCAGAATGATGAACGAGCACATTCCTCTCTTCGAATTCATCACTGATATGGTTCAAAACTACAAAGTCGACGGCATCATATTTCAGAAAATGAAATTCTGTAACTTCTGGGGCGGGGAATCACTGTTTTTGGAGAAGAAGCTGAAAGAATTCAGAATCCCTTTTCTATCAATAGAGCGGGAA
The DNA here is from genome assembly GCA_039679945.1 of Syntrophobacter sp. GTDB lineage: Bacteria > Desulfobacterota > Syntrophobacteria > Syntrophobacterales > Syntrophobacteraceae > SbD1. Next base: position 6,897 of record JBDKTY010000017.1, on the reverse strand, counting down.
CAGGATTTGACGAACGCGGCACAGATAGCCACCAGAGTCGAGGCTTTTATCGAGATGATCGAAGGGGCGATATAAAATGAAGGAGATTAAGGACATAGTCGAATACATGGCAACATCGCTCACTTCCATAATGGATCACATTACGAAAAAGTATCCCGAGCGACGCTGGTTGTATGAAGCTCAACAGCATTATTGGGTGAGCATCCATCAGGCCAGGCAAATGGGGATACCCGTGGTCTGGCATAACCAGAGCATCCCGCCGGAGTTACTTTATGCAATGGGAGTTGTTCCGCTATGCCTGGATGTCCTTTCAACCAGTATGGCCGCCTTCCATGTACTGTCATCCAGATACCTGGACATATCGCATAAGTATGTCCCGGAATATGTATGCGCTGTCAACAAAATAGTTATCGGTGTAGTTATGTCCGGAGATATTCCATTACCCGATGCCATGATCTACGCGTCGGGTCCATGTGATTCGGCCAGGATTTCCTATCCGATGATTGCGGAAACCCTTAACATTCCACATTTTAGTGTCGATGCGCCCTTTCAGGACAACCAACGCGGTTATCAATATATCGCCGGCCAGTTGAAAGAAGCCGTGGCATTCCTCGAGGAAATGACCGGGAAGCGATTGGACACGTCTGCCATGGCCAGGGTCATTGAGCAATCCAATCTGTCGTATGACCTTTTCAGTCAAATTGCGGAACTGAGGAAGACGACCCCCTGCCCGCTGCCTGGAAAGCTTTTGGCCATGAACAGCGTGGCGCTGGGCATGTCCGGCACTCCGCAGTTGGTGAAATTTCTGAAGAAGCAATATGAAGACGGACTGGAAAAGGTAAGAAGAAAAGAGGGCTGTCTGCCGGTTGAAAGGAAGAGGGTTGCATGGATGCAGAATCCCGTCTTTTTCAATATCGGAATCGTTGACTGGATGGAGAAGGAATTCGGAGCCGTATTGCCGATGGATGCCTTCGGATGGCGGAGAGCCGCATTAATAGAGGATGTCTTGGATAAGGATGCTGTCTTCGAGGGATTGGCCAAAAGATCGCTGATGGTCCCGATGACCCATATGGGATCGAGTCCGGTTGAATATTGGATGGAAAGCGCGACTGAGTTGTTTAGAGATTACCAATGCGATACCGCCATTTTTGCCGGGCATGTCGGCTGTACTCACTTCTGGGCCGTTGGAAAACTGCTTAAAGACATGATCTACGATAGATTCGGCGTGACGACCCTGGTGTTCGATATAGACGCGCTGGACCCTCGATATGTGGGAACGGATGTCATCCAAAACAGGATAAGAGATTTCATGGAGACGATAGGATGAACAAAGGTCCTGAAAAAATGCAAAAGACAATCGCGGTTACCGGTAAGGGCGGGACCGGAAAGACAGTCCTGTCTACTCTGTTGATAAAGAGCCTGGTCGAAGCAGGGGATTTGAGCATTTTGGCCGTGGATGCCGATTCGGCCAAGAGTCTCCCCTACACCCTCGGGATGGCGGTCGCTAGGACCGTTGGTGATTTTCGCGAGGAATTGATCACGAATCCCGCGGAAAAACAGAGGATATCCCAATTGCACATGGGATCGGTGATCGGAGAGATGGTCATGCATGGACCAGGCTTCGATCTGCTCGTGATGGGACGCCCGGAAGCTCCCGGATGTTTTTGCACGGTCAACGATCTTCTAAGATACGGGATTGAAGCTCTGTCTCGCAATTACGATGTCACAATAGTTGATGGAGAAGCGGGTCCCGAACAAATCAACCGGAGAGTGATGCAGCATCTGGACGCTCTATTGGTTGTAGCCGATACATCTATCAGGAGTCTTCAAACCGCCAAGGACATAATGAAGGTTGCACAAGGCCAGGGAATCGTCCCGGATGACCGGATCGGGCTGATAATAAACAGATTCAAAGGGGTGAATGACAAGCTGAAAGAATTTGTAAGGCAGTTGGATGTGAATATTTGGGGTTATATTCCGGACGACAAGAATATAAGCACCTATGACTCACTTAACAGGGCCTTGCTTGATCTACCGAAGGAGTCACCCAGTTTATCAGCCATCCCTAAAATCATGGAGCATATCTGGTAATCTGTACCAGGTTTAGAACGTGATTGAATGTAAAGTGGGAAAGGGTTTTATCAGCCTACAGGCAGTATTGGAATAAACGTGAATCGGTACTGAACGAATCCATGATGCAGAGCAAGGATAAGGTACATGTTGACCGCGGGCGTAGATATCGGGGCTAAGACCATCAAGATCGTTATTGTGGACGACGGGGAAATCAAGGCCAAAAACATTACCATGTCCGGTTACAACCTCATGGAATCCAATGCACAGGCGTGGGCCGACCTTGAAACCCACTACGGTTACAATACCGGGGATATGGACAAAATCCTGGTTACCGGGGCTGGGCGCAAAGCCATCAAAGCCGCCGATGAAGTGACCGAGGCCGTGGCCGCTGCCAGAGGCTCGTTTGCACTGTGTGAGTCCGTGCGTACGGTCATCGAAGTGGGTTCGGAAGAAGGCCGGGCCATAAAGATCGATGAAGGCGGCAAAGTTATTGATTTCGCCATAAATGAAAAATGCGCCTCAGGTACGGGGGCCTTTATCGAGGCCATGGCCTCTGTTCTGGGGGTGCCTCTCGAAGAACTGGGGCCGATGTCCCTGAAGAGCACCTCGTGCGTGGCAATCAAAGCGCAATGCGCTGTCTTTGCCGAATCGGAACTGGTAACCATGATACATTCCAAAATCCCTAAGCCGGACATGGCGCGGGCAATCCATGATGCCCTTGCCGGCCGTGTCGTATCCATGGTCCGCTGGGTGGGAATTGAACAAAGTGTGATGCTCATCGGCGGCGTGTCCCGCAACATCGGCTTCGTCAAATCACTCGGGCAGAAACTCGAGTGCGAAGTAATTGTCCCCCAAGATCCTGAATACGTCTCTGCATACGGCACCGCCCTGATTGCGGCAGGCAGATAGGAAGAAGATTAACGTGGCGGAAGAATTCTGGAGATGGACGGAATCGCGCTGGACCAATCCCGATCTTTCCTGGAAAGACGGAAAGATCCTCACTGCCGGTGTGGACGTGGGTTCGGTCAGCTCTCAGGCCGTGATCACGGTCGACGGGCAGGTTTATGCCTATGCTAATACACGCACCGAGCCCGACAGTGCAAGCAGCGCTATAAAGGCCATTAACCGTGCTCTGGAAGACACCGGCGGGTTGACCCTGGCCAATATCCAATACACGGTCGGCACGGGGTACGGCCGCGTCAATGTGCCCTTCGCCCAGAGAGCAATTACCGAAATCTCCTGCCACGCCCGCGGGGCCAACTTCATATACGGTCCGACCATCCGAACAGTGCTGGACATGGGTGGACAGGACTGCAAGGCCATCCGCTGCGATGAAAAAGGAAAAGTGACCAGTTTTCTTATGAATGACAAATGCGCCGCCGGCACCGGAAGGAGCATGGAGATTTTCGCGGATGTCCTTGGCGTGTCCATTAACGAAGTCGGGGAATTGTCGCTCCAGGTCGAGGAAGAACCGCCGCCGGTCTCGTCAACCTGTGTCGTATTCGCCAAGTCCGAAGCGATCGGCCTGCTGCGTAAAGGCTGGCCGAGGGAGAAGGTCTTGGCCTCGTACTCGTCGGCCATGGCTCATAGGGTGGTCTCTTTGCTGGAACGCATCGGCGTGGAAAAAGAATTCGGGATCACCGGCGGCATCGCCAAGAACAAGGGTGTGGTCACCCGGTTGGAAAAAGAACTGGGCGTGACGGCCTTGATCCCGAACTATGACCCTCAGATTGCCGGCGCTCTGGGGGCGGCCATGATCGCCCAAGCCCTGGCGGAAAAAGCGAACAGCCGGCAGGACAGCCGTTAGGGTGCAATCTTTGAAGGAAACGCTTTGATTGCCAATTATGGATATAAGGACGGGGCGGGCGATTTCTTTATTACCATCGACACGGGCAGATGCGACGGTTGCGGGGCCTGTGCCGGCGCCTGTCCGGCCGAGTGTTTCGAAGTGGGGCAGGACCCGAACGATCCGCTGCGCGACGAGCCGGTGGCCATCGTTTCCGAAGCTGTTCGCAAAAGCATCAGGTATGCCTGCGGACAATGTAAACGGAGGGCTGATCACGCGCCGCTGCCTTGCATGGAAGCCTGTCCGAGGGACGCTATCAGTCACTCGTGGTAACCGGGCGGCGCCGCTTATTATAGAAGCGGTCAATCATTTTACGGGCATGAGCATGAGTAGAGGGTGATGCTGACCCCGGCTGATACTATTTCGCGTTCAAGAGGGAGGATACATTCCCCGTTCGCCTTTAGCGGGAGTAAACCCCGCATTCGCGTGGTAAGGCGCAGCCGGGAAACAGCGCTGTGTCCGCTCGATTCCGGCCCGTTCCACCCTTTGAAACGCTCAGGGCGAACGGGGGGGAAGTTCCTGTTCCGGAATGGCGTGACCTAAGCATTCGATATTGCTCACTCTCAAAAGCTGTTTCTTGAAAGGTATCGAAGGGTGGAACGGGCCAATTCCCATCGGCATCTTCACTCTCGGGGAAGAATCGTCTTGAACGCGATTGCGTATGAAATCATTCAGACTGAACAAGAATGAGGTATGAGAATGATGAGGTATGACGTCATAGTGATCGGTAGCGGCATCGGAGGCTTATCTTTTGCTGCTTCAGCGAGTGCCTCTCTGGGCAAGAAGGTTCTGATGCTTGAAAAGAACGTCTCCGTGGGCGGAAGGCTTTATTCCTTCGAACGCGATGGGTTCACTCTTGACATAGGGGCGCATGTTATATCACGGAGCGAGAAAGGTCCTTTGGGCTCTGTCCTGCGGACCCTGGGCAAACAGGACGATATCCAGTGGAAGCATGTCCGCCCCATGACAAGTTATGGCGGCGAGATATTTGCCTTTCCTAAAGGCCTCGAGGGGAGAATTTCTGACGATCAATACTCGAGGCTGCTTTCTACCACCAAAGAGATCATCAGTATGGATGATCCTGCTTCCCGGGAACTCGACGATGTGGATTTGCGTACCTACCTGGTTCGCAAGGGCATCCGAGACCCTCTGGCGCTCGCCTGTTTCAACAACATCGTTATGGTCTATGTCTGCCTTCCCCATTACCGGGCGAGTGCCGGCGAATTCATCCGGTGCTTTCGTGAGGAAGCTCGTTCCCGAGCCAGCGGCTATCCGGTGGGGGGATGTGGAGTCATCTCAAAGGCCCTCGCTGATGGAATCGCGGAAAACGGCGGTTTGATCCGGACCAGCAGTGAGGTGAAGGAAATCATTGTCGAAAACGGTCGCGCAGTGGGTGTACGCACGGGGAACACGGAATACCGCGCCCCCGTTGTTGTTTCGAATGCGGACGGTCGTCGCACCCTGATCGATTTGCTTCCGGAAGGGGTCCTTCCCGAAAAGGAGCGATCGCGGGTTCAGGGCATGACATACTCATACAGTATGCTTATCGCCCGAATGGCGCTAAAGTGCCCCGTGACCGATTTAAAACTCATTACGCACATAACTGATCTCGATCCCGAACGTTACGAAGAAGACCTGCTGGCTGGCAGGTTCCCCGAAGAAGTGCCTCTTTTTATGCCCGTGCCATCCAATTTTTCTCCCGAATGCGCTCCCGAGGGCCGGCAGCTGCTAACGGCCGGCGCCATTATCCCCTACGAGACGCCCGACGTGGGCAGGCTCGAAAAGATCGTCGTGAAAACAGCGGAGAAAATCCTTCCCGGGCTTAAGGATGCCCTTCTTTGGACTCATGTGACGACACCCGAAGATTTGCACATTTCTGTCCGGGAGAACGGCGCCATTATCGGCCTGGGACAGAGTGTGGGCCAGGTCGGCAAGCGGCGCCTCGATGTCGAGACAGGCGTCCCCGGCCTCTACCTTTGTGGCGCCGAATCCGGAGGCACGGGTGTTGGGATTGAATTGGCCATAAACTCGTCCTTTGAGCTTCTCGCCAGGCTGGGTGAAAGGGATTCCTCCTGGAAAGGCGATCAAGGGGTCTGCGTTCCTTAATTGTTTTCGTGAAAAACTCCCCTCGGACGTCGAAGCACTCGAACGCATCCTGGTGTCACTCTCCGATATGGTTACCAACCAGCCGGAAATCAGTGAACTTGATGTAAATCCCCTGCTTATCCATGCGAAGGGGAAAGGGACGACCGTTCCCGACTGCCGGATAATGCTCGGGCCCGTCGGGAACGAGGCGGGGCAGACTGCGCGGCCGAAGGCTGGCGGGAAGCACGGGATTCGGTGGGAAAAGCGGCGCTGGAGACAGGGGTTGCATGACTCGGGATGCTGTTTTCAAAGCTAAAAAGAGCGGGGAATGATTCTCCCGCGTCCTCGATGCGGCGCACACGCGGGCGCCGTCCCAACGCCATGCTAAACCGCGAAGCGGCGATGAAGGTGTGAGGTGTGAGGCTCCCCACGCTTTTGGCTCTTCTTGAATGCGATTCAGGGTGCGGTTGGCATGAATCGGAGAAGCAGAGACGACGGTTTCTGGCTTGACAGCTCGAAATTCGCGGGACTAGAATAAATATGAAACTTGAGTTTCATATTGTGAATAAGGAGACCATGGGCCGATACAAAAGTCGGAAAACCGAACATGGCATGAACAGTTATCGTGCAGAGGAAAAGTATTACGACCATGAACACGCTGATGAAGGCCGTTGATATATCGAGCCAGTTCGATGCGGACTTTCTTCGCAACGTCGAGGAGGAGTCCGAACAGAAGCTGAGCAGTTGTTACCAATGTGGAAAGTGCACCGCGGGGTGCCCGTTTTCGTTCGCCTACGATGTTCCGGTGAACCAGATCATGCGTTTTGTTCAGGCCGGACAAAAGGAGGCCGCCCTCAACTGCAAGTCCATTTGGCTCTGCGCCACCTGCAAGA
>JBDKTY010000016.1:0-5977 GCA_039679945.1 Syntrophobacter sp. | reverse complement strand
GCTGCAGAGCCAGGGCCGCCGAAGACTTGGCCAGGAGATTTTCCATCAATACCTGAGCCTTGAGGTTGTCATCTTTTTCGTGGTCGCGGTGTATGCAGCCCACAATTCGGCCGCGATGATAAAGGGGCAGTGATCCCGAATTTTCGATCCGCTCCAGGATGTGCGCCATTTCCACCCCCGAATCGATCTTCCCCAAATCCGCATCCTTCCATAAAAGATGGTCAGCCAGCGACTTTTTGACGAGCGGCGCGGCATCTTTTTCAATCCACATCAGATTGAAATCGTCGGCGAGCTTCATCAACCCGAGGAATTCCTCTTCCGGCATGATCTCGCCATAGGTTCCATAGCGGGAAGCGCTCTGAACCGGACGCCGGTGCCAGGGTTGCGGGATGGTGTTCAAATGATCGGGGTGCAGATTGCCGATAAAAACCTGGTTGGGGGGATATGCCACCGCCTCCTCAAACTTCCTCAGATGTCCATTGACAGCGGGCAAAACAGAGTTCATGGTATCTTCTTCTATTTCCCGGCTCGGTTTTGATCCGTAGCGGACGAATCCGGGGACATGAATAAGAATATAGGAACATGCTTGAATAACAGGGTTGTCCATAGCTTACCTTTCAAAATACTGTCTGCTCTTCGATCTTCGTTTCCAGGGCATGCAGGGCCTTCTCCACCAGCGCTCTTCGCAGCAGCTTTTCTTCCTCCCGGGACTTGGCCGGATTCCCCAGGGGATGGGGAATGGCGATAGCAGGGACAATCCGGTTGGCCCCCACGGTTCTGGAGATGGGAACAATAGTGCAGATATGGACTGCGGGGATTCCTGCTCTTTCGATTTCTTTGGCCATCGTTGCTCCGCAACGAGTACAGGTTCCTCAGGTGGAGGTGATGATAACAGCCTGGACGCCTGAGCTTTTCAGGTCTTGGGCAATCTCACGGGCAAATTGTCCGGCTCTTGCCACCGATGTGCCGTTTCCCACAGTGGCGTAGTAATAGGGATGGAGTCGGCCGATCTTTCCTTCCCGTTCCAGGTCTCGCACTACATCGAGGGGCAGCACGCGGTTCGGGTCTTCGTTGGCATAGGTGGGATCATATCCCCCGTGCGCCGTTTCGTGGGATTCTGCAGTCAACTGCTGCAGGGCGCTGATGTCATATTTTCCATACCTGGATGCACTGGATGATTCTATACGATCCGGGTTTCCCCTGGGGACAATCCCTCCGCTGGTAATAAAGGCAAGGGTGACTTCGTTCATCCGTTCCACGGGAGGCAGGGGCGCTACGCGGTCAAAAACCGGCATGGGATATTCGGTTAAGAAAGGCTCTCCTTTCAATTTCCGGAGGAGCATCGTTATCGCTCTTGCCGCGCCGGTCTCCCGTGCGAAGTAGTTTCGGCGAAGACCGCGGGGAAGGTATCCTTCCTCTGCGGGGAAACCGATGGATTCTCCCTTGGCCAGCTTCAGGGCAAGGCGGCTCATTTTCCCGGCTGCATCTCTCATCCCGGCAGTTGTACCCTTTGTTTCCACAATATAAACAGTTTTCCGGTATAATTCCACACCCGGATTTTCGGGAAACATCCCTGTCACGGCAGGTATTCCCAACCGGCTTGTTACTGCCGCGCATACCGCTCCGCAGGCTATGCCATACCTTCCGGCGTTAAATGCAGGACCGGCCAGCACCAGATCGGGGCTGCAATCCCTGATAATGGCCAGCACCGTTTCCGTCGCTTCTTCCATATGTTCGGCAAAATAATTGTCACCGCAGACGACCGTTGCCGTGATCTCCGCCTCCGGTCCGAGGAGCTCCTGGAAGAGAATGCCGGGGCCCACGGGGCCGGTTTTTATGAGCGGCTGGGTATCAGCCTTGTCTTCCGCCCCGATTTGACCAAAAAATTGATTCAGATAGAGTACAGCTTTCATTTTCTCCGCCATTGCAGCCTCCTATTCGCCCCGGGCGGACAGCAGTTCAAAACCGAGTTCATTGGTCGCTCCCGTAATCGTCTGCAGTTCAACGGTTATGCCTTCCTCAGAAAAGCTGCCCGACTGTCCCCCCGCTATTTTTTCAACAACCCGGATATCTCCGATCACCTTCTCCATGGGCGGCAATGTAATCCGTTCATTGGCGTTGCCCGTGCTCACCACGGCATCGGCCTGCGGGGTCGTATCGGCCAGCGACTGCGACGCTCCATCAACCCCGGCGAATTCATCGGTGATCATGACGGTACGGATCCCTTTACCCTCCAGTCCGGCGCAATACATCATGGCATCCGCATCAGGATTTCCAAACCCTTCCTTGGTAATGACGGCCCCGTCGGCGCCCAGCAGCAGAACCAGCTTGGCGGCATACTCGGCGGAGCGCAGCTTGTCCTGGAGCGTGACATTGCAGTTGGCCACGACGGTTCCCAGAAAGCGGAGATCGATGCCGTTTCGTTTGAAGAGTTCGTGGATGACGGGATTGTTCTGGTGGTGATAGGTTGTATTCTTGTCGCATGCGGAAACGCAGTTTCCGCTGACAACAGCCCCGTCCATGACCTCAGTGGGCATGATGAGGGTGGGAAGCACGTTTTTCATGTCCTGTCCGTACAGGTAGGTGTCATGCAGCAACCCCTGGCTCAGCAGCATGTAGAGATAAACCACGCCGGGAAGATCGCTGCCGCTCCCTTTCGTTTTCAAGGATGGGCGCGTCTCGAAGCGCTCCAGATGATCCGGCTTCGCGCTGCGCCCCGCTTCTCCCAGATAAACGGCCGCCCGCAATCCGGCCAAACGGAGGGCTTCCTCGTGTTCGTGTCGGGAGAGACCGTCTTTGACGTCCATCGATAAAACCACATTCAGGAGTTTGGAAAAGAAAGAATAGCGGGCGCCGGGGCCGCTCATGTCAATCAGTCCCTCCTGAAATCCTACAATTTGTCCAGCAGTGACCACGGCGCATCCCCGCAGCACATGCGTCCGACCTTCTCCGACGGTTTCCACGCCTGAAATCAAGCCGGGAAACATTCCCCCTCTTCCTTCAACCTTGACCCGTGGCTCAATCACATCCTTCACGGGAATAATCCGCACGCTTTCCCCGGGCTTGGCAATGTCGGCTCTGACAGAGGCTATGCGGGAATCATCCCCCCTCGCTTTCTCGATCAGCTCTTCACGGTTGATATGAAGAACATTGTTCTCCAGGAATGTTTTTCTTCCCCAGTCAATGTCTTTAATTGGTATTTGACCCAGTTCAAGAACCATAATTCATCCTCTCTTGCCGGTATGTCATATGCTCTCAATCAGATAGTCGATGTCTTTTTCGGTATGCTCCGCCGAGATTTGAAAGCGAATTTCCTCATCTCCCTTCGGCACTACGGGGAAGCTGAGACCTGTGGCCAGAATATTGCGATCGAATAGCCGCTGGACCAGTTCCCTGGTTTTGGCGGTATCGCGGATCAGAAGGGGCACGATTGGGTGTTCGCCCATGATGGTTTCGCAGCCACGTTTGAGGAAACCTTCGCGCAGGCGGGCGGCAAGGTCTCTGATTTTGCTGAGCAGGGCGGCGCCTTCACCGCTGTCGAGGATTTCCAGCGCTGCCAGAGCGGCGGCTGCTTCCGAAGGAGTGACAGGATTGGAATAAGTATAAAAGGGTGAAGTTTCGCGGAGATAGTCGATGACGGTCTTGTCGGCCACCACGTAACCGCCGTTGACGCCGAAAGCTTTGCCCAATGTAGCGATGAGGATGTCGGCGCGGGCTGCTGTTTTTTCTTCCGTACCCCGGCCGCTCGCACCAAAAGCACCGACGCCGTGGGAGTCGTCGATTACCGTGATCACACCTTCTTCAAAACATTCTTGATAACGCTCGCCGATCGCGCTGATTTTGTCCAGGGGGGCGTGATCGCCCCGCATGCTGAAGACGCCGTCGGTAGTTACGATTACCCGTTTCACCTGTCCTGCATGCTGTTCCAGGATCGCACTCAACCGGGTTGTGTCCAGGTGTTCATAAACCGCCCTGGCGGCAGGCTGGGAAAGACGAATGGCGTTAATGATGCTGTTGTGGTTGAGCGAGTCGCTCACCACCAGAGTCTCATTGGTGACGAGCTGCGGCAATACCCCCATGACCGTGGCATAGGCGGCGCTGAACAGCATACCCGCCTCCCGCCGGTGGAAAGAGGCGAGGCGCTCTTCGAGCTGTATGTGGGATTCAAAGGTGCCGCTGATGAAGCGGACAGCACCGGGACCTGTGCCGAAGCACCGGGCAGCTTTTTCTTCCGCCTCGATTACGCGGGGATGGAAATTGAGGCCGAGGTAGGCATTGGCGTTCATCCGCAAGAAAGGCCGGCCTTCATACCCTCTGAGAAAGTATCTCGCCCCGAACCCGTCATGCGGCGGCTGCCTGCCGGTAATGATCCGTTCATTTCTTTTCATCACGCCGGTTTGGGCGATCTTGTCGAGATTTGACACCAACAATGGATTGAGCTTATCCAGTGACATAGTCGCTCTCATTTGGCTTAGCCAGTTTGATCGCCATATGGTCTAGCATGTCCTGCGTCATGGCGGCGATATCGTAATGGGGCAGCCAGCCCCACTCGGTGCGCGCCGCGGTATCATCCATGTATCGAGGCCAGGAATCGGCAATGGCCTGGCGGACGGGGTCAATTTCGTATTCGATGCTGAAGTCGGGTATAGACTTGCGAATCTGCGCCGCCAGCTCCTCCGGCGTGAAGTTCATGGCCGTCACGTTGTAGGCATTGCGATGGATGAGGTTTTCGTCGTCCGCCTCCATCAGGATCATTATCGCCCGGATGGCGTCAGGCATGTACATCATGTCGAGCCGTGTATCGGATCTCAGAAAGCAACGGTAACGGCCTTGTGTGACGGCGGCACAGAAGATCTCCACGGCGTAATCGGTTGTGCCGCCGCCGGGCATGGTCTTGTAGGAAATGAGGCCCGGCAGCCGCAGCCCGCGGATGTCCACACCGAAGTGATGATGGTAATAGTCGCACAGCAATTCTCCGGCCAGTTTGGTAATGCCGTAGATTGTGTTCGGGCGCTGGATCGTGACCTGCGGGGTATTTTCCAGGGGGGTGCCGGGGCCGAAAGCGCCAATGGAACTGGGAAAGAAGACTGCGCAGTGAAATTGGCGGGCCGTTTCGAGGACCTTGTGCAAACCGCCCATGTTTACCTCCCAGGCCAGTTGCGGATTGTGTTCCGCCGCCGCCGACAGCACCGAGGCCAGGTGAAAAATTGTGTCGATCCGGTACTTCTGCACCGCCTGCTGCAGTGCATCGGCGTCCCGAACATTAATGCTGCAATAGGGGCCGCTTTCCAGGAGATCGGCGTCGGGCTGTCGCCTGTGTACTGCCGCAACTACATTGGATTCGCCGTATTTACGCCGCATGGCAATCGTCAATTCAGACCCTATCTGACCGGTGGCGCCGGTAATTAGAATTCTTTTCATTGTCGATCGACCCTCAACCTGGTAATTTCCGCCTTCTCCCGCTCCTAATCGAAAATTTTTCTACCGGCTCCAAGAAAATCTATTGTGTAATTTTAATTCAATTTTAAATGAATAACAATACTGTTTATTACTTGTTCGAGTAATAAACAGTATTGTTGTAAACATGATGTATAATCAAGGAGGTGAATTATGGAGTTGGACAGCTATGCAATATCCTTACTGGAACTCTTGTTTATGTCTATAATCCGACTGATTCCGGCATAATCTTGAGTTTTATAAGGAGCAGAAGAATATAACGGCTTCAGTGTCGGGCTGATGCACCATTTTATGGAATTCGCTGACGGCCTTTTTTTCGACCTGCAAAAGAGATCGGCCTGTTCTAATGTTCAAATTGTTGTTCATGACAGTTATTATCTACCCAATTCCTTCCTTGCGGCTAATCCCAGTTTCTCGATGACATAGGGCTTTTTTACATACGCGCCTGCTCCCAGAGCCTGGGCTTCATGCACCCGGTCCGATTCCGAGAAACCGCTCACAATGATTACCTTTTGTTGCG
>JBDKTY010000015.1:0-11202 GCA_039679945.1 Syntrophobacter sp. | reverse complement strand
AAATGAACATCGCTTTCGCTCAAGTTTTCCAGGCAGACAAGAATCCCTTTGCCGCCGGCCCTTTCAATTACCTTTTCGAGAAAGCCGATCTTGTAGGCCAGTGCCTTCGCGGATACGAACCGGGGGTCCATCCAGAGGTGCAACGTCAAAAGGCGCATCTCCAGTTCGGGCATGGTCTCGATGACCTGGAGCAGCTTGGGCAAATACACCGTCTCCAGGGAATGGATATCATTGGGATCGCCCTCTCGTGGGCCGTGGCAAAGATAGAAAAAACCGTCCGTGCTTGGAAGGGATCGGTACTTATGAAGAAGAAGGCGGAAGTCCGCCGGATTTTCGATAGTAAGTTCCGCGAACCGGAGCCCCAGATTTTGCAGGACAATCACGTCATCCGGGCGCCTTGCCGTGCCGCCCAGGAGAATTTTCCGATTTAGCCCGGAATGCGAATCCGCCATAAGTGCCCCCATTATTCCCGGAAAGGGTCAAACCGGGTTGCCGTGGTAATGCCGGCGCGATCAGTCTGCATGGTTGTCTCCGCGACAAAGATGTAGAAAAGGGGTTCATCAACAAAACTCACGATTCTAAACCCGTGCCGCTCGCACAATTGTCTCGCCTCCGGTTCATCGGGCAGCAAATCCAAATGAAAGGGCGCATATTTCTTCAGTTCGATGATGAACTCTTTACCGAGAGGATGGCTCACCACCAGTCTGCCTTTATGCCGCAGCATGCGATAAAGGTTATCGAGGCATTTTGCTTTATCCATGATGTTGGAGAAACACGCATTGATAAAGACTAAATCGATGCTGCCATCAGGCAGTTGCAGGTCCCCGACGTCGCAAAGGTGGGGAACCACGCGAGGGAATTTTCTCTTCACCCTGAGAAGCATGTTTTCAGCCAAGTCGCAAACATGGATCTCGTAAGGATGGTGCTTCAGAATATACGGGATGAGAATCCCGGTCCCGGTTCCCACGTCAAGGACGCGCTCACCCCGTTGGAGGCGGCTTGCTTCAATTGTAGCCTCCAGTCGCTCGGGAACTCCCCGGGGGAGAGGAGGCTCGAAAAGGTCCACGTTTTCATTGAAGTATTCTTTCTGAAGCCGGTTGCACTCTTCTATCTGTTTTGTAGCGAGCTGATCAGCCATGGCAATTCCAACGGTTTGCGTTTCGAGTTCACGGGACCGCGGTCCTCTTCCGATCTCACCCGGAAATATCCACCGGCTTACCCTTGCGAGTCGTGGATCCCCCAGGATTTCATTACCGTTTCCGACCATCGGGTCAGGACCCGGTTCAGGATCTCTTCGGTGCGGCTGATATCCAGACGGTACTTTTCAGGAATAAACGAGATATCGATCACGCGGATACCTTCGCGCATTCCCAGGAATGGGCATTCATCCAGCTCCCGCCGGGAAATAAGGGAGAGCAGCGGCAAAACCCTGTTAAGGAGGAGTTTTGAGCCCTTCATCTTCACCTGCTGGACAGTGTAATTATTCGCGGAAAAGTTCCATTCCAGGGCGGCCAGGTCTTCAGGCGGACCATCCCTGTTGATTCCATCCTGGACGAGAAGGAAATAGGGCGCGATCAGTACCAGCCGGGAAGACTCGCGAGAAGCCGCGGGAAGCGCGTTGATGAAACCGGCGATTTTTGATCCGAGCCTTTCTCGTTTTGGATCGAGGTCGAGGAGATGTATTCCTTGCATCATACCGTCAAAACGGGCAATCAACCTGTCCCGGATTTCCGGATTTATCAACAGGAGATTCCTGGCTCCCGTCTTCCGTTCGAAAGCTCTGAGAAACACCGGGTCCAGTTCGTCCGGGCTTTTTACCTGAAAAACAAGGATAGGAGCTTCAGCGCAATCCGCGAAACCGAGGAGCTTTTCAGCGGTCTTTCGCGCATGCGACTCAAAAATTGTATCCAGAGCCGCAAGTTCCCCTTCTTCAATAAATGCAACCCCTGCCGCCTCGACAATATCATCTACCGCTACCACCTCCAGAATATGGCGAAGGTAATCAAAGGGCGCATGGTCTCCGATCCATTCATGAAAACCGAGGACCTGGAGTTCTTGTTTCAGCGCTTCGGGAAACCGCTCGATGCCATCATTTCCGTAAAGATTTTCCCTGGGGATGATCACCGTCTTGCAGCCCGCGTTATAGGCGGTTTCTATCTTTAAAGTCAGAGCCCCCACCGCCGTGATTCGTCCCTTGGTATCGATTTCTCCGGTCATTGCCACATCTTTCCGGATCTTGCGCCCGGAGAGAACGGACGCCAGGGCCAAAGCAATCGCCCCTCCCGCCGAAGGGCCGTCCTTTTTGGTGGAACCGCCCATAAAGTGGAGGTGAATGGGCTCATCCAGATGCTTCATGTTTAGTCTCAGTTCGGCGGCGCGATGAAAAATCCCGGTTACGGCCACTTTGCGGCTCTCGTCCATGACTTTCTCGATGTTGCCGGTTGCATGCACGATGCTCAGAACGCCGGGCTCCGCGGCCGCTTCACCGGCCACCCTGGTGGCCTGGATGGGAATTACCGAGCCGACGCCCCGTTCGGGGTCCACGCCAAGGCCCAGCATTTCACCCACCACATCTTCCTGTCCGATCTGCCTCGGGGGAACCGGCTCTCCCAGGTACTGCTTGATTTTCTGCCGGGTGATCCTGATCGGCGGCTCCCGGCCAAGCTCTTTTCTCTGGACTCGCAGAAACAGGGTCCGGATGATTCTTTCCAGTTCCCTTACCCCGGCCTCATAAGTATATGACCTGATGAGATGCCTCAGGAGGTCTGTTTCTTCATCTCTATCGAAAAGGATTTCAGCTTCGCTTATCTGATAATTCTCCCGGATACGCCGGATTAAATATTTACGGGCAATCGAGATTTTTTCCTCGATGCTGTAGCGGTCCAGGACCACCACCTCGCACCGGTTCGCCACCACCGGAGGAACTGTTTCCAAAGTATTGGCGGTAAGAAAAAAATGGCAGTTGGACAGATCAATATCGATCGTGGTCTGAGCGTACTTGTCATGAAAGAGATGGTTTTGTTCGGGGTCGAGGATCTCGAGTAGCGTGGCGATCGCGAACTTTTCCGTCTTATCCGCCTCATCCAGGATGAACATTCCGTTCATCGCTCCCATTTTGATCAGGCCCTGGACTATCGCGCCCGGCTTAGACCCTTCGTAGGTGAATCCGAAGCCCCGCATGTCCGCCTCGTCTCGCATTCCTCCGAGAGAAATCTTATGGTATGGAATGCCAAGGCTCTTGGCGACCGAGATGGCAAGCGAAGTCTTCCCGACGCCTGGAGGTCCCACCAGCAGAAAGGCACTCCCCCTTCTGTGCCACGTTCTTGCGTCCTCCTCATTAAAATTGCGGTATCGCCGGATGAGGTTCGTGAAGAAATCGCAAATAATCTCCTTGGGAGTATCCAACCCGTAATGTGAGTAGTTCAGTCCCGCTTCGAACTCTTCCGTGGTTACCTTGATTTTTTGGAACTTTCCCCATGGAATGATCAGCAGCGTCTCGATCAGTTCGCTGTACTTGGCACCGCTTTGCCCCGTGATGTTGAGCCTGTTTTTTTCGATCAGTTCGATCACCCGCTCGGGGAGAGCGGGATCGTTTCGCGCCTCCTCGATTCGTTCCTTGAGGCTCTTTTCGGAAGGTCTTGAAAGCATCTGCCGAGCCGCGGGCGCGGGTTGCCGGGCGGGTGTCGGCAAGAGATCCTTGTCCAGGTGAGCTTCCAAACCCGCCGCGAATTCCCGCAGCAGTTCCTCGGGGGTCCCGCTCTCAAAGGCCTTACCGGGCAGATCGAGTTCTTTAAATAATTCCACCAACCCCCATCGATCCTTGAACAACTGGAAAGCTTCAAGGGCTTCCTTGGCATTGCTTCTTATGAGCAGTTGGAACAGGCGAAGGGCAGCCCGGAGCGAGTGGGTTCTCCTCAGCAATGAACCGGCGGTATCGCGGCTTCCTCGATAGAAGTCCTCCAGCAGCCGGATCTTCATTTCGATGTCGAGTTCAGGAAAGACTTTCAGGAGAAATCCGTCCGGAGCCTGACCGAGAACCGATGCAAAAGAACCAACAACCCCATCCACGGCCGGATCGAGCGGAAGATCCTTTTCAGCGCTATCGAGCAATGCCAGGTATTCTCCCCCTTTCATCCCGTTCATCTCGTTGGAGAGGGCGCCGCGCAGCATTCTGTAAAAAGTGGGATCCGAGGTGCGAGCGTCCATTGCGAAATTGATATCGGCAAGGATGACCGCGCGTTCCTGATGTTTAGGATACAGGATGTGCTCTATTTGGTGCCGCAGGAAGAATTCCGAGAAGGCCAGCATTTGCCGCTCTTCCAAGGTCCCGGCTCCCAACCTGAACTCCGGGGTCCCGGGCGTCACGAACGAGATATAGTCGAAGATCCGTTCATGGACCTGAATCTGCCATTGCTTTTCCTCGTGGATGAGGGCGCTTACCACCCGGATTTCGCAGTCTTCGTCCTCCAGGCGGACAATGCAGAGATGATCCCAAAGTTGACTAAGCCTGGCGGGCTCCGTCCCCCGCCTGTTTCGGAAATAGGACAATACCCGTTTCAGCACAATCACCCGGAGCAATTCCGTTACCACTTTGACCCTTGCCGGCTCGGGGAGAGGCAGGGAGTTCAGAATCCTGGAATCGAATTCCATGGCAAACATAGCGGGTCCTCCACTTTGGGCGGATCGATTTGCGGCCTGGCTTAATGTAATTTAAATCCTGCTGGATTAGGAAGGGAAAAGCGGGTTCTCTATATTGAAACTTCAGGATCGGTTATCATGAGTTTTTGCCAACTATCATCGGGAGACTATCGGCAACACAGGAAAGGGTGCAATGAACGGACAACAGCGCGGCAATATTCATCCCGGACAGCGTGTCGAAATTATTCTAAAAAAGGACCAGCGAACCGGCAAACGAACAGTGGGGACCGTGAAGGATATCCTAACATCCTCCGCCTATCATTCCCGAGGGATCAAAGTGCGGCTGGAGGATGGCCAGATCGGAAGAGTCCAGGAGATTTTTCCCGATGAGCAATGAGTCGAGATGACCGACTCGCGCAACTCAGTATCCGCGAAGCGGTGGACGAATCCGGCATCTTCTAGCCTCGAGCTTCCGGCAGCCATGATTTCGAGTCCCAAAATGGCCTTATAAGCTCGAAAACGCCTACCTTCTGGATAATTAACCTCTAATTAACGAGATGTTACCTTGGCCAGACCCCGTTTTCACATGGAGCGCCGGTCCGGCTTTCATAAGAATAACCGGCATCCCGCACCCGGTTCCCAATGGCCGCGGGTTAGATGAAACGCACTCATATCGCCGACGGGGCTCAGCCAGTACCAAATGGCGCGTCCGAGGCGGTAGGCTCAAACCTCGAGCTTTTCTTCGTTCCAGAAAACCTCCTATTGATTAGGCGCCGTTCCACCCCCCACGATCCGGCTTATCGGGACATCCGGGCCGCTTGGAGTTGTCATGTGCAGATTGCCCGTGCTGTCCTTGGTTACATTGGCGGGATTGACCGTCCCATTGAGAATCCCCTCCTGGATCTTCGTGGATTCCGCGTTCATGATGCTTATATTGCCCTTGCTGTCCACCGCGACAAACTCGGGTTTTACATCTCCCTGATTGATCAGTTTCTGGAGATTTTGAGAACTATACTGGTCACGGGTCATCGGGAGCCAGTTGCCCGATTTGTCCTTGCTCAGAAACCTGGGATCGAGCTTCCCATCCAGAATCCCCTCCTGGATCTTCGTGGATTCCGCGTTCATGATGCTTATGTTGCCCTTGCTGTCCACCGCGACAAACTCGGGTTTTACATCTCCCTGATCGATCAGTTTCTGGAGATTTTGAGAACTATACTGGTCACGGGTCATCGGGAGCCAGTTGCCCGATTCATCCTTGGTCAGAAACCTGGGATCGAGCTTCCCATCCAGAATCCCCTCCTGGATCTTCGTGGATTCCGCGTTCATGATGCTTATGTTGCCCTTGCTGTCCACCGCGACAAACTCGGGTTTTACATCTCCCTGATTGATCAGTTTCTGGAGATTTTGCGAACCGTACTGGTCACGGGTCATCGGGAGCCAGTTGCCCGAACTGTCCTTGCTCAGGAATCTGGGATCGAGCTTCCCATCCAGAATCTCCTGCTGGATCTTGGTGGATTCCTCATTCATGATGTGCAGATTGCCCTTGCTATCTGTCACGACGAAGTCAGGATTCAAGGTTCCCTGGTCGATCAGTTTCTGTATGGACTCCGAATTTCGTCGGGCAAGGTCACGATTGCGCATAGCTACTGGAGGACCCTGGCCGGAGCTTTCATCGGTGCCTCCACCCGAGCCTTCACTGCTGCCCTCGCCGGAACCGGCGGAAGCGGCGCCTTCCCCTGCCTCGACTGCCCGAAGCTTGGCCAGGGCGGCATCCTGCCACATTTTTGCGACCGCGGGATCATAAGTCGTGGCCGATTTCTGAATTTCCAGAGACCGTTGGAGCGCCGCGGCAGCCCATGCCAACTCCGTCTCGTAGGAGCCGCCGGTCTCACTGTAGCCCTTGTAGGCGCCACCCTGATCGAGGCTGGCAAACCCGAGTCCGCCGCTTCCCACCGTTGTCAGGTAGTCGAGCGGGTTGAGCATGCCGTCTATGAACCGGCCCTGCGAATCGACCTGGATGCTCTTGTTCATGGAAACAGTCGTGATAAACCAGGGATTCGCCTTGAGATAATCATCCCAGGTGTCGTAATGGGGAGCGTTTTCCGTCCAGGAAATGGCTGTAATGGTCCAGGGGTTGGCTTTGAGGTAGTCGTCCCAGGACGCATAGTGGGGAGCGCTGTCGCTCCAGGAGCCCGGGCCTCCCACCCAGACCTTGGGCGCGGCCTCTTTCCAGGCATTCACCGTACTGTCCGCCGCAACCTGGGCCGCTATGGCGGGATTGACGACCGGCCTCGGCGGGACCGGAACCGGTGCATTGCCGGGATAAACGATGGCGCCGCCGGAAGAAGGCCAAATGAGATAGGGATAGGAAGATCCGTCGGAAATGCCCCAGGTGTTTGTGAAATCCCATCCGCCAAAAGATGCCTTATTTTTCATCGCGGCGGTGTTGAGGCCTGTTCCGCCCGCGCTGATGGGTATTCCGGAAGTCTGAACATCCCAAAAGCTGTTGACAACGGGGTTGGGTCCGGCGCCGGAATTCCCGCCGACAAGTCCACCCACGTGAGAGCCCCCACCGTCAACCCCTCCCGCGCTGTACGAATTAATGACCTGGCCGCCCGCACCCCAGTTGGCTCCGACCAGGCCGCCGGTGTATGAACCGCCCTGTACCGTCGCTTTGCTGTAGCAGTTGGTGATAGTACCCGCATTCAGGGCAACGAGCCCGCCGACGGTCATGCTGGTACCATGCACGGAACCGGTAACGAAGGAATTGTCCATGGTGGTTCCCACACCCATATGAGCCACAGCCCCGGATGTCTGGAACCCTCCGGTTATGTCCACATCCAGCAGCCAGAGGTTCCTGAATTTCGCGGTACGGTCGCTGCCGCCGAAAACGCCCACATATTGGGTACTCGGCCGGTTGATATAGAGATGGCTTATGGTGTGGCCGTTTCCGTCGAAGGCGCCGGTGAATACATGTCCGATTGGGTCGGCGAGATTATCGTTGCCCAGGGGCTCAAAGCCCTTGCCGCCGTTCCATCCGACTGTCGCGGAAGCGTCGATGTCCTTGCCCAGTGCATAAGTCCCGGTTAGATTGGTATTTATCCTCTGGAGGTCGTCGAGCGTGTTTACGAGCATATATGCCGTTGGGGTTGTGCCGGTAAAATACCCGGAGTAGTCGGTGGGGGTGGTGTATCCGCCCGTTGGATTATAGAAGAGCGAGGCGGCGCCGCCACCCGAAAGGTCCACATGACCCTCGCCCGCAAACTTCAAGGTCCCGGTCCCATTTGCGTCATAATCCGCCCGAAGGGAAAGACTCCCTCCTTTTTTATTCGTAATGATGCTGTTGCAGAAGATGCTCCTGTGGGCATTCAGGGTCAGCTTGTTGGCACTATTCCAGGTTACCGCTTCATTTACATAGATGTCCCCGGCATCCGAACCTGAATCACCCGTCTGGATCGTGACGTTGGATGTTCCCAGAAGAGAGGCAAGAGCGGCGCCGGTGATGTCGCCTCCGATTGTGAAATTGAGAGGGTCAAGCAACAGGCTGCCCGCGGTTCCCTCGGGAGCGCTCAGATCCACGGCGCCCTTGAAAGTAAGGTCCCGTTTGCCGGAGACTTCGACACTGCCGCCGTTGCCGCCGCGCTTGCCACCCCTGGCGCTGATATCGCCTTCAAAAAGCGTCGAATCATCGGCCCAGACGACAACCTTGCCCCCGTCTCCCTTGCCCTTGGCATCCGCCTTGATCGAAACATTCCGGTCGATCTTCGTGGTTTTTGCATTTCGGACCGCGGGGTCCTTTCCCTGAAAACCCCCGCCAACGAGAACCGTTCCCCCGCCCGCGCGGCCCGATGCATCAAGAGAAGCCTCGCCGCCGATCTCGACATTCTTGCCCAGCACGCGGATATCCCCACCCTCTGAGTCTGTCCCAACCGCGGATACCGTTCCTCCGTCCAATACCGTACTTCCGCGGCTCGAGAGAGTTATTTTTCCGCCCGAAGGCCCATCCGCGCTGATAACGCTTCCGGGGCCGATGTTCGCGCTTTCCGAGGCCTTGAAAATGATTTTCCCGTTTTCTCCGACGCTCGCGCTATCGGCATTGGCTGTGCCGCTGTGAGATACGATACCTCCGTATATTCCAATCGTGCCACCCTCGGCGACCAGGGTGCCGATATTTACCGCCTGGTTTTCCGGTGCACTGACCACGACGGCGATATTAGGGTTGGCACTGTCGACCAGCCTTATGCTGTACCCCGCCGCGAGAAGCACCTCCCCTTTGGGAGAGCGGATAAGCCCGCTGTTTTCCACATCGGGAGCGATCAGGTACACCTTGCCGCCCTCCGGCGTGGTAATAGCGCCCTGGTTCTGAATTTTGCCGGCCTTGGTATTCGAGCCGAAGTTGTACTTTCCATTCAGGAAATCCTGGTCCTTCAGATTCAGAGTGGAAGCAACGAGCGCGTTGACGTCGACCCTGGCGTCTTTTCCGAACAATATCCCATTGGGATTAATAAGAAAAACCCTGCCGTTCGATTGAAGAACACCGAGGATTTTCGACGGGTCCTGGCCCGTCACGCGGTTGAGGACCGCGCTGCTGCCGCTTTTTTGGAGAAATCGCACTGTCTCGTTGGAGCCAATGGAAAAGCTCTGCCAGTTAATGATGGAGTTCGGGCTGTTCTTAATGGTGAGGGTGCTCCCCTTCTGGTTGATTTTCACCTGGCCCTTGACCACCTGTTGACCGGCCGGTAGCGCGCCCACGGGACAGGGGAAGAACAACAGCATCACAAGTGCGAGACGAAGCTTGCCGGAAAGGGGCAGAGCAAAGACAAACCGTATCCAGGACGATTTCAGATCCATTGCGTTCTCCTGCGCTCTTTCGAATGCCGCCCTAAAACATAACGGTCAACGCTACATGAAAGCGGGTATCCCACCTGTCGGTCTGGGCTTCGATGGGCTCAAGGGCAATTCCAAGGTCGGATGAGATGGTAAAGTATTTCCCGTCGGTTACCCGCAAACCGGGGCCAAAACTTGAGATTGTATTCGAGTGGGCTTCGCCCGGCAGAGGGTCGGCCCTGTTCACATAGCCGACATCATAGAAAAGGAGCCCGCGCAGCATAAGCGGAGCACCCGTCGGGATGATTCTGTCAATTCCGAGCTTGGGAGCCAGGTTCGGCGTATATATTTCAAAACTTGCCGAGATGCCCCTGTCGTCGGCAAGTTCCCTTTCATTGTAACCGCGCACCGAGGCGGCTCCTCCCAGACCGTACTGCTCACCGGAGACAAGAGGTTCCCAGGTATACTGCGCGTTAACGACCGCCCTCGCCTGCCAGTCCCCGGGGAGTGCCTGGGAGACATTGGCCCCGGCCTGGAAGACGGTGTAATCATCGGGCGCCCCGCTCCTGGCCCTGTTGAAGTCGGAAGATGAGTCCTTGCCGTCCCAGGTTCCCGGCAGGTTCTGAGCGCCCCCCAGATAGAAGCCGCCACTGGTATCTTTCCATTCAAGCTTGCCGGCATAGATGAATGTAAACGGGTGAACGGTCACGTCGTTTCCGAGCTGTTCGCCCAGAAAATCCACGTTGTTGAGGTAGGCCCTGTAGTCGAGGCCCACGGATATCTTTTGCTCGTATATGCCGATCCGGGGAAGGTTCTTGTTAAAATGTATTCCGAGCCTGGTTCCCCTGCCAGTCACCTGCATGCTCGATGCCCCTCCAAGTGCCAGCGAGCCGGAATTCACGTCGGAATAGGCCGCGAAAAGCTCGATGGACCCATCCAGGGCATAAACGGGAATACGGTAGGAAGAGCCGAAAATATTGACGCTTTCATATTCCGAGGGCGAAGTGACGTATTGAAGGGCCAGGAAATGATCGCGGTTAAAGAGGTTTGCATGCTGGAATGTGGCTCCCAGGCGCGCGGGACCTGTTTTCGAATCCCCGGAGTTGTCCAGCGTGAAACCGACCTTCCAGGGTTTCTCGTCCTTGACCTTTACAAGCGCTGCAATTTCGTCCTCTTTCTCGCCTCCGGAGAGTTCCATGGTGATGTTCTTTGCCGGGTTCTCATTGACAAGCTCGATCTCCGAGGACACGGCGCGAAGATTGACAGGCTGCCGGAGACGCAAATCCGGAAGACCGGCAAGTATATTATCCCGGTCGAAAAACTTGTTGCCCTCAACCTGGATCTTCCCCAGTCGCGTCTCACGAACGGCAAGTCGAATAATGCCGTTTTCCAGTTCCTGCTCGGGCACCAGCACGCGCACCGCCGCCCATCCCCTGGCGCCGTAGGCCTTCTCGAGAGCCTTTACGGCCTCCACGACCGTCACGAAGTCCTTGTCTTTCCCCTTGTAGGGCGCAAGCACCGACTGGATTGTACTCTCCGGAAGGACGGTATTGCCTTCCACCCGGAAGTCCAGGATATCAAAACGGACTTCTTTGCGAGCGGCGGCAAGAGCGTCAAGACTCGTCAGCAGGAAGACTCCGACCAGGACAAGCTGCAACATGCGCTTCATAGGGACTCCATCCCGAGGAATGAAAATCGTGAGACCGGTGCAACAGGAATCGGCGAGGTTTCGGAACC
>JBDKTY010000014.1:0-1882 GCA_039679945.1 Syntrophobacter sp. | reverse complement strand
TAGATAAGATTGACCTTGCAACCTGGTCCTGCTCGACTTGAAGACGGAAATTAGGCGTTTTATGATTTGTCCCGCATAATTAATGTCCGGCAACATCGACATCCTTTGGGACGCATCCAAGAACGAGCTGATTGAGGTAAGCCTCCGAAACCTGAACCTGTTTCATCTGTCGATTCGGAGACGATGAAGCTTGATCGGAAGATATTTCTGAAAGTAAGTGAAATCCACGTCCGTGGTGAAGATAGCCATCTGATTCCGCACCGCTATAGCACAGATGAGAAAGTCTGTGTTTGAACCCTGAACGCCTTTACCGCGACATGTATTGTAAAACTCCGCGGCAGTCTCGAAATCGCGGGTCGTCAGTTCGAGATCGGGAAATGGACGGAGATGGTCGCGCAGCTTCGTGAATTGGACATGACTCTTGATTCCGGAAAGGATTTCCTGCCTTACGGGTCCAATCAACTGCACCCGCAATTCCTTGATGAGTTCCATCAGTTCGGACACTTCCTGACCGCCGGAGATCTCACTGTGCCGCAGCGCCATCGACCAGATACAGGTATCGACGAGGACTCTCATGATCTCCCGCGCTGTTCCTTGTAATCGTAATTGGAATCGTAATCGATAGAATGGAACAGACCCAGGATTTCGATCTGTTTTCGGCGCTCGATGTATTCTTGGAGCGCTTCAGTCACTACGCCTTTCTTTGTCGCATGTTTGCCGATGAGACGGGCCTCTTCGATCAATTTGTCATCAATAGCCAGATTTGTCGCCATATTGTCAACTCCTTTACACATAAACCTACACCATGCTATGTGTAAATTCAATGGTTTTAAGCAACAACCGCGAAATTGAATGTCCAGTAGCATCGAGACCATCAGGAACGGGTCGAAAGCGCCGGGATGAACCGGCATAGGATAGGGGATGCAAGAGCCCCACATGAAAGGAGAAGCTGCTCCATCATGGCCCCGAGTCATGTGCGGGCAGCCACGAGGCTGCACGTGAAGCCGTTGACAGGGGAAAGCGCGGGCCAGCCATTGAGCTCCGAAATCACCCCCATCCGGGATGCCGACCCTGTGACCTCGCAAGGGGAAGGCAACACTGGTGAGGGCGTCAGGCAACAAGTCCTCCTCGGGTCCCGCGGAGTCTTAGACCCTGTGCACGCGCGGACATTCTATGCTCGATAACCGGGAGATCTCCCTAGCCTCTGAGGGGTGTTGTCAGAGCGGTCGGGGAAGGTCTGTGGCCGCAATCCCGACATGCACGCTGTGGGAGAAGTCAGACATCGGCGTAGTACTGAAGAAGGGGCCGAACGATGGTGCATAACTGCATCAGCGGAGGTCATGGAGGGAAGGCCGGTGACCGAGGGGAATTTCTGAAAAGACCGACTGCGACTTGCACGCAGAGGCAGGGGTAAGCATTGAGTGGACTTGACAGAATACGCAGGGTTCAACCGGATAATTGCTGTGAAGAAAATAGCCCGATGAATGGAGCGCACGCGGTCCCCTGGAAATCAGGTTTGAGCGGGATGCCAACCTGCCTCTTTAATGGCGGCGCTTGGCCGCGCTTATCGTCCCGCGCGGCCTCGGAAGCCGCATAGAAGTAGAGCGGCGTTCCCAAAATGAGGATATAGGCCTCGGCGGCTTTTCCCAGGATGGGTGCGAGTCCGTCTTTTACGCGCAGCGGCCGTAGCTTTTCCCGCTTATTTTCTTGCATTCGAAGCAGCTCACGCATCCTTTGCAATCGACATCATAGAGGTGTACCAGTCCCGTTTCCGCTCCCTTCGATTTGGCGCCATTCAAAGCGTGCTCCAGCAGGGTTGCGGTATTCCATTTTTTCCTGGGACTGCCGTTAAAAGCCATTGCTTCCATGTGTTCTCCTTGAT
>JBDKTY010000013.1:0-14950 GCA_039679945.1 Syntrophobacter sp. | reverse complement strand
TCGCGAAAGTCATGCAATTGCCATGTTCGAATGGACCTCTTTCGGCCGGCGGGCGCGGCGGAGCGTGGCATGCTCCCCGCGGGGACCTGGTGCTGACTGCCGGGATGTCTACAAGCGCGGTTGGCTTGGAAATCGCGGCATGGGAACCATGTTTATGTTAAAATTCGGGCCGAATGGCGGGGAAGTTGGACCGTTCGACGAGAACCGCCCCGGAAAGGCAGTCCCCGCGCAAACGATCTGCATAAGACAATTCCATTTTCGCCGGCGGCCAGCCACATCGGAGCTGGTTTTTTCAGGGAGGTATCGGTCGGATGCAGAAGTCAGACTATCCAATGACACCGGCTGTCCGTCTGTTGAAAGACAAAAGGATTGTCTTCCAACCCCATCTTTACCCTTTCGTCGAACACGGGGGCACGAAGCACGCATCCACCCTGCTCGGGGTCTCCGAACACGCGGTCATAAAGACACTGGTGATGGAAACGGAATCGCGTCAGGCGCTTCTCATGCTCATGCACGGTGACCTGGACGTTTCCACCAAACAGCTAGCCCGCATCATCGGCGCCAAGCGTTTGGGGCCATGCGATCCGGCGACGGCGCACAAGCTGACGGGATATCTCGTCGGCGGCATCAGCCCTTTCGGCACCCGGAAAGAACTCCCTGTTTACGTGGAGCGCACGGTTCTTTCGCTGGAAAAGATCTACATCAATGGAGGCAAAAGAGGTTTCCTTGTTGAAATGGACCCGCGAGACCTTCGAAAAGTACTGGATGTTACCGAAGTTGAGGCGAGCGTCTGATGTTCGTGATGCTCTCCGTGAGCGTATCCGCGCCTCGGAGGTCGTCACGCGGTGAAACTGAATGCCTGAGCCGGGAATAAGATCGGGAATGTGAAGAGCCTGATCCGCACCCTCGCCAACCCCGTCCCGCGTCCTCAAGGGAACTGCCCAAGCACTCTTCATGCTATAAAATCCTGCCCTGCTTAATTGAGAGAATTCAATACAGATGCGAAGAACCATGACCTTGAATTTTTTCGGACATTACCCATCATTTACTCTCTTATACGGAGTTGCGTTCAAGATGAGTCTATCCCTAAATTGAAGATGCCGTTCAGAATTGACCCGTTCTACCCTTCGATACCTCAGGGCGAACGGGGGTATATCCTCTTGAACGCAAATTTAGTATTACTATTTCTTCGCGGCAATATTGCCCTTAATTTCCACGGGATGTCGTTTATGATGGGGGCTGATATTCCGAAGCCCTGGTCTTATCGCTTTTTTCACGCAACTATGGAGACGTTATATGGAACTGGGTCTTGAAGGAAAAGTTGTTCTCATAACCGGCGGATCAAAAGGAATAGGGTTGGCCTGCGCGAAAGCCTTCGCTGCTGAGCGCGCAAGGATCGCTATCTGCTCGCGTTCCCAAAAGAACATCGATGGAGCCCTTCTCAGCCTGCCCGGAGCTACCGGTGTTGCCGCTGATTTGACCGATTCCGATGAAGCGGCGCGGATGCTCGACAAAGTTGAAAGCCTTCTCGGCCCCATCGACGTTTTGGTCAACTCCGCCGGTGCGGCCAGACGCACCCCACCCGATGAACTGACGCCTGCGAAATGGAAGTTGGCGCTGGACGCAAAATTCTTCACTTACATCAACGTCATCGATCCCCTGGTGAAGCGAATGGCAAAACGGGGTGGAGGCATAATCATCAGTATAATCGGGAGCGGCGGCAAAGTCGCCACGCCGACTCATCTGGCGGGTGGTTCGGCAAACGCCGCCCTTATGCTTGCGACGGCCGGATTAGCCACTGCCTACGCCTCGAAGGGAGTTCGCATCGTAGGAGTAAGTCCCGGCCAGACAGAAACCGACAGGGTCGCCGAAGGGATGAAGGCAGAGGCGCGCCTTGCAAATATCAGCGTGGACGAAGCCTATCGACGCAGTGTCGATCGGATTCCGCTGGGCCGCATGGCCTCACCCGACGAGATCGCGAACATGGCGGTCTTTCTGGCGTCTCGGAAAGCAAGCTATGTCACGGGCGTTACGATCGGCATGGACGGCGGGAAGAATCCGGTCGTGATTTGACCCGAATTGCCGCTTTCGCGGATGAGTGTCTTTGAATTTCGGCAGATTGAGCGCCAGGGCTTGTACGGCCGATCGGTTTCATGAAACGGATCACGGCAGGGACGAAGTGCAAACTGAGAAGACAACACGGAATGATCCGTGAAAATTTCAATATATCAGCTTGATGCAGTCACATCGGAGGTTTTTCCCGGGAATCCGGCCGCGGTGTGTTTGACTTGGAGGCATCAAGCAGGTGCCGAAGAGGAGCGGATAACCTTCTCCTTCCCGCCTGGCATTGAAACCCATTATGACATTTTATCTTTTTGCTTCGAAGCCGATCGGTTGATCACCTCGCCGGGCGTTCCGATTTCCGCCCAATTGTAGACGGCGACAGCGTTTTCATAGATCAACCGGACACATCCATGGGAGGCGGCATAACTCGGAAGAATGCCGCCGTGGATGAAATAATCCCCAAAAAGTCTCATCGAATACGGCATCCATGCATTGTTGTATTTCCTGGAGTAATGGTCTTTTTCCTTGGATAATACGACAAACCTCTTCGAAGGAGTTCCGTTCCTTCCTGATGAAATCGGAAACAGTTGAACCAATTCCCCGTATTCGTAAAGCCCCAGGCACTGCTGGCTGACGTCAACCAGAATGAACCGCGGCGACTGAGAAACACTCCCGATGCGTTCGGGAAGTATCCGCGGCCGGATGGAAAAATTGAGCGGGACGTAGATAAATTTGACCGCCGTGCTCAAAGTATCCTTGCCGTCAACCACGGCCATCGGTTCGAGCCGGTTCATGAGAGCGATCTGCTGGCGGTAGAAGTGAAAATTGTTATCAAAATACTTCACAAAGCGGCAGAAGTAGCTGATGGATTGCCCCTCCGGGAGAAATATCCTCAAGCAGGGCACGCCATGCACTTCGACGATTTCTCCATCGGTAGGGAATTCCAGGAGTTCGGAATAAAGACTCTGGTCAATGGGAATCGAGCCCCCAACGGCAATGGAAGAAATCAAAAACAGATTGGCAAAAACCGTCCACAAAAGAAGCCTTCTTCTCAAATCGTGTGCCATGATTTCTTTCCTTCATTGCGGCAGCGAACAGGCTGAATATCAACGCGACGCCAAAACCATGCCGACCGGCCTGATCGCGGGATTTCCCCGTTTCCCGTCAGACCGGCTGCACAGGTCACCCGCGAGCGACCCGAATTCAGCCAATCCAGACATAACAATATTTATTCATGGTTCAGAGTAGTAGTGCGTTACATCTATATCCTCGGCATTGGCAAAAGAAGCGATGAATGATTTTTCATGCGGGTGGATGCGGAGGAGAGAAGATGCCTGCGATTTGGCATGCCTGATACCGGGTTGCATTCAAGATCGTATCGAAGAATGCTTTCTAACCCGCATTATCTATGGCTTTCTGAGAAGAAGCGTAAAAACCCTGTATAGACCATGTGTTAGCTGGATGTTCCACCTCGACTTCGACCGACAGTATGTTATCGGCCCAAAATCGCTTCAAGCCCTGAGCATCGCATCCTTATTGGGCTTTACAGGCGCGGACTGTGATCCATGAATAACGCGGGCTAAAAGCGCGGGGAACTGCGCCCCCCTGCCCCTTTCGTCGTTACGCGACTCGCTATGGCCTCGGCCGCTTGCGCGTGTTGCCGAAAGCCCCGGGGGTGCAGGGGAATCATTCCCCGCTCTTTTTTATTCGAAGAGCAACACCCTGAGCGCAATTTCGTATGGACCGGCTGGTAGGCCCCGTTTTTGGCGGGGAATGCAAGGTATCGTTCAGGAAAGAAGGCTCCAGCCCCGGATTGTCGCGCTGTCCCTCGGTGTTCCGTGGGCATGGCGGTCCTCGGGGCGGGGCGTGGGGAGCATGCTGCCTGTCTGCACGGATGACCCGGAAAGTCCGGCCTTTCATCAAGGGCCGGACGCTCGATCTTGCGCCCCTTGCGAAGTTCAAGGGCCGCCATCGGCCGGGGCTTTCCCGGCGGGTGACCGTCGTCTCGACCATCCCGCCGCTTATCTGTTCAAGGACGCTCGGGTCTTGGTATTCCAAAGCAGCCGGGAGATCCCCGCCGTGCTTTCATTACGCGCTTTCCCGGGATGTCCCCGGAACCGCGCATCGGCTCTTCATTCTTGGGACCGTCCTGTGTGCGTTTCCTGCGAAAACCATCTTTTCGACCGGCGGCGGCATCGGGAGCATTCGCTTTGCTCCAATATTTGCCGGGCAGGTAGTTCCCTCCGCTGCGCTGCCTGAGAGAACTTCCCCCCTTGAAAATCGGTTCGGCCGGTATGGACGGGTCAGGCTCATATCCTTCGACGATTTCACGGGGGATTGTGCGCTTTATCAGACGTTCTATGTCTTTCAACAGATCGCGCTCGTCAATACAGACGAGGGATGTGGCAATTCCCGCGCGCTCGGCGCGTCCGGTACGTCCGATACGGTGCACGTAATCTTCGGGCACATTGGGCAATTCGAAATTTACCACATGCGGCAGGTGTTCGATATCGAGCCCTCGCGCCGCAATATCAGTGGCAACCAGCACTCGAACATCGCCATGCTTGAAGTCCGCCAATGCCCGGGTCCGGTTCGCCTGGCTCTTATTGCCATGAATGGCCGCCGCCTTGATTCCATCGTGACCCAGCAGTTTGGTCAGCTTGTCGGCGCCGTGTTTGGTTCGCGTGAATACGAGAACCTGCCGCCATTTTTGGGAATTGATAAGAAAAGAGAGCAGTTCACGCTTACGGGTGCGGTCCACGGGATGGATCATCTGCTCGATCGTCTCCGATGCCGTATTGCGACTGCCCGCCTCGATCAACTCCGGGGAATTCAATAAATCGTCGGCCAGGTTCTTGATGTCATCGGAAAAGGTGGCGAAGAACAGCAGGTTCTGCCGCCGTCCGGGCAGGAGTGTGAGTATCCTGCGGATATCCCGAATAAATCCCATATCCAGCATGCGATCGGCTTCGTCCAGGACCAGTATCTCTACCTGCGAGAGATTCAGGGTGCGCTGCTGGACATGGTCGAGAAGACGCCCGGGGGTTGCCACCAGGATATCGACGCCCTGGCGCAGTTTTTCGATTTGAGGTCTGATGTTGACACCGCCGAAGATGACCGTCGATTTCAACGGCAGGTATTTACCGTAGGCCGCGACGCTCTCTTCGACCTGAGCCGCAAGTTCACGGGTCGGAGTAAGTATCAGTGCGCGCACGCTGTTTTTAGCTTTTGTGCCGCCGCGCCCGCTCAAGAGTTGCAGGAGCGGGAGAGCGAAACCGGCTGTCTTGCCGGTACCGGTCTGTGCGCCGGCCAGGATATCTTTTCCCTGAAGGATGACTGGAATTGCCCGGCTTTGAACGGGCGTCGGCTTACTGTAGCCTTGGTCGGCAACGGCATGGAGCAGTTCGGCCGAAAGGCCGAGCGAAACAAATGACATATTTAAAGATAACTCCTGAATGACAGTGTTTTGGATGCATTTTCGCATCATGATACCGACGCCCCTGAAGGAGGGGCGCAAGTTCAGTTCAATGGCCGTTCCGCCCCGGTTATCGCCATTGCTCGGGCAGAGGCTGCGGCCCCGGTTTGATTCCGGCTATATCGGGATCTTCATTCCCGTCGGCCGGTCCACGTTCCGCCTTGGCCTTCCTGGCCTCAAGGCGGCGCGCTTCCTTGTCTCGTTGTTTTTGCTGCTTGTCTCTTTCTCTTTCCATCTTCTGAAATGTGGCTTTTGCCCTCGGGGCCATGATTCAACTCCATATCTTCAAATCAGCAGCGGGGCTGTTCCCGCTTCGAGCGGAAGCAGCCAGGTGATCCGCTGCCCGCAAAAAAAAACAAAAGCCGGATTCACTCCGGCTCTCTCATCCAACGCAGGATTTACGAAAGACTCCCCGCCAATGACAAGCTTTCATGTTCGGGTCGATGGGAGGAGATCGGGCGCCTGTTCTGACTTAAGACACACCCGGCCGGCTTTTCGCTCAACGGCTAACACCCCCGGCTTCCAACCAACCCGTCACTCCATGGTTTCCCATGCATGAACTATGTTATCACCAATCGGGTCCTCTATTCTATCCTCTTTTTTTCGATCCACATTCGGCGCGGCAAGCCTGAACATCTTAATGATGGTTGCAAGCAGCTTGTGAAGAAGTTCCGCCGATTGCAGGCTCTGGCGGTTGGCTAAAGACTTCGCTTTAGCTAATTGATCTTCTCGAGCTTCTTTATGCACTCGGTCAATTTCAGATGAAGCTACTTTCTTTAGCCCAAAAATGCAGCTCGTTAAATCCCCGTTACACTCCGAAAGAAATTTACCCGCGAACCTGAATATTTTGCCTTTATCAGGATGACCGGATCTGTCATAGCCTTCGGAGATTCGCGCCAGGTAAGGGATTGCCAAATCCACGCAATATGTCGTCAGGTCCATTTCCGGCGACTGAGAATAACTTTTCAGTTCATCAAAAAAGTAACCGGTTGAACGTAAATCTTTCACCAGGGCGCATGTAACTTCCATAAGTCTCCCATCTTTTGTCGGTTCAATACTGTATGGATTTATAACTTAAACGAGAGGATTAAGAAACCTCAAAATATTCTCTTTTTTCGATCTTATATAAAATGGGAACGAAGATATTGTTAATATTGTCAGCATGAACACAGCTCATTTGCGATCATATTTACGCTTAACTTCCAACCACTTAGGCAAATACACATTGAAATTCAGGCTTTTTCTCTTACCGGCCGCGATGTAACCACAAATGTTCGTTCCAGAGGACGCCAGCGTTGGGATATTCATTTCGAGGGGCATCCTCTTCCAAATTACGCCGAAAAATCCGGTGAAGCAGTTGCCGATGTTTGCCATCGCAACTCTGCCAATGGCAAAAAGTCATGAGGAATAATCCGCCCGCCTTGAAGAAGGGGGACAATTATCCAGTTGAGTCAATATCCTGGAACGATTCAAAAGAATTTGCCCAGAAACTGAATAACATGGGGGCGTGGAAAGTTCCGTCTACCTAGTGAAGCTGAATGGGAATATGCGGCACGGAACGGTGGAAAGCAGGAAAGTATTCCGAAGGAAACGATGTGGATGCCGTGGCATGGCATAATGGAAACAGTGGGAGGTCAACGCACCCCTTCGGCGCCAAAGCCCCAAATGGACTGGGGATATATGATATGAGCGAAAATGCAGGGCAATGGCGCGAGGATACATATGACGACGATGAATATGGGAAGCATCGGAAGAATAACCCCCTGTCCAGTAGCGGAGGCTCCGGGAAGGTCTCGCGGGGTGGTTCCTGGACCCGCGAGGCGCCATGGGCAAGTTGTTTCTTCCAAGGCCACTGGGACCCTTCCTCCCGCGGCCTTGGCGGTCGTTTTGGAGGCAGTGGTTTAGGCTTACGCCTGGTGAAGACCAATTAGCCCTTGATCTCTTCGCTTTTTACATTTTGAAATGCGAAATGTCAGTTTCACCTTAACCGCATCCTTTTATCCTTATACTGTCATCTCCCGTCGGTGTGCCGCCTGAAAATGTATTGATAAAGTGAGAGCCACGGGATATAAGCGCGGATACGACCATGGAGGCAGAACTCCGTGGTCTTTTTTATTGACCTGTATTGTGCCGGGGGGAGAATTGGTGATTCGATGGTGTCCTCCTGACCGGCGGAATGATATTCTAGAATGCCGACAGGAAGTTCCACGCTGGAATCTTAGGGAGTTCGCGGGCGGCGGTGTGCTGCCGCGGGCGGTCCTGATGCGGAGGGCAGCCCTTGGAGGGGAAGACCGTGGCAACCGGTACACGGGGGGGGGGATGCGGTTCGTCCCAGCCGCCGGTACCGTTGCGTTGACAACATCACGGGTGGCTTCCCGCGTTCGGCGGTGAGATGAAGAAGGTAAGACATGTCCGACTTACTCAGTGTCTTTAAGGACAGGCAGTTCCAAAACATTGCCGTCTGCCATTTCAATACGACGTTCAGCACGAGTCTCGTCATGCCGATTTTGCCTGTCTTCCTGGCGGGCGAGGGTTTTGTGGAAACGCAAATCGGCCTGATCATGGGAGCGACCGCCGTAGCCGCTCTGCTGCTGCGCCCATGGGTCGGCATCCAGGTCGACACGCGCGGGAGCCGGCCAGTCCTCCTGTTGGGCGAGGTACTGATGCTTTTGTCCATTATCGGACTGCCTTGGGCGAAGGGCATTCTCTCCTATGTCGGCCTGCGCGTGCTTTATGGTGTGGCCATAGCCTGCTACGGTACCGGGGCCGTGACCTTCGCGAGCAGCATCGGAACCGGGAAAGCCAATTCCAATGCGATCGCCATGTATACGCTCATTACCATGATCGGCTTGGGATCGAGTATGAGCCTCGCCCAGGTTTACTTCGACAACTTCGGATTCACGGTGGTCGTCTTAACGGCTGTGGCATTGCTCGCCATCGCGTTCTGCGTCATGAGATTCCGTGTCGGCTCTTCCGCGGCGCCGGTCAGCAAGGGCAGGCATACTCCCTTCATGGTCCTGTTGAAGGAAAAGGCAGTGCTTGCCACCGCCGTGGGCCAGTTCGGCGCCATGTTCGCCTACGGTGCGGCGTTTACCTACGTTCCCCTTGCGGCCATTCAGAGCGGCATCACCTTCTACTCATTTTTTTTGATCGCCTTCGCTCTGTCCGTGGTCGCCTCCCGATTCTTCGTGCAAAGGATCATAGAGGGACTTGGCCTTGAAAGAGCCTGCATATATGCCTTTGTAGCCATTGTATCCAGCATGCTGCTCCTGCTTTTCCCCCTCTCTCCGGTTATACTCATCGTTACCGGTCTCTCCTACGGGGCGGGATTGGGGGTCGCATTCCCCGCCTTCGTCATCCTGGTCGTGCAACGGATCGAGGTTGCTAACCGCGGTACGTCGCTCGGCATTATGATCGCGGCCGGCGATATCGCCATGGCCCTGTCCGTTTCCATACTGGGCGCCATCGCGCAGCATTTCGGGTACTTCTGCCTCTTCCTGGCGACCTGTTTGGTCCTGACCGTGTGCCAGGTCTTCCTCTATACCCTGCTCTACGCAAAGGCGCCCGCGAGGGGATAGGCAAAGGAGCCAC
The DNA here is from genome assembly GCA_039679945.1 of Syntrophobacter sp. Classification (GTDB taxonomy): domain Bacteria; phylum Desulfobacterota; class Syntrophobacteria; order Syntrophobacterales; family Syntrophobacteraceae; genus SbD1. The sequence goes on along the minus strand of JBDKTY010000013.1, from coordinate 5,820 downwards.
ACCCGCCCTCTGGACATAAAGTAAATGCCAAGAGTTGTCTATCGAAAGGCATCAAAGCATGATCGAGCCGGGCATGAACGTAACGAACACAACCGCCATCGAGGGACTGTGGAAAGGGGGACCTGATCGCCGGTGCATGCCCCGCGCCCAAGTGCACGCCCTTTTCGGGGCCTGCGAGGATGCGCGGGCAGAGGTCCGCGATGAGGCCCTTGGAGTCCTCCTCTACCCCGAGGTCCCGGACCTGCCCGGCTATTACATCCGGCTTGCCGCCTCTCTTGCCGGCGCTCGTTTCCGGATCGGGGAGATCCCGGTTGAGCTTCTCCAGGTCTTCTGTGAGTTGATCGGCTCCGCGGGGAGGCTCCCGGATGATCCGAAGCTGAGCGAGTTCTTCCAGGCATGCGTCACAAAGGCCCCACCGAGGCTTTGGAGCTGGCTGTTCGAGAAAAGGTTTCCGGCTGGACCATTTTTGAAAGGACTTGGGCGGAGGGTGGGGAGGCTCGGCCGTCTGCCTGGCGTTCCTTATTCGGATCTGTGCCAGGAACGTCAAGTACTGTCCAGTTCGCATGAAAGGCAAAGACGGCAGGCTGGAAAGCCCGGCCCACACGGGGGACGATGCGCGGGGAAGGCCTGTTTTGGCGTGCGGTGGAGAATCCTGAGGAGGATTCTGTCCGAGAGAAGTTTGGGACCGCTCGCATCGCCTTGCCTGGAGATCACCCTGGCCGACCTGGAACCACTGCTCTCCCATCCACGAAGAGGTCGAACGGAATCACCCATGACCTCCGCCCGCCGATTTCGGTCAGGGGCAGCATGCTGCTGTCCGCGGAACGGAAACGGCATCTGGAGGAAGATCGCCGGACACCTGGCCGCGCGGCCCTGCTCCCGGAGTTCAGAGGACCGCCCGAAGGACCTGTCCGGGCATGGTATTCTTTCCTCCACCACCGCGGACGCCCCCTCGATCGAGGAAACCGGGCGCACGGTCGCGAGTTGGCATCATGCACCCCAGGCGGATGTTCCGCCCCGAGCGCCCTCTTCTTTCACGGACATCTACTGGGGAGGCGTTGGAAAACGGAAGCTTCTCTTTTGGGAACGCCTGGCACAAGAGCAGGCAAGAGAGCTTGCCGAAATCGTACGGCTAACCGAGGAAGTGAGCACCCGGACCCGGCGGGTGGTACTGAGCTGGCATAACGCATCGCTTGCGGCCGCGGGTGGCTGGGGGTTCGAGGGCTTCGCAGGTCGGTTCCCGTCCAAAGATGTCTACCGAGATTTCATGTTTTCCGTCTTCAAGACCACCGATGAGATCAGAGCGCAGTTTAAGGCGGCACCGGAGTCACGGGGCAGTTCGGCCCCTGCTCCGGGAGGCTCCTGGGCGAGAGCATTCGAGCGGACGATAATTCCGGAACCAACGGAACCATGCGCCCGGGGGGGGGTTGGTACCGCTTCAGTACCCCCCTCTCCCGAGGCTGATCCGCCCCGCGCCCTGGCGGAGCGGAGGCGAGCGCTGAGCATGTCCGCCGCTGTAACCGAGCTTTCCGCAATGCGGGTACGACGTATCTTCGCCCCCAAAGCATTGCATGCCCTGGAACATCTCAGGGCCTTGATGGACTACGATCACGGTTTCGAGACCGGCCGCACGGGGGGTAAGCACGGCGATCCCGAACCCGACACCGTCACCCCGACGAAAGCGGCGGCGCGGGAAAGCGCACGGGACCCTATTAAGCCCGGCAAGGAGTCCGGCTTTCGCGCGGCCGAAAACATGGCTCGGAACGCCCGCGTCGGCACCGAGGGGCTTAGCCGGATATCTCCGGCGGCATCGGCATGGCGGGAGGCCACCCGTGCGGCGTCCGCCCTGCTTTCCTCCGATGAGATCGAGGCAATTTCCGCCGCCGCGAAGTCCGAGTGGTCCGGCGCCGTCGCCCCTCACCAGCGGGTGGACCTGGAAGAGGCGCTCGCGTGGGCCGATCATGTCAAAAGGACCTGGGCCGACGGGATGGCCCTTTTTCTCGCCCTGGCTATCCGAGGGCAGGAGGCGCTCGATTCGGGCCTGGTTTCATCCTTCGTCATTCCCTGGATCGACAAGTTTTTCATCTCATCCCGGAGGCGCGCCGACCAGGGATACCTGGAGGCCCTGTTCCGGCTGGTCGGGAGCATCCTGGATGATCCTCTCATCCTCTTCTGGGAAGACACCTCCCATGCGCAACACCCCAGCCTTGGACTCGCCCTGGAGGACCTGCGCGCGCGAGGACTCCCATTCCGCGGGATAGGGATTTTCGACCCCAAGGAGTCGAAGCGGGCGGAGGCGGCGGGGATCATAATGGGAGAATACCCGCGTAGCCTCCTTTTCGCCCTGCGCCCGCTCGGTGACAGCCATTTCGCTGGAAGCCTCAAACGCGTGTTCGAGCAACCCGACTTCGGCTTTTTCCACGACTACGACTCCTCGTGGAAAGACAACCTGGTCTTCATTTACAGCGGCACACCGGTCTTTTCCCTTCTCTCCGTCCAGACCGAAATGGAGACGACCTCGCCGTGGGTTTTGGACGGGCGGCGCCGCTGTCCCTTCGGGGCGTGGTTTCGCCAAAAACTTTGCCGGAAGATGCGGGGAGGAATGCTTTCGGGAGAGGATGTCGCAGGAGCGGGCAGGTGGAACGACCCGTTGTGGGAAACGTACGCCGAATGGGCCAACCTGCTTTGATGTCGAGCAAGTCAGGGCTCTTCCCGAAGGGTAGAACGGGCCTGGAATGAGCGGCCGCAAAGCTGTTTCTTGCTCGCGCCCCGCCACGCGAACACGGGGCACGGGTCGGTCGGAACGAACGGGGGAGAGTGCGCCGGGATGGCCCTCCTTCTCGCCCTGACTGTCCGAGGGCAGGAGGCGCTCGAATCGGGCATCGTTTCATCTTTCAACCGATGAGTCCTCCAGGCAGATCGGAGCGGCTGAGAATCTCCTTGCATTATCTTGTTTTATATTAGAAAAGGGAGCTAACCTCCACCGGGCAGGAGAAGTATCTGTCTTCCAATAGAACGATCATGGGCAGGAATCGTTTTCAGGATGATAAACTTCAAGAAGGCACGCGAGCGCATGGTGGAAACCCAGCTCGTGGGCCGAGACATCACAGACGAGCGGGTACTGGAAGCGATGCGCAAGGTGCCGAGGCACCAGTTTGTCGACGAGGCGCTCCAGGACCAGTCATACAGCGATCACCCGCTGCCCATCGGCGAGAAGCAGACCATTTCCCAGCCCTTCGTCGTTGCCCTCATGACTGAGAGCCTCAAGCTCACGGGGGACGAGAAAGTGCTCGAAATCGGGACCGGGTCCGGCTACCAGACCGCCGTACTCTGCGAACTGGCGGGCAGGGTCTTTTCGGTGGAGCGCTACCCGGCTCTGGCCTACCGGGCCAACCAGGTTCTTCAGAAACTCGGCTACACGAACATGATAATCAGGGTCGGAGACGGTTCCATGGGCTGGGCGGACGACTCCCCGTTCGACGGCATCATCGTTACCGCGGGGACCCCTCGGATACCCCAGCCGCTCATGGATCAGCTCACGGTCGGGGGCAGGCTCGTCGTCCCGGTGGGCGACCGCTTCGGACAGGACCTGATCCTGGTCGAGCGCGCACCGGAAGGCTTCAACAGGATCAACCTTGGAGGGGTCCGGTTCGTGGACCTGGTGGGAAAGTGGGGGTGGAAAGAATAATATGCGCAGTCCCTTCATCGGCATAATAGGGTCCGGGGGTGTGTGCACGCCGTCCATGGAAGAGCTGGCGGCGGAAGTCGGGCGGGAAGTGGCCCGCAAGGGAGCGGTGCTCGTCTGCGGAGGCCTCAAGGGGGTTATGACCGCCGCCGCCCGCGGCGCGAAGGAGATCGAGGGAATCACCATCGGCATCATTCCGGGGCCCGATACCTCGACCGCAAACGAGTATATCGATTTCCCGATCGCCACCAACATGGGTTTCGGGCGCAATAACATAATCGTTCATACAGCCGACGTCCTGATCTCGATCGGAGGCGGCTACGGGACGCTTTCCGAAATCGCGCTGGCTCTCAAGGCCGGCAAGTCGGTGGTGGCGCTCCAGCCGCAGTTCCAGGTCGCGGGAATTATCACCGTCGCCACGGCGGTCGATGCCGTGTCCGAGGCGTTGACCCTGATCGAACTCGGCCGTAAACCCGTCAGAGTCAAGTAGGCGGGCCCCGGTGACGGATCAGAGCGCAACACCAAAAAGAAAACGTAAGGAAGATGCGGCCGGGACCGCCGTGAAGCATTCCCCGGCACCCTCGCGGGCATGCGGGCGGGAGGCATCGAGGCTCCGCGCGGAAAACGATGCGCTTCGCAACGAACTCGAACAGGTCCTGGCCAACGCGTCCGAAAATGAGAAGATCTGGAGACATTTCGCGGCGGTGGAGCGTCTCCTCTTCCGGATGCGCGAACTCGACAAGCTCGCCGAAGACCTGATGCGGGAGGTTCGCGTCCGGTTCCGGACGGGACTGCTCGTTCTTTTCGTGTCACACCCGGAAATCCAGGAACGACTTTTCCAGGGGGACATTGAGCGAAGCTGTTCGCTGGGTGAAAACACCTGGATATCGCCCATGGAGGGTGACGAAGTGCGCGCCCTTTTTGGGCCCGGCCTCAAACCGGTGCTCTTTTCGGCCGGTGAGAAGGGGTTCCCGCCGGCGCTTTCCGCCGCGGCCGACGAGGTGCGCTCGGGGGTCTTCATACCGCTCAATATCGGAGAGATCATTTTCGGGGCGCTCATGCTCGGGAGCAATGACCCCAACAGGTATCAACCGGGCGACGGCACCGACCTCCTGGCACAGCTCGGCACCAATATCGCTCTTTCCATGGACAACTGCCTCACCTATGAGAAGGTCCGCGACTTTTCGGTCCAGGACCAGCTTACCGGGCTTTTCAACTTCTTCCAGATATACTCGGTCCTGGAAAGGGAATTCAGGAGGGCGCGCCGGGCCAAGAACCCCCTCTCCGTCCTGGTGGTGGATTTCCGGTTCGTTCAGGACCGGGACGATGCGGAAAACGGCAAGGGTGTTTTGAAGCATGCCGCCGGGCTCCTCGAAGGAATTCTGCCAAAAGAGGACTGCTATATCGGCCGGTATGGGAGCGACCAGTTCCTGGCGGTCCTGCCCAACGTGCCGGAGGAGGAAGCGCGGGAAGTGATCCCCTATGTTTCTGCGGCTATCAGGAAGACGCCCTTCAAGGCGGGCAACACGGCGATCCTGATCACGACGGCGATCGGCGTGGGAACGATGCAGGAACACATGGGTTGTGCCCAGGACCTGGTTGACGCCGCCTATGCGGAACTCTGCACGGCAAGATGCGGGTCGCCGCGGAACGAGTGAGACTTGCCTTTAGATTCCGCGCATGGTAAAGAGTATCGGTTTATCGGGGCGTAGCGCAGCCTGGTTAGCGCACCTGCCTTGGGAGCAGGGGGTCGGAGGTTCGAATCCTCTCGCCCCGATTGAGTTTGCGGGATGTCACATCTAAAGTTGTGACAGTTTTGTGACAGGTAGGTATCGCAGAAGCATTTCCGGCGGTAAATCCATTCAGGAGGTTTACCGCCTTTTTCTTGTGCTCTTGGCTGAGATGAGCGTAGCGCATCGTCATGTTGATGTGCTTGTGGCCGAGCAATTCTTGAACCTCTTTGAGATTGGCACCCCTCATTACGAGCTGGCTGGCGAACGTGTGCCGGAGATCGTGAAATCTGAAGTCGGTAATACGTGCCGTTGAAACCGCGGCATTGAAAGCTGTCTTGATGCTCGTTATCTTCTCCGGAACGGGCGCGAGTTCTTGTCTCGGTCGGACCGGATCCGGTCCCT
>JBDKTY010000012.1:0-5327 GCA_039679945.1 Syntrophobacter sp. | reverse complement strand
TTATGGTGGCAATTGCCGCCCTTGCGGTGATTCCGGTTTTCCTGTGGGCGTACCTGATGATCACGGAGCAAATTGCGACTCATACCAGCAGGAAGACGGCAGGGGTCTTGCGTCCATGGTTCTGGATACTTCCCGCCGTATCGCTGCTCATCATTTTTCTTGTGTATCCGGTTATTAATACCATCGTGTTGAGCTTCATGGACGCGCGTTCAGAGCATTTTGTGGGCCTGCGGAATTACAAATATATATTTTCCGATTCAGGGATGCTTGTGGTTCTCAGGAACAATCTTCTCTGGCTTGTGTTTTTTACGGCAGCATGCCTTGTGTTGGGACTCCTCATTGCGGTTCTTTCCGACAGGGTAAAATACGAGTCTGTTGCGAAGACGTGCATTTTTCTTCCCATGGCCATTTCATTCGTGGCTGCCGGCGTAATCTGGCGCTTTATGTACGAGTTCAGACCGGCCGGGACTCCACAGATCGGAACGGTAAATGCCATACTGACTGCGATATTTCCGAACTTTGAACCGAAGGCATGGCTCTTCAACCGTTCCACCAACAATGCCGCTCTTATAGTGGTCGGCATCTGGATGTGGACCGGATTTGCGATGGTGATCCTTTCGGCCGGGCTAAAAGGGATAAGCGAAGACATCCTGGAAGCTGCCCGAATCGATGGTGCCAGTGAAATCGCCATATTCTTCAGGATTATCCTGCCTCTCATGATGCCGACAATCACCGTGGTTGCGACTACTCTTATCATAAATGTCCTGAAAGTCTTCGACATTGTATATGTGATGACCAACGGCAACTTGGGAACCGAGGTCATCGCCAACAGAATGTACAAGGAAATGTTCAATTTCAGGAACTACGGCAGGGCGAGCGCGATTGCCACGCTGCTTCTGGTGGCGATAATTCCGGTCATGATAATGAATCTCAAGCGCTTTAATACAGAGGAAAGAAATGGCTAATAAGTCTGGTTCCATGAGGACTCCTTTGAGACGGGCGCTTGGTCGAATCCCGCTCCACGTGATTCTGATTCTGATCTGTGTTGCATGGATAACTCCCTCGGCAGGGCTTTTGGTCAGTTCGTTTCGTCCCAAGAATATGATTGCGACCAACGGATGGTGGGAGGCGTTCAAGACTCCGTTTTCCTTTACTCTCGAAAATTACGCGTATGTGCTCACACGGGGAAACATGGGCAGGAGTTTTGTGAACAGCTTGCTGATAGCCGTTCCCTCAACGTTAATGCCGATTTTTATAGGTGCCTGCGCCGCATATGCGTTCGCCTGGATGCGTTTTCCTTTCAGAAAGACACTGTATCTTATGATTATCGCACTGCTGGTCGTTCCGCTTCAGATGACAATGATTCCGATACTCCGATTGTTCAACAAGGTGGGTCTTACGGGGAGCTTTGTCGGCATCTGGTTGGCGCATACCGCATATGGCCTCCCTTTTGCGATTTATCTTTTGAGGAATTTCATAGCCCAACTTCCAAGATCACTGATTGAATCGGCACAGATAGACGGAGCCTCTCATCCTACTATATTCTTGAAACTTGTCCTGCCTACTTCGATTCCGGCCATAGCATCTCTGGCTATTTTCCAGTTTATGTGGGTTTGGAACGATCTTCTGATCGCCTTGATTTACTTGGGGGGGACTCCTGACGTGGCACCGATGACGGTAACTATCAGCAATATGGTCAACTCCTATGGTGGTGGCTGGGAATATCTGACCGCGGCGGCCTTCATATCGATGGTACTGCCTCTCATCGTATTCTTTGCGCTTCAGAAATATTTCGTGAAAGGTGTCCTTGCTGGCTCGGTCAAGGAATAATACATCCTGTGGGAATAAGAGGTTATGAAAAAACAGTCAGTTTCAGCATCGGATGTGGCAAAGATGGCAGGTGTTTCCAGGACAACCGTCTCGTTCATCCTCAACAACATCCAGGGGAAGCACATAAGCGAAGCAACGCGTCAGCGCGTCCTGCAGGCGGTTGAGGCGCTGAAATATGTTCCGGATATGAATGCCATAAGCCTTGCGAAAAAGACCCACTACTCAATCGGATTTTTCATCAGCTATTCCAGTTCCGTTTTCAGCGATGCCTATCTTTTCCGGCTGATAGAGGGAATGGCATTAGTCCTGAACAAGCGGCACTGCAGACTGGATTTTCAGCCTCTGCGGAAGGAAAAGGTGAATTATCTCGACTTGGTCCGTTCGGCAGGGCTCGATGGAATCATCCTGATGAATACACACACCGATGACCCCGGAATACAGGAACTGGAGGTGGCGAGAGTCCCTTTAGTGGTGATTGGCTCCATAGAAGGGCTCTCTGTCCCGCAGGTGGACATTGACAACATTGCCGCTGCCCGGGAGATGGTGAAGTATCTCGTCTCGCTCGGGCACAGAAAGATCGCGATGATAGCCCACGCGCCCCTTACGTTCTACGCGGCAGCACACAGGCTGGAGGCCTATACGCAGATTTTGTATGAGAAGGGGATCCCTCAGAGACCGGAGTATGTAGAAGTAGCGGACTTTTCTGAAGAATCAGGATATGGCGCCATGCAAAAACTGCTCGGTCTGAGCGACAGGCCGACGGCTGTCTTCGCGGGTAACGACATGGTAGCCTATGGCGCGATGCAGGCCATTCTCGATGCGGGGCTGTCCATTCCGGAAGACATCTCCATTGCAGGGTTTGATGATGACTATCTTTCGAGATACCTCAATCCGGCTCTGACAACCGTAGCCCAGCCAAGCGTAGGATTGGGAGAAGCCGCCGCCAGACTGCTCATTCAGGAAATTACATCTCCGCATGAATCCAGATCGCGGGGAAAAGAACGCATCATTCTCCCGACAATACTTGCGAAGAGAGAATCCTGCGGGAGAATTTGAGTAATGCCTGACTATGAAGAATGGAGAATTGCCGAACCTGGCTATGATATTCATCAGATAGAGAAATACGAGACTCTTTTCGCGCTTGGGAACGGGAATCTGGGGCTCCGGGGAGATTTTGAGGAGAAGATTCCGGCATTCCACAGGGGTACCTACATCAATGGCTTCTTCGAGAAAGAGCCCATCGCGTATGGTGAGACAGCCTATGGATATGCGGAAAACCATGAAACGATACTGAATCTTCCCGACGCGAAAATCATCACGATATCCGTTGGTGGTGAGGAATTCCTCCTGGACAGCGCCGAGATTCAGTCTTACGAGAGGTACCTGGACCTTCGCAATGGTGTGCTGATCCGTTCGGTCAGGGCCATGCTCCCCAACCGCGCCCTGATTGAGGTGATATCCAGCCGGCTGGTGAGCCTGGAACGCGAGAGCATCGGCGCGATCAGATATGAAGCGCGCGTGATTGACACCCCTGACGGAAGACCGGTTGCGGTCAGGCTCGAGAGCAGGGTCGAGGGCATGGCGACCAACAGATGGGCGGAGAGCGATCCGCGCGTAGGTTCCAAGATAAGCAGGGCCGCCTATTCCATAACCAGACTCGAATGCAATGAATCGGAATCCAGACTTCTCATTGCGACAAAAAACAGCGGGCTCGCCGCTACCGCTCAAGTAACACACGCCTTCTATGGCCCGGAAACCATGGCGCTTTCCGCCACTGCGGAGGCGTCGTCCGCGGTTCAGCGCTGGGAAGGGGCGGCGAGGCCTGGCGAGCGGATCGTTTTAATAAAGTACATGGCCTACCGGATGGCCTCCGCTGGCGAGGAAGCTTTGCTGTGGCAATCGGCGCATGAAGAACTCATCAATGCTTCGCGGGATGGATTCGAAGAGCTTCAGCGCGAACAGCGGGAGTTTTTAGCGGATTTCTGGAACTGTGCCGACGTGATAGTGGAGGGTGGGCCCGATATCCAGCAGGCGCTGCGGTTCAATCTTTTCCATGTCCTTCAGTCGTCAGGGCGCAACGGCAAAACCAGCATCGCGGCAAAGGGCCTCACGGGGGAAGGGTATGAGGGACACTATTTCTGGGATACGGAAATCTATGTCTGCCCGTTTTTTACTTACACGAAGCCCGAATTTGCGCGCAGGCTGCTCGAATACAGGTATTCGCTCCTGGACAAGGCCCGTCTCCGGGCAGAAACCATGACCGAAAAAGGGGCACTTTTCCCATGGCGCACCATAGACGGAGAGGAGACCAGTGCGTACTATCCGGCAGGCACGGCCCAGTATCATATCAACGCCGACATTGTATACGCGATGGAAAAATACTGTGAGGTTACAGGAGATGCCGAATTTCTGTATGGGCCCGTCGCGGAGGTTGCCGTGGAAACGGCGCGGTTGTGGGTATCCTTGGGGCATTACGGCGATGACGGGCGGTTCAGGATCGATGAAGTGACCGGCCCCGATGAATATACCGCCCTTGTGAACAACAACGCCTACACCAACCTGATGGCGAGGAATAATCTGTACTTTGCGGTGCGAATCCTGCGGGCGATGCAAGGGGAAAGGCCGGACTCTTTCGAGAGCCTGAGACGAAAAACGGCACTCGAAGATGACGAAATTGAAGGGTGGCGGAATGCCGCCGGCTCGGTGTATGTGCCTTATGACCCCAAGACTGGCATTTATGCCCAGGACGATTCGTTTATGCAGAAAGAGAGATGGCCTTTCTCGGAGACGCCACCGGAAAAGTATCCCTTGCTCCTGCACTTTCATCCGCTCGTCATTTACCGGCATCAGGTTCTCAAGCAGCCGGATCTTGTGCTGGCACAGTTTCTGCTTCCGGAGCAATTCACGCTGGCTGAGAAGAAAAGAAATTTCAGATTCTACGAGCCATTGACGACAGGGGATTCTTCGCTCTCGCACTGTATCCAGAGCATCATGGCCTCGGAGACAGGGAACAGCGAGGCAGCGCTCGACTACTTCATGAAGACCGTGCGCATGGACCTCGATGACATGCACGGAAACAGCAGGGATGGCATCCATACGGCCGCCATGGCGGGCAGTTGGCTCTCTGTCGTATACGGATTCGCGGGGTTCCGTGACAGGGCCTCTGCCGAAGGGGAAATCAGATACTCCTTCAATCCGAGACTGCCTGCGGGCTGGCGGAGACTCGCGTTTGGCCTGCAGCTTGGTCCCGTGAAACTGTCCATAGACATTGGAACGAGTGAAGTAAAATACTCGCTTGAAGAGGCGTCCAGAAGCGGCGGTTCAGCCAGTGCCGAGACGGGCGGTGGATTGAGGAACTCCGGGGCCCTTACATTTTTGCATAGAAAACAAAAGGTTATCCTGAAATCCGGCGAATCAGCGGTACTGTCACTGGAGCCAGCCTTAAGGGCGGCACTCCTGGATTTGGACGGCGTCGTAACCGATACCGCGCGCTACCA
>JBDKTY010000011.1:0-24483 GCA_039679945.1 Syntrophobacter sp. | reverse complement strand
CACCCGGAGGTATCTTCTTTCCCTGTTGGCGATGAGCGAAAATCATCTCGCGCAGGGCGTCCCTGAGCATCGCCCGACACTCTTCAATGTCCTTGCCCGTTGAAATCACTTCCGGCCACTCGATGAGCTGCCCCACGTAGCCGGAATCGATCTTCACGTATTTTGCGGTGTAAATCTTGAGCACTTTTGTGTCCCATCCAAGTAGATCTTCGATCCTGAGGCCTTTTATGCGAGACTCACTCACTCGCTCATTGGTACGCCTCAGGGACTGATCGGGAATGATTCTCAAAGTTCAGTCTTCAGCTCTGGCTAGAATACCTAGCCCGCAATGGCGGCCTGCACCTATGGACAGTGGGCCTGCAAGGCGTTCTCGAAATACAAGTCGAACATGCCACCCGGGTCTTGCTCGGTGGTCGGCGAGGTAATCCGGTCGATGGTATCGCATTGGATGCTGAGACCCTGGCCAGAAGGGGGCTTTACGCAGGGTAACGCTTTCCAACGAACCTAATGGGATCCCTGCATGGGCTAAGCATTTGAAAAGCAGCCTCTCTGCTTTGGTGGGACCATTGTCTTTGCTTTGCCGAAGTGTCTTAAAGTCGTCATACCCAGGCAAAATCACGGGCGTGACGCTATGCCACACTCTGCCCTCGCACGCATACAGGCGGATCACTTCTGCTGAACTTGTTCTCCAGAGATCATATAGGGTGCCACGGTCACAGTTGTCTTGATCTGTCATCAAAGCTCCGCGAAGCCTGATCTGAGCCCAAGAAGCGTGTGTGCCGTTCCCACCGAATGGCTCTGCTATCATCACACGCCGGATCATCCCATCCGAATGGCTATGCCCAATCGTGGGTAGCGGAAGGTAAGATAAACGGGGCTTCCCACGGTCATTTTCACTGATATGGCCAGCAACATATTGTTCTGACCCGCCAGGAAAAGTGTGAGTGTCGCGCTTAGCAAGCCTGCAGGTCAGTGAGCGCAGCATGGCTGCAACCCTGACAGCATCTTCCTGATGGAAAACAACTCCTTCGGGAAGTTCGAATACCGCATATGAACGTGGCGGCAGTTCAGTCTCATGGATGTAAGCCATTGTGTCGTACTTCATGAATTTTGGAGGGGGACTATACCGCTTGCCATCAACACGTTGAAGAAAGGCATGATGAATTTTCATTAGATTTTGGAGGGTTCCTTGCATAGGCACGCGCCACGTTCTTAGACCTGGCCGATTTACGTCCCACATGCGCCAGCGCTTCCCTTGCAATGCGGCCACTTCAGCATCTTGCAGTATAAGACCATCACCGACCACTTGGTCAATTCCCCAACCCAATGCCATGATTTGGCGGGCTTCGTGGCAGAGCAACTTAGCGCACGGTATTGAGTTCGCTTGTCCTTCATCAATCGCCCACAGGTAGTACAATGTTTCTCCATCGAGCATACGATATGGGCGAGAATCCTTGCTTGTCAGCCTCTCATGCCTATCAATCTTCTTATCACTGTCATTATTTGGCACGAAGAGTTTACAAGCGGCAGCAGGTCGTGCCGAGGGAGTAATGATTAGTAGTGGCTTTTGTCTTTCGAGCCAGAGAAAAGCATCTTCTTTGGCCGACGACCACTGTATTTTTCTGCAGCCTGTTTGTGAGCCGGCCAGAAGCGCCTGATAGACTCGCATTGGAGAGGGTGGCCACTCAGGTTCGTTCTCGTCGCCCCTGCCGTGGAAAAGCGGGTCCAGAAAGGTCACCGAGATGCAAAAATAGCTTTGCATTAGCCATAGCCTCCTCAATGGGTGTCCTTGGTTTTGCTTATGGCCTTTCCCTTCTTCATCTTTTCAATATTTTCTTGATTCACAGGGCCTTCTTTAAGCAGTTTCTTGCGATCCTTCTCACTTAGAGCAATGACATCTCTGGCAAGACTGGAATTAAAGATTGCCGGATCGGTTCTCTGCTGGATGCAAAAGCTCTCGGCAGATGCTTTCGCAAATAGAAGAGCTTGATCATGGCCAATCATCCATTTTCCCCTTGTCCCATCATATTTGACTAGCTGCCACTCCATAGCTTTGTCTGGATCAGGGACGAATTCACATCCCTCTCGCAGAAACAACTCAGCCTGGGCGGTCAAGCTCACAAGAGCCAAACCCAGTATATATCGACGAAGCCTGAGGGTGACATCTTCTCTTGGCGCTGATAACAAGCGTATGGTCGTAAGCTTGAGCATTGCGTCACGGCGGATCTCTCCCAGCACTTGGATTCCGCCGTGTGTCCAAACAGCCGGCACGTGTGCCAGCCCTAGTTCGGCTTTTGGTCCTCTTGTTGTAACTTCAACTTCATCACGATCGAGGATCTCGCCTGCAACGGTAGAGTATTGAGCTGATCGGTGCAAAATCCTGACGTTGTATGCCCGTACGACTGATCTGACGATGCGAGGCAGTTTTGATTGAGTTGCCCGCGAGTCCCACGCACCAAAGATGATTGAAGTCGGCGCAATTCTTGCCAACGGTTCAGCGTTCCCATCATCGCGGTAACTCAGGAACGCACCACGTAATTCTGGACCCAAATCAGAGAACCTAACAATTGCGTCAGCCGCGCGATGACCGGCATCAAGCAAACTGATGATCCTTTGTCTGCCTTCAGTAATTGCCTTAATGGAGACTTGCGGCACGAGTTGTCTGTACTCACCTCGTTTAAAGATGGGCTCCATTCGATTTGCCTGTGAGCCCACACTGTCGATCTGGCAAACACTGGAAGACCCCTCACCATCGATATTATAACCGAGCCAGTCTCCTTCCTTTGTCCCCTCAGGTTTGGCATATGTTGGGGGAAAGATTATGGCGTCCTTTCCCTCAATAGGTTGCAGCCATTCACGCACTACTAATGCTGCAAATTGGCTGTCATCACCCAACCACTCATCGAACTGTTTAAGGTCATTTCCATTCGTCATGTTTAGTCTCCATTTGGAAGTGCCATACTAAAACCCTTAAAGCTCCCACGAGAATCAATAGAGAATCGCCATTTCTTAATTATGCTAGGTGATATAGATGCTGAACCAAGAGCTGAAGCAACACAAATTGATAATGGAGCGTGCCATGTTACGTAAACTAAATTGCCATTATTTTCACTAATTGGCCTGAAACGTTGAAGTCCTATAGCACCAAGCATTTCAACTGCAGGATATGTATTTACAGACATTTGCTGAGCATTTGGAGAGAATCCAATATCAAGAGAATTCCATGCAGAACGATAATCTATTCCAAATCTTCCCTTTAATGGTACTAATGAATTGAGTAGATCTTCGGGTTGAATTATTCTAGATCTTGTTAGAATGGCTCTGATGAGGTCTGATGTAATTTGAGATGACGACTGATTTCCTGCCCAAAGTTTAAGCTGTGATGACATTAGCTTGATCCGTTTGTCCATTGGCTTATCCTTAAAGCGATACCAATCTGGCCGGAGCCACCAATCAAGCTCCAGAGAAAAAAAGTCACAATAAATGGGGTATATCGATTTACAGCCCCGCCTCTTGTTTTCCAGCCAAATGCTTCTACTCAGTTGGTCAATAAGGTGCCGGAGGGTGCCATTTGCCTGCTTCTGCAAGGCTATGCTAAACCTGTGATCATTGAACCACCCCTCTGCGCCGGGCCATATTCGATGGGCCATTTCCAGTAGGCCACAGCACGCGAAGAATTGACCGGGGTTGGTCAGGTCCACATTAACGTAGAAGCTTGGGTCAACGTTCATCATGGCTGCACCTCCTTGGAACTCGTTTTGCCGGTGCCTCGGTTTGATTGTTTTGAGGCGGCAATATCAGCACATCGAAGCAGGGTTTCCAGCCAAGCTAGGCCCCATCGGCCGTAATGATGCTGTAATTGCCCGAAACGCCGCATAATTTCGGCAGAGGCGTTTTCGTTCTCTTCAGTCGTAAAATCGTGATCGGATGACATATAATCGAAGTGTGGGCGAGCCCAACCGTGATGTGAAGCTATCAGGTGTAGGATCAGATCGCGATCAGGCTTGGACTTTAGGAGTTCGTCCATCGCAGCCATCATCACAGAGCCGAATTCATGCCGATAGTGGCCAAGGGCAATTCCGTGTAGATAGTTAGAAGACTTAGCCAGCGGGTTAGCAAGATCAGAGTTGCACGCAAACTTCTGCCAGATTGGTCGGACCTTGCCACTATCATGATACAAGGATGCCGCTATCAATGCATTTTTAAGTTGAGATTCCAGCTCCAGAGCTTGTGCTATGTTCTGCATGGTATCTTTTACTAATTTCGTATGTAGCTCAATTGTTTGGACTGCTTTGAACGACTCTGGTTTGTGCGCTGCTGCCCGTTTGGCGTCAACCATCAACAAGAGACGCCGCTCTAAGTATTCTTTGGCAATTTCGCCTATCTCATTCAGTGTTACCGTTTCTTGTTCATATAAGTCTGCTGGCGCGACCAGTAATTTCTCGCCTGTCAGTAACCTTGTCCAGCTTTCACCCTCCTCGGTCTTGGTGAAGAGCCATCGTTCACGTCTTCCCTCGTTATCCTTTCCGGCCATGGAATCACCAACGTCCAATTCCGATGCTTGATGATCAGTTACTTGGCCGTCCAGCATGCCATATTCAGGATTCAGCCCACCTACCTCGACAGGAAGTACGACCGTACAATGAGCAAGGCTGATTTCCTTCTCCACTACGTCCGATAAGCGCCAGCCTTTCGCATTGCCTCGTTCATCCAAGAGAATTAGGGGAAAATTGCAGTCTTTGTCATTCTTGCGGTGTTTTCTTAGCAAAACCTGCAAAATCTTTCTTACACGGTCGGTGCGGTCATGCAACACCTCGCGTGTCTCAATTCTGCAGGCATCGAGCCATTGCCCACAAATCTTCGGATCTACATTAGCCTCATTGAGTAAAGTTATTTCTTTTCGCCATGCGACGTAGGTTTCCGGAGGGTCACTGACTAGGCCATGGAGGAAAGGGGCTACTTCCATGCGACCGGGAATCGGTCCAGTAATGCTGGTCATAGTCCAAGAGTCAAGCATTATGTCGGTTACCGGTTGCACGGGGGGGGTAGGTGCAAATGCTTCTGCCTTTTCCTTCTCATCCAAACCATCGAATAATTCACGAAGACTTTGTGGGTCGGCATTGTATAAACCGTCATCTTTGCAGGGGAGACGAATTAGGATACCCAGTGTAATCGCTGTGGCATGGGCAAAGTCTATATCGTTTTCTCCCGCTGATTTGTGCGTTTTCTCTTCTGTTTGCACGACGATGTCCACTATGGCAATTCGCTCTTCTCCGCCTACGCGGTTGACCCGGCCAAGCCGCTGGACCATCGCATCTAGCGTTGTCATATCGCAGACAATGTGATCAGCGTCTAAATCGATCCCGACCTCACCGGCCGAAGTGCTTACCAGATATAATGTCTTTGGTACTTTTGAGTCATGATCAAGGAATGCCCGGTATACCGGATTGGACTGAACGAGTTTGTCTCGCTCACGACCACGGATTGTGCCAGTAAGTAGTGCGATCCGCTGGGTCGGATCGTCGCTGAGTTCCCTCTGGAGCATGTTGACTATCATGAGAGACGATTCTGGGGAGCGTGCAAAAATAAGAACTTTTGAAGACGTCGCTTGATGCTTTTTAGCTAACTCTACCATCTTCTGAATAAAGTTGGATTTATCCACATGGTGGAACCGAAGCCTCTTCTGGGCATTAAGTCGTTGCTGTACGAGCGCATCTTGTTCATCTTCAGATTGGAGTGTGAATACTCCACAGTTGTGAAGAGTTGTGGTGGCAGACAGTTCAAGTACTTTTAGGGGTCGGATTTCTTGGGAATGCCGTTGAGCTTCTGCCACTTTGCCGAGAATTTCGCTGAATGCTGGCGTTAGGTGCGCCTCATCATGGACAATTAATGTATCCTGTCCAACAAGCCCAGCATGGTGTGTGCGGTAGTATCTGCTGTCACCATAGCCGCTAAACAGTAATTTGCTGCCGATCATGTCGATGGTTCCGATGATGACCGCAGGCCTTGCCGGGTCTGCTTTCCATTCCTCGTTGTCGGCCAACTCACCGCGAAGAGTGCTGATTGCTAGTGGCACTTCGTCCAAACCTGAGGACAAGCGCAGTAGCATAGATCTTAGACGGTGTAGGAATGGTGCATGGTCCTTCCATGATGGGTTATCCGGTTCTGTGAGCTTCTGACGGATTTGTTCAGCGATTACCGTGGCTTGATCTACTACTGTCCGCCGATTTACAATATAGACAAGCCGGCGCGGAACCGTTGTACGACCGATCTCAGATTTTACGATGAGTGCAATTAACCAAATTGGAATGATTGATGTTTTTCCCAGACCGGTAGGAAGGTCGAGTGCAGATGGTATCTCACCGCTTAAGAAACGGTTGAACAGCCGTCTCTGCCATTTAAAGGGAGTATTACTCGTCAGGGCCTTAAATGCTTGGTCGAAGTCAATTAATTGCTCTATAGATCCTGTGCCCGCTTTGGTGTTTTTTCTACGCTTGTTATGCTTCACGATTCTTCCCCTTTATGAGTAGGATTCGTCGAATTAACTTTCTTGCGTATGTTCCATCCCCACCTCCACCCGCACCATATTCCGGAAGCCGGCTTCGGGGTCGATCGCGATCACACGGCAATCCAGGCTCGCGCCCTGCAGGAGCAGGCGGCTGATGTGCCTGTTGTCGCTGCGCGGCACATAACCGAGCTTGACCGTTTGAAAGAAAATCTCCACGGCAAAGGGGTCGTGCGGATTTTCCGGTTCAGCCCGCAAATCCAGCAGGCAGTCGGAGCGGAAGTCGTGGGGATCTACCCCCTGGACTACCCCCTGGACTACCCCCTGGACAAGTTCCTCCGGGCTGTTGCTGCCGTTGCCGATTGCGTGGACTATCTCACCGTCCGGCTTGAGCCGGTGGACGAGGGCCGGTCCGTCATAAAACTGGAAACCCGCAATGGAAAAGATGTTGAGGACCATCCGCCGGGCCTGGCCGGTGGTGGCGTTTGCCGCGCCGGCTCTTCGGAATAAGCCGGCGGCGAAGGGAAAAGTCCCGAGGATCTTGAGAAAATGGCGGCGGTTCGCGCTCATTGGTGAATCTCCCTGCTCACTTGGAAATGGGATGCTCCGTTTGACTCAGGCAAAAAACTGGCGTCTTTGCGGCATCAATAGCATGGTGAGTGGGACATCCGACGACCCATGTCCGAATTTTTTTGTATTTTGCACCTCGCGAATTTTTATTCGATGGGCTTCGCCGCCATGACCCGAAATTCCGGTACCATCAAATGATCGGGCCACACCCGCTCCCGCCGCGCAATGAACGGCGGTTCAGGACGAACCGGGATCTCCAAAGGACTGCTTGTTTGTTCATACCAGGAAGAAAAGCGGGAAGACCAGCCAGGGTCGGAAACAGGCATTGATATCCGGGCGAAATCCCCGAGGGCTACAGCATCCGAGGACTTTCTCCCGGACCGTACATCCCGGCCATTCGGGCAACCTCCCGCCCGATTTCATCCCGCAATGCCTCCGGCGCAAGGACCTCCACGTCCGCGCCGAATTGCAGGATCATCATCCTGACCTCTCGAAAATCCGTAACCGGGAAGGAGAGTGTGATGCCCCCGTCCGGCGTTGGACGGATTTCCTGCGCCGGGTGCCAGATCTGCTCGCGAACCCAGCGGGTGCGAAAAGGGCTGAATCTCAGGGTGACGAGTATGGATGCGCCACCCTGGAAGATGCCGAAAGCTTCATCCAACAGATGAGTCCACTGCTCGGGCGGGCGCGGATCGAACGTGCCGGAAAGGGTTTTCAGACCGTCGATGCGGGAAAGATAGAACTTGCGCCAATCCGCGCGCAGGCGGCAGTAGGCGACCAGGACCCATGAGCCCATGTAGTGCTGGAGATGGTGGGGTTCTATAATGCGAACGGTATTGGCGTCCGAGTCGGGGGAGTGGTAATCGATTTCGGCCATGCGGCATTCGACAAGCGCGGCGACAATGTTTCTGAAGACGTGGTCTTGTGCCGGGCTATGCCCGTGCCAGGAAGAAGAAAACGCCTCCTCCATGCGCGCGTTGTCGATTCCCAGGGCCGCGGCCGTTTCATGGAGCTTGCGGCCAAATTCCTGGAATGCCCGACCCACGAATCCTCCAGCCGTGCTGGAGAGCAGCCTCCGGGCGATCAGCAGGGCGAGGACTTCCTCCTGGGTCGCGGGCAGCCGGGAGAGTTCAAACTGTTCGGTATAATAGTAACCCTTCCGCGAGCGATCATAGGCGATGGGCGCCCCCATTCTGTCGCGCAGGTTCCTGATGTCTCGTTGCGCGGTCTTGTGGGATATTTCAAATTGTTCCGCAAGATGGAATGCGTTGGGGAAACGGCTTTGTTTCAAACGATCGTCGAACCAGTAGAAACGCTCAACTTGTGGGAATCCGGCCATGACGCCACCTCCTGGTAAAGGTGCCGATTAGACTCTTTCCAGCAGTTGAAAAAACTCTTCCCGTGAAATTCCGGATGCTTTCAACTTAATCCGGATTACAGAGACGGGCACTTCGTCGTAAGCAGGGATGACAACCGGCCGCAAAATGCCCTGTTTGACATAGGCGCGGTGACTACCCTCTTACCGCGCGAACCTGAATCCCGCAGCCATGAAGACATCCACGAGAATCTTCCAGTGGATTGGCCCGAGTCTCGGCATCAACGCAAACCGATAGTACGGTTGTGTCTCTCGATGGAGGCCCATGTGGGACCAATACAATTTCCTCTGTCACATTCAGAGCCACATCCCTCCAGAATTTCCTGAAGGGTGCCCATATCGGACGCAGTCCGGAGAAAAGCTCTCACTGCTTCGTCCAGAGCCTGCCTGGCCTCTTCCGGGGTATTCCCGGCGTTCATGACGTCCAAAGGCATAGCGTGAGCTATAAACTGGCGGCCTTCCTTCCACGGATGGACTGTGTATTCAATATTCAGACTGTTCATGGCACTCCTCGTCGCTCCAGAGAAGAAACGCCACGTGACGGAATCATCCCAAGACTTGATCAGCGTCTCATCCGCGGTATTGCTTACTGCCGAATGCCGGCCCAACAGCAGAAAACGGAGACAATGATCCTAGACTAATGCGAGATTTTTCACATGCCTGCACAATAGAGCCATAACCGTCCGCCTGCAATGAAAAAGAGGAAGCGGGCCGCTGTTTCCTGTTCGAAAAGGTCTTCGGGTTTTTCTGCTGGTCAGGCAGGAACATCTACCTCGTCCCGCCCGCTTTCAATGCGGCATTGAGTTCACCTCCCAGGATGAGAATCAGGCCCGTCAGATAGAACCAGACCATGAGGGCGATGATGGCCCCGAGGCTTCCATAAGTGGCGGAGTAATTAGCGAAGTTGTTGAGATAATTTGAAAATCCAAGGGATGCAAGCTGCCAGCCGGCCACGGCAAACAGGGCGCCCGGGATGACGTCCCTGATCCTCAACGTCACGGTCGGCGCGAGGTAATAGATGCAGATAAATGCCGCCACCATGACAAGGGTGCTCAGCGACCACCTCATGAGGTCCCAGATGAGATAGTAGGCGGCGGGGATTTCGATGAAAAGGGAGATCAGCCTCCGGATGACTTCACCCAGGACCGGAAGGAGGAGGGATGTCAAAATTGCCAGGACCATCATGAGCGTCAACATGATGGCGAGTGCCCTGGACTTGAGAAATGACCTGTCCTCCCGCGTGCCGTAAGCCCTGTTGAGCGCGTTTATCACGGCGCTCAGGGCGGCGGAGGCGGTCCAGATCGTTCCCAGGATGCCGAAAGAGAGGAGGCCGCCCTTCCGATTTTCGAGTACTTCCTGAAGGGTGTTCTGGATGGGGCTGAGCGAATCCCCGGGAAGGTAGCGCCGGAGCAGCCCAAGTACGTCAGCGACCGTGATGTTCGTATACCCGAGCAGGGTGACGGCGAAAATCAGAAAGGGAAAAATCGAGAGCATGAAATAGAAAGCGAGCTGAGCCGCCACATCGGTCGCGTGGTTCTCATCCACCGCCTGTTTCCAGAACCTGCGAAGAAATGGTTTCTCCGCGCGGCGCTTCCTGGCAACCTGAGAAGCTTTACCCATCGGAATTCGGCCCCGCCCTCACTGTTCCGCCACACCATGGAAAGTGACATTGAAGAATTGACGCTGCCCCGGTGAAAACCGGGACGACGATGCCCGTGGACCTGTCTGTCCGCGCGCGTCGCTTGGACAATTGCCCAGCCCGCCCGTTATTTCCAGGATATTGGATAGCGCCTTCTCCCGGAGAGATTGTTTATGATCAACCCCGCGACCAGAATGATGCAAACTCCGGAAGCAACGGGAGTGATCAGATAGTAGAATCCCAGCGCGTGGATCTTTTCGCCTCCGATTACGGCGATCAAGGCAGTGCTGCCGCCCGGAGGGTGGATAGTCCTGGTGAGCTGCATCAGGGCAGTCGCGGTCGCCACCGCGACAGCTCCAGCCAGCCAGGGCTGAGCCCCGAACATCTGGTGGGCGGCCACTCCGACGAATGCTGAAATCAAATGCCCGCCAATAAGATTCCTCGGCTGAGAAAATGAACTTTCAAACGCTCCAAATACCATGACGGCCGAAGCGCCAAAAGAAGCGATGATCAACATCCGGTCGGTCCCCTCGCACAGGCAGCTATCCATGAGAGAGAGGACCAGAATTCCCGCCAGGCTTCCGCCCCAGGACCAGAGGACCTCAACGGAATCGCCTCCCGGGGACATGACCACCGGAGGGTCCAGGGGAACCCCTTTCATTTTCTGGAAATATGCCGATAACACGCTCACTCCACTAATACGCAGCATAGTTGCCGATTCTTCGATACTGGGCTGTTTTCAAGATTCACGTTACCCTTCGATTCCTCTCGGAGAACAGCTTTCGGTCCGTCTTTTCGTAATGAAGCCCCCTGCCGTTCATGCCGGGCGAAGGAAGCCCCGCGTCCACGAGGCCGGGCATGATCAGGAAACGCAGGGCTGCCGCAACCAATGCGTCAGAAAGCCGGGCCCCGGATCTTTGCCGAACGGGTCTTCGCGCTGTGAAACAATCACCAAAACCAGCACAGTTTATAGCACTTCCGTCCATGAATCCAATGCACGAAAAAATCACTTTCGCGTAACCATTTCGCCATCTCTTCTCGGTATTTTTGCCCTGAAAAATGACCGTAGGCGGTATTCCGGCCCGACCCGGCACAAACGGACGCGCGCGACAGATTCTTGAACGCAGCGGCACACTGGATAGGGGAAGGCCTCCCGGGGTCCCTTCGAACCGTTGGACCCGCCGCGGATAAGGCTCGGAGCATGGTGTTCCGAATATCGAGGTTATGTCAAGGGCCGTCTGGCCGCAAGTAGACAGGAGGTACTCAAATGGAAAAGGATATGTTGCGCATTTTCAAAAGCACGCTCGAAACTCGTCTTGGCGAGCTATTGAACAACCGACAGCAGTATATATCCAAACTCTCGGTACCCCTCAACGGAGAAGGTCCGATGGACGAGGGAGACGTGGCATCCTCGCATCAGGACAGGGAACTGATGCATATTCTGCAGTACCGGAACAGCACAATCATCAGAAAGATTCGTTCGGCATTGCTGCGCATGGAGAGCGGAGAATTCGGCACCTGCCATGAATGCTCCGACCCTATCAGCCTGGGGCGCCTGAGAGCCCAGCCCACTACAATCCTGTGCTTGAATTGCAAACGGGAATTGGAATTGAACAGTAAAACGCGAGCGGCTTAAAACGAAAATCATTCTTTGTAACGAAAAAATCACCTTCCCGTCATACGTTCGCAAGATTTCAGGTGTAGTGCTTGCCGGAGACATTGGGATGCCCTATACGAGCAGATCTTTCACCCGAAATGGACCGGATGGATGAACGAGAAGGTTGTACGGACATGGAACGAGCTGCAGCAAGAGCTTTATGAGGATTCCTGGAATGCGGACCTGGGGCGGTTTCGATCCCGTTGCGCTTTTAGGGGGCTCTCCGATATAGGATACCGTCTCGAGACGACCCTGATACGTCTCGGGGGCAAATATGTCGAACTGGAGAACCACCTTTTGCGCAATTTCAAGAAATATGCGCACAGAGACGTGGTGAGCGGGAATTCCTTTTGGCACTGGATGGCGGTAGCGCAGCATTTCGGGCTGCCCACAAGGCTTCTGGACTGGACCTATTCCCCCTTCTGCGCACTCCATTTTGCCACTTCCGATCTTGACAGGTTCGATACCGACGGCGTGGTCTGGGCAGTGAACTATGTCAGGGCGCACCGGTTGCTCCCCGAAAGCTTCAGGCTCCAGCTCGAGCGGGAAGGGGCGAATGTTTTCACCGTCGAGATGCTCTCGGAATCAGTAAGAACACTTCAGGAGTTGGACCGCCTTCGCGAAGACCCTTTCGTGCTCTTCTTTGAGCCGCCCTCTATCGATGACCGCATCGCCAACCAGTTTGCATTCTTTTCGGTAATGTCCGACCCGGAATGCGTTCTGGACGACTGGATTGCGCGGTATCCCACGGTGGCGCGAAAAATCATCATCCCCGCCGAATTGAAGTGGGAAATTCGTGACAAACTTGACCAGGCCAACATCACCGAAAGAGTCCTCTTCCCCGGCCTGGACGGTCTGAGCAAATGGCTGAAAAGGCACTATAGCCCGAGAAACCAGGGAGCATCCGACGATACCGAGGCATACCGCCAGTTGATTCACTTCCCCCAGAAAGCGTCCAATGAGTAGCCGGTTCCCGGGTTGGTGATCCCGGCGATCGGAAGTTTTTCTCGATATATCCGGCGAGGGCGGGCCGTCAGCCTCTTTTCACTCATCCAGCACGAACAGCTCGTTAGGTCTCGCGAAACTCAGCAAAAACCTGCTCATGACTTCCATCTGTGAATGGTAAAGCGTGATGGCCTCCCTCTTCGTTTCCACTTCTTCCGGTTTGAGCGGAAAAGGAATCCATAGTGTCTCTTTTTTGTGAAAGTTGGCGGGAGGCTCGAGGCCGGTGGCTTCCTGATCCGTGGGCCACCCGAAATAGTGAATAAGGAAGGTAAGCACGTGTGGTCTGGGGGACTCGGGATCATTGAACGCGGCGCTGAGGGCTTCCTTGACGAAATAGTATGTCGAGTTATGGTCCGGGTGCTGATCATACGGAGGAGTCGTGGCCACCAGGGTTGGGTGGTAATCCTCGATGACCCGAATCAACTCTTCCTTAAGGTCTTTGCCGTTGTAGTCGGTATTGGGAATAATGCGCTCGAAAACAGGCGGCCGGCTTCTCAGCGTATATGGGCACCTGTATGACTGCGGGTCCGCGATATACTTGGAACGAATCGAGGTGAGACCGCCATCCGGAAAACCCAGGAAGATCACGTCCCGCTTCTTGACGCCCAGGGTCGAGAGCACCTTCAACGCGGCCAGGCGGCGTTCTTCACCATAAATGCGATATTCTTCCGGTGTGGGGGTGGAAGTGTGGTCCTCGATTTTGACACCCTCCGGGAACCCGTCCCCGCTGGTCATGAAGACCACGCGCACCCTTCCGCCCGCTTCGATGATACGCTGGATGAGACCCCCGGCCCCGAGGGTCTCGTCATCCGGGTGCGGTGAAAAGATCATCAGGCGTGTCGTGGGCGATATCAGCGCCTCTATCGCATTCGGTTCCTCCGCCCACGAAACGGATGGAAAGACTACGGCAAGCGCCAGCAGGATCATAAATATCAGTCGTGTCACTCTTCATCTCCTCGAGCATGGATACTAGCACTCTTTGCGAGCAACTGGTATTTCAATATAAGAATGCTTCTCCTATCCTTAAACCTTTCGGAAAACCGGGATGCCCGGATGCCGTGAGTACGGGTTCTTTCCGCTCATATCCCCTATTCAAGACGAACCGTCCCTCGATATTAGACTACAGTAACCACTCATTCCTCGAAGCATAGGTGCCGCCTCCGGCGGCTTTTACCAGGAGGCTGCCCATCGAGGCAAGGCCCTGTTTTGACAAAAGCGGACCGTGCGGGGTGTCATGTCTGGCGGATCAATACCGAATCCCGTTAGAACATGCGGGCCATGCAAATGCCCGGGAGCGATGAAATCCATGCAAGACACGGACCGGGTCCGGTACCGGAGGCCGTGTTGATGATTCCTCTATGCGCAAAACCCGCAAAGGTGATAAATCATCGAATATGACGGATGATGCCATGCAGTGTGGCCACTGGCAATATACGGGAAATACCATGACACTTCTTCCCACATTCAGGAGTCAATGGTTCCGGCTTTCGGTGCTGGCGCTCATGGTTGCAGCCCTGATCATTTATGTGGGCCGCTCGATTCGCAACCTTCAGTACAGGCTTCTCTATTACCCCAGTTCGTCCACGCCACCCGATCAATTGCTCCGCGCAAATAATATGGCGCTGTGGCGGGCGTCCGGGGCGGATTACCGTGGACTGGCAGCCTTGAACCCGCCCGGTTCCGGGAAGGGGACGGTGGTCGTGTTCCACGGAAATGGAGGCAGCGCCGCCGACCGGGGGTTCTACCTGGACGCCCTTGGCGCTTTGGGGTATCGGGTAGTCCTTGCCGAATACCCGATGTATGGAGGACGCACCGGGGAGTTGGGGGAACGATCGTTTGTCGGCGATGCCAGGGAATCGATACGTTTTGCATTGGAGGATTTCGGCGGACCGCTTTTCATCCTGGGTGAATCGCTGGGCTGCGGCATTGCGGCGGCCGCGGCCAGGGAGGCGCCGGTCCCGATTCACGGAGTAATCCTCATCACGCCCTGGGACACGCTTGCCTCCGTGGCGAAAGGAAAATTCCCCTTCCTCCCGGTTCGGCTCCTGTTGCGGGACGAATATGACACCGTCCGGAACCTCGGATCCTTCCAGGGAAGGATTGTCGTTGTCGGCGCGGGGCGCGATGAAGTGATACCGGTCGAACACGCCGGGAAGCTGTACGATTCTCTGCCGGGCACCGCCAAAAAGTTGTGGATATTCCAGGAAGCCGGCCATAACGACTGGTACCGGTTTGCCAGCGTGGACTGGTGGAGGGACGTAATGGAATTTGCCGGCGGCGGGAGCGGAATTTTCCAGGCTCCTCCGTATTGAGGAGCCATTCCACATGGAGAGAACGGGGGGGCAATGATGAGCATGGAAAAGTATGTCCAATTGGCCGGGGAAGAAGGCATGTCGGGAGCCGCTATCATCTCGCCCGCCGATATATTTATGGACATCAGGGCCATACTGAAGTGCAGGTGGGGCTGCGAATACTCGTGCGAAGACAGCATCCGGTGCGGCTCCAGGAATACTTCTTTTGAAGAGAAAGTCCGGATGATACAGAGTTACGGCCATATACTCCTGGTGCACTCTCACGATCCGAGGAAATTGAGCATGGCAGTGCTTCACATCGAGAGGGCCGCCTTCCTGGACGGCCTCTACTTCGCTTTTGCGATCAGAGCATGCAATTTGTGCGGGACCTGCTCCCTGAAGGGGGGCGGTCGCTGCCCGACGCCCGAGAAAGTCAGGCCCTGCGACCAGAGTTTCGGAATCGATGTCTATAAGACCGTGAGGCGCCTGGGTTTTCCGTGCGAGGTCCTGCAATCGAGAGATGAGCAGCCGAACCGGTACGGGTTCGTACTGCTGGCGTAATGCCCGCCATGGCCATCCTCGCCCGCCAGTTATTGCTCATGCATCCTGCCCGCATGGACGATCTTTTTTATAAATCCGCCACATTTTCGTTATAGACCGTCCACCGGGAGCGAGTATGAAGAAGCGTTTGCAACTCTTAGCCGTCATCTTTTTCGTCTGCCTGCCCGTTTTCTGTCCTCAAATCGCCAGGGGGGCCACGGACGACCTGATAAAGAAGGTCCAGCCCGCCACCGTCATGGTCCTGGTCTATGATCAAAACGGTAATATGCTGGGCCAGGGAAGCGGTTTCATGCTCAATACCCACGGGCATCTGATCACCAATCACCACGTCCTCGGAAAAGCGGCGACGGCCAGGGTGAGGACAAGTGACGGTCGCGAATTCAAGATCAAGGCGATCCAGGCGCAGGCCCCGGGCGATGATCTCATAGAAGCGATCGTGGATGTGAGTTCCGGTTCATTACCCTACCTCACGACCGCCCGCACCGCTCCGAAACCGGGCGATCCGGTCATGGTGATCGGCAGCCCTTACGGCGTCGGCAAGGTGGCAAGCGAAGGGACAGTGACAGCCATCCAGGAAGTGCCGAAATATGGAAGAAGCATTATTCACAGCGCCCATTCGTTTCCCGGTTCGAGCGGAAGCCCCCTTGTGAATGCCCAGGGAGAAGTCATCGGGATCGCAACCGCCGCCGTGATGGGCAAACCTGACATCAATCTTGCGGTACCCGCGGAACGATTCTCCGGACTTGCTCCCAATTTCAGACAACTCGGCCAGAAACCATCATCGTCCGCCCCCGACGTGAACGGCACCAGGGCGGGCACCCCGGTGGGATCGGCACCTCCGGAGACACGCGCGGCTG
This sequence comes from Syntrophobacter sp., assembly GCA_039679945.1. GTDB lineage: Bacteria > Desulfobacterota > Syntrophobacteria > Syntrophobacterales > Syntrophobacteraceae > SbD1. The sequence continues at coordinate 8,023 of JBDKTY010000011.1, read as the reverse complement.
ATATAAATGATCCGGCAACCCTTGTCAGGCTTGCCGTCTCTTACGAGGATGGCCAGGGAGTACCCAGGAATTGCTTCGAGGCGCTGAACTTGTACCGCAAGGCGGCCAACCAGGGATATGCCCCGGCTGAGTTTAATCTGGGCAGGATGTACTATGAAGGCAGTTGCATGGGGAAGAATCTCGGCGAAGCGGTGAAATGGGTGGGGAAGGCGGCCCAACAGGGATTTCCCGAGGCCCAGACGCTCTATGCGAACCTGTACTTCAACGGTGAGGGTGTGCAGCGCGACAGAGTTACCGCCTGTATGTGGACGATTCTGGCCGCATCGCGGGGGCAGCGGGAGGCGATCGGCCTCCTGAGGTACATGGGCGCCGAGTTGTCCCCGGCGGAGGTCGAGGCTGCCCGCGAGAAGGCCAGGAACTGGAAGCCGGTCAGGTAGATGTTTCGTGCCCCGGGTCATGTGAAGAGTCCGCGTACTCCGAACTGTTATCTTTTTTTTGGCATCCGAGGACTTAAAATATCCCGGAACCGGAAGGGACCCCACGATACGAGTTTGCGTTCAGGATTCTTCCTCTAGAGATCAAAAAGAGCGGTGGAATGATTCCGTCGCACCTCTTTCCGGGATTTTGTCCACTCGCGCAAGCGCGTGAGGACGAACCCTAGGTGTTAGCGGCGACCGCCATAACGAGCCGCGCGGCGGTGAAAGGGGTGTGGGAGGCGAGGCTCCCCACACTTTTTGTAAGAATACTTTGTAACCAATTTGGACACGACCTGGTATGAGCACACTCGAAAAAGCAATCGCAATAGCCGCCTCGGCCCTCGAGCGCCAGCTCGACAAGGCTGGTCAGCCCTATATCCTTCACCCCCTGCGCGTGATGATGAGAATGGATACGCAAATCGAACGGATCGTGGCGGTCCTCCACGATGTGGTCGAAGATGCAGGTCCGGACTGGGATTTCGAACGGCTGCGGCTAGCCGGCTTTGAAGAAGAGGTGATAGAGGCGCTCCGGCATCTCACACGGGATGAGGGGCGGGACACTTATATGGAGTATATCGAGCGCATCCGGGGAAACAAGGCCGCCTTGAGAGTTAAACTCGCGGATCTCGAGGACAACCTGGACCTGACCCGGATCAGCCTTCCCACGGAAGCCGATTTCCGGCGTTGCGAGAAATACCTGAAGGCGTACCAGTTTCTAAAAGAGCCCCAACAGCCGATATGAATCCGATTCTCTATCAGGTTATCAAAGACTGGGGCGATCCCTTGGTCCTGCGAGCGGCGATAATCTAATGATTGCCCGCGCCTTAGACTTGTTTGAGAAAAGGGCTTAATGGATAACTATTTCTGCAAATTCTCCCGGATCATACTCACTTCAGGCGGTTTTATGGATTCCGCCGCAATTCCTCCCGATGGAGCCTGTATACATAAAGTGATAGGTAATCGCTGAGCGATGCGAGTTGCTTCTTTTCCGTTGAGGCCGGAATTCGGGTTGGTTCCGGACTGTTGCTTTTGGCGGGGGTGACGTGATGCGTAATCATTATTTCCCGATGCATATAAATATTCGGGTGTACCTGCTTTGAGGTTAATGATTTCAAGAAGATAATCCTTATCTAAATAGCAAATACCAATTTAATGAATAAATAGTATCTATCTAACCAATTTGACATTCCCTATTCCATGTGAAAATATTCCCGTTCAAGTCTGGTTTATCCCCCCAAGTTATCGACGGCAGTCTTGGTTCCCTGACTCGCGCGCCTGGCGGATCTACGCACAATAGACGCGCTTGCCGGTTGTGTCGGCGCAACACCGCTTTATCCGGGTATTTTTGATCCGGAATCAAATTAGAAGAGGAGGATGTACATTGAAGAAACGATACTCGTTCATGCTCTCGTTATTGCTCATTGCCGCGTCATTCCTTTTACTGGCGCACGGGACTGCTTCGGCGGTGCTGGCGCCATCCCAGGTTGACTTTCCCAATTCCGGGCTGCTGGTGTCGGCCGACTCCGTTTTGAGCAGCCTAGGTGAACCCAATCTGGTCATCATTGATGCGCGCGGCTCGGATGCGTACGCCGCAGCGCACATACCCGGTGCCATCAATATCATTTACGGTAACTATTTTACTTTTGGATCGGGGCTGCTGCCGAAGGCCAAGTTGAATAAGAAGCTCGGCGCCGCGGGACTCAAGAGAGATATGACATTTGTCATATATGACAATACCACGGCTTCGTTTGGAGCGGCGGGGCGTATCTTCTGGATGCTGGAATACCTGGGTTGCGAGGATGTGCATATCCTGGACGGCGGCTGGGACAAATGGGCAGCCGATGGGAAATTGACCGAGAAAACCATAAACAAGCTTCCGGCGGCAACATTCCAGGCGGTGGTCCAGCCCGCGAAAAAAGCGGCACAGGCACATATCGCGCAAAGATTAAAGGATAAGGACTTTGCGATAGTCGATACCCGCACGGACGAGGAATTCATCGGGTGGCAGCTCTATGCAGAGGCCCGTGGTGGCCATATTCCCAGGTCGATCCAGATCCCCTATGCATGGTATTTCAAGGCCGACAAGACTGTACTGAACTATGCGGATCTCAAAACGATATTTGAATCCCGGGGAGTCACCCAGGATAAAGAGGTTGTAACATACTGTACCTGCGGCATCCGCAGCGCGTATGCCTACTTCCTGTTACGGCTGTTGAATTACCCCATGGCCGCTAACTATGACGGCTCCATTGCCCAGTGGAGCGCGACGGCATCTCTTCCAATGGAAAAGGCGGAGCGCTTTTCCACGATCGTGCATCCTTCCTGGGTCAACGCGCTCATCGAATATCACAAGGCCGGCAGCAAGACGGTCGCGCCCCCTGAATATCCTTATGGCCGGAAACACAAATACCTGATTATCGAATCGCCGGCGCGCAGCACTCTTGAAGATGCCGTGGCTTATAAGGCCGGTCACATTCCCGGCGCGGTTCATTCGAACGACTACCTGCTGGAAGGTTCCTTTCCGGGATACTTTCTCCTGCCGGATGACCAACTGAAGGTGGCGGTGGGCAACCTCGGGGTGACGCCCGACACTACCGTCGTTGTTTACGCCTATGCCGACTCTAACGGCTATGCGGCGCGTCTGTGGTGGATTCTGAAATATGTCGGGGTGAAGGATGTGCGCTTCCTGAACGGTGCGTACGAAGCCTGGACGGCGGCCGGCTATGCGGCTGAAACGACAATCAACTATCCCGTGCCGGTGACCTATGACGGCACGGTAAAAAAGAAGTTTATCGCCACAACCGACTCCGTCTACAACAAAATGTCCAAGGCCAAGCCCATGTATATCGGCGATGTCCGCGCCTATGACGAACACATAGGGCTCATATCCGGTTACTCGCGCCTGGAGACCAAAGGTCGTCTTCCGGGGTCCATCTGGCTTCAGAATGGATCATGGAGCCCGGGCGGCGTCTTTTATGCCTACGGTGACGCTGATGGAACAATGCGAAGCTACACGGAAGTCTTCCAGCTTTGGAAAACGAGCGGCATAAAGTCCGAGATAAAGTATAAGAAGTTTGACAAGGAATTGATCTTCCATTGCGGAAACGGTTACCGTTCCTCCTGGACGTTGCTCTATGCATACATGATGGGTTACGACAATGTCCGGAACTATTCGAACGGCTGGTTTGACTGGAGTACTATTTTTACCGAGGACGTGGCCTGCAAAGACAATCCGATATCTCCCGGCTGGTGCCAGACGCCATCCGGCAGGCCGGTTGAGACGGGACCTGACTTATAGTCACCCTCGAAATGCGCTCATCGGACAGGGGAGGACCCGGCGCGCCGGGACAGTCCCCTGCCGTTCCACGTGATCGATTCTGTCGATGCGTTGCGGCGGGCCTCGGGCCGGCCACGACGCATCGAAAATCTTCCGCCGTGAAGCTGGAAAAAGCAGGGAGAAATACACCAAGTCGCTTCCATGGATGCGCTCGCCCGGTTATGACCTGTGCGCGACTTTCACGCATTGGCATGAATGGGGTCATCCTTTCCTGTTCGGTATATTCACTCGGGTTCGCATGTGCCGACCGCATGAAGGGCCGCTCGTAATACCCGACATCATTCCTGTGGCTTCGTAATAGCATCGGCGTCCTTCAGATACATCGCAAAGATTGCTCTCCGTGTTGTCCATTCAGAATGTTCAGAATAAAAACCCCAGGCTGGTGATACAGCTACGAAACCTGATTTCTCCCGTGGCCGGCATGGCCCGGAATAGAATGCAAACGGGCATAGTCTGATACTCATTGTTCTATCGGATGAATTCTTGGGACAGGCCTATATTGGCATCGCATTCAGCTTATCAGAATTTTGCGCAGAATACCTGATCGTAAAGAATGAATGTTTCGGAACTAATAAACATTTATTGTGTAGTTTCCGATTATATTTAGCAGCGCATGAAAAGGATCGACCCGCTGGACGGCATGGGACCGTTTCAGCGTCGCGGGCTTGGATTCAATCTGGCAGCCAGGCGGAAACAGCGTTTTCAAAAGGAACATTGAGAAAGAGCCTCAATGGAACAGATGCAGCTTGCCAAGCAGATTTTTGAGCTACTGATCCGAACATTCCAGATGTTCAAGCTGTACCCGGAGACAAGCCAGAACCGCCAGCAAGCCCTTGTCAAACTGAATTCTGAACTTGCATCGTTCCTTGCGGAGCACGGGTCTCTGGGTTTCGAGATTCACAAGAAAGCAGTCTCGTACCTCGGAGATGTAATTTATGAACAGAGCGGCAGAGTTGGAGATTGTGTCTCCACCCTGTATCAGGAAGGGATTCAATGGCTCGAGTTTCTGGATGGAGTCGGACTGGATGAACTCGAGAAGCTGTTGATGATTCTGGACGAGTATAGCCGGCCTGTTTCATCGGGAGGTGCCGAAGAAGATCTGGTCACGCGTCTGTGGGATCTCCAGCTCGACAATATAGTATTCCAGGATATCCAGGATGATGAAGATCTTCTCCCCGAGTTTGAGCAGAACAGAGAGAGAACCAATTTTCTAAAGGAAAAGTCGATACCTCAAATCTGCGCCTATCTGCTGGCTCTGCCTGAAGATCCAGAGTATACGGAAAATGCTGTCGGGATTGATGCCGGTGCATGGGAGCTGCAGCCTCAAGAGGAATTACTGCTGCAAAAAGAAAAACAGGAGGACCATTCGTTCGATCCGCTCGCCGAAGTGCTCGGTGTTCTAGCACATGTCAGCGAACAGGAGAGGGAGTTCGAACTCCTTGCCTCGCTCCTCGATTTTCTCCGGGATGGGACCACCCAGGCTCTGAAAGCGCTCGACATAAACGGAGCGGGCAGAATCCTCATGACCGTGCGTGAACTGAGGAAGACCCGCGATGAGGATCATTGGGCCAGTGGACTGCTGGATGGTTTTGTTGTCAAAATTTCTGAATCCGAGTCCGTAAGCAGCCTGATTGCAGGCATCAAAGATCCTGAAAACAGCGGCTTGGATGCTTTGAAGAAATTCTTGATGAGCCTGCATCCAAGGGTCATTCACGCAATCATCCCGACTCTGCCCGAAGTCTGGTCGCCATCTTTGAGGAAGGTCCTGATTGAGACGATTACCGCGCAAGCGGCCGTTGATGTTGAGCAGTTGCGCGGATTCCCGAAAAACTTCGATGAAAAACTCGCTTTTGTCCTGATTGAAGTCCTGAGTAATTTGAAGACCGGGACAGCGGCGGAGATTCTTTTGGAATACATGGACCATCAATCGGACGAGGTCGTATTCCGCGCGATCAGAGCTCTCGCGGGAATGGACCGCTGGTTCCCCCAGCCTGTGTTCAAGTTGATCGATCATCACAGCATAAAAATCCGAAAGACTGCTCTTGAATATCTCGCATCGAAGAAATCTGAAACCTCGGAGAGGCTGTTGATAAGCTACCTGACATCCGAGAGCATCAAAGGGGCCGAAAAGGATTTCGCGCTTCAGTGTTTCAGGGCGTTGGGGAGTTGCGGATCTTCCCTGGCTTATTCCTTCTTCCGGGGCATTCTCATGAACCGGAAATGGTACAGGAAACTGTTCAAATCGGTTGAGACGGAAGGAGCGGCTTTGGGATTGCGGATGATCGGGGTAAGAGGTAACGCCGGTTCTCGATGAAGTTGCGCCTGGATCACCATTGATTCAGTTTCCGGAGAATAAGAGGGTTGGCCGATGAGTGAGCAGGAACGTCCACAAAAGGCTGATATGTTAAAGGGAGAGAATTTCCTGGTGCTTCTCTTCCGGACCCTTCAGGCTATCAAGCTCTACGATGACAAAAACGAACTGGTCAAACAGGCGGTTGCCCGCCTGGTGAATTCTGCTTCCGAGGTCCTGGTGGAAAGTGAATTCACCATACTGATCCTGGATGGGGGGTTTTACGCCCAGGGCCGTAAGTTCAGATATCACAGAAAAACCGCCAAGATCATTCGGGAGATGCTCGATGGTTTTACGGACAGGGGACTCTACGGGTTTACTTTCCACCCGGCAATGCTCGAGGTTAAGCACTCAGATTTCCTAAGATTCCTGAGATTCCTCATCCAGGCTTTTTCCGTGGAGAATCCCCACGAATGGCTCTCCTCGCAACTCTCGGACCAGCAATTCTTGTGGGTCGAAATTCTCGATGCCGAAATGGCGAAACAACTGAGAGAGGAGGCTCCCGATAATTCCCTCAGGGCCAAGGAAACGTACCAGAAGTCGCTTGGGTCGATCAGGGAGGTTACGCGGCGACTGGCGCAGGGTTCGGGCGTGGGCGTCTGGAAATCAAAACGCGTCATCCAGAACATGGTCGATCTCGTGCGGGATGATGAAGCGCTCTCGATAGGAATGGCCACCATAAAGCATTATGACGATTACACCTATGTGCATTCCGTAAACGTGGCGGTTCTCTCCGTTTGTCTTGGAAACCGGATTGGGCTTTCCAAGGAAAACCTGACACAACTTGGAATTTGCGGCCTGTTCCATGACCTTGGAAAAATCGAAATAGATCCGGCTATTATTCAAAAACCCGGTCGTCTTGATAAGGCGGAATGGGTCCAGGTGAGAAGGCACCCGCTAGGCAGCATGCGCCAGATACTCAAACTCAGGACTAGCTACCAGCTCAAATCCAGGCTCTGCATTTCTCCGTTGGAGCACCATCTCAATTTCGACCTGACGGGATATCCCGCGATGAAGTCGAAGAAGAAGCTCAGCCTTTTTGGAAAGATTCTTAAAATCGCCGATGTGTATGATGCGATCACATCGCCGCGAAACTACCGCCGCTTCTTCTACTCTCCGGACCAGGTGCTCCGAATGATGTTGAAAAAATCGGGAACGGACTTCGATCCCGTTTTGTTGAAAGCCTTCGTGGCGATGCTCGGGAGGTACCCGGTGGGAACGCTTGTCGTTCTTGACACGGAAGAACTCGGACTTGTTGTTGGGCACGTGCCATCCCAGGGCCATCCCCCGAAAATAATGCTTCTCGAAAAAGGTGACGACAAGGAGTTCATACGGGGTGAAACCATAAGCCTGGATGAAGAAAATCCACACACCGGGATGCCAACAAGGAAAATAATCAGAAGCTTCCACCCCGCGGTTTGTGGAATCCAGCCCGCCCAGTTTTATCTGGACCAGACGGTGTAATGCCCGCTTGCTTTTGATACTTTTTCGTGTTCAAGGATGATGCATCCCCCGTTCGCCCTGAGCAACCGAGTCTAAGGTCAAGTCTTGCTTGCCCGTTTGGGGGTATCGAAGGTTAGCGGGGGCCAAATAGCACCGCTCAATAATGGCCCATTGCATGCTTCGATACTTCTCAATAAATAGCTTTTTATACTAATTTGCGTTCAAGAGGATATACCCCCGTTCGCCCTGAGGTATCGAAGGGTAGAACGGGTCAATTCTGAACGGCATCTTCAATTCAGGGATAGACTCATCTTGAACGCAACTCCGTATGAGATGATATCGAAGGCTGCTTTCCAAGAGCGCGGGGAGCCGCCAGGGCTATTGAACCACCCACACCGTGCAATTCTTGGCGGTTCT
>JBDKTY010000010.1:0-1962 GCA_039679945.1 Syntrophobacter sp. | reverse complement strand
AATTCTACGACTTCGTCGTCATAGACGAGGCGCATCACGGAACAGCCGCCAGTTATCGGCCCGTTTTCGAACACTTCAAGCCCAGGATCCTTCTCGGCCTCACAGCGACTCCCGAACGCATGGATGGGGAAGACGTGGCGCGGGATTTCGGAAATCGTTTCGCTGCGGAGGTCCGCCTTCCGGAAGCGCTTGAAGAAAAACTGCTCTGCCCTTTTCATTACTTTGGAATCGCCGACCCTGTCTCGCTTGATGCAGACAGGTTCTGGAGCGGTGGAAAGTACGACACGGCTGAGCTGGAAAAAGTTTACACCGGGGCTCACGCCCTTGCGACACAACGGTTCAGGGTAATACACGACTCCCTTCTCCGCTACGAGCCCGATCTCTCCCTGGTGAAAGGCATCGGATTTTGCGCGTCTGTCAGACACGCAAGGTACATGGCAGAAATGTTCACCGAACGCGGCATCCCATCCGGCGTCCTTACCGGCGAAACCGATGATGAAACACGGTCCACCCTGCTGCAGGAGTTCAGGAAGGGCAGTCTCACCTTCCTGTTTACTCGTGACGTCCTCAATGAGGGACTTGACGTTCCGGAGATGAACACCGTCCTCTTCCTGCGCCCCACTGAAAGCCTCACCGTTTTCCTTCAGCAGCTTGGCCGGGGACTGCGGCACGCGCCCGGGAAAGACTGCCTTACCGTTCTTGATTTCGTGGGGCAGGCTCACCGGCGCTACCGGATGGATATCAGGCTGAAAGCCTTGCTGCCCAAGACCCGCTATTCCATAGACCGGGAAGCGGAACTGGATTTCCCCCATCTGCCCGCCGGGTGCTCCATACAACTCGACCGCCTTGCACGGGACTATATCCTCAGGAATATCAGGGAGAATTTGCGCCATCTTTCCGTGCAGATACCGGAACGGCTGCAAACCTTCGAAAATGAATCGAAGCAGGCTCTGAACTTCGGCAATTTCGTGCGCTATCACGATTACGAACCCGAATTGCTTCTGGCGCAGGAAACATGGTCGGGATGGAAAGCAAAAGCCCGGATTGCACCGCTCCCCGAAGACCCGGACCTTGGTCTTCTCAAGTCTGCTCTCGTGCGTTCAGCATTTATCAACGGCGCCAGTGAAATAGCTCTCCTGCGGCGGGTGATTCAAAAGCTCGAGGCGCACGACATTTCCGGAGCGGTCCGGGAAGCCGGCGAATCAGCCCTGCCCCTCCATTATCGAATCTGGGCAAAAACCGGCACCAGCCTGGGCATGACCACCATCCATGAATCATTCGAGCGTCTCGCCCGCAATCCACACATCCTTGGTGACATTGAAGAGATCCTCGAATGGGCATCCAGTGAAACACGGGCTGGGGGAGTCATCCCTGAATTGCAGTCCTTTTGTACATTCGAGCTTCACAGCCGCTACGGCATTGCGGACGTCAACGCGATTCTGAAAGGAGCCACACTCGAGTCGGCGGGGCAGAAGGGAGTCGGAGTCCTCCATTACCGGGACATCAAGACCTATGCACTCCTGATCACCTACCAAAAGACGGAGCATGAATTTTCGCCAAGCACAATGTATGCGGATTTTCCCGTCAGCAGGCATCTTCTGCACTGGGAATCCCAGTCGAATACAAGGCAGGAAAGCGAGACAGGGCAAAATCTTATCCATCACAAGGAACGCGGCTGCAGGATCTTGATCTTTGCCCGTGACGTGAAGAAAAGAAACGGGGTCACCGTTCCGTTCACCTTCCTGGGACCGGCGGAACGCGTGAGTCATGAAAGCGAATGCCCGGTCGAATTCGTATGGCGTCTGCTCTACCCCATGCCGGTGGCGATGTTCGAAGAAAACCGCCGGGGCGGGTAATTCACAGGGGCAGGATTGGGCGGCTGGTTCCAGGGGCAGCGGCTTCCCGAATTACCCCGCGCCGCAGGCGAGTGGCTCATCCGGAAGGTTGACACCAAATTCCGGA
>JBDKTY010000009.1:0-43200 GCA_039679945.1 Syntrophobacter sp. | reverse complement strand
AGCGAGGGCAGACAGTGCTGGAAGTCTTCAGGGATAACGGCATCCATGTTCCCACCCTGTGCCACCATCCCAAGATGCCTGCCTATGGCGGATGTCGTTTGTGCATCGTGGAAATCGAGAAAATGCGCGGACTGCCTCCGTCCTGCACCACGCCGGCCACCGATGGCATGATTGTAAGCACCCACACCGAACGGTTGAACCGCGTGCGTAAAACGGTGCTGGAGCTTTTGCTCGCTTATGGGGACCATAACTGCCTCTACTGTGAACAGAATGGCACCTGCGAGCTGCAGAACCTGGTGTACGAACACTGTGTCGATACGGTCCGCTTCAATACCGACTTTGTACCCAGGCCCAAGGACGGCTCGCACCCGATGATTATCCGGGACTACAATAAGTGCGTGCTTTGCGGGCGCTGTGTAAGGGCCTGCCAGAACGTACAGTGCAATGGCGTGCTCGACATCGCCAACCGCGGCTCCAACTCCTTCATCACTACTTTCAATAATTCGACTTTAATGGAATCGAACTGCGTTTCCTGCGGACAGTGTGTTCAGGCCTGCCCTGTCGGCGCGCTCACCGCGAAAAAAGCAAAGGGCCAAGGCCGCGAATGGGAAATGGAAAAGATCCGCACGACTTGCACCTACTGCGGTGTGGGATGCCAGCAGTGGCTGCATGTCAAAGACGGCAAAATCGCGAAAGTGACCGCCGTCGAAGATGGGGCTCCCAATTTCGGCAGGCTCTGCGTGAAGGGAAGGTTCGGCTACGAGTTCATCTATTCGGAAGACAGGCTGAAGACTCCGCTTATCAAGGAAAACGGCGGCTTCCGGGAAGCTTCCTGGGATGAAGCCCTGGACCTGGTGGCCTCGAGGTTCAAGGAAATCATCGCAAAACACGGGCCCGACGCGGTTGCGGGAACGAGTTCGTCTCGAAGCATCAACGAAGACTCCTACCAGATGCAAAAGCTCTTCAGAACAGCCTTCGGCACGAACAACATAGACAACTGCGCGCGTGTCTGTCACGCGCCGACCGTGGCCGGTCTGGCGAAATCCTTCGGTTCCGGAGCCATGACGAACTCGTTTTCGGACTTCGTCAAAGCGAAGATGATCCTGGTCATCGGGTGCAACGCAACCGAAGCGCATCCGGTTGCGGGGACATACTTGAACAATGCGGTCGCCAACGGGGCCGAGATGATCGTTGCGGACCCGCGGCGCATAGAACTCGCCGACCTCGCCGCGCTTCACGTTCCGCTAAAAGTGGGAAGCGATATAGCCTTCCTCAACGCGATAATGAACGTTCTCATAAACGAGAACCTCTACGACAAGGAGTACGTGGCCTCTTGCACGGACGGATTTGAAGCGCTCAAGGCCAAGGTGATGGAGTATCCGCCCGAGAAGGTCGCGGACATCGTCGGCGTGAGCGCCGAAATGATTCGCGACGTGGCTCGTCGCATGGCTTCCGTAAAGCCCGCCCTCCTGGTCTATACCCTGGGCATTACGGAGCACACCTGCGGTATGAACAACGTGATGTCCTGCGCCAACGTGCAGATGCTCCTCGGCAATGTGGGATTTGAAGGCGGGGGCGTCAACCCGATAAGAGGGCAGAACAATGTCCAGGGCGCCTGTGACATGGGTGCTTTGCCGAATCTCTTTCCAGGCTATCAGAGAGTTGACGACCCCAAGGCCCGGGAGAAGTTCAAGGCGGCATGGAAGGTCAAGAGCCTGCCCGACAAACCGGGAATCATGCTGCCGGAAATGCTCGAGGGATGCGCCACCGGGAAGATCAAGGCTTTCTACATTTTCGGCGAGAACCTGGCAAATACCGAGCCGGATATCAAGCATGTCGAACACTGCCTGCAATCGGCCGAGTTCCTGGTGTGCCAGGACAACTTCCCGACCGAAACCACGCGATTTGCGGACGTAGTTTTTCCGGCCGCCGCGTGGAGTGAAGACAACGGAACGTTCGCGAGCAGCGAAAGGCGCGTGAGCAGGGTGCGCACCGTGAGCAAGGCGCCCGGGATAGCCAGGCCGAACTGGTGGATATTCAGGGAGTTGGCGCGGCGTTTTGGTCAGGTGTGGGAATCGGACAGCGGCAAGGATCTGTGGGATAACGAGATATCGGTTTTGTCGCCTCCATTTTTCGGCATCAAGTATGCGCGTATCGAAGAGGACGGGCTGCAGTGGCCGTGTCCCACCGAGACCCATCCAGGAACGCCGATCATGCACAAGGACGGCAAATTCACCTGCGGTCGCGGACAGTTCCAGGCCATAGACTGGACGCCGCCCGCGGAAGTCCCGGATGAGGAATACCCGTTTGTGTTGTGCACCGGCCGGAGGCTGTATCACTATCACACCAGGACTCAGACCGGACGCTGTGAGGGGTTGAACGACCTTTTGGGTGAGGAGACCGTGGATATGTCGCCTCGGGACGCCACGAAGCTCAACATCGAACATGGGGAGTACGTTCGTGTGCGCTCACGGCGAGGAGAGGTGAAAGTCAAGGCGAAAGTGACCGACAAGATGCAGGAGGGCAATGTATGGATGGCCTTCCATTTCCGTGAAGGTTGCGCCAACTGGCTGACAAACCCCGTATTCGATCCCGTCACGAAGACCGCTGAATACAAGGCATGCGCGGTCAATCTCGAGAAGATCGTGTAGGACCATTTAGAGAAGCCGCTATGCGGAAACGTCGTAGAAGCAGCTTCCTATCACTCACCTTGCAGGAGAGAAGGGGAAGAATATGGGAGTTACGAGGCGTGAGTTCCTTTTCATATCCGGCACTGTTGGCGCTGGCCTGGCGTTGTCCACGCTGGGGGTCGATATGCAGCCCGTGCTGGCCTACGCGGAGGGGCTCAACAAAATAGACCAGGTGAAAAGTGCCAGGCAGACCTATTCACTGTGCTATCACTGCGCGGTGACCTGCGGGCTGGTATGCAGCACCGACGCGAAAACCGGCAAAGTCATCAACATCGAGGGGGACCCGGACAATCCCATCAACGAGGGGTCGCTTTGCGCAAAAGGCGCGGCATCGCTTCAGATGTCGGCCAGAAACGAACACCGTCTGACCAGGGTCCTGTATCGCAAGCCCGGCGGCGATAAATGGGAGGTCAAGACGTGGGACTGGGCCTTGACCCAGATCGCCAGGAAGATCAAGGCGGTGAGAGACAAGGAATTCATTGTCAAGAACGCCAGGGGGCAGGTGGTCAACCGGGTCGAGGCGCTGGCTCACATGGGCAGCTCCAAGCTGGACAATGAAGAGTGCTGGATGATCACCACCGCCATGAGAGCGCTCGGCCTCGTCTACCTGGATCACCAGGCGCGGGTCTGCCACGGGCCGAGTGTGGCCTCTCTGGCGGAATCGTTGGGACGGGGTTCGATGACCAATCACGTCATCGATATCGGAAACAGCGACTGTGTCATCGTCATGGGCGCCAACTCGGCGGAAGCTCACCCCATCACCTTCAGGTGGGCCATGCGGGCAAAAGAGAAGGGGGCGAAAATCATCCATGTCGATCCCCGCTTCACCAGGACCTCGGCCGTGGCGGACCATCATGCCTTCCTGCGTGCCGGGACCGACGTCGCCTTCGTGGGCGGCATGATCAAGTACATTCTCGAAAACAACAAGTATTTCGAGGAATATATCAGGAACTACACGAACGCCTCGTTCATCGTGGATGAAAAGTTCAGTTTCAAGGACGGCCTCTTCTCGGGTTACGATCCCACTGCCAGGAAGTACGATAAGTCGAGTTGGGTGTTCAAGCTCGATGCCAATGGAGTCCCGGAAAAGGACCCGACCTTCCAGAATCCCAGGTGCGTCCTGCAGATGATGAAGGCCCATTACGCGCGCTATGATTTTGAAAAGGTGTCGTCCATTACGGGCACCCCCGTGGAAGATCTCAAGACCATCTACGAAGTATACTCCTCGACGGGGGCCAGAGACAAAGCGGGGGTTATCCTCTACGCCCTCGGCTGGACCCAGCACACGGTGGGCGTGCAGAACATCAGGTCCTTCACCATCGTGCAACTGCTGCTGGGGAATATCGGCGTCTCGGGGGGCGGGGTCGCCGCGTTGCGCGGACAGCCCAACGTTCAGGGATCGACGGACCAGGCCATCCTCGCGCACATTCTTCCTGGCTATCTCAAGACGCCGATGGCTTCACTGACCACGCTGGACGAGTACCTGGCGAAGAACACCCCCAAGACCAGGGAGCCCCAGTCGGCGAACTGGTATCAGAACACCCCGAAGTACATGGTGAGCCTCCTCAAGACATGGTTTGGCGACAAGGCTACCCAGGAGAACGGTTTCGCCTATTCTTACCTTCCCAAGGTGGATGACGGTCAGGTTACGACGCTTCTGGATCAGATCGACAAAATGTATGAGGGGAAGATCAAGGGCTTTACGTGCGTCGGCCAGAACCCGGCGTGCAGCAATCCCAATACCAACAAGACCCGGAAGGCCTTCGCCAAGCTCGACTGGATGGTGCACATCAACATCTTCGACAACGAGACGGCTTCGTTCTGGAAGGGGCCGGGAATGGATCCGAAAAAGATCAAGACGGAGGTCTTCCTCCTGCCCGCGGCGGCTCAAATGGAAAAAGCGGGCAGCATGAGCAATACCGGACGCTGGCTCCAGTGGAAGTACGTGGCGGAGAAGCCGCCCGGAGACGCGCTTTCGATGGGCGACATCCTCTATCGGCTGGTGCTGAAGCTCAAAGACCTATACAAGAAAGAGAAAGGGACCTTCGCCGCTCCCATTCTCGATCTGCAATGGAATTACGCGGACGCCAGGGGGATGTACGATTCCACCGCGGTCGCCAAGGCGATGAACGGGTATTTCCTGGAAGATGTCACCGTTGGGGACAAGTCTTTCAAGAAGGGGCAGTGCGTTCCCGGCTTCAGCTACCTGCAGGCCGACGGGAAGACTTCCTGCGGCATCTGGATTCATTGCGGAAGTTTCACGCAGGATGGAACCAACCTGATTGCCCGAAGAAAGAAAGACGACCCGACGGGCCTTGGCCTCTATCCCGAATGGGCGTGGGCCTGGCCGATGAACCGGCGCATCCTGTACAACCGTGCCTCGGTGGATGCGAACGGACAGCCTTGGGACCCCAAGCGGGCGATCCTCAAGTGGGAGGGCGGAAAATGGGTGGGTGATGTTCCCGACGGCCCGTGGCCTCCCCTTGCCGACAAGGAAAAAGGTAAACTGCCCTTCATCATGAAACCAGACGGCGTGGCTTCCCTGTTCGGCCCAGGTCTGGCGGAAGGGCCTTTCCCCGAGCACTACGAACCCCTCGAAAGCCCGCTTGCCAAGAGCCTCATATCCGGGCAGTTAGCCAGTCCCGTCATCAGGATATTCAAGAGTGATTGCGACAAGATAGCGGCATGCGATCCGAGGTTCCATTTCGTCTGCTCCACCTATTCCTGTACGGAGCACTGGTGCACGGGCGCGGATACGCGATGGCAGCCGTGGCTCACCGAGGCCATGCCGCAGGCCTACGTCGAGGTCAGCAAGGAATTCGGTGAACTCCGCGGCATCAAGAACGGCGACAAGGTCAAGGTTGAATCGGTTCGCGGTAAAGTCGAATGCGTGGCCATGGTCACCACGCGGCTACGTCCCTTGAAAGTGGGCGGACAGACCCTGCACCAGGTTGGGATCACCTACAACTATGGCTGGCTTTTCCCCAAGGATTGCGGTGACAGCGCCAACCTGTTGACCCCAACGGCCGGCGACCCCAACACAGGGACCCCGGAATACAGAGCCTTCATGGTCAACGTAACCAAGGTGTAGGAGGAGTGAAAGATGGCAAAAGGGAAATCGATACTCGTTGATACCTCCAGGTGCACGGCCTGCCGCGGCTGCCAGGTTGCCTGCAAGCAGTGGAAAGGGCTCCCGGGCATCAAAACGAAACAGACCGGAACCTATCAGAACCCGCCGGATCTTTCGGCCCAAACCTTGAAACTGGTCCGCTTTTCCGAGGGACTCAAGGAAAACGGCAAGCCTTACTGGTATTTCTTTTCCGAACAGTGCCGCCACTGCATCGAACCGCCCTGTGTCGACACCATCGGCGGTTATGCGCCCGAGGGAGCGAGCAAGGACAAGGAGACCGGCGCGGTGCTCTTTGGGCCGAAATCCAAGGAGGCCCCCTTCGAGGAAGTCCGCACTTCGTGTCCTTATAATATCCCGCGCCAGGATGAGAAGACCAAGGTGCTCGTCAAGTGCAACCTGTGCATTGACAGGATCACCAATAACCGGCTTCCGTCCTGTGTCCTGAGTTGCCCCACGGGGGCCATGGTCTTCGGAGAGCGGGACGCCATTCTCGATCAGGCCAAAAAGCGCGTCGAGTTCCTGAAGCAGGCCTATCCCAAAGCGCAGGCGCTCAATCTGGATGAGGTGCGGGTGATCTATATCGTGACGGATGACCCGAAGAAATACCATGAATATGCGGTAGCATGAAAGCTGGGCGGGCGTTTCGGCGCCCGCCCCGTTCGATGCGCTATTTGGGTGGCGGCCCGGAGATGGCTCCGCTTCGAGACTGTGTCGCAATTCCGGTTACTTGAATATTATACGGGCCGAGTGGGAACCAACACCCATTTCAGACCTCGATTCTGTTCTCTCGGCTGCGGTTCTCACCACCGAAGCCCGACTCAAGTGGGAATTTCGGAAGCGCTCGTTAATTACGACACAGTCTCTTCGCTCCACCCGGCCTGCCCCGCATCACTGATCGTTGAATGGTCGCGCCTCGCCCCCGCGTCTTCGCGTGAGACAGCGCGCTGGATCAAACCGCTTTGCATATGGAGATGTAGAAGGTCTTACCGCCCTCCTGTTCCGGTTCCACCCAGACAATGCCGCCATGCCTCTCGGCAATTTCCTTCACAATGGCCAACCCAAGGCCAGAGCCCGGAATGTCTTTCGAGGACTTGGTCCGTTTGAAAACCTCGAAGAGCTTTTCATAGTCGTCGGTTCCCAGGTTCACTCCGTTGTCGAAAACGGAAAGGAGGCAGAACCTGCTGGTTTCCAAACAACCCAGCCTGATCTCGCTCAAACCGGAACCGCCGTATTTCATCGCATTATCGATCAGGTTCCTGAGTGCCCTGAGAAGATAGCTCTTGTCTCCCCTGAGCTTGCAGGATGCCGCGGGTTCAATCAATTGTATCCCCCGCGCGTTCAACCTTTCAGCGAATTCGCTTCTTAAGGCGGCGAGCAACTGCCCCGTTTCAAGGTCTTCAATGGTAAGAGGCACCTCTTTTGCCGAGATATACGTGTTGATTTCATCTATCAGGTCGGCCACATGCTCGGATGCTTTCAGGATCTGGTCACAATACGCCTTGCCCTTCGAATCGAGAACCGATCCGTAGCAGTCATGAAGACGCCTGGTGAGGCCGTAGATTCCGACGGAGGGACTCTTGAGATCGTGTATCACGGAATATGCGAAAAACTTGAACTTATCGGAACTCTCCCGAAGCGATTGTTCAGCCCTGCGGCGTTCGAGGATTTCGTTCCGGAGGTGTTCGTTCGCTTCGGTCAAAGCCCTGGTGCGGCTTTCCACCAGTTCTTCCAGGTGGGAGTGGTAGAGTATAACCTCCTCTTCCGCTTTCTTTCGTTTGGTTATGTCACGCAGGTAGACGAGAAAGTGACCGGGCTTCCCCTGGGCATCCAGCACCATGGAATAGTTGACGTCAAGCCAGACAACCGTACCGTCGCGGGTCGAACAACGTTTTTCCAGCTCGGCTGACTTCATCGCACCGCTCGCGAGGCATTGGCGCAGATGCAATTCCCGGTCGATATCATCGAGGTGGGTGATGTCGTCAAACCGTGCCCGGAGCATCTCCTCTTCGGAGAAGCCGAGCAGTCCGCACAATGACTCGGGCACCTTCAGCCATCGCCCGTCCAGCCCGACGTGGGCAAACATTATCAATGAAAAGGCCTGCGCGCGCGCCAGGGCGGCCTTGCTGTCGCGCAGGGCATCTTCCGCCATCTTCCTCTTGGTTATATCGCGCACGGTGGTTGAAGCTCCGATGATGCCTCCCGCCGGATCAAGAATAGGTGACGCGGTTAGCGATACATAAATCCGCCTGCCATCCTTCCGGATGCGAACGGTCTCATGCCGGTCGATTCTTTCCGCGCGCACGATTTTTTTCAGCAGGGATGACACTTCGTCCGGTCTTTCCGGAGGAATAATGAGCGACAGGGACTTTCCGACTATCTCATCGGCACTGAAGCCGTAAATCTTTTCCGCGCCCCTGTTCCATGCAAGCACGGTCCCGTCGATCGAGGTGCCGACAATGCCGTCAACGGATGATTCCGCGATGGAGGCAAGCAAGGAACTCATTTCGAGATACCGGGTCAGGAGAAAAGCGACAATGGTCACGGCAACCGTGACAAAAAGATTCGTATAGATGTGCGATTCCCAGAGGCTCATGTCCGGTGTAAAGACGTGCTTCAGCCATTGATAGGCGAACATACTCAGGAGCGTCAGAGAAGGTACGAAAATTAACGAGAAGGCGGCAAACCGATTAGTGCGGAGCAGCATCAAATTTCCCCGAGAAGCTTGACTAAAAATTTATTAATTATTTCGTATAATTCAAATGGAGATCGCGGGATGATGAGCAATCGTTCCGGATCATTTTGTTTGCGGTGCTTCGATTTTCATGTCTCATCCAAACTCAGAATTTGAATGTAATTTATTTACCAATAACGGATGGAGAAGGAAAGAGAATTTTTCATTAATATTCCTATGATTTCATATTTCATACTGAAATAGAAAGGATATGAGAACAGTAAAATTCGAGACCAGACGCAATGTTTCAAAATGATTCACTGTTGTAATTGTAGGACAATGTTTCGCCGGTAGACTTTTTCGTGACAGTGGACCAGTGGATGAACCCACGCTTGATATTGTTGAGTAAGTTCTGCAGCCTTTCCATGTTGAGGCGTGAGTCACGACCAGGTGGCGGTGAAGCGAATGAGGCAGTGCCGGCGGAAGGTTCGGGGGCCGATATGAATTTTCCGGTGGACACGCGGGGATTCGGCGGGATTTTTCCCGAACGAGCGGGAGAACGCGGTTTCTGGACCTCTCGGAGCGGTTCAAAGTCAAACCGGGCCTGTGTTTGATGGGGGTAGTAAAAAATTTCTCTTGACATTGTATACAATATACAATATTCAGATGTGCATCCGTATTTTGCCCCTGAAATTTTAGTTTGACCGTGGAGAAAAGCTAATTTCCGAGAGGAGGCACAATGGGTAGGGAGAAACAAGGTGGTATCAGGGAAATCTTAAAGGCTCATCAGTACACGAGAAGGCAAGTCCTCTCCGGGGCGATCAAGGCATCCGCCATTGCCGCTCTGGGCCCCCATTTCGTGGGGTCCGCGCTGGCGGCGGATGATGAGATCCGCCTGGGAACCATTTTCCCGCTTACCGGGAACATGGCCTTTGGAGGGAACGAAAGTTTCACGGGAACCGACATCGCGCGGGAAATCATCAATGAGCGGGGTGGCATCAACGGCAAAAAGATCGCTTTCGTGAAGGCCGATGCTCCCGATCAGACCGCCGCGACCAATGAGATGAATCGCCTTATCTCCCGGGAGGGACTGAAACTGGTCATCGGCAGTTTTTCCTCGGCGATCGCTTTTACCGCAAGCGCCGTTGCCGAACGCAACGGGATCATCTTCTGGGAGAACCACGGGGTTGCGGATGACATCACACGCCGCGGCTTCAAGTACCTCTTCAAAACGAACATCAACGCAACCGGGACCGGTGGAGGGGCGTCCACATTCGCCGCCAAATACCTCGCGCCGAAGCTGGGCATGGACCCCAAGGATTTGAAGGTGGGGATCGCCTGGGAAGATGGCACCTACGGTTCCTCGGTGGGCAAGGGAATCACGACCTTTGCCGAAAAGAACGGCCTCAAAATTGTTGCCAATGAAGGCTACAGCGCAAAATCCACCGACCTTTCACCCGTAATCCTGAAATTGAAGGCCAGCGCCCCCGACGTCCTGCTGGTCGCGGGAATCGGCAGCGACGCGGTGCTGTTCTGGAAACAGGTCCGCGACCTGGACCTCAATGTGAAGGCGGTTGTGGCCACATCGGGCGGCTGGGGAGTGCCGAACTTTGCCCAGAACCTGGGTGGGTCCGCCAATGGCGTGTTCAGCTCGGACTTCCCCACCGACGTTAATGCCAAGGCTTTGAGCAAGGAAGCCGCGGATTTGCAGAAAGAGTTCATCCAGCGGTTCCAGAAGGCCAAGGGGAGCCGCCCGACAGGGAACGCCTACCTGGCTTTCGCGGGATCGATGGTGCTGTTCCAGCATGTTCTTCCCAAGGTATCCAAGCTCGAACCCGACAAAGTGAAAGAAGCCGCCATGTCTTTGGACCTGCCTGACGGGACAATGGCAAATGGCTGCGGTGTGAAGTTTATTCCCCACGACCAGGAAGACGGCGGACGAAATGCCCGTTCCTTTGCCGTGGTTCTGCAATGGCAGGATGGCAAGGTCGAGGTCGTCTGGCCGGAGAAATACGGCAACAAGGAACCCACGATGGTTCCTCTGCCGCCTTGGGCAAGCCGGACCGTATAGAGGTTCCCGTGCTTTTCCCCGTGTTCGGATAGAACCGAATGTTACCCCGGTGAAAGTCCGCCATCGGCGCTCTGCTTCACTTTTATCGATGAAGGTCAAGAGGACCGGGCCGGCTTCCACCGGGATGACAACACCTCGCGGTCCCGGCTGCGCGGAATTCCCCTGCGTCGGCATCCCGAGGGAAACCGGCGCAAGGGGGGTGTATACCCGCACCGGGGCGGGACGCATTCGCTGAAATGGCGCCAGACCCCCGTGATCTTGAGCGGTTCAGCAGCACGGGACATAAGTTGGAACAATCAATCATACAGGCAGGTGTGATTTGGATAGTACCCTATTCATTCAGCTCGTGATTTCCGGCCTTCTCATCGGCGGCGTATATGCCCTGATATCCATCGGGCTGACACTGATCTTCGGAGTGATGAGGATCGTCAACTTCGCGCACGGCGAGTTCCTCATGTTCGCCATGTTCGCGGCTTACTGGATCCTGGAGTTTACCGGCTTGTCCACGTATGTGACGGCTCCTCTCGTGGCTTTGCTGCTCTTTGTCTTCGGCGCCGTTATCTATGTTCTCATCATTAAACGCACCGTCGGCTCCCCCATGGTTGTACAGATATTCGCCACCGTGGGTCTGGGCCTGATCATGCAGAACGTCGCCCTGGTGCTCTGGTCGGGTGATTTCAGAACAATCCGGACACCCGAGGCGTCCGCCGTTCTCAAGTTCGCCGGTATCCAGGTCAGCTATCCGCTGTTGATAGCTTCCGTGGCGGCCATCATGATCGCTCTCGCCCTTTTTGCCTTCGTGGCATGGACGTATCCCGGCAAGGCGATCCGGGCCACGGTCCAGGATCGGACCGCCGCCCAACTGATGGGAATCGACATCAATAAAGTATACCTGATGACATTCGCACTCGGGTCCGCGCTCGTCGGCATTGCCGGGGCGCTGCTGGCCCCCGCCTATCCGATATTCCCCTCGGTGGGCACCAACTTCGGGCTTGCTTCCTTCGTGGTTGTGGTTCTGGGCGGCATGGGCAGCATGACGGGGGCTCTTCTGGGAGGATTGCTGATCGGCCTTGTCGAAACACTCAGCGGCTTTTTCATCGATGCGGCCCTGAAACAGGCTGTCTATTTCGTGGTCTTCATCATGGTCCTCGTGTTCCGGCCCACGGGACTTCTTGGTCAACGCGGCGCGGAGGAGGTGGGACTGAAATGAAAGATCAGGTGCGGGAAACAACTGCTTCGCAAGCCGGTTCCGCTCGCGCGAAAAATCGCGCGGGAGCCCTCCTGCGCGGGAATTGGGGCTGGATCGCGCTGGCCGCGCTGATAATCGTGCCCATAGTTGTCGACCATCCCTATTACAGGGAAATTCTGGCGCTCATTTTTCTCTGGAGCGCGATGGCCGGGGCCTGGAACATAGTGGGTGGCTACGCTGGCAAGTTTTCCCTGGGGCATGCCGCTTTTTTCGGAGTAGGTGCCTACACTTCGGGGCTGCTCTATGTACGTCTGGGGGTTACGCCCTGGCTGGGGATGATCGCGGGGATGGCCCTCGCGGTGCTCCTGGCGCTATTCATTGGTATCGTTACCCTGCGGCTCAAGGGCAAGTTCTTTGCCCTCTGCACCATTGCGTTCGGCCAGTTGATCGAAATCATGGCTATCTACCTCCGGTCAACCACCGGCGGGTCCGAGGGACTTCTGATTCCTTTCAAACCGGGCTTTTGGACCTTGACTTTCTCGAGCAAGCTGGTGTGGGTCTACATCTTCTGCGCGCTGATGCTGCTGGTGTACTTCATCTCCCGGTGGCTCGAACGAAGCGCCCTCGGTTACCAACTCTCGGCGCTGCGCGAGGATGAAGACGCGGCTGAAGCCCTCGGTGTGAACACGTTGCGCGCAAAGCTTGTTTCGATATCCCTGAGCGCGGCCCTGACGGCAATGGGCGGCTCGCTTTTCGGCCAATACTTTCTATGGCTGGAGCCCGGTTTCGTCACGTCGCTGGACCTCTCCACCCAATTCGCCCTCTTCGCGATCATCGGAGGCATGGGAACGGCCATAGGCCCGATTTTGGGCGCCACACTCATCACCCCGCTTCAGATATTCCTGCGGGCGGCTTTGGGAACGGCGGCAAGCGGGATCAGCATGCTGGTTTACGGGGTGCTCCTCGTGGTAGTCGTGCTCTTTATGCCCAAGGGAATCTCCGTGGAGGTCGGTGGCTGGATACGAAAATTATCGTCGCGATCTAACTCTGCATCCGTGGCGCGGGAGGGGTCTCATGTTGCTTGAAACGAACAGGCTCACTATGCGGTTCGGCGGCCTGGTCGCCGTGAGGGATATCGAGCTTCGGATCGGCGAGGATGAACTGGTGGGTCTCATCGGTCCAAACGGCGCGGGGAAGACGACCCTGTTCAATGTGATCACCGGGTATTATGCCCCCTCGGAGGGGCGGGTGGTCTTCGACGGCCAGGAACTCACCGGGTGGAAACCCCATCGCATTACCAGACTGGGTCTTTGCCGTACGTTCCAGCTGACGCGGCCTTTCGGCCATTTGAGCCTGCTGGACAACGCGATGGTGGGGGCGCTCTGCCACGGGAAGGACATGAAAAAGGCCCGCGCCGTGTCGGAATGGGCACTGGATCAGGTGGGGCTTCATGAGAGGGCGGGCGATCTTGCCCAGGGGCTCCCCGTGGGGCTTCGGAAGAAGCTGGAACTGGCCCGCGCGCTTGCCACCAAACCGAGAATGCTGCTTTTGGACGAGGTCATGGGCGGCCTGAGCATGCCGGAGGTGCAGGAGATGTCAGCCACCATCGCCCGGATTCATTCCTCGGGCATCGGGGTGGTAATGATCGAGCATGTCATGTCGGCGGTTATGTGCCTGTGCCAGCGCGTGGTGGTTCTCCACCATGGGGAACAGATCTCGAGCGGGACGCCTGATGAGATTCGCAGGGATCGGCGGGTGATCGAAGCCTACCTTGGCGAGACGTATGCAAACCGGGATGAGTGTCAGGCAACGGAACCGGAGGCTTCCGGACCGCCTCCCGTCCACTGAAGCATGAGGGGAGCCCTGTGATGCTTAGCGTAAAGAATCTGTATTCTCATTTTGGCGATGTCGAGGTCCTTCACGGTGTTTCCATCGAGGTGGACGAGGGCCAGATGGTGACCTTGGTCGGCGCCAATGCGGCGGGCAAGAGTACCACCCTCAACTGCATTTCGGGAATCATCAATCAGAAGGCGGGGCAGATCGAGTTCGCGGGGCAGCGGATCGACCAGCTCCCCGCTCATCGGATTGTGGGCCTTGGTCTTGTGCAGGTTCCGGAAGGCCGGAGAGTATTTCCTTTCATGACCGTCATGGAGAACCTGGAAATGGGGTGTTACAAGCCCGAACCACGGTCCCACAGACAGGAGAACCTCGCGCGCGTACTCGATCTTCTCCCGATTCTAAAGGAGCGCCGGAAGCAGTTGGCCGGGTCTTTGTCCGGCGGTGAGCAGCAAATGCTGGCAGTGGGGCGCGGCCTCATGGCGGAGCCCAAGCTGCTCATGCTCGATGAACCCACCCTGGGACTGGCGCCTCTTTTCGTGGAAAAAATCTTTGAACTTATCGGCAGCATCCGTTCTCAGGGAACGACCGTGCTGCTTATAGAACAGAACGTTCAACACGCTCTGTCCATAGCGGATTATTGCTATGTGATCGAGAACGGCTTTCTCGTACTGGAGGGTACCGGGCAGCAATTGTTGAAGGACGAACGCCTTACCAAGGCTTATCTCGGTATCTGATCCATCAATGGAGCTGACCCTATAACCGGGGCAAAGAATAGACAATGAAACCAAGACCTATCGACTCACATTTGCGTCTCAGCGAAGTGGCCTATGAAGCCATTAAAGAGTTCATTCTGACCGCCGACTTGAGGCAGATGTCTCCCGGAAGCAGGCTGGACGAGAAGCAACTGGTCAAAAGCCTCAACGTGAGCCGAACTCCGGTTCGGGAAGCCATGAACCGCCTCGCCGCGGAAGGCTTCCTGGAAGTGGTGCCCTACAAGGGCGTATTCATTGCCAAAAAGGATAAGAAGGAGACTCTTTCCATCCTTCTGGTACGCGCGACACTGGAAGGCATGGCGGCCCGCCTTGCCACCTCCAAATTCAACCCAGGCGATTTCCAGGTGATGCGCGAGGTCTTCACTCCTTTTATCGATTCTCCCCTGGAGAACAAACGCTACGAGTTCTCATTGGCCAACATCAAGTTCCATGAATTCATCCTCGAGCGTAGTGATAACCGCACCTTGATAAGCATGGCGAAGACTCTATTCGATCACATGCGCCTCATCCGCTTCAGGACCTCGGCTTTCCTTCCCCGTTTGCAGACGGCTCTGTCAGAGCATCTCCAACTGGTGGACATATTCGAAAGGCGGGATGCGGAGACGGCCGAAAGGCTCATGCGCGCGCACATTGAAGAATCCGCCCAGTATATAGACAAATGGGACCAGATGCACCGGGACTTCGCTTTTCAGGATATGGTCCCCGGCGATTGAACCTAAGTTAAATGACCGTTATTCGTTCAGGCCAATAAAAAAGAAAACAACCCGGCCGCAAGCCGCTGATCAACAGAAACTGCATTTCAGGGATGCAAAATACAGGTGAGTGGTGACGGTTTGTTGTAGATGGGACAGGACTAACAGGAGGTCAGAATGGATTTGTTGAAGAATTTTAGCGAGGCAGTCATTGAAGGCAAACTGGACGACATCGAACAGCTTACTCGGGATGCGATAGAACAAAAATACGAGCCGCTCCGGATAATCAATGAAGGGCTGCTCGCCGGGATGAATGTAGTAGGGCAAAGGTTCAAGGCTCAAGAGATGTGGATTCCCGAGGTGTTGCTCGCCGCGGAAACCATGAAGGCTTCCGTTAATATACTCAAGCCCCTCCTGGTCGGAAATGCGTCCGGCAAGGCAGGCCTGTTCGTTATCGGGACCGTGAAGGGCGACCTGCATGATGTTGGGAAGAATATAGTCATAATCCTCATGGAGGGTGCCGGTTTTGATGTCATTGATCTTGGAATGGATGTTTCCGAAAAGACCTTCATCGAAACGGTAAAGGAAAAGAAGCCGCAGGCGTTGGGGATGAGCGCCATGCTTACGACGACCATGCAGGAGATGAAAAAGGTGATCGACCTGCTGAAAGAGGAAGGTCTGAGAGATAAGGTCAAGGTCCTCGTCGGCGGCGCACCCCTTAATCAGATGTTTTCCGATCAGATTGGCGCGGACTGTTATGCGGAAAACGCGGTGGTCGGAGTCGATTACATCAAGAAAATGGGGTCCTGAAAAGCTTTCGCACTGTCGCGGGTCAGGAGGCGCACTTCCCGTTCGCCCCGAGGTATCGACTGGAACGGACGGGATAGGCGTGGTCCGCATGAACTAGAATTCGGTATCCGTATTGAATGGTAAGCCTCGCGGCGGCGGCATTTGCCGGGAGGCTGGCCGGAGCACGTGATAATCCACCGGCCGGAAGATCCGGCGGGAGTTTGTTCTCATACCGGGTTGCGTTCAGGATGACGTTAATTCCGGGGTATCAAAGGGCGAGAATTTCCGTTCACGCCCGGGTACCTCTCAAAAAGAGCGCTTGGTCTGCCCGTTCATGCCGAGGTTTCGAGGCATGAACGGGCCGGCGCCGCCGCCTGAAAGCAAATTCGTATCAATCAAGGAGAAATCAGATGTCCAGCAAACAGCAAATGACTTCCCGGGAAAGAGTCTTCGAGGCCATTTCCCATCGTGAACCGGACCGGGTGCCTATCGTCCCGGCCTCAAGAGAGATCGCTATAAAACATTCAGGCTATACTTTCGCCGACATATGGGCTGACGGAAACCGTTATGTGGAGGCCCAGGCAAAATTGATCGAGGACTTCAACCTCGACGCCGCTTTCGACATCTGGTGCACGCCGGCCGTGGATGAGATGCTCGGGGCGCATATCGAATTCCCCGACAATGATGCTCCATGGGTACCCGAGCCGCTACTCAAGAACAAGGCGGACATCGGAAAGCTCAAGACGAAAATGGACCCGCAAAAAGACGGCCGGATGCCATTTCTGCTCAACGTGGTACGGGGGCTGAGAAAAAGGCTGGGGCCCGACATCCCCATCTTCGCCTGGGTTTCCGCTCCTTTCAGAACGGCTTGTATGTTGAGAGGCTCCAGCCAGCTCTACCTGGATATCCTGCGCGATCCGGGCTTCGTCAAGGAACTGCTCGAAACGGTCATCGGCCCGCTCACACAGTATGGGAAAGCGCTCGCGGACGCGGGCGCGGATATCATCTGCACCTCCAATCCGGTGGCCAACAATGACTGCATAAGGTATTCCCACTACAAGGAATTCTCGCATCCCTACACGAAGCGCCTCTTCGGCGATATCAAGGCGCACAAGGATGTCAAGGTCATGTTCCACACATGCGGAAACTGGAATGACCGTTTCGATCTGGTGACCGAGGAGAACGTCGATATTCTCCATGTGGACAAGGTGGAACTGGAGCAGTTCAAGAAGGACTGGGGCTCGAAGATTACCATCATGGGCAATGTCAGGGCCGTGTCGACAATGCTTCAGGGTACTCCCGAGCAGGTCGAGGCCGAGGCAGCCTCATGCATAACCAAGGCAGCCAAGGGCGGCGGGTATTTCCTGTCCGCGGACTGCACGGTTCCCATAGGTACTCCCACCGAGAACATAAGGGCACTGGTGAACACGGGAGTTACCAAGGGAGTATACTCTCACTAGAGACGGGGCACACATGCAATTCATATCTGTACCTAAGCTTGTGGACTTGCTGAAAAGCGATATCGAGTTCGCGCTGCTGGACGTGAGGGAGCGAAACCCGTATTCAAAGGGGCACGTGTTATTATCCACGTGCGTGCCTCTGGGGCAACTGGAGATGGTCATCGGCGATCTCGTGCCCAGGCTGGCGACCCGGATCGTACTTATCGGCGAAGGCCCTTCCGACCAATACCAACTTGCCGAGAGAGCATGGGAGCGGCTGAAGGAACTGGGCTATACCGATGTCGCTATTCTCACGGGCGGCCTGTCCGCCTGCCGAGAGGCCGGTTTCGAGTTCTTTTCGGGCAACGGTTCCTACAGCAAGGCTTTTGGGGAGTGGGTCGCGGTTGAATACAACACCCCCTTTGTGACGGCGGAGGATGAACACGAGCGGCTGAACCGGGGGGAAAAGCAGGTTATTCTCGATAGCCGGCCCAAGAACGAATATCACCGGATGACAATCCCGGGAAGTATCAGCGCGCCCGGGGCCGAGCTGGCCTATCGGGTTCACGATGTAACGCCCGATGAGAAAGCACAGGTGATAGTCAACTGCGCCGGGCGTACGCGGAGCATAATCGGAGCCCAGTCCCTGGTGAACGCGGGCATTCCCAACCCCGTGGCGGCGCTCAAAAACGGCACCATGGGCTGGCAGCTTGCCGGCTTCAGCCTGGAATACGGACAGACGCGCGCGGCTTCTCCCCCGACCCCCAAGGGGCTTGCGAAGGCAAAGCAGTGCGCGGAGAGGGTGGCCAAACGTTTTGGAGTGCGCAAGGTCAACGCCGCCACCCTGAAGAAATGGATGGAGGAAGGCGAGAAAAGGACAACGTACGTATTCGACGTGCGTTTGCCCGAGGAGTACGCCGAGGGGCATTTCGAAGGTTCCCGCAATGCCCAGGGTGGCCAACTCGTCCAGGCGACGGACGAATATGTCAGTGTTTTCAATGCACGGATGGTGCTCCTGGATGATACGGAAGTGCGCGCGATCATGACCGCATCCTGGATGATCCAAATGGGCTGGGAGGATGTCTACGTCCTCGAAAACGGGATTAGCGGACTGCCCCAGACCCAGGCCCCGTATAAACCGCACGTTCTCGGACTGGAGCCGCAGGGCGCCGTGACGGCCCGGGAACTCGGGGATATGCTGGCGGGCGCCGGGAGTGGGATCGCCGTCCTGGATGTTGCGTCCAGTGCGTACCACAAGCAAAACCATATTCCAGGCGCGTGGTGGGGGATACGGTCACGATTGCCGGTGGATGTTTCGAAGCTTCCGGAGGTCCAGACGCTCGTAGTGACGTCGGAGGATGGAGTCCTGGCTCATCTCGCGGCAAGAGACTTGAAAAAGTCCGGCTTCCGGGCCAACGTCCTTGTCCTGCAAGGGGGAACGGCGGGCTGGACGGCAGTCGGGGGAGCGACGGTGAACGGCATGGAGCAGGCCATCAGCGAAGAGGACGATGCCTGGTATATGCCCTACATGCACCCGGATGCCCTGGATCATTTGAAGAGGGAGTACTTCGAATGGGAATATGGTCTGGTGGGCCAGGTTAAACGGGACGGCACCGCCAGGTTCCGGAAATTCCCGGTTGCGTAATGAGCGGCTAATGTGTGCTCTTTTTGCGCTTCGCCAAAAGCGTGGAGCCTTGTAGCCTTGTAGCCTTGTAGGTTGGGGTGAGCGGAGCGAACCCCAACATTTTCCCCTGGATCGGAATTCGGGTGGATGTGTGTAAATCCAAGGCGAGTATAACTTCGGCGAACGGGGGCAGGTCTGGGTGTTGGGGTTCGCTATCGCTCACCCCAACCTACCGTACTGTTTTTGTGGCTGTGCTTTACCACGCAAATGCGGGGTTTACTTCTCTCGGCACGAACGGGAGATGATTCCGCGCTCACGCAATATTGGCGCGAGAGGAAGTGAGTTTCGGCCCAAGGGGGAAAAGGGCCATTTGGTGAGTGGCAGCGGAGGGCGAATATATCCGTTTCCCCGTCCGCCGCGAAGGACCCCCTTCCTTCGCGGCGGATGACGCCCTTCGTACTTTCGCGCTCCCGCCGGCGCCAGGCTATAAACCCGTCATGGTGAACGGCCGTCCGCGAACAGGGATCAGTTCAGATGCTGGATAAACGGCAAGCGATCTGTCAGTGGTGCAAGGGGCGCTGTAACGTTCTCGCCCATGTCGATGACCAGCGGTTGGTGCGCCTCACCCTCGACCATTCCCTGGGCGAAAGGACCACTGGCGCCCAGAGGGTCGGGTGTCTGCGGCGCGCGGCTGCGGTAGAGTGGTTTTATCACCCGAACCGCCTCAAGTTCCCGCTGAAAAGGTCGGGTGCGCGAGGCAGTGGGAAGTGGGAAACCATTGGCTGGGACCAGGCCTGGGACGAAATAGCGCAACGGCTGACATCGATGCGGGAACAATACTCCCCCGAGGCTGTCGGCCTTCTCAGCGGTGACAGTTGGACCCAGTTCGAGTACGGCACTCGGTTTATGAACCTTTGGGGCAGTCCCAACTACGTCGGGCCGTCGCCCATCTGCATGGGTCCCAGGGTCAATGTGGCCCGCGCCGTCGTGGGGTGGTACCCCGCGTTCAGCGTTTCGCCGGCCACCCGCTGTATTGTCCTGCTCGGATGCAACACCTTCGTCGGCCGCCCGATCATCTACAATATCAGTCAAAAGGCAATCGAAAACGGCGCCAAACTCCTGGTGATCGACCCGAGGAAGACCGAGACGTCCGAGCGGGCCGACATATGGCTGCAACTGCGCCCGGGGACCGATGCCTTCCTCCTGATGGCCATGATTCGCGTTATCATTGAAGAAAATCTGTACGATCGCGAGTTCGTCGCGAAGTGGTGCTTCGGATTCGAGGAACTCAAGCGCAGGGCCGACCGGTTCAACCTGGAGGATGCCGAGAAGATAACCTGGGTCCCGGCCCGGCTCATCCGGGATGCGGCCAGGCTGTATGCCGCCTCCCGCCCCGGAGCTTTCGTGGAGGGAATGGGCGTCGAACAGCAGGCCAACGCGGTCCCGGTCATACATGCAAGGTGGATCCTGGCGGCCCTGACGGGCAACATCGACGTGGAGGGCGGAGATGAACTGCCGGGGCCGCATCCATTGTATATTTCCGAGCGCGAAATGGAGCTGACCGACCATCTGCCGCTTTCCCAGAAGGAAAAGCAGATCGGGACGGACCGGTTCAAGTTTCACGGATGGCCGGTGCACACGGAACTCGAGGCATTGACCATGCGCACGTGGGGCAGCCGGGCGGAGCCGCCGATGTGGTACCTGGGACAGGGCCACGCACCAAGTCTTTACAGCGCGGTCCTGACGGGAAAACCCTATCCGATACGCGGACTTTTCTGCGTAGGCGCAAACCCCATGGTGTCCCATGCGGATACCCGCAGGGTCCTGAGCGCTCTCAGGGCACTCGACCTCCTCGTTGTCATGGACACCGTGAAGACACCCACCACGGCCCTGGCGGACTACGTCCTGCCCGCGGCCGGCTGGCTCGAAAAGCCGCAAGCCTACTCCTACCTCGGACTTGCACGAACACTGGCGGCCAGCCGGGCGGTCGTGCCGGCGAGTGTGCCGGGAGAATACGACAGGCGTGATGAACACATGTTCTGGCGCGGTCTGGGTATCCGGCTCGGACAGGCTGAATTCTGGCCCTGGCGGGATTCCGGTGAAATGATGGACTACCGCTTCAAGCCCCTCGGGATCACGTTCGACGATTTTGCCCGGACCAGGACGCGCCAGGTCCTCAACCCTCCTCAATACAGGCAGTACGAAAAAATCGGCTTCGCGACCCCTTCCGGGAAGGTGGAACTCTATTCCACGCTCCTGGAGAAGTTCGGCTATGATCCCCTGCCCGATTATCATGAAGAACCGATCTCCCCCGTGAGCCGGCCGGACTTGTCCGCCGAATACCCCCTGATACTCATCAACGGAGCGCGTCGAGTGGAATATATGCACACCGACTGGCGCCAGGTTTCGCTCATCCGCAAGCGTTATCCTTTCCCGGTCGTGGAGATCCATCCCCAGACATGCCGGAGCCTTGGAATATCGGATGGCCAGTGGGTATGGATCGAGAATGCGAAGGGCCGGGTCATGCAGAAATGCAGGGCTTTCGACGGCATCGATCCACGTGTCGTTCATGCCGACTTCGACTGGTGGTACCCGGAGATGCCTGAATCAGAGCCGTCCCTGTTTGGAGTGTGGTTTTCAAACATCAATATTCTGACTGAAGACGGGGACGCGGTATGCGGGCCGGAAATGGGCTCATGGTCACTGCGGTTTAACGTGTGCCGGATATACCCGGCCGATGATTCCGAAATTCCGCAGTTTTTGAGGACAGCAAGATAGCAGGCGCGGCGTCCAAGTCGCAAAACAACGGGGCCTTAAGCCCGGTATGCGACCAGGCATCAATGTAACCATCCGTGTACTTGATGCTTGGTAACTGAGAAAACGATACGGTAAGTAGTTCAGTATTGTTATTCACGTGCTGCGATCCTTGAGTGTTCCGGCTCCGGGTATCACTCGGAATTCATGCATTCGCATTCGAGACGATATCCGGGATGCTCGGTTTCGGAGGCCGGTTATGTAAGCAGTCCATGGTGCAAGCAGGTGAACGTATAGATATCGGGAGCGGGTCGAATTCAAATTCAAGCTCTTGGGCGCCGAGATCAACGTAGTGGTTTTCAATCTCTTTGACTCATTCCTGATTACACTGTATGGTTTACTTGTGAAATAATATTTCGATTCTTAAAATCTTCGATGTTTCTCCATATTTTCTCCACAATTTGTCATTACACTTGGCGAACCGGAAAATGGGCCGGCCTTCTTGATTTTAGACCGGCAGCTCCGGTAGCAGGGATGCTCTATTCCGCGAGGAAGGGAGTAATATAAAAGTGCCGGCAGCCTGTGAACCAGGTGCCGCCGAGTCTTGGCGTTCAGCTTTCACGCCGAATAACGGTTCTTTAATTTGATGCAAGGGGCTTGTTATATTGCTGGTGGCAATTCTCAGCGCCCTTATAGCCGTGCTTTGGCCTGACCACTGGATTGTATAACTGTTTCCCGGATGTGTGGTTTAATACGATGTTGCGTTCAAGATGAATCTACCCTGAAAATGAAGATGCCGATCGGAATTGGCCCGTTCATGCTTCGATGCCTCTCAAGAAACAGCTTTTGAGAGTGAGCAATATCGAAGGCTTACATAACCGGTGGAGATCCGGGTCACGCCATTCCGGAACAGGAACTTCCCCCGTTCGCCTTGAGCGTGTCGGAGGGTGGAAAGGGCCGGAATCGAGCGGACACAGCGCTGTTTCCTGGCTACGCCTTGCCGCGCGAATGCGGGGCTTACTCCCGCTCAGCACGAAAGGGAGGGAATGTCCCATCTTGAGCGCGAATTGGTATAAGGGAATGAATGGAATTGCGCTCCAGCATCCTGAACGGATTACGGGCTTCTTGTACTCTACCCCGATGCCGGAAGTGAGGAGGATTTTACCCTTGCGTTCGAGACAAGGTTCGCCCGGGCGAAACAGCCCCGGCCTCACGAGTTTTCGAACGCGAGTCAGGATAAAATGTATGATGGAACGGGTTTTGCATTGCAGTGCACGGGGAGTCGCACATTTCACAAAATCACTTTAGGAGATGCTCATCTTCTTGGAATGTGATTTTCTTAACCGAAGGAAACAGTGATGGAAAAAAAATTGATCGAAATCGCCTCCGAAATCGTCAAGACACAAGTAGCAATGAGTCCCATGTCCGGTAATGAAATCGCAACGTCCCTGCGTGAGGTTTTCAAGACCCTCCAGGAGATGCAGAAATCGGAGGTGGGGGGGATTGATATCGAGGAACAGGCGGCTAATGAAAGCCCCCAGGAGTCAAAGGCGGGCCCTGACATCACGCCGGCGAACTCCATTCAAAATGACAAGGTCATCTGTCTTGAATGCGGGAAAGAAATGCGCCAGTTGACCGCCAGGCATCTGAGTTCTCATGGGCTGACTCCGCGTGAGTACAGGCACAAATATGGGTTTACCATGAGAACGCCTCTTTCCGCGAAATCATTGACCAGGGTCCGGAGCAAAATCGCAAAAAAGAGGGGACTGCCCGCCAATCTCACGAAATTCCTTGAGGAAAGAAGACAGAATAAGCTGGTGGCGCAGGATACTCCCCCGGAAGCTGACGGAAAACAGGCAGAGCAGAAAAGCAACCAGATCAGGCTCCGCAAAAGAACCCGATAGTACGGGCGGGTAACTCGGTTCGCTGAAGGCAAACACTGGACACGGACCTGGCGGCATTCCCCTCAAGAAAAGTTGTATGCGCGTCCCGGTTTTTCATGAGCAAAATCGGGAAGAGTTCGAATTCAGGCATTTATGGAAGGTTTCCCCATTCAGGTGGGGAACCCGGTACATAAATGCCTTTTTTATGGCGGCTCATCCCGATTATGCTAATATGCGACAGAACGCTTTGCTGCTTTAACCCGAATATGACTTTACAGAAGGTTCTCATACGGAGTTGCGTTCAGAAAGCCGGCTTTTCCGTCCGGTTTCGGATGAGTGTTCATCACGAACCGGAATGAGTTGTTTTTTGAGAAGTGGCGCGGCTTGAATGTTGCTGTTCACCCATGGACACCCTGGTGAACGTCATCCTGAACGCAACCCGGTATAAGACCGGGAGGATTCCGTTGAATGGGTTGCTAGTGCGATGGTTGCTGCTCACGGTTGCGATAATCATTACTTCCTACCTGGTTAGCGGCATATATGTGAGCGGGTTTTTCTCCGCCTTTTTTGCCGCCGCCGTCCTCGGCATCCTGAATGCCCTGTTCCGCCCCATTCTGCTTATACTCACGCTTCCGATCAACATCTTTACCCTCGGACTGTTCACGCTCGTAATCAACGCCGTGTTGTTGAAGATGGTTTCGGGACTGGTTCCCGGCTTCGCCGTTTATGGCTTCGGCTCGGCGGTGATCGGTTCGCTCATAATCAGCCTGGTGAGTTGGCTGCTCAGCTCTTTTGTAAACGAGCGAGGGAGAATCGAATACATCGACCTGAAAAGAAGAGACGGTAACAGGTGGGAATAATTCTGCGGCGCATTCGGCCGGCCGTGCCCGCCCCCCAATCCCCGGGAGTCTGGAACCTGGCGCGCGCAAGTTGCCACCCCCGTGATCGAGAAGCTCGTGGAAAATGGGTCCAATCTTTTGCGACACTTCAACCCGAAGGCCGATAGCAATCGCCCGGCAGGCCTGATACCGAATTGCGCTCAGGATGAATCTACCCCGAGAGTGAAGGTGCCGATGAAGATTGGCTCGTTCATGCTTCGATGCCTCTCAACAAACAGCTTTTGAGAGTGAGTAATATCGAAGGCTTACATAACCGCTGGAGATCCGGGTCACGCCACTCCGGAACAGGAACTTCCCCCCGTTCGCCCTGAGCGTGTCGAAGGGGAGATCGGGCCGGAATCGAGCGGACACAGCGCTGTTTCCCGGCAATGCCTTGCCACGCGGATGCGGGGTTTACTCCCGCTCAGGGCGAACCGGGGATGTATCATTTTGAACGCGAAAAAGTATGATAAGCTAGACTCAACAGTATAGTGGATTGCTTTCGGGTGCGAGGATGAATTCAGGGTGGCTACGAATCAGCAACTTTCCTGAATTCAGACAGAAGACTTCCCGGTGAATGCGATAAAACTCCGAATTGCAGGATAACGGATCACACACCCCGAAATATATACCTTCTTTTACCTCGACAGATTAATCGAATCGTAGCGCCCCCAATACCCCCGGTTCCGGATTTGTAGGATTAATGCCTACCGTATGGAAAGCGATAATCCTATACGAAAATCAGGTTCTTGCCGACATCTTTCCGTTTGCTGCCGCGCTATCATACAGTCAACTTATACGGAGTTGCGTTCAAGATGAGTCTATCCCTAAATTGAAGATGCCGTTCAGAATTGACCCGTTCTACCCTTCGATACCTCAGGGCGAACGGGGGGATATCCTCTTGAACGCAAATTAGTATTAAGAAAGAGTTTGTAGTTGATTTTGGCTACATGCCAGGCTGTTTTCATAAATGCTTTGTGTCAGTCCCGCTCGTGCCGGCTTATTGAGTCACGAATCCGGGAGTCTTTCTGGTCCGGGACAAACGACTGGCCATGAACGTTGCCTGGTGTCACAACATTGCCGAGAGCATCGGCGGGCAGTTTATCAACAGGGGGGAAGTACCATGCCCAGACAGAGGAAAGCGAAGGGTTTTTTTGGAATCAACGGGAGCGATTTGGATGAGAAGGCTTTTCCGCTTTCTCAGGCTCCCAGCCTCATGCCTTTGAAAGTGGTGAAGATTCGCGGAGAGTACGATCTTTGCGCGCGGATAGCAGCCATGGGTATACAACTCGGTTCGGTGATGAAAGTCCGCCGAATTGGTTCCGCTTCCTGCCTTGCCCAAGTGGCAAGAAGCAGACAAGTCATCAGCCTTGGCGGCAAGGTCGCCGACAGGATCTGGGTGACTTCAAAAGCGTAAATATAAAGTGGCCGCCGGGATGTGTCGCGGCGGCCACCCCTCTTCAGTTCTTTTCACGGCGCTGTTGTGCCGCCGCCGGTGCGGAGCCAGCCGTGATACCGAATTGCGGTCAAGATAAATCAACCCCGAGAGTGAAGACGCCGATGAAAATTGGCCCGTTCTACCCTTCGATACCTTGCTCAGGGCAACCGGGGGATGTATCATCTTGAACGCGAAATAGTATGAGTCCTTCGGCGCCTCGCGAGAAACAGTTCCAGGTCTCCCCTCCCCCGGTCATCCCCAGCGAAGTAAACCCCGCATTTACATGGAATGGCGAAGCAGAGTAGCGACACTTCATAGAAGTTGCGTTCAAGATGTTGCCTTTCAAGCTCAGAAGAGCGGGTGAATGATTCCCCCGCCTGTCACGAGGCTCCGCCAGGCGCTCATGCGCAAGCGCGTGAGGCCGAGCGCCGCAACGAGCCGCGCAGCGGCGAAGGGGGCATAGCGCCCCGCGTTTCTGGAGAGCACCTTTCGATACCATCTTGACCGCAGCATGGTATCAGCCATGCATGCCCTGGCCAGCTCCACCCTTCGATGCCTCCCGGTGACCAGACGAAAGCACCCGCTCATGCGCAAGCGCGTGAGGCCGAGCGCCGCAACGAGCCGCGCAGCGGCGAAGGGGGCGTAGCGCCCGCGTTTCTGGAGAGCATCTTTCGATACCATCTTGACCGCAGCCTGGTATCAGCCATGCATGCCCTGGCCAGCTCCACCCTTCGATGCCTCCCGGTGACCAGACGAAAGCACCCGCTCATGCGTTAATACCTGGGCATGAGCGGGTGCATTTGTCGTTCCGAACACATGTAGTTCCGAACGTATATATGATAATCGTGTACTCCGATGGGAACGGAAAGTCCGCTGTTCGAAGCGACCGGGCGAGGTACCGCCGGTGCTAGCCGAACTTGTGCCTTACCCCGTACCCACCGCGCGGGAAGCGCCACTCAATATTGAAATGAGGGCAGCCAACCCGGCAGGAACCGCATTCCAGGCATCCCTCGTAGCCGATGCTGATGCGGTCCTTCTCCAGCTTGTACACGTTGGCCGGACAAATATA
Organism: Syntrophobacter sp.; assembly: GCA_039679945.1. GTDB lineage: Bacteria > Desulfobacterota > Syntrophobacteria > Syntrophobacterales > Syntrophobacteraceae > SbD1. The sequence goes on along the minus strand of JBDKTY010000009.1, from coordinate 16,271 downwards.
GAGGCATGGCTGCCCCTCGCACCTGTCGGTGCACACCGATCCGTCCTTGAGGCGCAGGTGCGATTCCTCGTCGACATTGAACCGATCCAGAAAAAGCTTGTCTTCAATTTTGACATTCATTAGACGCTTCTCCATGCATCCCAAACCATGCGAAGCAACCGGAGTGGCGGGATCTGAGCGCGAATTGCCTTCCAGATAAGGCCCTGTTTCGCCTTCTTGGACATTCCATTAACCGTCAGCATTTCGCGGGATGCCAGTCCGGCCAGGTGTGGAAGGCTGGTGAACAGTTCCTCATGGGTTTCCATAAAAGACGGAAATCTTCGATACTTCTTCAAATCCTTGAGTATGAAAGATTCCCGCAGCCGCCTGACATATCCTTCAAGACCGCGCCGGGAGAAATCTCCGCTTTTCAGCGCATCGAGAATGGTCTCCGCCGCAAACTTGCCGGAAGCCATGGCGAGGTTCGAGCCCTCGCGGTGCAGCGCGTTAAAAAACATGGCCGAATCGCCCGCGATCAGAAACCCGTCGCCGCAAAGTTTCGGCACGGTGTCGTAGCCACCCTCCGGCAGCCAGTGGGCCAGGTACTCCTTCGATTTCCCGTCTTTGATCAGAGGGGCGACCATGGGATGCGTCTTGAGCATTTCGATCATCTCGTAGGGTTTTGCCTTGCGACGGGCAAAATCGGCGAGATTGGCCCCGATGCCTAGAGATACTGAATTCCTGTTGGTATAGAGGAAGGCAACCCCATTCATGCCCAGGGTGATGTCACCAAGCATCTCTATGGTCGTGCCATTGCCGTCCGCTACCCCGAAGCGTTCCTCGATGACCTGTTCGGGAAGCGCGATGACTTCCTTCACGGCCAGGGCAACGTGCTCCGAGCTTACCTCGGGACGGAATCCAGTCCGCGCGGCAAGGGGCGAATTGACGCCATCGGCGAGGAGAACCACCTTGGCATGCAGGTCACCATCTTCCCGGTCGGTTTTCACCCCGACTACCCTGCCGGAACTGTCCCTGAGCAGGTCCGTCACGACCGTGGAACAGACTATGAGGGCACCTTTGAATTTTGCCTGCTCGGCATACCAGCGGTCGAACTTGGCCCTGCCCACGGTAAAGACATTGTTGCGCCTGTCCTCGTAAAAGGCGCGATCGCGGTATGCGACGCTGAATCCCCCATCCTTGGAAAGATAAAAGATGCGCGACTCCACGATATTGCGCTCAATGGGGCACTTTCTATCGAGGTAATCGGGAAGGACCTGTTTCAGGTCGTGACCGTACAGGACGCCGCCGAACATGTTCTTGGCGCCCGGGTACTCGCCTCTTTCCAGCACGATTACCTTCACACCCCGATCAGCCAGAACGCAGGCCGCTGAAATACCTGCCGGTCCGGCACCCACTATGACTACATCAAAAGTCTCGTTCATGCTGATTCCCGCTTACCGTTGGTCCCAAGTTTCGCCTTCAGTTGAGCAATAAGCTCAGGAACGATCTTGGTGAAGTTTCCGACTATACCCACGTCGGCAACCTTAAAGATCGGGGCATTGGGGTCGGTGTTGATGGCAACGATTTTGTCGGCTCCCTGAATGGCAACAAGGTGCTGCACCGCTCCGGATACCCCCACGCCGATATAGAGTCTGGGGGCGACGGTCTTGCCGGTCTGGCCGACCTGCCGCTCATAAGGCATCAGACCCGATTCCACGACCGGCCGGGAGCAGGCGATCACACCACCCACCAGTTTGGCCAGTTCCTCGAGCATCGGCATAGTGGCGGGGTCGCATGCACCCCTTCCCGCCACGACGAGCGCCGGATATTTGGCGATGTCCTCGCTCCCCGATTTTGCCGCGATGAATTCCACTATTTCGGGAAGCTCAAACGCGGGAGGTTCCCACGAATGTTCCCGTATGTCCCCTTTTCTGCCCATGTCCTTCTCGGGCATCTTAAACACCCGGGGCCGAACGGTGCTAAGCTGGGGCCGATGATTCTGGCAGAAAATGGTGGCCATGATGTTGCCGCCGAAAGTGGGGCGGGTCATGAGAAGCAACCGTGTTTCCTGCTCGATGAACAGTCCGGTGCAGTCGGCGGTAAGGCCGGTTTGAAGACGGGTCGCCACGACTCCGGCAAGGTCTCTTCCCAGATGAGTAGCGCCTATCAGGAGTATTTCGGGATGCACGTCGTTGCAAAGATCCGCGAGGGCCTTTCCGTAGGCCGCCGATCTATAGTGGAGGAGCAGCGGATCATTGATGGCGTGTACCTCGTCGCACCCGTAAGCTATGGCTTCCTCGGCTATGGACTCGACGCCGCTGCCCAGCAGGAAACCCATTACTCTTACGCCCAAGGATTCCGCCAGAAGCCGTGCCTTGCCTACAAGTTCCCAGGAAACCTGTGCGCCCTTGCCATGCACCGTTTCGATAAAGACCGCCACGCCCTGGTAAGAGGCCAGGCTGACCTCCTGGGTTTTGGGTTCCTCCTTGGCCTTCTTACGCCTTTTTTTCTCGAACTTGACCGCCTCAACCGGACAGCTATCGGCGCACTTTCCGCATCCGACGCAGGTCTCCGCATCGACTCGCGCAACGCCTTCGGAAGATAACTCTATGGCGCCGACCGGGCATTCCCCGATGCATATCTGGCAAGCGATACACTTATCCGATATGATTTCGGCAACTTCGATTCCCCGTGTGTTCTTGGCCATTGTTTTTCAGGCCTCCCGTTTTTCCTTGAACTTTGCCGCAAAATCCTCGTCGCTAAACAATGTCTGTACCGCTCCGGTTACCGCCGCCGGCGTCCCCTGCTGCGCATCGAACTTCGGTCCGCCGTGCCGGGCGGGCGGCGACGTGATCGCCCGTACCCAGGTGGGAGAACCCTTGATCCCCAACAGTTGTGGAGAAGCCGAGATCTCCTTGCCGCTCCAGACCGTGATGGGGGCTCGCAGCGAATGGACCAGTTGGGGCAGCTTTGCCCTGCGGGGCTGCGCCAGGTCGAGTTCCACGGTGAGCAGGGCCGGAAGTGGTCCGGTGATGACCTCGGTGCCGCCCTCGACCGCGCGGCGAACCTGGATGCGTTTCTTCTCGGGATCGATCCAGTCCACCGCGATTACATAGGTGAACAGGCTCAGATCGAGCCGCGTTGCGATACCGGGTCCGGTTTGAGCGGTGTCGCCGTCGATGGCCTGTTTTCCGCACAGGACCACATCAACGGGCAGTTCCTTGCTCAGAGTCTCGATTGCCTTGCTGAGTGTGTAACTGGTAGCCAGTGTGTCCGATCCCGCGAACGCCCTGTCGGAGAGCAGAACGCCCTGGTCGGCTCCCATCGCGATTGCCTGTCGCAAGACCGCGTCGGCCTGTGGCGGTCCCATGGAAAGGGCGGTGACTTTCCCGCCGTAGCGTTCCTTGAGGCGCACGGCCTCTTCCACGGCCACCACATCGTATGGATTGGAAATGGACTCCACGCCCGCCCGCACCAGAGTATTGGTCTCGGGGTCGATCTTGACTTCCACGGTATCGGGCACTTGTTTGAGGCAGCATACGAAGTGCATCTATGTCATCCTTCTTTGACTAATTCCCCCAGGCGGTTAAGACGCCTCCATCCAGCACATGCGGGGGCCTGCCGAATATTCTCATGAAAAAAAATTCCGGAGCTTTACCGGGCATATCCCATGCCGAGGTTAACGACCTCACTTGGGGAGCAGGGGAAATACCCGGGCGCCGGAAGGGTGCTGATATGTCAAAAGTCGATGGGAAAGTCAATCTCTTTCGTCACTCATTTCCCTTGACGATAAGAGAATAGCTCCACCAAAGACAGATTGCTGTCAGCGCAAACCTGATTTTGATATAGGAATTCGTGTCGGATGCTCAGTCAGTCTTTTCCCTACAAATCCGGAAAATCCAGCGGTTCAATGAATGCGGCGGGTGCGCCGTGCCCATTCCTCTGGCCCTCTGCCATGGGGATAATAATAATCCCCATGCGGACAATAGGAAAGGGCCGCAAGGTCCCAAAATGGCGGGGACACTCCGGCGTGAAAGTGACAGGACTGCTTTTCGCCCGATTACGCGACTTCGGCGATGACGGCTTGAATCCTTCTCATGCCGAGCTTCTTACAAGCCCGGTAGCGCTTCTCGCCGTCCAGGATGCGAAAAGAGTCGTTTTCGAAAAAAATAAGGATAGGCTCCAGTTGACCGCGGCATCGTATGTCGCTCGCAGTTTCTTCAATGCAGTCGGTCGAGTAGATGGTTCGAAGGTTTGGACTGATCTTCCTCAATTCGATCGCGCGAATGTCCTTTCCCATCGTTACCCCCTGTGGCTGTGTGAAAGAACCTGCTTATCCGAAGATAACTGTACTCCAATGGTTGGATGGAATCAAGTGCCTTTTTTCACCGCGCCAATATATAATACGCAAAGAGTTCGACCAGGTATGAAAGTTTACTATAAGATTCCGTTATTATTGAAAGTACTACTAATAAGAACCGTGAGGGACATGGAACTGCCACGGGAAGATCGGGCGGCGTGACGTATATGTTGTGCAAATTGCAATTGTGCAAAATGCCTATCCGGCAGGAACGGCAACTAGATAAGCCTTCCCGCGCTGAAAATGAAGAAAAGCCATGCAAGAGCGATCACCATTATGCGCAATGCGGTCACCATTATTTCTCTCATTTCATGTCTCCCGTAATTCGCCCTCTTTTACAGTCCGGTAAGCGCGTGCCGTTCGGAAATCGGGCTCCGGCGGTTGACGATTCCGGCATGTCCGCTTCCGGGTTACCCGCGAGGGCGGAGCCGACTCGCACGGGCTTGTTTGTTCGAGGCGATGATAGGGCACTTCTCGGTATGCGCGCGTAAGGAGTTGGTTAAACCAGGTAAAGATATCGTAAAGGAATTTAGGGTCCTGACAGTTCTTTACAGACTTTTTACTCTTTTTAACCCGCGATTCTTTCTCTTCGTGGCATTGTTTCTCGTCAGGCCTTCCTCCCTATGACGGACGGGTATCCTATCCCGGTCTACATGTGTTATGTTTTGGCGTGCCGGATGCCCGCGGAAGGGCTTGAGCCATCGATTCGCGCGGGCGGGTGCAATTCTGCGTGGAACAGTCGGGTGAATGTGCGGGAGTTGCCGGATGAAGCGAATCCTGGTGATAGATGACGATACGGAATTGTGCGAGCTGCTGCGCGAATACCTCGAAAGCGAGGGGTTTGAAGTCGCGGTGGCTCATGATGGAAAGGAAGGGCACGACAGGGCCTTTTCGTCGGACTACACGCTGGTGGTGCTGGACGTCATGCTTCCGACCATGAGCGGGTTCGAGGTGCTGCGGGGAATAAGGTCTCAATCGGCCGTGCCCATTGTGATGCTGACCGCGCGCAGCGAGGATGTGGACCGCATCGTCGGTCTGGAGATGGGGGCGGACGATTACCTGCCCAAGCCCTTCAATCCACGGGAGCTGATGGCGCGAATCCGGGCGGTTCTGCGCCGCACCGAGGGTGAGTCCCGAGAGCCCCTGCCCGCTCAGGCTCCGGAGCGCCTCGTGCTCGGTGATATCCAGATGGATCTCGGTACGCGGGTGGTCAACCGCGGGCAGGAAGTGGTCGAGCTTACGTATGTTGAGTTCAATCTTCTGGAGAGGCTGTTGCGGGCGGCCGGCAGGGTGGTCACGCGGGAAGAGCTTGCCAGGGGTGCGCTCGACCGTATGCTCGGGATTTATGACCGGAGCATCGATGTGCACATCAGCAGTCTCCGCAGGAAACTGGGGCAGTACTGCGATGGAATCGAGAGGATCAAAACCGTGCGGGGCGCGGGCTACCTGTATGCCCTGATGCCTTCGCGCGGCGGGGAAGCGCCGGACGAGTCCGGTGAACACTGAATTCCGCCGAGGGTTGGATGCGAAGCCTATTCTTCAAGATTTTTCTGTGGTTCTGGCTGGCCATGACGCTCATGGTGGCCGTCTTTCTGGTTCTGGGGATCGCGACGGAATCCGTGCCGGCTTTCATCGGCGGATGGTCCCAGTTCTCGGGCGAAAACATAAAAGAAGGAAACAAGATTTCCGACATTCCCTCTTTCGCCAACCGCTGGCAGCGGCTGGCGGCGGGGACGTTGTGGATATTCGGGCAGACCGCCGCGGAGATATTCGAGCGTGAGGGACCCATCGCTTTGGTGCACTATGCGGAGCAGGTGGAACTGGCGACCCGGATTCACCTCTACTTCCTGAATGACGGCACGGATGAAGCATCCGGTGAGCCGGTCCCCGAAGAGGTGGCCCGGTTGGCGGCGGGGGTCCTCGAGACCGGTGAATCGGAATTCGTCAGGCACAGACAACTGCTCGTCGCTCATCCCATATCGGGACCCAGCAACAGGCAGTACGTAATTGTGGGTGAGTCGTTCGACAGAAGAATCGACCTGATCGGTTTCAACCGGCTGGTGATGCACCTCGTAGCCTTCCTGATCACGGCGGGAGTCGTCTGCTATGGGCTTGCCCGCTATATCACATCCCCCATGGAAAAACTGCGGGAGGCCACGCACCGTATTGCGGGCGGAGATCTTGTGACCCGGGTTGGAGGGGCACTTGGAAGACGAAAGGATGAGATCGCCGAGCTGGCCGGCAGCTTCGATATGATGGCCTCGCGGATAGACTCCCTGGTGAGCGCGCAGCGCCGCCTGCTCAGGGATATATCGCATGAATTGCGCTCACCGCTGGCACGGCTTGTCATTGCACTGGAGCTTGCGCGCAAACGCGCCAACCCCGAGGCACAGGGCTATCTCGACAGGATAGAGAGGGAATCCGGACGTCTCAATGAGCTGATCGAACAACTGCTCGTCCTTGCCCGCTGGGAGAGCGGGGCCGATCAGGCGAACTTCGCGCCCATCGATGTCGTGGAACTGCTGGAGGAGGTTGCGGGGGATGCCGAGTTCGAGGTGCGCAACCGCAATTGCACGGTGCGAGTCTATTACGACGAAAGGTATGTCGTATCGGGAATGGTGGAGCTGCTGCGCAGCGCCTTTGAGAACATCGTGCGCAACGCCGTGTACTACACCCGGGAGGGGACGGAGGTGGCGGTCTCGGTCAACCCGGAAAAAGAGGGCATCAAGTCGATGGTTGCCATCGAGGTCCGCGACCACGGACCGGGTGTCCCGGACCTGGCGCTCACGGAGCTTTTCCGTCCCTTCTACCGTGTAAGTGAGTCACGCGATCGCAAGGGAGGCGGTGTCGGCCTCGGACTGACCATCGCCGAGCGTGCCGTGCGACTGCACGGGGGGAGTGTTTCCGCCGCCAACGCGCCGGGGGGCGGCCTTCTTATCAGGATCAGCCTGCCGACTGCTTGAAGACCGGGGCGGTCTCGTCAATTGCTTCTCCCCGCACGTTGAACGGAACCTCGGAAGCCTTACCTTAGGTAGGTGGGGTGCCGTGCCGTTCGGATTTCTTCCCGCGATCTCCGTGAGAAAACAGGACCTTCGGAAGGGGCCGATCGGCGCCCCGGATAATTTTGCGCCCCCTGGAGGATACCCATGCCGGTACTTGAATATGAGGGTAAGAGAATTCAGTTGGATGAGGAAGGCTACCTGGAAAACTTTGAGGACTGGGACGAAAAGGCGGCTTGCGCCCTGGCCGAAAGGGAGGGAGTCAGCAGCAAGTGCCCCTTAAAGAAAGAACAGGTCGAAATACTGGAGTTCATCAGGAACTATTACAAGAAATTCAGCTCCGTCCCCATCGTACGCGCTGTCTGCACCAATGTGCACCAGCCCAGGGAATGCGAATATATCGAATTCCCCGACCCCATTACGACCTGCAAGCTCGCGGGAATTCCCAAGCTCAATACGGGCTATGAGCTGATGTGAACATCCCGCTGCTGAACAGGCCCCTCGGGAGAAGCAAGTATTTTGCGCGTTCGCCGCGGGGAGCATTCGAGGGGCAGGGCCGCTCATGTGATTCCTGCCCCCCCCGAATATCCGCGAAAGCTCTAAAAGTGATACCCGACAATGGTGCTGAACACCGCACTGGTGCTCTCACGGGTTATGGGACTGTCCCCGGCATCGTTGAGTAACAGCTTCACACCCGCGTTCGTTAGAAGAAACCAGTGCTGATCAAGCGTGTAGGTGGCATTCAGACCGGCCGTAACGTCCTTTATACCTGCTCCCGCGTCGAAGATGGGAAGGCCGGACCGGGCGGACTGCAGCGCCGTAACCCCGAAAAAAGTTTGCATATAGTTGTCGTCCGCCCAGGTAACGTTGACAGCCGGCGCCAGTGTAAGCCTGTTCATGGGATGGAAGGGGAGCGACAGGCCCAGGTTGAGCAGAAGGCCATCGTTCTGATCGCCCGTGTATTTCGTGATTGAGGCGCGAAACGATACCGGTCCCAGCATATAGGAGCCGAAGGCGCGAATGCCAAGGGCTGCGTCGATGTCTCCCAGGCCGCGCAGGTTGTCGTCGGTGCCATACAGGTCTGTTCCGAAAAAGCTGTTGCCCTTCTCCGTGCGTCCCGGATTATAGGTGAGCCCCCCGCCGAGCCGATAGTTCGAACCTCGCAGCACATTCACATCCAGCCCGCCAAGTCCTAATGATACGATATCGCGCCAGGCAACGTTGAAATAGGGAATGGGGGATGCCACGTATTCATCGCTTCCTTCATACCTGGGGCCGACCATCAGGCCCGCGCCCAGCTTCACGTCCCATTCCCGGGGCTGCCCCGCCTGCCCGCCGGCCTCCCCGTTGATCAGTGAATTATCCGCCTCCACAGTCCCTCTCGCCATGCAGGTGCTCGCCAGAACCGCCGAAAGAACTCCGGCAAGAAGGATCTCTCCAAGTCTCATTTTCATTCGCATCTCCCATGTTCCGTATTGTCCCGGCGACCGCCGGCTGCTTCGACGCCGCTTGCATTGTGCGACGGGATGCCGGGAACTTAGCCCGGACCTGTCCCTGTTACTTCTCGGTCGGGTAACAAAGTGTAACAATTTGTATCGGGCCGACGGCCACGCAGGAAAGACCCTGGCGAAGATTATGTCAATGATGAATTTCGGGGAGCCACGCCCCGTAATAGCCGGGTTGTGACGGCTGACGTCTCTGCCGGACCTGAACGCGCGAGCGAAGGGAGGGCAGGCCGCGGGCCGCCCGCAGTTGGGCGTCGTGTCCCGGAAAAGAATGCGCGAAGCGGGACCAGCGAAGGAGCCGCCCGGTCACTTGCGGGGGAACTGGAGCCGGACGGTCGATCCCTTTCCGACAGTGCTTTGTATGGAGATCGAGCCGCCGTGGGCCTCCATGATTGTTTTGCAGAGGCTGAGACCAAGACCGAAGCCTCCGGTTTCCCGGGAACGGGAACGATCGACCCTGTAGAACGGTTCGAAAACGAAAGGGAGGTCCCGGTCGGATATTCCCACGCCTTCGTCCCGGATTTCGACGGCATCCGATTCCTGTCCCGGGTGAACCTGGATGCTAACGGACCGGCTCGTTGCGTGGGAGTACTTGATCGCGTTCCCGACCACATTGCGAATGACTATTTTCACCTTTTCAGGGTCCAGGAATATCTCCGGTGATTCCTGCTCATTCAGCAGGCTTATCCCGGGCGGTTGATCTTCCATCGGTCTTATGGCTTCTCGAATAAGCGGGACCAGGTCGACCATCCGGCGATTGAGATCCAGGTTGCCGCTTTGCATCCGGGCGTTGGCCAGAATCGTCATCACCATGCGATCCATCTCGCGGATATCTTCATCCAGCGATTCCTTCAGCGGGCCATTGGGGGACATCTCCAGGGCCACGCGCATCCTGGTGAGTGGAGACCGCAGTTCATGGCTGACATCGAGCAGCATCTGGTCCTTTGAACGGATGAGATGCTGCAGCCGCTCGGCCATCCAGTTGAAAGCCGAAGCAAGTTCTCCCAGTTCGTCGTTGCAGTGGACGTGAACCCTGTGATCCAGATGGCCCGCGCCTACGAGTCTTACTCCCTGCGACAGGGGATGGAGGGGAGCCATGATCCGCCGTCCCCAAAACAGCGCTCCCGTCAGAAGCAGGGCGAGGCAAAATACCAGGGAGAGGTCCAGCCAGGCGAGCCGGCGGTCTTCGGGGGGACCCCCCACCATTTCAAACACGAACCTATGATCGGAATCCGCCTGGTAGGTAAAATAGGTGTGCCCACGGTACTTCCCGGTCCGAATCGAGCCTGTCATCGGCCAGTTGGAATTTTGCGCGACATAGGGCGACAAAGCCTGTCCTGACGTAGACCAACCGCCCTCGGGCGAAAGGTAGTAGATGATCATCCCGTTATTTCCGGCAATCTCCACTGCGCGGTCGAAATCCGGCGGATACCCCATGTCGTTGACGAGGTAGCGGACGTACTGGCCGACGCTGCTCCGAAAGGCATCGGTTGCTATTACCCGGCGCGCGGACTGCGCCACTAGAATCAGGATGAGGATTCCCAGTCCGGAGGCGATGATCACCAGGAGCAACCGTGCGTGAATCGAGTGAAATGCCCTGCGGATCCGGTTAACCATCATTCCCGGAATCCTCGCCGACGAAGATATACCCGCTTCCCCAGACAGTCCTGATAAAGGATGGATTCTGGGGATCGTCTCCCAGTTTCTGGCGCAGCCGGCTGATGGTGATATCGACGGAACGGTTGAAGGCTTCGCTGTCTATTCCGCGAAGCTCCTGCAGTATCCGGTCGCGGTCCAGGACCCTCCCGGCATTGCGGGCAAGCAGGCTCAGCGCCGCGAATTCATTCGTGGTCAGGGAGAGTGGTTGTTTATCGAGGGTGGCTGTCCGCCTGCCGGCATCGATGCGGAGCCTTCCGAAGGAGCGGACCTGGGGTTTGGGTGCATCGGCGGACCGGCGAAGCACCGCCTGAATCCGCGCGACCAGTTCCCTCGGATCGAATGGTTTGGCCAGGTAATCGTCGGCGCCAAGCTCGAGGCCGACAACACGGTCCGTGACTTCGCCCCGCGCGGTGAGCATGATCACGGGGACCGTATAATCCTGCCTGATCACCTTGCAGAGTTCGAACCCATTCATCCCCGGGAGCATAACGTCGAGGATGATAAGTGCCGGGGCCTGTGCATTGAGATGCCGGAGGCCTTCCTCGGGGGTTACAGCCGTCAGGACTTCGAATCCGAAGGGAGACAGGTAATCGCGGAGCAGCTTGTTCAGCTTTCCGTCATCATCGATTATAAGAATTTTCTGCCTTTGACTCATGGCCACTCTATCTTGCGATTCGAATAGGTGTTCTTGCATTATCCACGCTGATCCATCAGGATTCTCCGTCTTCCAGAATTGTCGTCATGGCATGCATGAATGCGCCAAGCCCGAGAGATAACGTGGGGCCAATGCCGCCGGCATTGAGAAAATTCATCAGAGCGTAGTTCCAAACCACCCATACTACAGCGGTCCAGCATGATATCCGAAAGAGCGTCTCTAAAACAGCCCGGATCTGGAATCGGCAAATTATGCGAAACCATTTTGGCAGGGAGATTTCCCGTCGAAGACTCGGAATCAGGTGATCCTTTTTCATGGCAACTCCTTGGCGGCAACCGGGGGATACCAGCCGGAGCGCCTGCGCGATTCGGCCGGTCCTGGTTGTTTTCAAGTGTAAACAACATGCCCGCATAGTCTCCGTTCATTTTGCAGGGGCAGTCAGCTTCATGGGAAAGGCGTTGCGACAACTCCGGACGGCTCATCGGCGATTCCCGACGAAGTCATTGCCCCCCAGCCCGGATTGGATCTCAAAGTTGGTTCCATGGCGGTCAGTACACCCAAAGACTTCCGAATCCAACGTAAAGGGCATTCATGACCTCCGGGACCAAGCCACGGCATTGGGGCCCGTCTTTAGCATGCATCCCCTGGCTTTCGTGGAGAGGCTCTCTCCTTTTCACCAGGGTTGTGTTTAGCCTTTGCCGCCCGAAGCGAGCGGTTCCTTCCCATGTGACCGGACGCGTCCGCGAACGGCCTTTTACGACGCTGTATGGGATACCATCGATCTTGCCTTGGGAGCCTCTCAGCAAGGTAACAATGTGTAACAATTTGTATCTGGTGAGGGTTGCATGGAGGGGGGGTGAGGACCACTCCCGGAATTTTGCCGCCCGGGGGTGATCCCCGTGTTGCCCGAGGCTCGGATCTACCCCGCGTTGGAGCGTTTTCTGATAAGGTAGATGCCATCGCGAATAGTAAGGAACAACTTTTCGGCCCGCGCGTCCGCGTTCACCAACTCGTTGAAATCGGCCACCGCGCGGCTGTCGTCGTCTTGCGGATCGAAAATCCGGCCGTACCACAGGACATTATCGGCAAGTATCAGTCCGCCGCTTCGCAGTATCCTCATCGATTCCCTGTAGTAAGCCGCGTAGTTCTGTTTGTCGGCATCGATGAAGACGAGGTCGGTCCCTGAATCCGGAAGAGTTTTAAGGATTTCCTCCGCTTCGCCGGTGCGAAGTGTGATCCTGGAGCCGTGGGGGCTCCGATCGAAGAACCCCCGCGCGATCCTGGCGTGATCCGGATTATGCTCGATGGTCAGGATCTCTCCGTCGGGAGGGAGTACCTCCGCCATGGCAAGGGCCGAGTAACCGGTGAAGGTGCCGACGTCGACAATGCGGCGCGCGCCGGAGAGCCGGACCACCAACTGGAGGAACCGTCCCTCGACCCGGCCGGTGAGCATACTGGGATGGGCCGCCGTTGTCAGCGTGAAGTGCTCGACCTCCTCGAGAAGCGTGGACATGGGTGTCGTATGGTCCGCGGCATACTCTTCCGCTTCTTTGGCCACGACGTCCATGAAGCAGTAGACGCCGGGGACTCCGGTTGATCCGGGTGGTAGTTTGACTTTGTTCGGTGTGTCTTTCGGGTTCATGGGATTTCCTTCTTCAGTATCCGCATAGTGTGGTGGTTCCCGGCGCATAATTCCGGTCCCGGTTATGTTAATCATTGATCTGCCATGCTGGTCTCGGGGTGGGCCAAATGCGAGTATCGAAGTGGGGTGGGTTTAAGGCGGTCAGATCTTTTCGGTTCCCGCAACGGGTTCATTCACATTTTGATACCAGTTCCCTGATTCGTGTACATGGAATCAGGTTATCCAATGTGGCTGTGGTGAATACCTTTCCATCCAGGCGCAGCAGCAGTTGCCGCATATCCTCCCGCCTTTGCCGAAAGCCACGGCCATCGATGCAGGCGATTACCTCGTAACTCGGACGCCCGCCGGCAACGTGTTCATTTCGCTGGGTTTCCAATTCCTTTATCCGAGCTACCTTATCCCGCGCTGTGCCGTCATCGCTCGTGATCTTAGCCTCGATTACCGCAATCGGGCTTAGCTCATCGGGAATGCAAAAGTCAGGCGCTTGCCCAAAGCCCGGAATCCGTTCCGCCCGCCCGGTTTTTCGGTACGATACTCCGGAGCGGCGCAGACGCTCTTCAACGGCGCTTTCCATGACTTCTCCAACCAGTTCGGAAACGGCATCGCGGTGTCCGGCGAACGGCCGCCCCAGGTAACGTTCGTACAACAGTACAGCAAAAGGCACGTCCTCCCGCGCCGCATACTTGAGAGACCCCAGTCCCTTCTGAGTATCGAACTTCGCCAGACGGTGAACGAATCCCTCCTGATCCTCCGGTGCTCCCTTGATGATATAGCTGACGGCGACATTGATGAGATGATCGAGCCGTTCCATTGTCTTCGATTCAGGCGGAGGTTCGCGGCCTGATCTCAGAGCGTTCCCGGCTCGTTTTTGGTGTCTGTCGCGGGTGCTTCTAATGTATCCGGGGTCTTCGCGGCACCGCCTGTCGAGGGTCCTGGCCGCGTTTTGGGTTATGTCGCTGTCCAGTTCGGAGCGGGCAAGCTCCGCCCACTCCGGCGCGGTCATTCCCAGAATGGACCTGACCACACCCAGAACACGGCTGTTTTCCTCCAGTGCTTTCCTGACACTGGATTCCGAGAAATCCTCAAAAGCCCTGCTCGTGCGTTTGAGGATTTCATAGGCGTCCCGGAAGTCGGTATATTCAGGAAAACCCTTGCCCATGGGCATGAGGAGAAATTCGGATATCAAGTCGGAGAAAACGGCGTCCACCATCGCTTCAAGGTGCTGCTGGAGTTCTTCCGGAGAAAGCTCAAAGGGCCGTCTGGTTGCCAATGGTTTTCCCTTTTTCCCATGTGGATTCCACGAGAGCATCGATGAGACGCTCATGATCGAGTTCGTCCCTTATTCCGCCAAGCATTGCTTGCACGTTTGCCATGCGTTCCCGCAAGGTAGCCGACTGATCCCATGTGTCTCTGAGCCGATTGATGGCTATTCGCGCCATGTGCCCGGCCAGAAGACAGCGGATGTCGCCTTCGGTGATCCGAAGACCGGCTTTCCGGAGAGCTGAGAGATCGCTTCCGAGCCGGTCCCGGACAGCCTCCGAGGCACCACCGACATGCACTTTCCGGCAGACGAAGATGGAATCGAGAACGGATGATTTGGTTCGAGCGATGTGGAGCGATGCGCCCATTTCCGCCGGAGCGGGCAATGCGGCGGTGCAATCGAGCCCGGCGTCCAGGATGGCCACGACAATGGGTATGTAGGCATTCGGGTCGTTGTGGTGGAAGGTGAACACAAAAGGCGCTCCCGGCTTCAAGGCATCGGCGTAATGACGAAATATTCCGGACAATCCGCCGGTGAAGTGGTCCAGGCCGCGCCCCATGACCTCGTTGCCGGTCAGTTCTTGCAGGGTCTTGGTCGAAGGGGCCTTGAAAGCATCGAATTCATCCGCCAGGGCCAAGCGAAGCCATACGTAGCAGAAGTCCATCAGTTCCGCGTACTGGACATTGTCAAAATACGGCGGATCGGTGAACACCCCGTCGAGTGAATCAGGCCCCAGCGGCACTTGTTCCGCGGACCGTGAGTCTATCCAGGCTTCGCGGGCATTCGCAATGGGAAACCGTCCCACCTGCTCCGCCTTGATGCTCTCTCCCAGAATGGGGACCAGCGTTTTCCGCTTCCCGCTCTGTCTTGTCTCGAAAGGCTGCCGGCAATATTCTTTGGCTCTGCGGTACTTTTCAATGAAGTGGCGGAAAGCTCCCGACCCGACAAAGGGGATGCCGAGTAAATTGTTTTCACACTGTACCAGTCCCACCGGAAAACCATGGACGCTGAAGATATCCTGGCATTTCAGGGCATAGGTATCGTAGCGCGCGAGCATGTTCTGGTAGCGAAGGAAATCGGAGAAGACGGTGAGCAGGGCGTGTCTGACCGGGGTTTCCTCAACCGCGCGGATTCTGTTAAGCAGCAGCCCGAGCCCGAGAAGTTGCCGCTCATTGAACATTTCACGGAATAGTCTGTAGCCCCAACGGTGGAGGCGCTTCGTTTCATCGCCGAGGGGGATGGAAGCCGAGGGGATTGAGAATTCCGCCCGCCGCTCCTCCAATGTTCGTTTTGCTTCCAGGAACTTCTCAAGATCTTCCTTATCCGGTCTCTTGAAAAACCGTCCCTGGCGCCGCGGCTTGCAGGCGGCGCAATGGTATTCGATCGCCCACATGCGGTGCCTGGGCGGGCTGGAGGGGTTCTTCCCAGGATAGGAGAAAGTATGGGCACAAGCTGAGCAACTTATCCTGTTCTTTTTGGCGGGACCATCTATGTAGACAGCTTCTCCACACGCGCGGCACGGTTCCGGACGATTGGCGGTCGGTTGCCGTTCAAATTCATTGAGTTCGCCACATTCACGGCAGACCACGACGTGCCGTGGATGCCGTTCGGCCTCGGCCAGCAGGTAGCCGGGGAAAAGGTCATTTTCCTTTCCGCATTCCGGGCAGATTTGGGTCTTCACCCAGAGAAAGTATTTCACATCCGCGGGTCCACCGCAGAATTTGCAGGTAGTAGTATAAAGGGACCCTAATTCCCGTTCCAGATCGTGGATCACTGTCTCGGCATGCCGGCCGAAAGCATCCAGGTCGAGAGGCGCCAGGGACTGCCTGACGATCCAGAAGGCCATCGGGTTGATGTCGGCGCCGACAATGCTGAAACCCAGACGATTGGCTTCCAGGACCGGAGTTCCCCCGCCCATGAAGGGATCTGCTATAACGCCGTTGAATTGGTGGGCTCGCCAGTAGTCTTCCCGCACGGAATTCTCACAATCAAATTCCGCCAGCAGGAGGTTTCGGAATACCGTGCCGGGGCGGCGCGCGAACCATTTATGGATTCCGATAACAGGCCGGTAGTTCTGTTGGATCTGCTTTTCTTTTTGCGCCAGGCAGGCGGTAAATTCTATGTCGAAACAAGACTCAAGGGAGCCTTGGACCGGTTGCTTTTCAGGCCGGGGATCATTTTTTTGTGTTGGGTAAACAATAACCGCTTGTC
>JBDKTY010000008.1:0-2411 GCA_039679945.1 Syntrophobacter sp. | reverse complement strand
TCAGGATCTTGCCCTGAAAGGGGTGGAAAATTAAATCGAAAAAGAAGATAAAATGAAGATATGGTTTTTATTTGCCCGATGACCGGCAGGATGATGAAAGACAAAATGAATCTGGAATATACAGAGTAAGGAGGCTTTATGTTTGACTATTTATTGACAAAAGAGCAGATCAAATTGCGTGATGAGGCAAGGGATTTTGTGAAGTGGGTCCCCCGGGAAATGGTTCTCGACATGGATGCGGACAAAATCAAATTTCCTAAAGAATTCCTGCGGGAGGCGGGCCGCCGGAATCTCTTCGGTTGCCGTTATCCCAAAGAGTGGGGGGGGCGGGGCATGGACTGGGTGACGACAGGGGCAATGCTTGAGGAGATCGGCACCCTCGGTTACGAGTTTGCCTGTGTCTTCGGCGTCGGGGCGGAACTGGTCTGCGATGCGATCATCCGGCATGGAACGGATGCGCAAAAGGAAAAGTATGTGAGACCGCTCCTCAAAGGCGATCTCTTTGCTGCCGAGTGCCTCACGGAACCCCGGGGGGGATCTGATTTCTTCGGCGCAACAACGAAGGCGGAAGATTACGGTGATTACTTTCTCTTAAACGGCCAGAAGCGGTTCATTGTCGGCGGCGAGGGGGCGGATTATTTCCTAGTCTATGCCCGGACAAATTTTGATCCGGGTGTGAAGCCCCAGAATGCCATTACCGCACTCATCGTTGATCGCGGGCCCGGTGTTGACACAAAGTATCTATACAATCTCATGGGGTGCCGCGGTGGCGGTACGGCACGCCTCGTCTTCAAGGACGTGAAAGTGCCCAAAGAAAATGTTCTGGGAGCCGTCAACGGAGCCTATCATGTCTTTAACACCATGATGGTTCCCGAAAGACTGGGAACGGCCATCATGACGCTCGGCTCGGCCCGTGTCGCTCTCGAAATTGCGACGCACTACACGACCCGCCGCAAGGCGTTCGGTCTGCCCATCAACACCTTCCAGGGGGTAAGCTTTCAGGTTGCGGAGGGGGCCATGCTTCTTGATGCCGCCCGTTCCCTGGGCTACACGACATGCAAAGCCATCGATTCGGGAATGAACATCGACCGTGTCAGGCGGATGATCTCCGAATCGAAAAAATTTATCACCGAATCCTGCCAGAAGATTGTACACAACGCCATGCAGGTGGTGGGCGGCATCGGCTACACGAATGTCTTTCCCATCGAACGCATTTACCGGGATGTCCGCCTGGCCTCCATCTGGACGGGAACAAGCGAAGTCATGTCGATGATTATTGCCCACGAATGGTACCGCGAGCAGAAGAAGGCAAAGGCTGATTCCAGGATGAGAGATTTCGAAGCCGACGCCGCCGAAGCCTTTGCGGAGGAAGAGAAGATTTATGAGTAGAAAGTTTTCGGGTACCAGGGGGACGCTGTTAACTTATTAACTTACTCCTTGACAACCGTTTAAATAACATCTAATAAAGCAACCATGCCTAGAGGATCACGCATAGATGCCGTTGGTGCCGTACACCATATTATGGTTCGCGGGATTGAGCGCAGGAAGATATTCGACGGCGATGCTGATAGGGATCATTTTCTTCACCGGATGGGCGAGATTCTTCTGGATACAGGGACGACTTGCTTTGCCTGGTCCTTGATACCCAATCACTTTCATCTGCTTTTGCGCACCGGGAATGTGCCTGTTTCGACCGTTATGAGACGCCTGTTGACGGGATATGCCATCTGGTTTAACCGCAGCCGACTCCGCCACGGCCACCTGTTTCAGAACCGTTTTAAATCCATTCTATGCCAGGAAGATTCATACCTTTTGGAACTTGTGCGCTATATTCATCTCAATCCGCTGCGGTCTGGATTGGTTAAGAGCATTCAAGAACTGGATGCCTATCCCTACTCGGGTCACGGCACCCTGACGGGAGGATTTAGAAACTCCTGGCAGGAGACAGACGAGATCCTGAAACTTTTTGGGAGTAAACCGGCATCCGCCCGCCGGATGTATCGGCAGTTTGTGGAACAGGGGATGGAGCAGGGGCGAAGCAATGACCTCGCAGGTGGCGGCCTCATCCGGAGCGCGGGCGGATGGGAAGGTTTGAAGCAGAAGAGGGAAGAAGGGCAATACCAGCGCAGTGATGAACGGATACTGGGCGACAGTGATTTTGTAAGCGAGGTTTTGGAAAAGTCCAGGGAGAGCCTGACAAAGAGTCAAAAGCTGAAGTCCAAAGGGATGGACGTGGATAAAATCGCTTTACACGTGTCCAGGTTGACGGGGCTTGCGGTTGAAGATGTTTGGGCGGCCGGCAAACAGCAGCACATCGTGAACGCCCGGAGCCTTTTATGCTATTGGGCAGTTCGGGAACTGGGTGTTTCCATGTCCAGTTTAAGCCGGAGGCTGGGGATATCCCTTCCGGC
>JBDKTY010000007.1:0-1712 GCA_039679945.1 Syntrophobacter sp. | reverse complement strand
CCTGGGCATGGTCCCTGATCTGCTTCTCGTGGAGCTGCTGGAAATTATCGCTGAACCTGGTGATAGTGTAGTAGAGGCACTCGTTTACCCGCTCCAGTGCGCTTTGCAGCTCGCGCTTCTTGAGTTCTGCCGTCAGGACCGGTGTCACCACCTTCCTGAACATCTCATAAGCGCCCTGCACCTCCGAGAGGGAAAACCCGCCAAGCAGCCTCAGCGCCGTAATCCACCGGATATGGCAGTCTATCATCCTGTAATCGCGGTCAACGAGCACCGCGTAACTGGCATCAAAAGCGGCCGCGACGGTAATACCCAGCTCGTCGACAGGGCGACACTCATAGCGTGGCCCCATCTGCCCGCGAAGACGCCCGATCCATTCGGCAATGACATCTTCCCTATGTTTTCTAAGGATATCCGCAACTCGCATCATTCAATTCTTGCGCATCCGAACAGAAAGGTCAAGACCCCCCCCGGGGGGGGGAGGGGGGAGAAGAAGCAACTAACGTCCAGCACCTTAGAAAATTTGACCCGGTGTGTTATAATGGAGACTCGAAAGTCCGATGAGACTTGCTAACCTGCGGGGAGGTAGGAAGAAATGGTTCGTGAAATGCCTCAGGACCAGGCGGCATGGATAATCAATGTCATAAGGGAATATGCCCGCACGGAGGAGAACAGCCTGCGCAACACCGATAATGAGCCTGCGTTCGGGGAACCCCTTGCAGGATTTTCACGCGGTGATGATCCGATGTATGGTCGGATCAAAGATGACATCGGTGATTTTCACTGGACACCCTTCGCTATCTTTCACATGACCTATCCCCTGATTGAGGTCGTTCCGGAAGAGCTGACGGTCATCAGTTGGGTCCTCCCGCAAACGGAAAAAACAAAGCGTGACCATGCACGGGAAAAGAAGTTTTCCTGTGAACGCTGGGCGAGGTCACGGTTATATGGAGAGGCATTCAACCTGAAGCTTGGCTCCCATATGGTCGCTGTACTCGGGGAACACGGGTACGAAGCGGTGTGCCCCGGTGCCTGCACGCTGTGGACAAAAACGATCTCCCAACGCCACGGCATCGCATCCACCTGGTCCGAGCGCCATGTGGCATACGCTTCGGGCCTGGGAACATTCGGACTTTGCGATGGACTTATCACGCCCGCCGGGAAGGCTGTCCGCCTGGGATCAGTCGTGGCGCGAATTCAAATCCCGCCCACGCCAAGACCATACAAAGACCGCCACGAATATTGTCTCTTCTATGCGAAGGGAACATGCGGAGCCTGCATAAAACGCTGCCCCGTCGGGGCGATATCGAAAGATGGGCATGACAAGAACATATGCCGGCCGTATACGTCCATTCAGGGCCGTGAATATTCCATCAGGAATTTCGGTATCGATACAACACCCTGCGGCCTTTGCCAGACGGGCGTACCCTGCGAATCCAGGATACCGGGTGAAAACGGTTCCGGGGTTTCAGATTCCAGGTAAGAGATGGAGCTTTTCCCTTACAACCTGAAACCCGAAACCCGGAACTTCAAGGAGTTTACTTTTTGTTTCCGCTGTTTGTCTGATTGGTGTTGACCGGCGTCGGTTTTGGTACCTCGGGGACCTTGACATCCTCGATCTTCTTGCCTGCCTCCCTCTCCAGCTGCTGCAGGGCCGGCCCCTTTTCTCTTTGCTTTGTCTGGGCATACCCGGTGCTCCAAACGCACGTGAGGGC
>JBDKTY010000006.1:0-20914 GCA_039679945.1 Syntrophobacter sp. | reverse complement strand
ATGACGAAAGGCGTCAAAGGATATAGCAGAGCAGAACTGATTACCAAGCTATAAACATTCCCTCCTTAATAGCCCGGGATAGACGTGTACGTGGCGTTGCAACTGCGTATTTGTTTGTCCCGGGTTTTACTATTGTGCATACAGATATGGCCCTTGTAGAGGGAACGGGAGGCCTCACAGAGCAAAGAAATACGTATATAAAAAAGGTACTGTGACGAGGCCCCTGAGACCCTTGCGGGCTCGACGACCCCGAAAAACGTTCAGTTAGTGAAAGCTTTTTTTAACCATTTCGTTACGCAAAGGAGGATTTTGGTATGGGAAAAAACACGGCGTCCGAACAAGTTACGTTAGATACAACCGTTAGCGCCAAAGAACTTGCCATTGTCCTCGGCTTATCAATCAGAAGAATACAGCAGCTTGTGCAGGACGGAATATTTGAAGCAGTTGAAAAAGGAAAGTACAATCTTGCAAAGTCTGTTTCCAGATATATTAACCTTAACACCAAGGAGCAGTCGGAGTCCGACAAACAGCGAGCGGAAGCCGAGATCAGTATTAAAAAGGCAAAAGCGATCGTTGCGGTAATGGAGGCCAAAGAACTACAGGGGAAGATGCACCGCTCGGAGGACGTTGCTGCCATGACCGAGGATCTTATATTTGCTATCCGGGGGATGCTGATAGCACTTCCAGGCCGTCTTGCGGTTGATACATCGACCACAAAGACACCAGCAGAAGCTGCTGAGATCATCCGGCAAGAGGTCTACAAAGTAATGGAGGAGCTTTCCCATTATCAATACGATCCTCAAAAATATGAAGAGCGTGTCCGGGAGCGAAGGAAATGGGACACCGAAGGCGGCGGCGCCGATGGTGAAGACTAACGCGCAGCGGCTGAACCTCGCCATAGCAAAAGCTATAGCCGGGATGAAGCCCCCCGAAAACCTGACGGTAACGGAATGGGCAGACAAGAAACGCCGCCTCTCTCCAGAGAGTAGCGCGGAGCCAGGGCCCTGGCGTACATACCGAACGCCCTATCTGCAAGAACCAATGGATGCCTTTACAGACCCGAAGGTGCGCAGAATCGTTCTGGCTTCTGCTTCTCAGGTCGGAAAATCAGAATTTGAAAACAACGTCATCGGATACATTATCGATGAGGATCCTGGTTCGATACTTTTTATCCATCCGACAACTATTGACGCCAAGGACTATTCAAAACTCCGCATCGCGCCCATGGTGCGTGACTGTAAATCCTTAAAATCAAAGGTTGCCGACCCGAAGAGTCGGGATAGCGGAAACACCATCCTACAAAAGAGCTTCCCGGGCGGCATTCTTACAATGTGCGGTTCAACTGAAGCACATTCATTGGCATCAAAACCGATCCGCTATATAATTGGCGACGAACGTGACCGCTGGGCTACATCGGCTGGTACCGAGGGCGACCCCTGGGAACTAGCCCGGGCCAGACAGATTACGTTTTATAACTCGAAAGCTGTGGAGGTATCCACGCCTACCATCAAAAATGCCAGCGCAATCGAGGCTTCATTTGCGGCTGGCACTATGGAATATTGGTGCGTTGAGTGCCCAAACTGTGGCGATTATCACAATATCGTTTTCTCTGACATCCGCTACAAATACAACGAAAAAATTGTAGCCGGTAAAAAGACCTACAGCATAATCAGTTTATATTATGTTTGCCCGGGTTGTGGCTGCATTGCTGATGAAATGGAGATGAAGCGACAGCCAGCCAAGTGGATTGCCGAGAACCCGGAGGCCTATGAGCGGGGTGTCCGCTCCTTCTGGCTTAATGCCTTTGTTAGCCCTTGGGCTTCGTGGGAATCAACTATCCTGGAATACCTGCAAGCTATCGGTAATACCAAGAAACTGCAGGTAGTTTACAATACTCGCTTTGGGGAGCTGTGGGAAGACCGCGGCGATCTGGAGGACGAGGACAGCATCATGGCCAGGCGTGAGGAATATGAGGCCGAACTGCCAGAGGGTGTACTGGTGCTGACATGCGGCGTTGACACCCAGGATGACAGGCTGGAATTTGAAGTAGTCGGATTTGGACACTTCGGGGAGAACTGGGGCATCAAGAAAGGTATCATCATGGGGCGTCCTGATAGCCCCGAGGTCTGGACTCAACTGGACGATATCATTGACCATATTTATTACTTCAAGAGCGAAGTAGGCCTTCGCATCTCTATGACCTTTATTGACGAAGGTGGACACTTCACGCAGGAAGTCAGAGCAAAGTGCCGGGCGCGGCTCAGCAAGAAGGTATTCTGCATCAAAGGCCGCGGTGGTGACGGCGTGCCGTTTACCTCTCCACCTAAAAAACAGAAGATCGTCATTCGCGGCAAAACGCTAGGTACCTGCTGGCAGTATACGCTGGGCGTTGATGCCGGCAAACAGTTAATCATGGACAATCTCAGGGTACAGACCCCGGGCTCAAAATACAGCCACTTCCCTAAAAGGGATGATTACGGAACCGCGTACTTTCATGGGCTGCTCTCTGAGCATCTGGTCTACAAACCGGAGCGAAAAAAACCCTGGCTGTGGGAAAAGATCCCCGGGCATGAACGGAATGAAGCATTAGACTGTCGCAACTATGCGATGGCAGCGTTCAAGGCATTACCTTTGGATATGGACGCTATAGACAGGCGGCTTCAGGCGGCAAAAAGAAAACTCATCGGCAATGCCGCCTCTACCTTACTTGGTGCTGCAGCTCCTATCCGTCCGGCATCGGCACCAAAGCCAAAACCAAAAAATAGCAGCTCTCTGAAAAAGTATTATGATGATTGGTAGGTGATAGTAATGGCGGATAAAACAGAGATTCAGATCAGGCTTGATTTTTGGAAAAGTGCCCTAACAAAAAAACGCGCGGCTTACCTTGCGCTGTTGGACGGTGGCGTAAAAAGCTACACCATAGATGACCGATCCCTCACCCGATTGGATCTCGATACCTTGGCAAAAGAGATTGAGGAAGCGGAACGCAAGGTCGACGAACTCACGGCGATGGCGGTAGGAAGAAAACCGCGAAAAGCCTTCGGCATAGTGCCCAGAGACTGGTAACGGGTATACGCCCGCAAGGGTTTTGCCCCGGGACACCTGACGGAGTTTGCTCCTTTCGCCGTCAGGCTGCCCGGTTATATTGTGCGATAGGGAGGTGAAAAAGCATTGAGCAATAAAAATATTACCAGACGCGGACGTGTGCTAATGACAAAGGGATACAGCGAAGCGGGTGCAAGCGAAACGCGGCGAGCACTCAAAGGCTTCGTGGCGAATAGCAGTTCTCCGAACGAGGATATTAACTGGAACAACTTCACACTTCGGCAGCGCGGCAGGATGCTATATATGGCTTCTCCGGTTGCAACATCAGCTATCAACACGAACCGCACAAAGGTCATAGGCACAGGCCTGTCATTGAAATCTTCCATCGACCGAGAGCTGCTGGGTCTATCCCCGGAAGCAACAAAGGCATGGCAGAGATTGACGGAAGCAGAATTTGCGTTATGGGCCAAAAAGAAAGAAAACATTGATGCCACTGGCGTAAATAACTTTGACGGCCTACAGCAGCTCGCATTGAAAGCGTGGCTCATGAGCGGT
Organism: Syntrophobacter sp.; assembly: GCA_039679945.1. Lineage (GTDB taxonomy): Bacteria > Desulfobacterota > Syntrophobacteria > Syntrophobacterales > Syntrophobacteraceae > SbD1. The sequence goes on along the minus strand of JBDKTY010000006.1, from coordinate 17,314 downwards.
GACGTATTAGCTCTGTTTAAACGGTGTGGCCCTACTCCGATAAACCCTTACTCCCTGCGGATACATCTGATCGAAGCTGACAGGGTAAGTACACCTACAAGATATGGCTCAGCTATGACGCCCTCTCCTCGGTTTACGGATGGCATCAATAAGGACAATGGGAACAAGATCTTTGACGGTGTTGAGATTGACAAAGACGGCAAGATTGTCGCCTATCATATCTGCACCACATACCCAAATCAACTTGTAACAGAGACAGCGGAATGGATTCGTGTGGAGGCATATGGAGAGAAAACAGGCCTGCCTAATATTCTCCATGTCATGGACAGTGAACGCCCCGATCAATACAGGGGCATTACTTATCTAGCGCAGGTGATTGAACCGTTATTACAACTACGGAGATATACCGAGAGTGAGCTTATGGCGGCGCTGGTCCAAAGCTTTTTTACTGCATGGATAGTCACAAAGATAGATCCAACAGAAATACCTATGAATGAAACCGGACCTGGTGATATAGTTGGCGTTCCAGGCGAACAGCAGGGCGAGGTATCGAGCAGCGACAATGAGTATGAAATGGGGCCTGGTACCGTTGAGCATCTTGAGGATGGAGAGGATATTAAATTCGGGAATCCGAATATTCCGACCGCGGGCTTCGACGGGTTTGTAAAAGCAATATGTCGCCTCGTAGGCGCCGCTCTGGAAATACCTTATGATGTGCTGCTTAAAGAATATAACGCCTCATATTCGGCAAGTCGTGCGGCGTTGCTGGAAGCGTGGGAAGCTTTTCGGATGCGCAGAAAATGGTTTGTAGATGATTTTTGCCAGCCAATCTATGAAGTATGGCTTGCGGAGGCAGTTGCCAGGGGACGAATAAAAGCTCCGAGCTTTTTTGATGACCCGAGAATCCGGGCCGCATGGTGCGGTGCTCAATGGATAGGGCCGGTACAAGGACAGCTCGATCCGAGCAAAGAAGTCGAGGCAGCAATAATGAATGCCGACCGCGGATTCAAGACCCACGAACAGATAACTCGTGAACTGGGCGGCGGTGATTGGGAGGCCAATGTTGAACAGCTCAAAATAGAGAACGAAAAGCTCCTTGAAGCTGGTGGCGGAAAATATATGGCCGTACTCGGCAATAAAAATACGAAAGGAAGTGAAGCAAATGAAGCAAATGCCTAAGTTTTTAGAGGGACTATTTACGCGAAAGGTATCGCCGAAACCTCCTATGGTAAATATCCGCCGTAGTTGCTACACAATGATGATGACAGAGGAACTGGATGCCGAGATCCAGTTTTATGGCGAGATCGTGAAGACAAGGCCTATAGACTGGTGGACCGGTGAACCTGAGCCTGGGAATTTCATCATACTGGATGAGTTCCTGGATGATCTGAAAAATATCGAAGGTGCAAAAACTCTGCTCATGCGCATTGATAGTATCGGAGGTGATTCGGAGGTATCCATTACCATCCATAACCGGCTCCGAGAGCTCCCGGCAAAGAAGACTGCACGGATCGATGGCGTCGCCATGTCGGGTGGCACTCACATTACCTGCGCTGCCGATACCATCCAGGTCAATCCGGCCAGCCAGTTCATGATCCACAAGTGCTGGGGATTTCTTTTTGGAGGATACAACGCGGACGAATTGCGGGCTTTAGCAGAAACCTGGCTTGATCCGACAGACAAATCCCAGGTGGAGATATATAAGGCCCGTACAGGCAAGACCGACGAGGAACTGTTTACCATGATGTCCAAGACGACCACCATGGTCGGGCAGGAGATCATCGACGCCGGTTTCGCCGACGAGATGCTGGACGCTGCATATGAAAAGCCGGAGATTGCGGCAAGTGCGGACGGCCGTCTGCTGATGGTAAATGGACGGCCTATGCACATACCGCCCTTAGCCAAATTGCCTGATGGCATAAAGACGGTCACAACCTCGCAAGGGGATGACAATAATAAATCTCAGTCGGCTACAACCGGCGATCAAGAAGGAGGAAAAGTAATGGCCAAAAATCTTGAAGAGCTTCGTGCTGAAAACCCGGAGCTGGCAGAACTGCTGATGTCTGAGGCAAAGGCCGCTGTGTCCGCAGACGCCGGTGCCTCAGTTGAAGCAGAACGTAAGCGTATTGAGGAGATTGATAGCATATCTTCTCTGTACGATGACGAAATCGTAAGAGAGGCTAAGTTTGGGAAAACAGCCTGCACTGCTCAGGAGCTCGCTTTCCGTGCGGCTCAAAACGCTGCCAAGAAGGGAAAAGAAACCCTGAAAGACATGCAGGAAGATACCAATGCCTCAGGCGCTGGGAAAGTTCCGGCTGCTGCTGGTGAAGAGGACAAGCCGCTCACACCCGAGCAGAGAATGGCAGCTGGTCGTGCCGACGCCAAGAAAATTCAAAACAAGGAGGAGAAGTAAATGACCAATCATCTCAACAGAGAAGTCGGCACTTTGGAGTATGACAAGCTAATCGCTGGCGTTAACCCGCCGATTCACGTCAACTCCGGTACCATCAGGCAGCTTGCAGTTGCCGCTACCTACCCACGCGGTACGGTACTTGCAAAATCAAGCGCTGACAACAAACTTGTTATTTTGGGGACTACCGACGAAGCTCCTGTCCCAGCCTCAATACTGGGAACGAGTACCATTACACCCGCCGCCGTAGCGGGCCTTCATGCAGACACAAAGCTTTCTGTTAATGTAAATGGCAATGCATTTGAAATGAGCAATGCCGGACTTAAAGCACTGCCGATTGCTGTAGCAGTGGCAAAACCGGCAGTGGTGCTTGGCAGTGCAAACATTAACAACGCGGCTGCTGCTGGAGCACATGCAGACACAGTCATCACAATTACTGTCAATGGCAAGGCTTATGTAGTGGCAAACGCAACATTGGCCGCTTTGGCAGCGGACAGCACAGACAGCATAATAATGGCCGCTTTGGCATCTGCTGTAGCAGCCGATGGCGTTAATGTTCAGGCTGTCGCGGAATTTGCTCTCGTAGGCAGCAAAATTCAAATATCAACACGCGACGTGGGTGCAAGTCAGTCGATTGCCATTGCCGGGACCTGGGGTGCGGCTGCCGATGAAGCCTTATTCGAAGGCATATTCGGCTTTGCTTTCCCGGTGGCAGCTGTAGCTGGCGCAGCAAGTGCAGCTGAACAGATAGCCCAGGCCATTGCAGACTTGGCTCTGACAAGCGGGCTAAAGGTATCCGACCTGGCTGACGTATTGGTAGCTGCAGGTAAGCTGCGAATCGTCACAAAGGACAGCGGCACAAATGCAAGTCTGGCTATTACCGGCGCCTGGGGCGCGGCTGGTGACGAGGCCACGATTGAGGGAATACTGGGAGTATCTCTGCCGGCCGTTGCAACTACGGATGAAAACTTAACGCCCGACTGTATCCTTTGCGATGATACGGCAATCGGAACGGCTGCTGATGTAGTTGCAGCAGTATACACGGCGGGATGCTTTAGCATCGCAGCTCTGACAATAAAAGACGGATACACCATGACCGAGGGAGATAAAGATAAGTTGCGTGAGCGCGGCATCTACCTCGGAACGGTCTTATCCTAAATAAGGAGGTAAAGCAAAAATGCCAAACAACATTAACTTGTTTGATACTTATTACATGGCTGGTATGGTCCAGGAAATGGTGCCGCAAATGACATTCTTCCGTGACCGATACTTCCCTACCGGTGCCGGCGACATTTTTGCCAACGATAAAGTGCTGGTCGAATATCGGGACGGGGACAGAAGACTCGCGCCGTTTGTAGTTCCCCGAGTCGGTGATATTCCTATCGGCCGCATAGGGTACGAAGTTCATGAATACGAGCCGCCCCATATTCTTCCGTCACGTCTTTTGACAATGGACGATTTGACAAAACGTGGATTTGGTGAGGCGTTGTTCTCTGGATCAACTCAGGCCGAAAGAGCAAGGTTGTTGCAGCTTCAGGATTTGACAGACCTTGACCAGCGCATCACCCGCCGGGAGGAATGGATGGCAGTCCAGACGATGATAAACAATGGCTGCACCATGACGGCTTACATCGACAACACAACCATTGGCCAGACCGATGACGTGTTCTATTATGACACGACTGGAAGCAACCCTGCTATCTATACCGTTGGTGACGAATGGGATGATACACTTGGCGACTTCTGGGGAGACGTAGAAGCCATGTGTGGCTTGTTAGCTGACAGAGGCCTGGCCGTTGCCGACCTCTTGCTCGGGACAACTGCAGCAAACTTTGTATTGTCGGATGAAGTTATCGCCAAGAAGCTGGACAACAGGAGAATGGAATTTGGGCAGATTGCGCCGAGAATTACCACTCCCGGCGTCGCATGGCTCGGAAGGTTGAATTTCTCCGGCTTCGAGCTGGACATCTTCTCTATTCGTGAAACCTATGTGGACAATGCTGGAGTAACCCAGAGATTCTTCCCTGCGAAAAGCGCAATGGTTACCGCTCCTAATTGTGGCCACATGATGTATGCACAGATCAGTCAGATTGAACCGGACGAACAGTTTCATACATTCGCTATGCGGCGTGTGCCTAAATTCGTGGTAGACCGCGACAAGGACACTCGCAAGCTTAGACTTGGCGCTCGTCCTCTTGCTGCGCCTTTGCAGAAATCACCCTGGATATATGCGGCCGACGTCGTGAAGTAGTCGCCTCGATGGAAAGGAGAACGCCACATGAAAGTTATTAAAATCATAAACGGAACCTATGGACACAGGCCTGCTGGTTCGAGAGGGATTGAGCCGAAGCAGGCCTGTGATGCACCATTTGAAATCGAGGATGACAAGGCTGAACGACTGGTGTCTCGCGGCATAGCTGTATACGTCGGTGAGCCAACTGCACCCATAGTCATAGCAGAAACCGAGGACGCCAAAGGCGTTGCAACAGGTCAGGAGAGCAGTACGGCACCACCCCCAGGTGGAAACACGTCTGATACGGAGAACGCTCCGAAAGCGCAATACAGCATCGACATGAAAGCTGTGGAGCTGCGTGAAATACTGGAACAATGCGGGCTGGTTTACAAAGTGGGCATGACGAAGGCCGCCATGGTTGCGGCCCTGGATGAATACTTTGAGGAAGAGGCAGACGATGATGAACAGCCTCCTGCCCTCGGAGCAGCGGAGCCGGTCATATGAGCTTCAAGGATATGATTGCGGCCGACAACAAGAAAGTTTTTATCAATACCACTGAGTTTGCCGACACTCACATCGTTATCTATGACGGCGTGACTTATGAGGATATTCCTCTGGTTCTGTCTGGGCTCAAAGAACAGGACCGCCGGCAGCTGGTATCAGATCATATCCAAGGACTGTATCTTGTATCCTCGGTCATGCACTGCGCAGCTTCCGACCTGGGCGGCGTCGTTCCGGAGAAAGGCACGAGAATTAAGATCAATGACGGGGATTTCTTTCGTGAGTTTTATGTAGCGTCTTCCGTTAACGAGTTTGGTATGCTCCGTGTAGAACTGGAGGCAATAGACGAATGAACAAGGTATATTTTGACGAGGTCGGCGACATTAAGCTTGACCGGGTTACAAAATTGCTGGCAGGAATCCCCGATGGCGTTTACCGTGCTGTTGGCTCTGCCATAAAGAGAGCGGCCAGCCATGGACTTACGGTTGGCATGCGGATCGTCTCGGAGGAATACGCAATCAGCCAGGGCGATCTCAAGGAAAGAACACGGAACATAAACACTATCGAAAAGACTGGACCAGGATCGTACGAGGTGACATTTGGATATCGCGGCAACGTGATTCCCCTCATACGGTTTGATACGAAAATAAATAAAGAGGGGCGGGTTTCAGCTCGTGTACTGCGAACGAATGCCAGAACAGCAATAGAAAACGCGTTTACCGCATCGGTAAATGGGCATACTGGGATATTTGAAAGAGAAGGCCCGTCCCGGCTGCCAATTAAAGAACTATTCGGGCCGTCTGCTGTTCAGGCGTTTTATGCACATGAAGAAACCGTTGACAAAATGGACGCAGAAGTTCGCAATACCTACGAGAGCCGTATCGAACACGAGATTACCAGAGTGCTCAATGGATGGGGAGGCAAATCATGAACCGGATTATCCTGCTGGAAAAGCTTCGCGACCTGACAATGGAAGAGACCGGCGATATCATCATGCCGGTACGCAAACAGAAAGGCGACCCGGAACAAGCGTACAGAGCAGCAGACGTCCATCTGATGCGCCTCCCGGATAGCAGCGTACCGCAAAAAAAAGCACCGTATATAATCCACCAGTTAATCACAGGCAAAGACATTCAGCTTCCTGGCCAAAATGTGTCTGCGTCGGCGGTTATACGTTCCATCTTCTGCGTTTACAACGATAACGAAGAAGAAGGGGCACTCATGCTTGTCAACCTCATGGAGCGGCTGCGCATCAGCCTGCTACGGCAGGTGGTCATCGGCAATCAGTTCCAGCTTGATCTTGTGAACGGGCTGGAGTCAATAATATATCCCGATGACACCGCTCCTTATTATGCCGGAGAAATGGTGAGCGCATGGAGACTCCCGGCAGTACAAAGGGAGGTAGGAACAATTTGACTGAAAAAAAGAAAAAAGATGCGACAAAAGAAATCGCAGAAAAAGAAACTCAGGCGGAGGAAACGAACACCGCCGAAATAGCCTCCAAAGAAGAGCCCGCCGATGATACAGGCGGGTTTTGCGTTTATATCGGTCCGAGCATACACGGAGTCATCCAGGAAGGAACAATCTACAAGGGTTCGCGCGAGAAAACAAAAGCATTTCTCGATTCTGCCATAGAAAGATACCCGCTTATCGCAAAGATGATCTCTACCGAAAAAACCTTTGTGGAGGATCGCATCAAAGTAAAAACTGCCGGAAACCTACTGAATGTGTACTACAAGAAGTTGGCGTCTGGTAAATCCAAATAAGGAGGATATGTAAATGGCTAACCATGGCGTATTTGTCGGCGAACAGGCCACTAGCGTGGGAACTCCCGTCGTTGCCAAATCAAGCATTCCATTTGTTATTGGTTCGGCACCTGTGCAGAGCGCAGCATCTCCGGCGAATGTCAGCGTGCCTGTCCTTGCCACAAGTTTTGAGGAGGCTAAAGAAAAGCTAGGATACTCTACCGACTGGGCCAAATATACCCTTTGCGAGTTCATGTACTCTCATTTTAAGCTGTATGGCCGTCAGCCTGTCATATTTATCAACTTGCTCGCTCCAAGCACGATGAAAGAGGCAGTTCCTGCAGCGAATAAAGACGTTATCAACCACAAGATCGCATTACCCATTGATGCCATCGACGATGTAAGTCTTGTTGTAAAAGCGGCAGGCGGTACCGGTGATCCTTATATCAAGGATACCGACTATGAAGTGTACTACAGCGGAGAATATTGTTACATTGAGTTGCTATCTGATGGCAGCGTATACGCTGCGACAAGTCTGAACGTGGCTTATAGCAAAGTCACTCCGGCATCCGTCAATGCAACTGCTGTTGCAACCGGCATGGAAGCCATCGATCAGTGTCTGGCAACCCTGGGAATCGTTCCTGACTTGATCTGTGCGCCCGGGTTCTCCCATAACACAACGGTAGCAGCTATTATGGCAACAAAAGCCGCGGGAATCAACGGTATGTTCAAGGCAAAGGCCCTGATCGACATCAGTACGGAAGCGGATGGTGGAGCAGACACTTACAGTGAAGTTATAGCGCTCAAAAATTCGAATAACTTTACTGATGTGAACGAGATTCTATGTTGGCCACTGCTCAAGCTTGGCGACTACACCTTCCATATGTCTACCCAGTTGGCCGGACTGATGGCAAAGGTAGACACAGAAAATGAAGGCTGCCCTTATGAGAGTCCCTCAAACAAAGCATTCAAATGCGATTCGATGGTCGTTGCGGCCGGCACGGAAGTCAACCTCACGCTCGCTCAGGCAAATATTCTTAACGCCGGTGGAGTGGTCACCGCGCTCAACTTCATGGGCGGATTTACTTGCTGGGGCAACTATACCGCATGTTATCCGACCAACATAGATGTTAAGGATTATTTTATCCCGGTGTCCAGGATGTTTGATTGGGTTGGTAACACCGTGATTAACACCTTCTGGGGCAAATTGGATAAACCCATGAATCGTCGCCTTATTGATACAATAGTCGATACTTGCAATATCTGGCTTAATGGATTGGTTGGGTTTGGTTACTTGCTTGGCGCACGCGTTGAATTTAAAGAAAGTGAAAACCCGCTGACCAACCTGATGGCTGGCATCATGAAAATCCATATTTACATGACCCCGCCCAGCCCGGCGCAGGAGATCGACTTTGTACTTGAATACGATGCCGATTATGTAACGTCGGCGTTGCAGGGGTAAGGAAGGAGGAATAACAGATGCCTAAAATAGATGAAAGCGTAATTAATTTTGCAGTATATGAAGACAGCGTGGAATACGTCGGAATGGCAAAAGTATCTCTGCCTGACCTAACTGCTCTTACTCAAACCATTACCGGTGCCGGAGTTGCCGGTAATGTTGAGGCAATCATCCTCGGCCATTTCGAGGCAATGACCCTCGGACTCAATTTTAGAACCACCACCGAACAGGCCATTAAATTGTCAGAGCCGCGGCGTCACACCATAGACTTGCGAGTGGCGCAGCAAATTGAGAACACCGTAGCGGGAACTGTGGACGTACAGTCTATAAAACACCTCTTTGTTGTAGTCCCGAAAAAGGATGCGGGAGGTTCCATTGCTCCCGCAGCTCCGACTGATGGGTCCGGTGAATACGCCGTTCGCTACTGGGCTACCTATATCGACGGTGTGAAAAAGCGCGAGATAGACCCGTTCAACTTTATCTGTTTTGTTGACGGGACCGATTATCTTGCCGACGTCAAAAAAGTGCTCGGTAAATAAAGCCAAAAGCCCGGGACGGTTAGCAACGTTCCGGGCAAATTTTTGTATTTACGAAGGGAGAATATCATGAGAGACGAAAACAAAAAATCCGATGACATTGTTAACGCTGACGAGTTCTCTATCGCAAAGGAAGAAGCCGAGAACAGCATGAATATTTACAAGCATAAATTCCGGAAGCCGTATGAGTATCAGGGAAAAACCTACCAAGAAATGACCTTTGATTGGGGCAAACTCACAGGCAAAGATGGCCTTGCAATCGAGAATGAAATGCTGCAAATTGGGAAGGCGGTTGTCGTACCGACCTTCTCCGGAGAGTATCTTATACGCCTGGCGGCCAGAGCCTGCACCGAAGCTGTTGGTGCAGACGCCTTTGAAAAAATGTCAATTGCTGATTACAACAAAATAAGGAGTGCAGCGCGCTCTTTTTTACTCAAGTCGGAGTTGTAGCCGGTGACGGCGGCAAATGGCTCCGGCGCCAGTGCCTTATTATGGCGCAGACAAACAACACCCCTGTATCATTCTGGCTGTCGTTACCTCTTCCGGAATTGACAGCCTGGATTCAGACCAGTAATCAGATTGTGGCAGAGATACAATCACAGCGCCACCACAAATAACTGAAAGGAGGGTCATCATGGCAAGCAGGGTATAATTGAAAAAACCTCCTCCCTTTGGTATAGTAAAAATATCCAAAAGGAGGAGGCGTGTCGTATGAGGAAAATGATTTTTGCGATATATTGCATTTTATTTGTTCTTGTATTATCTTCCTGCGCATCTGCACCAAAATCTACACCAGCGCTTAATAACCCGGGAACCGTAGCCGACAACACAGTTGAGGATAAAGAACCGGTCCCGGCGATTTCAGCAGCGGAAGCAAAATACATTACTGCTCTGGAAGATTACGAGGCTGGAAACTTTGAGGCGGCTAAATCTGTACTCCAAGAGCTGGGTGGATATCGTGCTGCGCAAGATTACTTGAACAAAATAGCTGCCATGATTCCGTATCAAGGAACATGGAAAAGAGAAAGCATATTGGCACCAAGTACAATTGTTATTAAAGGATGGGAATTGACATATATCATCCACTACGACAGCGGCGATACCAAGGACACGTTTTCCTTAACCTTGAATAAAGATGCCACCTTAAACAGCAGTGGGTCGGACAAATGGGTACCGTCAACATTGCACGTTAATGGAAACGGGGCGCTGGTTTACACAGTTGCAAATAGCGATAACCCTTCGGTCTATGAAAAAGAAAGCGACTTCGCCGAGGTACCGGATTTAATTTGTGCTCCGAGCATCGGTATGACCAAAAAACAGGTACTCGTTTCAACTTGGGGCCAACCGAAAAAAGTCAACACCACAACCACAGCGAATGGAGTAACCGAGCAGTGGGTCTACCCTCGGGGATATATTTACTTCAAAAATGAAGTTGTTACTACCATACAGGAAAGACCGTAACGAAAAAATATTTCATTTCCCCTTGATTAATTGTGCACCCATATGATATATTATTTGTGCACCCAAATAGAAAGGAGGTTGGTAGTGTCGCAAGGACAGGAAGGCCGCCATCGACAGACCCCAAAATACATGAGCGAAAAATCAGGTTCTCAGACGGCGACATTGAAAAGCTTGAATACTGTTGCGAGGTTTTAGGGCTTACCAAGGCAGATGTAATCAGGCAGGGTATTGACGCAATGTATAAAAAAGCCCAAAAGAAAAAGAAATAGAGTGCTGCTCCCTCTCAAAGTTGCAAGCACCCTATTTCATGCCAGACAGATTGCTCTATCCGCAAATATTTTATCATGCGGCATGAGCCTCTGTCAAAACAGAAAATGACGGAGGTGTTTTTATGTTCGGTAAACTTGATAAATTAGGTGATATAAGGATGAAGCTGGGTCACGCAAAATCACTCACGGAGTTTTTGGGAGAGCATTTTTCACAAGATGAATCTGAACCACACAAATTAGCCGTTCGATATGAAATGTACTCTGACCTGCATCATGTTATACTGTCTCTTATCGTTGAGCAATGCGAGGCGCTTGACAATTTGTCGGATGAGCTATACTTCATTGCAAAAACAATAAAAGGGGCAACATCATGAGCCGCCTAAAGGATTTATCCGGTCAGCGGTTTGGCAAATTATTAGTAATTGAGAGGGCGGCCAAAAACTATGTAGCGCCATGCGGCACAACCTCACCACAGTACATTTGCAAATGCGATTGCGGAAATATAGTAACCGTGATTGGGAAAAATCTTAGCGGAGGACATTCAACAAATTGCGGTTGTGTTCGGAAAGAAAGCCTACCATCTTCCAGAAGAACACATGGTGATTCTCGCGGAAAGACGAAAAGGCTTTACAGTATCTATAACAATATGATTAACAGATGCTATAATTCCAAAACATCGCATTATGACAGGTATGGAGGAAGAGGCATTTCCGTTTGTCAACAATGGCGGGATGACTACAAAGTATTCAGGTCGTGGGCATTGGAAAACGGTTACCACGACGGCTTGACTATTGATCGAATTGAAAACGACGGCAACTACGAACCTGATAATTGTCAATGGATAAGCGCTGCTGAAAACACACGCAAAATGTTTGCGGAGAGAAAAAAAGTATAGAAAAAAAGTCGCAATTCCTAGAGGCAACTGTTCTAAGCAGTTGCCTCTTTGTTTTTGAAATAAACCGAAAGGAGGTGAAAGCTTATGGCTAATAGACATGAGTACGAGATGCTTTTTTCGCTAAATGCTCAGATGGGTGGCAGCTATAACAGCACCTTCAAAGCCGCACAACGCGAGCTTGTTGCTTTGCAGAATGAAATCATGACCCTCAGTAAAATTCAGTCTGATATATCTGCTTATCAGAAACAGCAGGCTTCAATCGAAGCAAGTCAAAAGAAACTCGAATTACTTCAAAAGCAGTATGACAACATACAACGCGAGATGAGCGAAACCAGCGAGTATTCCTCCGCGCTTGAAAACAAACTCCTATCCAAGCAGCTGCAGATCGAAAAAACAACCGGATCCATTTCGACGCAGACAGCCAAACTTGATCAGATGGGCAATGCTCTACGGGAAGCCGGCATTGATACGACAAAGCTCACGGAAGATAGCGCACGGCTGGGCGGCCAAATCGACACACTGAAAGAGAAACAAGAAGCGGCATCCCAAGAAGCCGATAATTTTGGAACTACGGCCTCAGCTGCTTTTGGTGCAGTTGAACAGGCTATCGTTGCCGCGGGGATAACTGTTGCCCTGAAAGAGATCTATGAGGCATATATAAATTGTGCAGATGCTTCTATGAATTTCGAGTCTGCCATGACTGGCGTTGCTAAGACCACCGATATGAGCAACGAAGAGTTGGCGGCAATGGCGGGAGAAATTAAGGACCTATCCACAGACATCCCGGTCTTTACAGATGACTTTGCGGGCGTTGGTGAAGTCGCCGGACAACTCGGTATAGCCAAGGACAACCTAATGGACTTCTCAACAGTTATGTCCATGCTGTCCACGGCCACAACCATGACGGCGGAAGCGGGAGCAACTCTATTAGCACAGTTTGCCAATATCACGCGGATGAATCCGGATTATTACTCAAACCTGGCCAGCGCTATTGTAGACCTCGGCAATAATTATGCTACTACCGAGCAGAAAATAACCGAGATGGCACAGGGCATAGCGGCCAGCGCGTCGCTAGCGGGCATGTCCGAGGCTGATATGGTCGCTCTATCCGCTGCGGTTTCCAGCCTGGGGATCGAAACCGAAATGGGCTCTACGGCCATGTCCAAGCTAATATCGGATCTCATGACTGCCGTGGAGACCGGGGACAAACTTAACGAGTTTGCCAGTATAGCCAATATGACGGCTGACGAATTCACTAAGGCATGGGGGAAGAATGCGGTATCTGCTTTGCAGGCATTTGTAGTTGGACTGAGCGATACGGAGCGGAACGGGAAAAGTGCAACGGTTGTGCTGACCGAGCTTGGCATAACTGAGAGCCGTATGCAGCGCATGATCCTATCGCTGTCCAACTCTGGTGACCTGCTCAATCGTACACTTGATACCGCAAATACTGCATGGACTGAAAACACTGCGCTCATCAACGAGGCTGAAAAACGGTATGCTACCACGCAGAGCCAATTGACCATGAGGCAGAACGCCTATAATAATCTAAAGATTGCTATAGGCGACGATCTTAATCCAGCGCTTCGCGACCTGTACGCGATTGAAACAGACATATTGAAGGATATTACAGCATTCGTGGAAAAACACCCGGCACTGATCAAAGCCGTTACAGCATTCGTTGCAATTATGGGAGCTTCCATAGCAGCGCTTACGGCGTATGTGGCTGTTATGAAAATTGTAATTCCGCTGACCGCTTTATTTGCTGCTTCAATACCGGGCGTTAATATTATTATGGGAGTCGTTACAGGCGTAGCAGTTCTGACTGCCGGAATCGTGGCGCTTTCCTCGGCAATCAGTGAAGAAGAACAAGAGATTCGGTCACTTACAGCGTCTTCACGGAAGCAGTATTATGAGCTGCAACAGACGAATGAGGAATATGAAAAGGCCAAGGAACAATATGGCGAAACTTCCGATCAGGCGCTTGAGCTTAGATATAAAGTCGACGAACTGACCGCATCGTATGAAGCTAACAAACAAACGATACAAGAATTTGTAGCAGAAAATGACGCATTGCTTGAAACCCATGATCAGATAATATCCAGCTACAATGAGGCGACATCCTCGATAAGCGATGAGGAACAAGGTGCCCTTGCGCTGGCCCTTAAATTGAAAGAGCTATCTGAAAAGACATCGCTGACAACTGTTGAACAGGAACAGATGAAGGCAATAGTCGATGATCTCAACGAATCTATGCCAGAACTCGCACTTAGCTATGATGACGTTGCGAAGTCGCTCAATATGTCGGCTGATTCAATCAAGCGAGCGGTCAAAGCGCAGGCCGAGCAGGAACAGCAGGCGGAAAATTACCGTACTTGGGTCGACTTAACAAAAGAGGAACTTGAGTTGTCTGCTCAGCTTGCCGAGGCTCAGGAGAACCTGAATCTCAGGCGGAAAGAATTGACGGAAAAAAACTTTAACGTAGATGCACCACTGATCGGCTGGTTCACCAACCTGGGCGATTATGAGGACGAGGTCGAAAGGCTTCAGGCTGCCTATGAAGAAAACCAGGCCGCCCTTGCTGATATGACTGCACAAGCAGAAGAATATGCGGCGGCCCAGGAAAGTACCACAGATGGCAGCCGGAACCTATCCGATGCCATATCTGAGATTACGGATGAAGCACGGAAGCTCACAGCAGCCTACCAGGAAGCATACGACACCGCACTTGATAGCCTTACCGGACAATATAACTTATGGGATCAAGCCGCTGACGTTGTTGCAACATCCGCTGGGGAGATAAATGGAGCCTTGGAAAGCCAGACAAAATACTGGCAGGATTACAACACAAATCTATCCAATCTGATCAACCGCAGCGGAGACATTGAAGGCCTGGCCGAGATGATTGCCACCTTTGCAGATGGCAGCCCGGACAGCGTTAATGCGATCGCCGGGATGGTCAACGCTACCGATGGCCAATTGGCGTCAATGGTTGCCAACTGGAAGGAGTTGCAGGAAGAACAGAAGAACGTTGCCGGCAGCCTGGCAGATTTGGAAACAGATTTTACTGCATCCATGAATAAGCTGAAGACGGAATTGGAAACTTCTATTGAAAAAATGAACCTCAACGAAGAAGCAGCGAAAAGCGGAAGAGACACAATCCAGGGCTTTATTGATGGAGCGAATGATAAGCTCCCTGCTGTCCGGACGGCTTATGAACGCATTGCAAATGCAGCAATAGCTGCAATCGATGCACGGTTGGATATCCATAGTCCATCCAAGGTGCTTGAACTTCGCGGCGAGCATGCCATGAGCGGATTCGTCGCCGGTGTAGCATCCATGGAACCGGAAGTAACGGCTGCTATGTCGAATGCAGCAAGTGCAGGAACTGAGGCGTTCACTGCGGAGGAAACACGCGCAGCTTCTTTCGCACCACAACTGATGAAATACCTCGGCGCTTTCAGAACAAATAATGAGGCGGTCTCCGCAGAATCCGGAGGAAATGGCAGAGTAAATTATATAGACCTTACCGTCTCGCCGTCTTACAGTATATCCGGAGTAAAAAACCCATCTGACATTACAACTATACTGCGAGAAGCAGCCGGGGACCTGAAAGATTATATCCTTGAAATTATTGAGGATGCGGGAATTGATACAAGTAGGAGGTCTTACACATGACATATATAACAGTACAGGGTGACATGTGGGACAGTATTGCTTATTCGCAGCTGGGTGACGTTGCTTATACGGATAAACTGATGAACCTCAATACGGCTTATAGGGATTACTATATATTCCCTGCCGGCATCATGCTCACACTCCCTAACGTTGTGGAAGATACCTCCGATGTTCTGCCGCCCTGGAAGCGGGTGAGCGGATGAGCGACAAAGATCTGGCAAGACGCACGGATGCGCAGGTTTGTTTCGACGGGGTGGATATATCTGCATCTCTAAGACAATACCTCATATCGCTGACCTACACTGATAACGAGGAAGATGAAACCGATGACCTGCAGATCAAGATAGAGGATCGCGACGGTGTCTGGCAGACTAAATGGCTTAACGCGGCAATGCAGGCTGCAGCATCTGGTCCTCCATCCCCTGGGTCAACCGAGTCAACCGAGAAAAATTACAAGGTGACAGCGAAGAGCGGCCTGAATGTCCGGAGCGGGCCAGGGACAAATCACTCCAAATTCGGAGCGTTAGCTTACGGGACACAGATCGCCGTGGCCTTTATCTCAAATGGTTGGGCTACCATCGCATACAGTGGCAAGACTGCGTATGTTTGTGCGGACTATATAACCGAGGTAAGCAGTGAAAGCGCAAGCGGAGCTGCAGCTGCAAGTGACAGCACAACCGTAAAAGGGCTTAGCATCCAGGCAGTCATTGTACGCAAGAACTGGAACAGCGACGGGAAGGACAAGGTGCTTGATTGTGGGCAGTTCGAGCTTGACAGCATGGACGCTGATGGACCGCCGGCGACCATTACTATTAAAGGGACATCATTGCCATTCAAATCGCATATCAGGCAAACCAAGAAAAGTAAGGCATGGGAAGCATACACGTTATCCGGAATTGCCAGCGAAATGGCCTCCATGAATGGGATGACGTGTATGTACGAGTCCGCAACAGATCCGCATTATGCCCGTATAGAACAAATCACGATGAGCGACATTGCTTTTCTATCCAAGCTCTGCCATGATGCGGGCATTTCGTTAAAAGCAACGAACAAGATCATAGTGTTGTTCGACCAGGCGACATATGAAGCAAAGACGGAAGTTTTCACCATACAAAATGGCTCAGGGATATACACCAAATACAAGCTCCGGACCGGGGCGGCCGACAAAGAATATGCCAGTTGCCGCGTCCGCTATATAGACCCGATTACAGGTGCGACAATACAGGCCACCGCTTACGCCGCGGACTATAAAGCCGATAACAAAAACAACCAGTGCCTTGAAATCACAGCCAAAGTGGGAAGTATAGGAGAGGCTAAAGCGATGGCGGGAAAAATGCTGCGTCTGAAAAACAAGTATCAGTATACCGCAAGTTTCACTCTTCCGGGTAATCCTGACCTTGTGGCAGGCGTGACGGTTGTGCTGACTGGGTGGGGACCCTGGGACGGAAAGTACATTGTCAATCAGGCGACACACTCCACCGGCAGCTCCGGCTATACCACACAGATAAAGCTGCGTCATGTACTGGAGGGGTATTAATGGATAATGAAAATATTCTAGCAAACCTTGTGCGGATCGGAACGGTTAGCTCCGTGAATGCTGCAAAACAAACCGCTCGCGTAATCTATAAGGACAACGATATGGTATCTGGTTGGCTGCCCGTGTTGCAACGTGAGCCTTGGATGCCAAGCATTAATGACACCGTAGTTGTTCTATATCTGCCGGTATTTAATGGTGACGGCTTTATTTTGGGGGCGATATAATGCAAGTTGGATGCCTCGGGGACATCGTTTTCCAAGTTTCCTCAGACACAGTAGAAACATTCGACAAAATAGAATGGTCGGGATCCGCGCGATATAGTGAGCATCAGCGGCACTTGACGAACGCCTTGACGGAATTTACCGGGCTTGACCCGGATACCATCTCTTTTGAAATAGTCCTCTCGGTTTACCTGGGCGTTGAGCCCATGGCCGAACTCGTTAAACTGTGGACTTATGAACGTAGTGGGAAGGCGCTCCCGCTGGTAATCGGTGAAAGGCCCTATGGAAAATATAGATGGACAATCAAGCGCCATAAAATAAAGATGCAAACACACGATAAACACGGTAATCTAACCGGTGCGACCGTAT
>JBDKTY010000005.1:0-2489 GCA_039679945.1 Syntrophobacter sp. | reverse complement strand
TCAGCACGGCCGCTCTCAACAAGGCGTTTGCAGACTTTTTTGCCCGTCACGATATTTCCTTTCAGAAAGGCAAGCAAGTAAAGATATTCTATGCCAGCCAGGCAAAGGCCATGCCGCCGACCTTCGTCCTCTTCTCGAACCAGCCCCGCCTCGTACCCGACCACTACCGCAGGTACCTCGAAAACAGCCTCCGCGAAGAATTCGGCTTCATGGGCGCGCCCATACGGCTGGTGCTCAAGAAGAAATAGCTTGAACCGTTTGAAGTGTCCACAATTATGCATCGCTTATGATGCATTTAGTCCTTGACTTGACTATATGCATTGTATATAATGCAATCATGCTTTTCTCTATCGGCAAAGAGATTCGGAAAGTCAGGAAGGGTCGCAAGCTCTCCCAGGCGGATCTGGCGAGGCATGTCGGCATGAGCCGTACCACAATCGGACAGATCGAGAATGGCACCGTGCAAGAGATCGGAGTAAGGAAGCTCATGAGGATTCTCGAATTCCTTGGCCTGGAATTGCGCGTGCGGCCATCAGGGGCGCCTCCGACGCTGGACGAAATCCGTGAGAAGGAGGGTGGCTGATGCCTGGCATTCCTTCGCTTGCCGTATGGGCCGCAGACAAAAGGTCAGGGATTCTGGCGCGGGAGCCGCGAAAGGAGTATGTGTTTGCCTATTCGCCGGACGCGGACGCCTCAGCTCAGGTATCGCTGACCATGCCGGTCCGTCTGGAAAGCTGGGTGAGCCGCGACCTCCACCCTGTATTCCAGATGAACCTGCCGGAAGGGGCGCTGCTGGAAGCGATCCGCCGTGCCATTGCCAAGGTGGTGGGAGAGGATGACCTTTCCATTCTCCGTGTGACCGGGGGGAACCAGGTGGGGAGGAACCGGTTCGCGATTCCCGGCGACGAGTCACCGCGCATTGCCGAAACTCCGGAATCTCTCGATGAGTTGCTTACCTATCCGGATACGAGAGAGCTTTTTCATGAACTTGTGGCGAGGTATGCCCTTCGTTCCGGGATATCGGGGGTCCAGCCGAAGGTTCTTCTGGAGGCTTCGGAACGCGGGGCGCTGGCATCTTCCGGCTACATTGTGAAGTCCTGGGGGACCGATTACCCTTTCCTGGCCGCTAACGAGTATTTTTGCATGACGGCCGTGAAACGGGCCGGATTGCCGACGCCGGAATATTTCCTCTCAGGCAACGGCGGTCTCTTCATAATGCGCCGATTCGACGTTGCACCCGACGGCACCCCGATCGGATTCGAAGACATGTGCAGCCTCCAGGCAGTCGGTACCGCACAGAAGTATTCCGGCAGCTACGAAAGGGTAGCAAAGAGCATCCGCGACTATGTCTCGGGCGACCGCTTGATGGAGGCCAGAGAACAGTTCTTCGCCGCGCTTCTCCTGTCGGTGATGCTTCGGAATGGCGATGCTCACCTGAAGAACTTTGGCGTCCTCTACACCAAGCCCGGCGATACCGTGGAGCTCGCGCCAGTCTATGACGTCGTCACCACAACAGCTTACATTGCCAATGATGTGCCTGCGCTCACCCTGGCGGGCACAAAGAAATGGTGGCCCCGCAAAGCCCTGGAGCGTTTTGCCGTCGCTCACCTTTCGCTGCCCGTGAAAAAGGTTTCCGAGACATTCGGCCGCGCCGCCGAAGCCGTTATGGAAACCAGGGAGATGATCCCGGCTTACATATCGGACCACCCGGAGTTTCGTGAGATCGGTGAGCGAATGATGGGGCAGTGGGAAGAAGGGGTGAGGGGACTGGCAGAGGCGGTCTCAAGAACCTGGACGGTGTCTTGAACATTGCACTCTTACGTATTTCGACTGACACACCGCAATGCCGGCAGTGCCATCCGGTCATGCTCGTCAGTCCCACCTCGTGCTGAAAAAAATAGATTTTAGTCGATGCTCCAATAATAATCTTCCCTCTGGGCGCGTGAAACTCTGAACGTGAAACGGTTTTGGACTGTTTTTAAAAAGGAGGGAGGGATCAGGGGAGGAAGGGGTAACCCCTGAGCCCTCGTGAGGCATGAATAGCCTCGGGATTGACTAATCGAGTCTGCCTGGCGTACCAACATCCGAAACGGCAGATGATGCATTCCCGTCGTGAGATCTTTTTCTTCCATATATCTTAGAGGGGTTGGTCATTGTTATGTCTTCTCAAGCAACTTGTGTGCCATTGCTGATCGGTTCCCAATAGGTTTGTGATATCTGGACGTTACGCCGATGAATGGATTGTATGGCTGCGGTGATAGCAGGCAAGATATGTCGAAGGAGGCCGTAGGTATCGACAAAGATGTCGAATTGCCTGCCATGACGGCTGCGGATGACACGGGGGCTCGCCGACCGCGCGGACGCGGGCAACAGGGGAATTTCCTTGATTATTTCCGTGAAAATTATACAATAATAGGTCTATGGACAAGCAGACCATCAAGGTTGTCGCGAAGGAATTCTACCGGTATCTCGACAACGAGAAGGGCGCT
>JBDKTY010000004.1:0-2328 GCA_039679945.1 Syntrophobacter sp. | reverse complement strand
TAATTCTCCGATGATAAACGGATGACAGGCAACGTGAGCATTATTAAGAAGATCAATGAGAGGCGTGTTGCTCTCGCGCAAGTGAGAAACCCAAACCGAAGTATCGACGAGAACCATTTTACGATGTGCGCCTTCTCGGTATCGTCTTTAGCTTCTTTTCCGTTCCTCCAAGCCTGGCAAGCCTTTTCCCGCTTTCCCTGGCAATAAGGGCTTCAAGCCCGAGCTTCACTATTTTCGTCTTTTCTTTAACGCCCGTCATTCTTGAGGCCCTATCCATCAAATCATCATCAATATTCAGGGTTGTCCTCATGCGTCACCTCACCATATGATATGCATCAGTATGCCTGTTCCATGCATATCTGTCAAGAGGTGAGAAAGCCTCGTAAGCACTGTGGTGTCCCCATGCTGCCTGTGGCTCCGCGAAAACTCCCACGGATTTTTGCCTTGACCATGCGGGGCCTGGTACACTTAACTATTGTTGTGCGACACGGCCTCAGGCGGCCGTATTTCGGAACAGGCGTGGAAGGAGACACATGGAAGGCTACCGGGAAACCCAGATGTGCGTGCGCTGCGGCGGGGGCTGCTGCCGGCGGCAGCCGGGCCATTGTTTGCCGTCAGAGTTCGAATCGGCGCAGGCCGTCAGGGAAGCGGTGGTCAGCGGCAAATACACCATCGTACTGCTTTTGGATTCGCAGATAATGGCACGCGTGGTTCGACCGCATTACAAAGAGCCCGACCGGAGGGTAGGCTGCGTCTTCCTCCAGTCAGACGGCTGCGAACTGCAGTTCGCGGACAGGCCTTACGGCTGCCGCATGTTGCGGCCGCGCCGGCGGGACGATGAACTTTGCACACCCGAGGGAATCTCCATAGCGGAGGCGGCGCAAATGTGGGAGCAAAGCGGGTACCTGCCTCCGTTAAGCGCGTGCTCGATCCCCCGTCGATAAACCTCCGAATACTCCTTCAACAATCGAAAAAGTCCTGAAGAATTCCATGCACTTTTTTTCCTCCCACAAGTAATAGTCTCATAACTGAATACCGCAGGAGGAATTCGTGGAAAAAGATCGCGCCTTTCGTTCCATGCTTTTTGCGCTTTGGGCAGTTCTCCTAAGCTTCATCGGGCTGAATCCCATCGGGATGTTTCTATTCTTGTGGGTACTCGCCATTCCGGCATGGGTGCTGGGATGTCTGGGACTCTATCACGGGATAAAGGCAATCCAGTTGCGTGAACCCCGTCGAACCCTCGCAATCCTCGGCACCGGGATTTCCACTCTGGTTGTATTGTTGCCCCTGTACCCGATGGTCTGGCAGTGGTATACCCATCGGCCATGATTCGCCGGCAAACTGAATAAGAAGAAAGGGGATGATTATGGACGGCCATAAGGCACGCGTTTATTACGATCTGGAAGGGATACCCCACACATGGGTTCAACTCTCGGCGCCCGATGGCACTACGAATACCAAGGGCTTTGCTCCAGCGGCATACCTGCCTGTATGGAAAGGGAGCGTCAACGATGACACCGATCATCAATGGACGTTGTACCGTGAATACGACATAACCAGGACCCAGTACCAGGAAATGCAGCGCGTAATAGACAACTGGGAAAACCGCGATCTGCCCTATGTCTTTGGACAGCGCGATTGCCGCGACCTGGTGCACGACGTGATGGCGGAGCGCGGAGGGCATGAAGGCGCGACAGGCTATATGTTTAACAGCCAGGCCAGGATTGCCTACACCGCGGAAGGAAGTGTCACGATATTCAAAGAACTTGGAAATGACCGGAACCTGCTGGATGATATTTCGGTGAAGATACGTTCCCAGGGTCCCGGTTGGGATCTCCTGGACGGATTTGCGGCACAGGAAGCAATGGAAAGCGGCTATTGGCCGGGGCTATACGGTCATTCCCCGGGGATGTGAGACCGATTCCCCCGAAGGGGTTGCAGGAATGGCGACGCCATTCCTCCTTCTATTTTCAGCTCGAGCCGGTCTTGCTTTTAAGCACTAACCACGGCGGCAGCGGCCGGGCCTCTCGTACCGCCACATTCCCGCTTTCGCACCCCGGGCATTTCGGCTCCCGCTTTTCGTCTTCGTCTATCCGGAAGGCACGCCCGCAATCCTTGCATTCATACTCTTTACCAAACATTTTCTCTCACCTCCCCGACCACCCTCCCGTAACGATGGCAATCTCAATAGGTCCTATACGACTTACAAGTCCTATAGGACCTATTATAACCCTTTCAGGTCGAACGATCCACGTTTTCTCCCCGCCATCAATGAGGAATCCTCCCCTGCCGTCAGGCAAGGGAGGATTCTTGTTTCAGGAGGAGTTG
>JBDKTY010000003.1:0-61188 GCA_039679945.1 Syntrophobacter sp. | reverse complement strand
CCTGGTAGTTTCAATCCCCGCTCCCGCAAGGGAGCGACCCTTCCGCTGTAACCCCCCAAATACAATCTATTTTTTGAGTCATCTCCGCGAACCTGAAATAGACTGGTCACATTGTGACCTAAAAGAGGGCACAGCATTTGCCATTTGTCTACAAATCCGGCAAATTAACCTTTCCGCGAAATCATCAGGAATTTACCTTCAACTAGAGGTTCGCGATCAAAGGAATCATTCAGCAAGCCTGGTCAAGAACACTGTGTTTTTCACGATATCCGATTCACTTTCGACGATCCTGACCTTTCGATTGCCAGATAAGGTGATTTCATCCAGATCAACATTGATGGAGTAGTCATCTATGCCTTTGGGGAACCATCTATCCTCATTCCCCTGTGATCCGTGTTTCGTCTTCACCCTTACCTTTGAAAGCAGTTTGTGGGCCGGAGCATTTCCTTTCTGGTTCTCATGCGTAAATACGTAAAGACCACGAGTTGCCATTTCCCCCCTTGCCGCTGAACGGTCAAAGTCAAACATGTTGCAGAGTGCATCCCAGAATACTTCGAGATCAGAATATTTTATCTCTGCCCCCGTTTTTGCGCTGAGAAAAGGGTTATAGAAAATGTGTGCCCTATAGAGACCGTATGGAATCATGGGTTTTCTTGCCATTTCGGTCTCTTTCCTGTCACGGTCTGCCTCTTTTGTTATAGCGACTCGGGTAATCGACAAATCCATCGGGAAAATAGGATTGATCGATTTTGCCGGCGTCACCTGCATCGCCCCTCGTACTTGTCCTGCGTTTAGACCAGTAGAGAGAACCGCTCCAAACATGCGAATATCGTAGTATCTTTTTGCAAGCTCTTCCCTGGCCTTGCTTTTGCCTTGCCGCGAAACGCCTGTTTTGCCGGCCTTTGCTATGTCTTTTGCCAGAATTTCGAGGAGTTTTTTTTGTTCTTTGTCGCTGTCTTCTTCTGAAATACCTCCAAGTGCTTTTTTGATGTCGTTATCCTTCATGGATTCACCGAGATAGGTGAGGGTTGATCCATCCATGGTATACAGGCCTAAGGCATTTGCCTCATTCTCTTGTAGCCATCCACGAAAGTCATCATTGCTCACTTGTACTTGAGGAGGTTCAACTCCGGTTTTCCGGTAGGCATCAAGGATGAGGTTGTTCAGAGAGAACTGGCTTTGGATGAAGATTTCTTTGTCATGGACGAGTTGAGCATAGTCCCGGACTTTTCGTTTTATCGCTCCATCTGTCACGAGACCGATCATGGTGTTAGGATCGAAGCGAGGCATATTGCCATTGTCCGGGTCACCATTCGGATTTCCATTTTCAACGTCGAAAAGGAAGACTGCGTCGTGTCTTTTGGTGGGATCAAGATGGACGTTCATTGTGTCACCTCTTTTTTGGTTTCCTTGCTGGTCCGTTCCAATAATCCGGCTCGCTGATGATAGTATCCCAAGGCAAATTTCGCCTGTTCATGGAGGTTCAACGTAAGGGGGAGGGCATCCCGAGCATCAATGAGGCTCATGATTTCCTGGATAAGATCGATCATCTGACCGTACCCGAGATTTCGCTTTTTGAGCTTGGGAAGGTGAGCCGTTCTTGCAAGTTTGAGGAGCCTCACCAGAGTAGTGGAAGGTGATGTTGATGCAGCCGAGTAGTTCCTATCCACAATCGTAACGCTCAAGCCCGTACCGGAAGCCCTTCTCTGGACCTCCTCAAGGGCAGAGAGCAGCCTGCCGGACAAATAGGCCGGATCTGCATATTCCCTATTCAAAGCCTCCATTTTACTCTCCTCATTACAATTTCCGAAAGTGAGCGACATTTTTATTGCAGATGCCAGTGCATGCAGTCTTTCCGGTGTTTCTCCTCGTCGCCGTCGAGAAGCTATTTTCCATCGGCATTTCCTGATTCTGTTCAATGCCGCTTCCAGTATTCCCGTCGGGGGTACTCCACCACAATACGCAAATTTTAGAAGTCCTCTTGCCAACTTGGGGGCCTTGTGAATGACATCTCTTGCCCAGAGCGCTTCGAGGAGATCGTATATTGTGACGGCTTTCGGGGGTTCTCCCAACGGACCGACAATTTTGAGTGCCTCTATATATTTTGAGAGGTAACCTTTTAACTTTGAGACGTCCAAAGCCATCCAATCGCGCACAGCAATTCGGCCGGGACCGTTAGGGGAAAGAATCCCCAGAAAAAGATGATCATTGGGAAAAGTCAGAGCAGCATTCTCTGCATGCCACGGCACCTTTAAGAATCGCTCTATCAAACTCAATGTGACTTCTGGCTGATCCTTCCCGGTTTCCGGTCTCAACGGCATACTCAACATGGCCAAAAGATCCACTTCTTCTCCGTCAAAGACAACATTCCTCGGCTGTCCAAGCCAGAACACCGCAACTTGATTTTGGAGGGTATCTCGCCTGACCCTTCCTGATGCTAACTTGTCTAAGACTAGTGTCTGGTGGTGAACCTTATTGTTCAAAAGAAAGTCGAGCCCTTTCACTCCCTCCTCACCACACCGGAAGCAGATTTCGAGATGGGCTTCATCTTTTGACCTCACATAGGAGGGAAAGGCATCCTGATTGAAGCTGAGGATCTGTCGCCTGGCATTGAGGATTTTTACTTTTGAAGGCAGGTTTTTAATTAAATGAGCACTCTTTCCGCAGATCCCACATTCTCCTTCATCTCCCTCTTCTTCATTCGATCCCCCCGAAACGGCCCGGAAAAGGTGATCTTTCCAGAAGGAAACACACTCCGGATGCTCGAAAAGATGGTATCCCCCGTTATCTCCGATATTCCAGAAGAAGGAGACGCAATGCTCAGCCATTATCTCGGAAAACCTCGGATCATTTTCTGTCGAACCATCTTTGATCACCCGAGATAGTATTCGGAGAATCTTCCGAAAATCAGAGTCCGTCGACCAATCGAGGATCTCGTCAATGAGTGCAACGAACTTCAAATGCTTCTCACCAGCCCTTTCGTCAACTGACCCGCGAGAGCCCTTCTTGATTCCGAAAACATAGGCAGCGGTGTCGACAAGCGGGTATGGGAGAACATTGCTGGTCCTCTTTGATGAGATGGGTCTCGGTCGAAATATTTTCGTCTCCTCTAGGTGCACCTTGGGAGGGTCACCTCGGAAGAGGTTAACCGTCCAGCGTATGGGGTCTGAAAGGCGAACGTATCCTTCAGGCGGGAGTTGCCCCTCTTCTCTTAATTGGTTTGCGAGTGTGACCAAATCAGAGAACATCGATGCCCTCCATCCGGTAAAGTCTCCGGTAGCCCTCACTCGGGATCTTTAGCACCCCTCGTTCAACCCTGGCCGGAAAATAAAGGGACCTGGAGTATCCTGTTGCAATTCGGCTTCCATCTTCATAGTGCTTAATAAAGGTCATCTTTTTTTTGCCGGAACTCTCACAACGGGCAATATCAAAGAGCATCTGTCCTATCGTGAGGCTTTCATCCACGGGTTTTTCGCCTCCCAACGGGAAGGAATAGTAGGCCGCGAATTCTCGAAGACCCAGGTATGGCATACTGTAGAATTGTCCCCTCTCAACTCTTCGAGTGAACTGATCAAGATATTTTGCTTTAGGAGATTCGGTCCGCTTGAGGAGATGAATGTCGGCATGAACCAGATATTCTACATCCTTGAGAATCACGCTCGATCGTTGTTGCCTTTGACCTGCATCCTCCACAAAGAATGGTCTTTCGTTCTGTCTCCTCGAGATCTCGTTCCTTACAATTACGATCTCCCGCACGGGCTTTAATACCCATACCTCCCTAATTTCCCACCTGATCTCGGGTTTCCAAAAAATAGACTCAAGAAGCCCTCGAGCAGCACTTGGAGTCATGATCGGGTAGGTAAAGCGATCCACCTTGAACTCCGGCCTTGTAAAACACGCAAAATCTCCCCAGATTTTTAGTTTGATCTCTTCGCTCAATGGTCTATTCCCCTCCTTTCTTGTTCACGCCGACCCCCATTTGCAGGTCATAGTCTGCTTCCCATATGAAAAGCCCCTCGTGAATCTCCGCGATTTTTCCTTCTTCCAGGTACTCTCTAGTCTCCTTTTCATACAAGGATACAATAAACGGCTGGAGTTTCTTCCAATTCAAAATAGATGGAGACTTCAGCCATTCCTGCAGGCGTGACATCCCTTTTTCAAAAGGAACAACGACAGGGTATGAAGCGTATGGCATGAATCGATAGGCTTTTTCGACCGCCGGATAATTCAATTCCGACCGAAGTGCCTGAATTCTAAATCTATCCAAGTCGATGTCGGAATAAACTCGTGCAAAATACTCCTCGAAGATTTCAGGATGATGCAATTTTTCTGAAAGTGATTCTTGATCGAACATTTTGAAGAGAAGCAGGGTTTTTTCTTTCCCCACTGAATAGGGTCCTTTGGGCGTATGATCGCCTTCAAGACAGAAAACGATCATGCGACCGGTTGAACACCTCCCCTCCCTGTTGCACCTGCCAGCGGCTTGTATTATTCGATCGAGAGGACCCATCGCACGAAATACGACCGGGAAATCCAGACTCACCCCAGCCTCAACCACCTGCGTTGTAACGAGAGTAATTGGTGCCTTTCTTTCCAGCATTTTCCCGACCCGATCAAGCACCTGCCTTCGGTGAGACATGCAAAGATCCCTTGATAGATAGAGGGCAGAAGAGTTCTTTTTCATTGCCCTGAAGACCCTTCTTGCATCTATCCTGCTATTCAGGATTACCATGGCTTGAGGGATGATTGAGAGTTCGTTCGCCAGTTCTTTGACCGTGACAGGATGTTTTCTCACCTCGTATTCCACGAGACGCAGATCTTTGTTCAAGAAGTACTTTTTGAATTCAGGGATTACCTCCCGCCATTGCACGCCTTCAAAAGGCGCCAGATAAGACTGGTTTTGAAGGGATGGTTGCGTGGCAGTGCAAAGTACAATTGTCACGCGGTAATCCTCAACCAGACTTCGCATGATGTCCGCGGTGGGAA
Source organism: Syntrophobacter sp. (assembly GCA_039679945.1). Classification (GTDB taxonomy): domain Bacteria; phylum Desulfobacterota; class Syntrophobacteria; order Syntrophobacterales; family Syntrophobacteraceae; genus SbD1. The sequence goes on along the minus strand of JBDKTY010000003.1, from coordinate 56,202 downwards.
GAAGGAGTTCGGGCGGAAGTGTCTGAGCCTCGTCAATCACTATCACGCTTTCCATTATATTATGCAGTTTCCTAGCCCTGCCCGGCCTCGCGGAAAAAAGACTTTCAAAAAGCTGAACGGTCGTGGTGACTATGACAGGAGCGTCCCAGTTTTCAGTCGATAATCGGATTCTCTCCTGAATCTCATCCATCTCCTCGGTATCGTTTTCTGGCGTAGGGACTTGGCTATGGTGCTCCAGGACAGACTCTTCTCCCAGTATTCCTTTGTAAATCTGAGCGTTCTGATCAATGATGCTGGTATAGGGTATGGCGATGATGACTCTCTTCAATCCATGCTTGACAGCATGCCGAAGCGCAAATCCGAGGCCGGCGCGCGTCTTTGCACCGCCAGTCGGAGCTGTCATCCGATAAAAGCCCTGAGGACCTGTTGCCGATCGGATGGAACTCTCATAGACGGCACAACGCATCTGGTTGATGGGCGAAGGATCGATACGTGATTTAAAGAGGAGCTTCTCCTGGTTTATCTGGAAGATTGACCAAAGATCATCTACCGTTTTGTAGCCGATCCGGAATTGAGCCGCTTCCGGCGTGAAATGGGCTTCCGCGTCCAATCTGTCCGAATCGACCAATCGAGAGAAAAGCATCCTGATGAGGAGTTCTCGTTTTAAGGGAGGTATTTCCTTTGGTTTCCAGGGTAAGGGGACATTGAAATGAAAAAGAAGAGAAATGAGAATCTTTTGAAGTTCCTCCAAAATCGGATCATGCAAATAGTTCATGATCCTCGCTGATACAATCCCCGGCTCTTGAAGGCCTGCATGATGTCCAGCCACAGGAAGCACCACCTCGCGCCAGAAATCTTGACCTGAGAGAATTTTGTACGCCAATGCGGCCGCCAAGGGAGAATGTGGGGTTTTGGGCCACGACAATCCTTTCGCCTTTGCTTTAAGGTAGTCCTGGAAGGGCTTGGGGAGTTTTCCGATATCATGAATTATCCCGTTGATCACCGAGAGGCTTTGGGCACTAAATGGAAGACAAGGATCATTTGCTCTTTCCGCGGTCCCTCGCAAGTGATCGTCAAGATAGTGCCAGTCGCCTTTTGAATTTGGTGTGTGAGCATACGACATCATCGCCTCTATTCGCGTGTATCATTTCGATTTGTTGGAGAGTCATTATGGAATCGATTTCGGTTATGCTACATCAACAAATAAGGCATGTCTATTTTCAAGCGCATTGTATCTCAGGAGATTAAGTGAAGACCATAAAATATATAACACATACTACTTCAGAGAGTTTGCGAATAAGAATCGATCAACAAGAAACACTTTGGAGTTAAATGGAACAATGTGACTCTTATTTTGGATTATTTTACGTAGTCAAAAACAACTACACCAATGCTGGATCGAAAAGGTAGAGAATCTATTCTCCGATCTGGACGAGTCGGACTGCGTATCAGCGACTGAGAGGATCCTTTTCATTTCCCCTTTTCCTCGCGCCAGGCCTCGTGTCTTTTCCGGGAATTCCCATGCCTGGGTCTAGAGACGAACCGCCCATCCTCAAAAAGATTGAAACGAAAACTGCTGGCAGATAGGCTAAAAAGAAATACCTTGATTCCTCTTCCATGGAATCGCACCGATTTAAGGGGTGAGGCTTATGGAAAGCATTGCCCGGGCGATCAACTTTGCGCCCGTGAGGAAACAGGTGAAATTCCCGCACCCGTTGGATACCCCCGAATACATCCTCTTCGGGATCCTTGTATTCGCCGTCTTGTGGACCGCAAAGAGGTATCGAAGCATGACACGGGCCATTATCGAGCGGCGATCTTTGGCCCCTGCTAACCTTCGATATCCCCAAACGGGCAAGCAAGACTTGACTTCAAACACAGTTGCCCGGGGCGAGCGGGGGATGTATCATCTTAAGGTTAAATTGTATTAGGCGCCTGCTATCGAACGCCAAAGATCCGGAGCGGAATGCCAGCTTTTTACAATTTCCTTTAAAAAGATACTGTATTATGGCCGGGTAGTCTCTCAAGGACGGAAACTATTCACCCGGAACCGAGTCGATCCTTTACTGTCACGGCCGAGGCGAGAGAATTATGAGCACGGGACCAATCCGCATAGAGCGAAAGAACCCGGATGCGGCTTTAGTCGGCCTGACCACCCATCTCTTGGGGTTGGCGGGCGAGATGCTTGAAAAGTCGGCTTTCCTGAAAGCGGCACTGAGCATTCTGGGCAGCTACGCGGACTGCGATACGGTACTCGTCTCTCTGGACGACGGCACGACCTCATTTACGCGAGAGGATTCCAACCCGGGGACATCCTCGGTTCCGAGCAGTGGGCCTCATTCCGAAGCAAAGGGAGAAAGCGGTGAAGTCCGCTCGTCCGCGCAGGTCCGCATAAAGGAGGGGAATGGTTCCACGGGATATCTTCAGTTTTCCCGGTTTCGGCTTCCTCGCTTCAGCGCGCATGAAGCGGCGTTCCTTGAATCACTTTCCCAAATCTTCGCTATAGCCCTGAAACACTGGCGTACAACCTGGTCTCTACAGGAACGGGTGAAGGAACTCTCTTGTCTGTACCGGATCGCGAATGTGCTCGATACCGCCGAAAAATCCATCGGTGATATCCTGGGAGAAATTGTGACGATAATTCCCTCGGCCTGGCTTTATAGTGATGATGCCGTCTCACGAATCCAGTTCGATGGCCTTGATTACTGCTCAGGGGACTATGCGGAGGGCATGCAGGAGCAACAGGCGGATATAGTGATCAGCGGCAAAACGCGCGGACGTGTTCAAGTCGCGTATTTCCATCAAAAACCTGAACTGAACGAGGGGCCTTTCCTGGCGGAAGAGCGGAAGCTGCTCGATACGATAGCCAAGGAGCTGTCGGTGCGAATCGAGCGCAGACTCTATGAAGACGAGCAGGCGAAAACAAAGGAGCAGTTGAAACACTCCAATCGACTGGCCGTCATCGGGCAACTGGCCGCCGCCGTGGCGCATGAACTCAACGAGCCTTTGACGAACATTCTGGGTTTTGCTCAACTCGCAGCCAAGGAAACCGGCCAGGCAGGTCCAAACGGGGGCGATCTCGAAAAGATCATTGCAAATTCCCTGTACGCAAGGGAGATTGTCAGAAAACTTCTCCTGTACGGCAGGAAGATGCCTCTGACCAAATCACGAGTCGATGTCAATAAGGTCGTCAGGGAAGCGGTGGGTCTTTTTGAACATCGATTGAGCAAGGAGAACATAAAGCTCGAACTAAGGCTTTCCAACGACCTGGACCGCATCGTCGCGGACCCGGCGCATCTGAGGCAGGTTGTGGCCAACCTTGTGATGAATTCCATACATGCCATGCCGCGCGGCGGCACACTCACCCTAACCAGTGCTCAAAAGAATCGAACCGTCGAAATTATCATCCGCGATACCGGCTGCGGAATGAGCGAGACGGTGAGGGACAAGATATTCATCCCGTTTTTTACGACCAGGGAGGCGGGCCAGGGAACCGGACTCGGGCTGACCGTGGTACTGGAAATCGTGACCGGCCTGGACGGCACCATAAACATCGACACTATGCCGGGGATCGGGACAACCGTCCTGGTAAGCCTCCCCGTGGCCGATCCGGAAAGGTGATCGAGTCAGTGAGAAGAAATACATGAACGATGCATCGGAAAATATCCTCGTGGTTGATGACAGCCGTGACACTCTCGAAGTCCTTCAAAGAAATCTTGCTTCGCGAGGCTTTCATGTGCTGGCCGCTTCGGGTGTCCCCGAAGCTATAAGAATGCTGGAGAGGGCAAATATCGGCCTCGTCATCACCGACATCCGGATGCCGGAACTCGACGGCTTCAGCCTGATCAGGCATATACACGAGAATTGCAGGGAGGTTGAGGTATTGGCGATAACGGGGTTCCCCACGATCGATGGCGCAATCAGAGCGATGAAAACAGGGGCCGAGGAATACCTGGTCAAGCCGTTCACAGACGAAGAACTCTTCTCCGCCGTTGACCGCTCCTTTGCCAAGCTGAAACTCAGGAAGCAGAGTTCCGCATCTTCGTTCATCCGCCTGAGATACGGTATCATCGGGGAATCCAAACCCATGATGGACGTGTTCAAGGCTATCGCGAAAGCGGCGTCGAGCGACGCGACCGTGCTTATTCAGGGCGAGAGCGGCACCGGCAAGGAACTTATCGCACGGGCCATTCACTACAACAGCAACAGGTCCGGTTTTCCCTTCATCCCGGTGAACTGCGGCGGAATCCCGGAACATCTCCTCGAAAGCGAGCTTTTCGGATACGCCAAAGGCGCATTTACCGGAGCGGTGAGCACACGCGCCGGCTTCTTCCAGACCGCTGACCGCGGCACGATCCTGCTCGATGAAATCAGTGAGGCGAGCCTGACCATGCAGGTCAAACTCCTCAGGGTCCTGCACGAAAAAGAGATATGCATGCTGGGATCCAGCAAACCCAGGCAGCTGAATATCAGAATACTGGCCGCAACCAACAGGGACCTTTACAAGCTGTTGAAGAACAATCTCTTCAGGGAAGATTTATTCTATAGACTGAACGTCATCACCATCCAGGCCCCTCCCCTCAGGGACAGGAGAAACGATATCGTTCTGCTCATAAATCATTTTGCAAAGACATTCTCCGAGCAGTACGGGCGAAAACCACCCCGGCTTTCCGACGAAGTGCTGGGCGCCATGACGACCTACCAGTGGCCGGGCAACGTGCGGGAGCTGGAAAACACCGTTCACCGGTTCATTTCAATGACATCGTCCGACGTCATCGAACTGCCCGACCTCCCCGCGTACATGCGCTTTTCGGCCCAGTCAGGCAACTGCCTCAACCGCACTCTCTCGGAGGTGGAGATAGAGCACATCCGCAATGTCCTCGACAGCGTCGGCGGCAACAAGACACTTGCGGCCCGAATCCTCAATGTCGATCGCAAGACCCTCAGGGAGAAACTGCGAAAAATGACTGAGTGATTGACGGTTCTTCCAGCCCCGAAAGGGGAGAATCTCCCCACCCGGTTCAAAATTCCCCACCGCTTTCATCGAATTTCAACTACCTGACCAAGAGCTAACTAACCGAACTTACAATAATATACCGCAATTATTCCCTCCGGCATCAATATTGCCTTTCTATGTTCGCGTTCGATATTCACAAACCTGGGAAGGATAATGACCATGACAATATCGGATTACACGGTGAAGAAAACCTGCGAACAAACCCAGTCACTCTCAGACCCGCACCACTCCCGTCAGAACGCCGTCGAGGGGAGATACCTGGGGTTATGTTCAACATGCGGTTACTCCGACGGTTGCACTCTCAGGAACACTCCCGAATGGCCCGTCCTCTTCTGCGAGGAATTCGATTCGTCTATTCCCGGGATGACAAGTGATTATCCCGTCACATTTCAGTCGATGGCGAATTCCCCGGACGGATACATCGGCTTGTGCATGAACTGCGACAACCGGGATGAGTGCCGCTTTCGGAAGCCCGAAGGGGGCATCTGGAATTGTGAGGAATATGAATAGAACCCCTTGCGCGCGGTTTCCTTCCTCGACCCGCGTGGGCTCGAGAACTCCGCCGTACCGGGAAACACCAACGATGCCAGCCTGACGGGATTCAGGAGCCCGCCGGGCCATAACTTTTCAGGAGAGCTTAAATGCGGAACAAGCGCAAACTATATATAAGTGAATACGATATGAAACGGTTGAAAACATTGATTGACCTGTTGCAGGAAAATCAATCCGACGATCGGGAAAGAATGCATGTTGAGTTTCTCGATGAAGTGCTGCGTGATGCGGAGGTGGTAACTCCGGAGATGATCCCCCGGGACGTCGTCACCATGAATTCAAAAATTCGGGTCAGGAATCAGGATACGGGATCGGAGACTGTCTACCACCTTGTCTTCCCCGGCGAAGCCGATGTCAGGAAAAACAGGATTTCAGTGCTGGCTCCAGTTGGCGGCGCACTCATCGGCTGCAGAGCGGGAAGCTCCGTCAAACTCCGGGTCCCGGCAGGCGAAACCAGATTGATAATCGAGGAAATCCAATATCAGCCGGAATCGGCGGGAGACTATCACCTTTGATAAAGCCAGTTTTGCATACTTCAAACCCGGTCAAGCCTGGACCGAAGATCCCCGCTTCCCCGACGAAAACGTTATTGCGCGGCATTCTCGTTTTCTGTTTATTCATGGGCGCCGCGGCGACACTCTGCCCTCGGAGTTGTGCGGCCGCCGTATTCGCCGAACACCCTTCGAACGGGTTGACGCAAATTCGCCCGCTCATTTTCGCCGAGAGGACATTGGCGGCAACTGAAGCCGGCTCACCCGGATTCCCGGCTGCTCCCCCGGATCACCAAGCAGAAATTAAGCCCGATTCACAAAAGATGGTGGAAGGGGATCAGCATGCCGTTTCGGTCTTATTCGATGGAATGTTCACAACGCAAACCCTCATGTGGGCAGCGGCCTTTTTCTGGTTTTGCCTTATATTGGTGCTCATTTTCCGCCGGCGCTCCGGCCGGCGCAGGCAGAAGCTGGCGCTGGATGTGGGCAGGTTCCCACTCGTGCTTCCGCACCTTCGGCCCAAGGCTGAGCATGACGGTCAGGAGAAGCTATAATACCCGTCCTTGCTGAAGGGGAAGGGCGTCAGCGAAATGAGCTTGAAGGAAGCGGCAGGCTCCGGCGGGAGATTCCAGGGGCCAAAATCCGCATGAAGGGTTATGCCTGATCCGATCGTGGCGATGTACGCCGGCGAATTCGGCTCAATGGGAAGATTATCGAGACTTGTGTTCCAGATGTTGTCAGCGGCGAAAACGCCGTGGACGTGGCCCGCCGACACCCGTGAAAAACCGGGTGCCGCGGGCGGCAGGCATAAGCCGACGATTAGAAGCCCTGCCTTGAAAACCCACTCCCTCCCCTTTTGTGTTATGTGTTTACGCATGGCTGAAGAACCTGAGAGAACGACCCGGGCAGAACTCGCGCCAGCGCAATTGTTCCCGGCTATTGCCGACTTTGAGCAATATCCGCGTCGCAATCAGAGCGTCCGCGGTTCAAGGCAATTAGCGCTTTCGTCATTCGATAACATTCCAGACCGCCGGCCATTGTTGTTGATTCCAAAATAATAGTTCCTGATTTTGAGCCATTTCCCGAAGCGCTGAGCGGCAGCAGACCGGCTTCCACCTATTCATCCAATATCCAATCCCGATACGTTATCACGGTATGCATTCGCACACGGCCGAGGAGTTGACAATACAGGAATCAGGACGATCGCAAAAAGCAAGGCAAGTCTCCTTCTAAAACTCTCCTCTCTTGAGCAAGAACTCAATTTGACACGCATCCGTGCTCATAGTAAATGAAGCTGTTCCCACACGACTAAATCTATCCTCAAGTTACAGCGATCAGGAGTATGGTATGGCCCCGGGCCACAAACCAGAATTTCGGCTGGTGTGCTATCTTTTCATGGTCTTAATGGCAACCCTTCCATCCCCCGCGGGTGCAGTCGATCTTTCAAGCGAGGAGCGGGAATATCTTCGCGCCAAAAACACGGTCGTCTTTGTCAGCCAGACACGATATCCCCCCTTTGAATTCACACACGAAAACGGACAGCACGAAGGCATGATGCTCGATGTCATCCGCTGGATGGCCGTGGAAATGGGCTTCCACCCGGTGTTTATCGACGCGACATTCCAGCAGGCGCAAAGAATCGTTCTTTCAGGGGACGCAGATATACTCACCAGCTTGTTCTACAGCGATAAGCGCAATGAAACCTTCGAATTTACCGATACGATTCTTGACGTGCCCGCATCGATTTTTATCAGGTCCCAACGAACGGACATTAAGGATCTCAACGATCTGACCGGCAAGACGATTGCCATACAACGCGGCGATTATGCGAAGGATTTCCTCGTATCCCGAAACATACGCTTCGATGTACTGGACGCCGAGGACTTCGCCCAGGCCGCGAACATGGTGGTGGAAGGCAGTGCGGATGCGGTCATCGGTGATGAACAGATCGTCCTTTACCATATTTTCAGCAACCGTTTGACAAGCCATCTCAAAAAAGTTGGCGAACCGCTATACATCGGCAGGAATTGCATGGCGTCAAATAAGGCCAACACCATGCTTATCGGCATCCTGAACAAGGGAATCCATGAGGCTGGAAAGTCCGGCGTACTGGATAAAATCAGCACGAAGTGGATGGGAAAAGAATACAGTCCCGAGCCGCAGCCGCTTGAACGTTTCTGGCCTTTGTCCGCGGTCGCGGGAGGCGTTCTGCTGCTGGCCCTCGGCGTGTGGACATGGAATGTAAGACTGCGCGCGCTGGTCCAAAAGAAGACGGAGGTCGTTTCGCGTCGCGAGGAGGCGCTGCGGCAGAGCGAAGAGGCGCTATCCCGGAAGAATCGGGAGCTGCAGGAGACCGCCCAACGCCTCAAGCACTCCATGAACATGCTGCAATTGATCATCGAATCGATCCCCGTCAGGGTGTTCTGGAAGGACAGGGACCTGCGCTACCTGGGCTGCAACACCCTTTTTGCCCAGGATGCGGGTTTGAGCCACCCGTGGCAACTCCTGGGACAGGACGATTTTGCCATGGGCTGGAAGGAACAGGCGGAACTTTACAGGGCCGATGACCTCGGAGTCATAAAGTCCGGCGTCCCCAGGATGAACATTGTCGAGCCCCAAACCACTCCCACCGGTTCCACGATATGGCTCAATACCAGCAAAGTCCCCTTGCGGCTGCCCGACGGCGAGATCCTGGGGATTCTGGGTGTATATGAAGATATCACCGAGCGCAGGCAGACAGCGGAAGCCTTGAGCCTGCGCGAGTCATACCTGACCGCCATAATAGAAAACCAGCCAGGCCTGCTTTGGCTCAAGGATACCGACGGCCGATTCCTCTCCGTAAACCACGCCTTTGCACGGTCCTGCGGCAGACAGAAGCCCGAGGAGGTGGCGGGAAAGACCGACCTGGATATCTGGCCACGGGAACTTGCCGAAAGATACCTGGCCGATGACGGGGTGGTCATGTCGAAGCGCCTCCCCATTGCCATCGAGGAGCCTATTTTGGACCAGGGAATGACGAAGTGGTTCCACACATTCAAGACCCCCGTTTTCACACCTGACGGGAAGGTCCTTGGCACATGCGGTTTTGCTTTCGATGTGACCGAACGAAAGCAGGCCGAGGAAGAACGCTGTAAGCTGGAGGAACGATTGCAGCGTGCGGAAAAGATGGAAGCCCTGGGGACCCTGGCCGGAGGAGTCGCCCATGACCTGAACAATATGCTGGGTGTAGTGATAGGTTTTTCGGAATTGCTGCTCGATGATCTGGATGAGTCCAGCCCCGCGAAATCCGAGGCCACGGAGGTTCTCAAGGCCGGCCAGAGAGCAGCCGCCGTTGTTCAGGACCTTTTGACTCTGGCGAGGCGGGGAGTTCAAGGCAGGGAGGTGGTGAGTCTTAACAAGGTCCTGCTGGATTGTCAGCAGTCTCCCGAGTTTACCAGGGTGCTGTCGCATGCTCCCAACATAGCGGTCAAAACCGATTTCAGCATGGATGTGCTGAGCATCTCCGGCTCACCCGTTCATTTGCGAAAGTCTTTCCTGAATCTCGTTACCAATGCGGCGGAAGCAATGCCTCATGGAGGCACTCTGACAATACAGACCAGGAACCAGTACCTCGATAAGCCGGTTTCCGGATACGACGAGGTCAAGGAGGGGGACTATGTGGTTCTGTCCGTCTCCGACTCGGGGGAAGGCATCCCGGCCGCCGATCTCAAGCGCATTTTCGAACCTTTCTACACCAAGAAGGTCATGGGAAGAAGCGGAACGGGGCTGGGCCTGGCTGTGGTTTGGGGGACCGTCAAGGACCATCACGGCTACATCAATGTGGAGAGCATGGAAGGAGAAGGAACCACTTTCACCCTTTATTTTCCGGTAAGTAGAGAAGACATGGCCCGCGAGCAGGCCGTCCCGTCCTCCCTTGAATACGTGGGCAAAGGGGAATCCATCCTCATTGTGGACGACATCAGGGAACAGCGCGATCTTGCCGCAAAGATGCTGACGAGGCTCAACTACGCGGTAACCATGGTCTCCAGTGGTGAGGAAGCGGTGGAGTATCTCAAGGAAGAGGCATTCGATCTTGTAGTCCTGGACATGATCCTGGACCCCGGTATTGATGGATTGGACACTTTTATCAAGATGCTCGAGATCCGCCCCCGCCAGAAGGCGATTATCGTCAGCGGTTTTTCCGAGACGGAACGGGTGAGCCGTGCTCAGGCACTGGGCGCGGGATGCTATGTAAAGAAACCCTATGTACTGGAAACCCTCGGACTGGCTGTAAGGAAGGAACTGGATCGGGCAGTGTGATCCATTACCGGGTCGCATCCTCGATGGCGCGGCCATTAAGGATGCGAGGGATGAACGGCCCGGCGCGCGCTGTTCCAACCCGGTCCGCTTCTCATCGCCAAGGGGGGGCTGTTTGCGAGACTGCCGCCGCGCATCCGCGTATCATCGGCCAGCCACATTCCGCAATAAAGCATCGGCCATGAAAGCTGTCTCGGCTATTGACCAATTACCTTTTGGCCGTCTCCTGATTAGTCCTTTGAACTCGGTCTATTTTATTAACCTTTTTGTAACCCTCCTCATGAATACTTCCAAAATACTGTCGCGGTCAGGTCGGGAAAGGAGGTGATTCCAAAGATCCGCCGACGTCTCATACGGAATTACGTTCCAGATGAATCTACCCCGAGAGTGAAGATGCCGATGAAAATTGGCCCGATCTCCCCTTCGACACGCTCAGCGCGAACGGGCGATGTATCATCTTGAACGCGAAATAGTCTCAATCGGAGACCATGGATTCCGTATCTGAGACAGTCTGTCCCCCCACTAGTAAAGAGATCCGGTTATTTCCATGTCCTTGAGTGGGAGAAAGCCGAATACGGCGAAAATGCGAGTGTTCACCGGAGTGGTTTTGAGTTTCCGAGACAAGAAAGCACTTTGACGACGCTCGATCTTTCTTAAGCCCGAATGAAATGGTCCTTGAGCCGATGCTGGTTATTAACGCCAACAGTGACTCCTTCCCGCACCCGATCCTGATTCACCAGAATGGTTTTCGTCCGAGATCCGGTTTCCTGCCCCGATTGGTGTAAGAAGGAGGAAACATGCCGACACGCAAATCACCATCAGGAAAACAGAATGTCGCCCAATCGCTCTTCGGGGGCCTGCCCACGGGGCCGACGGGGCGCCACATTGTTGTAATGCGCCCGGAAGGAAGCAAAGCACTCGTACAATCACTCCAGAATACCGCCGGACTGAAAGTTGCGCATTCCGCGGATTTTGAAAATGCCGTGGTGCGCGATTCGGACCTCGCGGGCAACAACGCCCTGATTCTTGAGCATCTTGGCCTGGCCGTGGTGGATGCGGACCCCAGCCAGTGCCAATCATTGCAGATGGCGATCGCCGACGAGAGCAACCCCGTGCTCTCGATAGAACCGGAATTATTTGTGATCCCCTACAGCGAGTTCGAAGGGGAACCCGGGGAGGGGAGGCTGGAGGAAGCGTTGCTCACGCCCGCCGGCCGCGAGTATCTTCGTGGTTACAGTGACGCCATTCAAGGCCTGAGCAACCGATTGCTCGGTACCGCTGAACTGGAAGGGGCCATGGAAGCCGCGGCGACCTTTGCCGACAGCACGACGCTGACATGGGGACTTCAGGCCACGAGAGCCGACAAGTCACGCCTTTCCGGCAGCGGCATTCGCGTGGCGGTGCTCGATACCGGACTCGATTTCAAACATCCGGACTTTACTGGAAGAAGCATAATCTCGGCATCTTTCGTCCCGGGTGTGGCCACGGCGCAGGACGGTCACGGTCATGGCACGCACTGCATAGGCACGTCCTGCGGCCCCAAATCCCCGCCGCCCTCGGGCACCTCCCGCCGCTACGGGATAGCCCACCTGGCAACCATCCTGGTGGGCAAGGTGCTGGACGATCAGGGGTCGGGCCAGACCGGATGGATCCTGGCGGGCATCAACTGGGCGATCCAAAACAAGGCGGTGGTAATCTCGATGTCTCTGGGAAGTCCAGTAAAGGTTGGGGACAAATACTCTTTCTATTATGAACAAACCGCGCTGACGGCCCTTAACAACAACTGCGTCATCATCGCCGCTGCCGGGAACAGCGGACAACATCCGCAGTACTACCCCGTGGCCAGTCCCGCGAATTGTCCCTCGGTCATGGGTGTCGGCGCGTTGGATGTCAACCTCAAACATGCGCCCTTTTCCTGTATCGGCGTCAATCCCCTTGGCGGCGAAGTCAACATTGCCGCACCGGGTGTGGGTGTGTTTTCCAGCACCAAAATGCCGACCCGTTACGCGGTGATGAGCGGAACGAGCATGGCAACCCCTCATGTGGCGGGATGCGCCGCTCTTCTGGCCCAATGGACGGGTCTTCGCGGCAGGTCACTCTGGCGAAGAGTCGAGTCCATGGCCAGGGCAATCGGCATTCCCGTGGAGCAAGCCGGAGCCGGTCTGGCGCAGGCTGCTTCCGGCGCTTTAGTGGTTCGCCCCGTTCCATTCCCCAAACCCATTGCTCGTCCCGTTCCCCTTCCAATCTCCAGCGATTCTTCATCGGATTTTCCCGCACCGGCAACACCCGAGCCTATCGAGGCCTAACTGAAAACGTATGACTCCGGACCCGCCGCCGCGTTCAACCCCCGCGGCGGCGGCAGTTGCATGCTTTCGAATCTGGATGTATGCTGAGATCTCCGATCCGGTGGAGCAACAGCGTTGCCGGGTTCCCCGCGCGAGTTGCGGGCTTCGGTGACGGGGCACAATATTTCCCTTGAAAAAGGCCACGACCATGAGAGTGATCATCACATGCCAGGGCGCCGCGGTTGATGAAATGGCGTTAAAGCTAACGGAGCTTGGTCTCGGGGATGTGTCGGTGCTCCAGGCACTCGGCATCATTACCGGTGAAATAGATCCTGAAAAAATCTCGGAGCTTGAAAAAATTCCGGGGATCGTTGTAGAACCCGATGTAACCGTTCAACTCCCCCCACCGGATTCGCCTCTGCAGTAACAGAGCGGGCGATGCCCCACGCCGCCGGCGCGGCCGGAAGCCTCCCCTCCTCTCATGTTGAACCAAATCGATATAAGCAGACAGAATGCCCGTGCGCATTGGGTTGGATGTCGTCATACGGCGGGAATGAAATGTGTTCCGTCACGCACCTTTCAACTGGTAGAACACTGCACGGAGGTACCGTTTGGGTTCGAACTGGGGGCATAAGCCAGTGATGGATTCCGTCGAACCTATGATCAGATAACCATCCGGCGCCATTACGTTCGCGATGGATCTGAAAAGTCGCAATTTGTCCTGCTCGGAAAAATAGATCGCCACATTACGACAGAAAACGATGTCGAATTTGCCGGGCATGGTGAAGGGTTCCAGCAGATTCATCGTCTTGAATGTGGCAAGTGCGCGCAGTTCATCGCGGATTTTCCATTTTTGGCTGGTCAGGGAAAAATACTTCGCGATTTTGTCCAGTGCCATGCCGCGGTCCATTTCCATCTTGCTGTATTGACCGTAGCTCGCCGCGGCGATAGCCTTATCGGAGATATCGGTGCCCAGGATCCGAATATCGTAGCGGTTCAAATCCATCAGCAGTTCCTTCAGCACAATCGCGGTGCTGTAGACCTCCTGCCCCGTCGAACATGCCGCACTCCAGATGCGTATGGGAATTGAACGTCCGTTCGGGTTGGACCTGGTACGCTTATCCACGAGGTCCGGAACGATCTTGTGCTGTAGTAATTCAAAGGGCGAGGTATCCCTGAAAAAGGATGTCTCATTGGTGGTAATCGCATCGATTACTCTACGCTTGAGGGCCTGTGTCGGATCACTCTTGACCCTGGAGTACAACTCGCCGAGGCTCGCCACTTTCATCTCTCGGAGCAATGGCGCGAGCCGGGTCTCAATAAGATAAGCCTTCGTGGTGTCCAACTGCACCCCGCAAATGGAGTGAATGTAGGTGGACCAGAGGCTCACTTCACTGGTTGATATGGGACTCATGGACAACACCCCCGAACGGAAGCGAGAATCCGGTCCGCAATAGCATCCAGCGGCAGCACCGCATCCACGACACCAGCATCGATTGCCGCCTTCGGCATACCGAAAACCACGCAACTGGCTTCGTCCTGGGCGACCACATAGCAGCCGCGGCGCTTAAGAAGGCGCAATCCCAGCGTCCCGTCGCTTCCCATTCCAGTCAGCACGACGGCCATGGAGCGTCCCGGCAGATTGTGGGCAGCGGATCGAAAGAGGTAATCGACGGCCGGCCGGCAATTGTTCTCCGGCGGATCATCCGTGATTTCGATTGTCTTGACTCCAGCCAGGGAGACAGCGATCCGCATCTGTTTCCCGCCAGGGGCGATATAGACCATGTTCGGAACGATGCGCTCGCCGTGGGAGGCCTCGCACACCTGGAGCCCGCATTTTGTGGACAGGCTCTGGGCAAGGGAGCGCGTAAAAAGGGCCGGCATGTGCTGCACCACGAGAAAAGGAACCCCGATGTCTCTGGGGATCTGCGGCAAGAGCTGTCCCAAGGCATTCGGTCCTCCGGTGGAAACGCCGATCAGAACCATTTCAGGCTTCTTCAACGGAGCTTTAAACACGGGTGCCGGCGCGGGAGAGACAGCCTTTTCCGCCAAACCACCCGGGGCGGGTACGCCGAACGGCTTTGTGCTTGTCAGAATGCGGCGGATTTCCTGCCTGTGGGCAAGGGCTCGGATGCGCGGCGCCAATTCCCGCAGGATCACCTCGCGGCTTTCCTGGGCGCTCGATGTTTCAGGTTTGGTGATAAAATCCAGCGCGCCCTTCTCCAAAGCCTTGAGCGTGATCTGGCCACCCCTGAGAGTGAAAGAGCTGACCGCTATCACCATGGTCTTCTCGCCGGCCTTCCGCAGGGCATCGAGCACCGCCAGGCCGTCCATCTCAGGCATTTCCATGTCGAGGGTCAGAAGATCGGGTTGCAGTTCCCGTACCTTCTGAACGGCCAATTTGCCGTTTGGAACGCTCCCGACAACTTCTACGTCGGAGAGCGAGGAAAGCGCATCCGTGATGACGCGGCGGAAAACGACTGAATCGTCAGCCACAAGAACTCTGACAGGCATTACTCTCTCCTCACGGAAGCCGCTTCCGCCCCATCTTCGATTGCGAGAACAGACATCATATCGAGCAGGGCCACCAAACGCCCTTCAGTCTGAAAGACGCCCTTGAAATGCCGGCCCTGTATGCCGCGTACGTTTTCCGGGGACGGTTTGAGATCGCTCCGGTCAATTGAAATAGCATCGGCCACGCGATCCACCAGCAAACCAACTTGCTCACCCTGCCAGTCCACAATGAAAATCCGACTTTCGCTTCCCGTTTCCTTTCGATCAAGCTCGATTTTGGTTGCCAGATCAATCACGGTTGAAATGCGGCCGCGAAGATTCATCACACCGAGAACGAACCGCGGGGCATGGTGAACCGGTGTTATATCCCCTACCCGCACCACCTCTTGAACCTGCTCCGTGTCAAGACCGAAAGCCGCTTCGCCGAGGTAAAAGGTGGAGACGAGCATCTGCTGATCACCAAGCGTAGTAGTGAGCTCCGCCATGGGAGAACTCCTTTAATCCTGAATTCCAAGTTGCTGAACAGGTCTTTTCCGCATTACACGGTGAATCTTCCCACCATCTCCCTGAGCTGTTCGGCGAGGCGGGAAAGCTCCGCGGCACTGGCCTGGACCTGTTCTCCACCCTGGCTGATCTCCACGATCGTGGCATTGACCAGTGCAATATCCTGGGCAATCGACTGCGAGACGGTTGCCGTCTGGGACACGCGTTCATTGGAATCCCGGACGCCCATGGAGGCCTGAGCAATGTTTGAGGCCACGTCTCTGGTCACAACCGATTGTTCCTCTATGGCCGCGGCGATGGTTGACACTATCTCCCCCACCTGTTTGATGACGAAGGTAATCTTTTCGATATCCCCCATGGCCCCGTTGGTGGAAGCCTGTATGCCGCTGATCTTGTTCTTGATGTCTTCCGTGGCGGCAGCGGTCTGCTGGGCCAGTTCCTTGATTTCGTTGGCTACGACCGCGAAACCCTTGCCCGCGGCCCCCGCCCTTGCCGCTTCAATGGTGGCATTCAGCGCGAGCAGGTTGGTCTGCGCGGAGATGCTGGTAATGGTCTCCGTGACCTGGCCAATCTCCTGGGCGGCGCGACCCAAATCCTTCATCGTGGCCGTGACAGCCTGGGCCTGCTGGGTGGCGTCACTGCTTATGGCCCTGGCTTTCTCTGAATTGGAGGCGATTTCGCCGATAGTCGCACTCATCTCCTCTGTGGCGCTCGCCACCGAACTCAGGTTAGTGGTCATTTCCTCCATACTGGCGGCAACGGAATTAGTGTTGGCGCTCGATTCCTCGGCGGCCGCGGCTACCGTCTCCGCTTTGTGCGACATGTTCGTGACACCGGAAGACACCTGGCTGGAAATTGCGGAAAGCTCGGTGGACGACGATGCCAACATCTGCACGCCACTGCTTACGTCCGTTATCATCTGGCGCATGTGGCCGCCCATTGCATTGAGCGCCTTGACCAATTCGCCGACTTCATCATTTTGGTTGATATTCAGAGTCTGCGTCATATCACCCTTGGCCATGGTAGCGGCGAAGCCCACTCCCTCTTTCACCGGGCGAACAATGCTGCGCGTGAGCATCACACCGAAGAGGACCGCGAGAATAACCGCCACCACGCCCACTATGATCAGAATCAAGCGCAAATTCGAATACCGGGCATTGGCCATCTCACCGATGAGATTCAACTGTTTTGCACGCCATTCCAGCAGTTCGTCCACTGCCTGGTAGATCCTGGCCATTTTATCGGTAGCGCCGGTTACCAGTTTTATGGCTTCGGCATCCCTGCCAGCCAGCGAAGACTCCGTTATCTGATTATTCACTTCTCTTGCATTCGCGATGGCCTGCTCTACATTGTTAATCTTTTCTCTCCCAACATCAGTCTTTGACTTTGCCTTCAGTTCATCGATGTTTTTCCTATAGCGGGATCTCAAACCATCCAGCGACTTGATTATTTCCTCTTTCTGCGCCTTTTCGCTATGGAGGACAATCATAGTCATTCTGTTGTTGATATCACGGGTGTCCGCACCGGCCTGAGCAGCAAGCATTGACCTGTGCACTTCCTCGTCGGTGTCAAGAAGTGCGGAGTTCAGGGATGACAGTCCCCATAATGCGGAGGCCATCATCGCGACCAGCAACAGTACGAGTATCCCGAAGCCAAAGCCGAGCCTTTTTCCGATTTTCATGTTGTTTAGAGCGTTCATGGACAATTATCCTTTTTATTTTGGTATGAATCGGATTCCAAATCCCGTTCTCTCAGACAGTTACCTTATCGAATATCAAGCCGTCATGCTCAAATGGTTGCGAACTGCATCCAGGAGTCTGTCCCTGTCCAGTTTTATCTGGTATTCGTTAATTCCCGCCGCCTTCCCGCGCGCGATGTCGTCATCCCCGGCCAGCGAAGACAGACCGATAACCGGCAATGAAGCCACCTTCGGTTCGGATCGTATGCGCTCGGTCAGACCCAGTCCGGTCAGGCGCGGCATCTCTATATCGGTCACAACGATCCGGACGATTTCCACATTCTTGCCGAGAAGTTCCCATGCGGCTTGTCCGTCAGGCGCCTCCAATACCTTGTAGCCGCCCTCTTCCAGGAACCTCCGGACCTGGGCTCTGAAGAAGTCGGAGTCCTCGACCAGCAGCACGGTAACCTCGGTATCATCCTCGGTTTCAGGCGGCCTCTCATGCCTGTTGACCCACTCGGGGAAAAGACTCTCGACCAGTTCGTATACGTCGGCCAGCAACACCGTCTTATCCCGGATTATCGTGGAACCCGTAATGCCGTTTTGACGATGCGTGGTCTGATCAATATCAGCCTGAGATTCAACTACGTCCACCGGCATGGCCCCCAGGAGGCCCACCTCGCGTCCATAGACACTGGATACGATCACGGCCAGGTCCCGTCCTTCATCAATGGGCTGCACGGGGGCAACGTCTGAAAGTGCCATGAGGGGAAGAGATTTACCGCGGTACTGCATCGTGCGGCGACCGCCCACCATTTCAATCTGGTGACTGACAATGCGCTCGATGCGCAGCACGGTATCCAGGGGAGTTGCGCACAATTCGTCGGGACCATTGTAGAAGAGGAAGAGTGAATGCGTGTCCTGCAGTCTCTCTTTCTCTGCTTCGGCGGAAAGTTCCTCGGCCCGCGAGGAACCGGAGAGCGGTGTGAGATCGGCCTTGGTGGCCAGCCCGGTGACATCCAGGATGAGCGCGACTTTTCCATCGCCCATAATAGTCGCTCCCGCATACTCCTGGAGCCCCTTCATGTGGCGCCCGAGCGGTTTTACGACAATTTCCTCGGTGTTCTGGAATGAGTCCACCACAAGCCCGTACTGCATCGTTCCCGTGGTTACCACCACAATTTCGATATCACCAGCCGCCCGTCTGCGCCTGCCCTCGGCCGACCGGCGATCGCCCCGGGATTCTTCGTCCGGCGCGGCATCTTCTCCAACCACCGCCCCCTCGACAATCGGGTGGTGTGGTGATCGTCTGTCGGCCAGGCGCGATCTTCGGCAGATCTCGCGTCGTCCCGTGTTGGGATCGATGTAAGTTCCCATGACCCCGAGAAAATCGTTGAATCTCAAAATGGGAACCAATTGGTCGCGCAAGATCAGCACCTCGGAATCTCCCACCACCTCGATGCGCACCTTGGCGTGCTCCGCGCGGATGCGAAGCAGCTCGACCACATTGATTTGCGGTATCGCGAACCGCTCCCCCTCCACTGTCACAATCAGGGAAGGGATGATTGCCAGCGTCAGCGGGAGCTTGATGCGAAACAGGGTTCCCTTGCCCGGCTCGGAATCGATTTCCGCTTTCCCCCCCAGCCGTTCCAGATTGGTTTTGACTACATCCATGCCGACGCCGCGGCCTGAAAGATCCGTGACCGTTTCCGCCGTCGAGAGTCCGGGCAGGAAGACCAGGGCCATCTTGTCCTTATCGGACATCCCCTGCAGTTTTTCACGGGAGATCTGGCCCCTTTTCAATGCACTGGCGGCTATCCGCTGTGGATCTATCCCCTTGCCGTCATCGGCCACCTCAACCACTACCTGGCCGGCCTCATGACGAGCTTCAAGCCGTATGGTGCCAACGGGCTTTTTCCCTTGGGCAACGCGCTCGGCCGGCGCCTCGATCCCATGATCGGCGGCGTTGCGCACCATATGGGTGAGCGGGTCCGAAAGACCTTCAACAAGGCTCTTGTCCAGCTCGACGTCCTTGCCACGAATATCGAGCTGGATTTCCTTACTCAAGGAACGCGCTATATCCCTGACAACGCGGGGGAATTTCCCGAAAACATTGCCAATGGGCTGCATCCGCGTTTGCATGATGGCATCCTGCAACTCGGACGTGACCAGGTTGATGCGCTGGGAACTGGCCACGAGTGCGCGATGGTCGTTTTGAAGGACAGCTTCACGCAATTGGTTGCGGCTCAGGACGAGTTCCCCTGCGAGATTCATTAGTGATTCAAGCAGGCTTACATCCACACGGAGGGTACTTTCACCGGCGGGAACACTGCCCTTGCCCTTTGCCTCGGCGTCGTGCATCTCCGGGTGAGCTTCGTGGACAGCCGTCGCCGGTACAGGCGCTGGTGCAAGTGCGGGTGCAAGTGCAGGTTCGGGTTCCGGGATGCTGTAAGCGACAGGAACTGGCAATTCTTCCACTTGCAGTGAGGGGATTTCGGGCGGCTCTTCCCGCGCGGCTTCGACAACCGGAGCGGGCGGTTCGAAAGTCACCTGGAATTCCGGAGGGGCCTGCCCCTCTCCAGGAGCGCTCGAACCGAACAGCAGCTTGATCTTGTCTTCGTCAACATCAACCAGGCTTCCTATGATATCCGGTTCCAGAATAGTGGCAAAAGTCAGACGGAGTGGAATTCGGTTGGATACAGGGTCATCCAGGGTACCGACGGCTTCATAGTCGACGACGACATCCAATATTTCGCCCGAATCGTAAAGATCATTGAAGACCTGTACGATGCTCTTTCCCTTGCGCTCTATGTCATGAATCAGATCGTACTCGATGACGTAGATGAATTGACCGGTCCTCCGCGCCCGTTCCAGGTCGGTAGCCGGAATACCCACCGCCTGCGGCTGCGTTTCACTCTGAAGAACCGCGACCTGGTTGATGGCATCCTTTTGTTGATCGGGCAGATAGGAAGTCACCAGATTCGACAGACTCGCGACATGCTCGCTTATGTCGGCATTCTCACTTTGAGCGACATTATTGATCATGTCCCTCAACTTGTCGAAGGCAACCAGGAGGATGTTGGTGATCTCCGGATTCGGCTCCATCTTGCGGGAGCGAATCATGTCGAGAACCGTTTCCGCCTTGTGAGCAAGATCCTTGATCTTGTTCAATCCGAAGAAACTGCTCCCTCCCTTTATGGAATGCGCCGCTCGAAAGACCTTGTTTACAAGCTCTTCATCGATGGCGGCCCCCGCCTCCTCTATAGACAGAAGGTCAGTCTCCATGTTCGCAAGGTGTTCGCGGGCCTCGGCCAGGAATTCCTTGATGAGGTCATCCTGCATTTGCATTGCAATTTCCTCCGGGTTCAGCGCTTAGTCACGCAAAGCCGCTTCTCAAGCCGCATGCTCTGGAGCAGGCGGAAAATGTCATCGGATACACGGACAACCCGCACCGCGGCCCCGCTCTTTGCCATAAAGCTGTTGTATGCCGCGATCAGAACTCCTATACCCGTGGAGTCGATCACGGTAGTGTTGGAGAAGTCGAAATCAACTTCCAGCACACCTTCTTCCAAAGCTTTCTGAAGAGCCGGTCTCAATTCCGGTACCACCGAAGCGGTAAGATCACCCTCGAAAACCACGTCAATTTTTTTCCCGTCACGTTTCAGCTCAAACCCATTCACGGCTTTGAATCTCCTGTCCTTGTCCTCCACAGCGAAACCTGGTTGCCTTTGGCGTTGAAAGAAACCCGATGTGCATAAAGAGAGAATATCGCCAGCCCGCGCGCGCAGGTGGAGTCTTCATCGGGGACAGTCTTTCTCGCCTTCCTGTAGCTGAAACCAAGTCCTTCATCCGATACACGCAATTTGATCCACTTTCTTCCTATATTGATTTCAACCTGAATCTTCTTTCGACAATCGCCGCGATTACCATGGAAAATCGCATTATTGAGACTTTCCCGCAGGAGCAGCTCGACAGGGAAGATCTCGGCGGAAAGACCACGCTCCAACAGAAACTCTCTTACTTCGCGGCAAAAGGAGTCCACCTCCACCGGCTCGGAAAACAGCTCGCGGGCCAGACTCCGCTGTTGGGCAGGCTTGCGCTTTCTCAAACCTCAACCCCCATGAGCACGATGTCATCCTCCAAATCAGTCCCGGCCAGCGTGCGCGCGGTCATGGCATTCACCATCGCATCAAGAGGAAGCCCCCTGTAATCCTCGCACATGCTCACCAGGTTCATGATGCCTGTCTCCCGGTTCGACCCTGATTCGATAAGTCCGTCGGTATATAGGAAAAACCGGTCTCCCGGATTCAGACTCACGTCCGTGGTTTCGAAGATGGCATCCTTGAATGCTCCAATCACGTCCCCGGTCTGGTGGACCACTTCCGGTCCCTTGTTCCTCTGAAGGCAGATTGCCGGCGGATGTCCGCAGTTCACGATTGTCAGCCGGCCGGTTTGCCGGTTCATGCGTGCATAGACCGCCGTAAAAAACTGCCCTTCGGGCATCACCCTGCAGAGGGAACGGTTGATTGCCCGCAACACGTCCGAAGGATCGTAGAGAGGGCTGGCGTGCTCATGGAGAAGCGTCTTCATTGCGGTGGTCCACAGCGAGGTCTCAAGGTCATGTCCGCTCGCGTCCGCCGCCACATAGTCCACAAGAGACTTTCCTATCGGGATCACATCGTAGAAATCCCCCCCAGCCCCGTGTATCTGGCGAAGCGAGACCGCGAAGCGGGCTTCCGGAAGGCTGTCGGGCATGGGCAGAATCATCTGTTGAGACGTGGCCAGACGTTTTATTTTCTCCGCCTGGAGCTGCGCAAGGGTTTCATAAGCATGCTTGAGACGCAGGTGAGTCCTTACACGAGCTATGACCTCCACGCCCGAGAGTGGCTTGGTAATATAATCTATGCCTCCAGCCTCGAATCCCTCGACCTTTAACGACACATCCTCATTGGCCGATATGAAAAGTATGGGGGTATCGGCCGTGGGAAGGCTGCGATGGACCTGCCTGCATACATTGAAACCATCGATATCCGGAAGATGGACATCGAGCAAAATCAGATCCGGGCGCAATGAAAGCGCCAGGGCGATCCCCTGTCCTCCACTGGCGGCGCTCGCGGTTTGAAATCCAACCTGCCCCAGGATACCGACCAGCATGCGAACGGTAGTCGGATCATCATCAATGATGAGGATGACCGAATTCCTTACACCAGGTCGTATCTTTTCATTCTCGTTCATGGCTGCTCCGCATTGCAAAGCAGGGTGAACAGACAATCATTCAATGACATACGGCACTTTCCAGTGACAGCACCCGAAACTCTAGGGACACAAACGGACTTCCTCACACAAATGGGCTTCTTTTTGTAATCATGTATCATGCATTGAGCATGCCAGAGCTGAAACAACTTTGATTCCTATTGCATTCCAATGTGTTATGAATTAACGGCTACACAGGAAACTCGCATGAGGAGAGCTATTGGCCAAATAACCAACAAACACTTGGTCATTTAGCCAACGCCTATGTGAGCGAGTGTTTTCCCAGAGTGTTCGTCAACTCCGCGAATTGCCGCTCCAGACCGGGAAGCAGCGCTTCCACTTTCTCCAATTCACCCACACCCGCCGCGGTTTCCATCTGGCGGGCGACTTCACTGAGCATCGGCGCGCCGATATTGGCGGCAGCACCCTTGATCGTGTGGCAGACCCGCTGTGAAGACACGCGGTCGCCATTTGTGAGAGCGACTCTCAAGGATTCGATTTCCCTTGGCACGTCGGCCAGAAAACCGACCAGGATGGTTCGCGCCAGTTCCTTGTCACCCATGACACGCTGCATCAGATCTGCCTCATCGAAGACTGGATGCCCGGCAACAGATGACTCGCTTTCCCGGGGTCGACCCGATTTGCCGCTTACCGATGGTGTTTGCGCCCGTCGAACTTTCGGGAAAAAGCGGTCCAGCACGTCCGCCAGTTCCCGAAAACGAATGGGTTTAGCCACGTAGTCGTTCATCCCGGCATCGAGGCATTTTTGCCTGTCAGCGTCCATTGCGAGCGCGGTCATCGCGATAATCGGGATATTGTGGTCAAGCACTCGCGACTTCGGGTCGCGGATAACTTCGGTGGCCTCGTAACCATCCATCTCAGGCATATGACAGTCCATTATGACGAGGTCATAACGCATGTTCTCCAGCGCGCTTACAGCCTCGAGGCCATTTCCCGCGATATCCACCCGGTATCCGAGCTTCTTCAGCAGGCTTTGCGCTACCTGCTGGTTGACATTGTTGTCCTCTACAAGAAGGATTCGGATATGACCGCGCGCCGGTGCCCCCGCGGCTTGCGGCAAATCCGCGCGTTCTCCCCCCTTTTTCAATGGCATCTCTATGTTCATCGAGGAAGCGATGCATTCCAGGAAACGATTCGTTCGCACCGGTTTGGACAGACAGGCTGAAAAACCGATTTCTTCCGCCCGGGTCGCACTCTCCCATTGCCCCAGGGAGGTCATCATGATGAGCCGCAGCGAGTGAAAACCAGCCCTGCTTCTGATCTCCCTTCCGAGTTCTTCGCCATTCATCCCGGGCATGGACATATCAATAACCGCCAGTTGAAAAGGATCACTCCGCTCCACGGCATCGTGGAGCTTGTTCAGCGCGGTTTTCGCGTCCGCCGCTTCTTCGGAACGCAATCCCCATCCCTTGAGCAACTCGCCGAGCAAGAGTCTGTTCACCGGGTTGTCATCCACAACCAGCACCTTTATCTTCTCCAACCCCGCGAGGAGCCCGGGAGCGGCGAGTCTTTCATTAGCCTGCCTCTCCAGCACGGCTGTGAACCAGAAAGTGGAACCCGACCCTTCCTTGCTCTCAATACCAATGTTTCCCCCCATCAACTCAGCCAATTGTTTCGAAATGGCCAATCCCAGTCCCGTCCCGCCGTATTTGCGCGTCGCCGAATCATCGACCTGGGTGAAGGGGGTAAACAGAACACCGAGACGGTCTTCATTGATGCCCACGCCCGTATCACTGATTGAAAAGTGCACCGTGACGCGGTTGTCGTTGATCGCATCGAGGTCGGCACGAATAATGACTTGCCCCTCGTGCGTGAATTTGATGGCATTGCCGGCCAGGTTGATGATGATTTGACGCAGCCGCCCCGGATCCCCGCGCAAGCGGGAAGGGACCTTGTGATCGACGAGACAGACCAACTCCAGCTTCTTCTCGGAGGCGCGGACCGCAAGCATCTCGGCGGTCTCTTCCAGGATGGTTCGCAGATCGAAGTCTAAAATCTCGAGATCCAGCCTGCCCGCTTCAATTTTAGACAAGTCCAGGATATTGTTTATTATTCCGAGCAGATTCTCTCCACTGGAGCGTACCAGCTCGGCATACTTGCGCTGCTCCGCGGTAAGTCCGGTGTCAAGAAGCAATCCCGCCATTCCGATGACGCCGTTCATTGGGGTGCGAATCTCGTGGCTCATATTGGCGAGGAACCGGGATTTGGCGGCATTGGCCATTTCCGCCCGGACCGTCAGTTCGTTGGCCTGTCCAATGGCATGCTCAAGCTGGTCATTACTCTCTTCAAGCGCGGACTTGGATCGTTTCAGTTCTTCCTCGTTGCGCTTGCGCTCCGTGATATCGCGAAGCGTAACATGCGAAACATCCTGACCATTCACAAGAATATGAGTCAGCATTACTTCCACGAAAAATGGAGACCCGTCAGCCTTTTCATTTACCCACTCAAAGCGGCTGTGCCCCGCGTCATTGGCAACCGCGATCATTTCGTTCGCTCTGGCAAAAGATGGCGAGCCATCGGGTTGATAAGGAGGCGAGAGGTCCCAGAAAGCGAAGGAAAGCATCTCCTCCTTCCTGTATCCGAACATTTTGAGGGTTGCCGGGTTGCAATCGATTATCCGGTTATGGTGCAGCAGCAGAATCGGATCGGTTGAATCCTCGAAAAGACGGCGAAAGGTCTCCTCGCTTTCGCGCAGCGTATCTTCGGCTCGCTTGCGCTCGGAGATGTCGCGGGCAACATGAACACTGCCCACGAGTCGACCATCGGCGCCATGCAGTGGTGTGGTTGTTATGGAGAAGAAGCCCTTGAGCGAGGGCTCGAAAGCTTCGGCGCAATGGACATCCTCATCCCGCATGAGGCTGGTATGAGGACAGAAAGCCGGCGGCCCGCTGGTGCCGTGCACGAGTTCATAACACAACTGCCCGACGCACTCGTCAGGACTGAATCCACAGGTATCCGCCATCTTCTTGTTAGCGCGCACTATCCGATGGCCGCTGTCAATTATCATGATCAGATCGGGCATTGCATCGAAGGTGCGTTCCCATTCTTCCTTAGCCGCTCGAAGGGCATCTTCCAGTATCTTGCGTTCCGTGATGTCCCGGCTTACAGCGACCACGCCAATGATTTCCCCTGTCAGACTGCGAAGCGGCGCCTTAATCGTATCGAGCAGAATTGTCACTCCATCGCGGGACTGCGTTGCTATTTCACAATGCTGGGCGGCAAACCCACCATCCATAACCATGCAATCACTGCTCCGCATCAGCTCCGCCACTTCGGGACTGAAATAGTCATAGGCGGATTGCCCGACGATGCGATCTCGTGGAAGGCCGACCGTTTCCGCAAATGCCGGGTTGCAGGCAAGAATGACTCCCTTTGAATCCTTCAGCGTCACCATATCCGGGATGGAATCGAGCAGTCCCGAAAGAAGCGTTGTCTGCCTTGCCAGTTCCTTTTCCGTGAGTATGCGCTCGCTTATTTCATTTCTCAGGTCCGCGGTCCTTTTCTTGACCAGGGTCTCGATTCGGGAGTTGCGGCCGGACATAATGAGGAAAAAGGAGCAGGCAAAGCCCGTGAAAAGGAGGCCGCTGGCGAGGATGTTCCAGGATTGAAGGGATCGATTTCTGGCGAGATATTCCCTGGTTGGGCTGAAGCTCAGGCGCCAGGCGCGTCCCACGAGTGTGATCTCGCTGCTGTACCAGGAAGAGTGAGACTGCCCATCCATGATCCCTTGCGGACTCCATTCCGTCGCCGTTTCTTCGGGTTCCGAATGAACCAGTCTTTCCTGGCTGCCCTGTTCATAGATGTCGATATGAATGCCCTCCGCTTGAGTACCTTGGATTATATCCCGCAATAACTCACACATGCGGTATACCCCAAGTATGAATCCCTTTGCGGCCCCGCAACGCTCCCGGGGTTCCAGATCGTAGTACTCGGCATTGAACACCGGCAGTATGACGACAACACCCTCTCCGCCGCTCCTCTGCCCGCAGGGTAGAATATGATCGAATCCCGTTGGTCCGTCGGAAACGCACGCCCGAATCAAGGCCGCCAGGCTCGTCTCGTCGGAAGCCAAATCAAGCCCCAGGACCTTCTTCCCGTCGTATGGCTCCATGTAGAGGACGGGATAGTACTCGGGGTGCATTTCCCTCCGAACTATCCGCCCCTCATTGTTTTTTTCGGTTATCCGAAACTCGGGATACCCCTGGCCGCGAACCCAGCTTTCGAAATAACTCCGCTCTTCCTCGGTGACCCTCGGCACCCATTCCAGGGCTGCGATATTGCGGTAGTTGTCAAGCAGTCGGCCGGCGAAAACACTGTATTCACGGGGATCGACCTGACGGGAGGCTTCCAGAAAGCTCGCCAAATGGCGCAGAGGCGTAAGGTGGTGCTCCCAGTCGTCCTTTACCTGATGCAGTATGACCTCCGCGCGCCGCTCGAACTCGACCCGCAGTTGCTGCTCTTCCTTGCCGTTGAAAAATATGTATATGAATATAATCAAGAAGAATAGGAGGCCGAGAGGGAGGCCGACCGTCGTTCTCCTGGGCCGCCATACCTCCGATGGTTCAGCGGGCACCAGGGACATCATCACCGGCGCCGCCACCAGCACCCCGATAGAATCCCCAAGCAACCATGTGCACCAGTTGAACACGACCTCGGCCCAAGGTGTAATCCCCATGATCGTCAAAGCAGCCACACCGAGCGTCGTGTTTATGAGAGAACTCACCGGGCCGCCTAATACCAGAAATGCGATAACATCTCTTTGAGTATCCAGCTTGAGCGGATATTCAACAAAACGGCGGACCAGCCACGTTCCGACCAATGCCTGCGCGCAGGCGCCAACCGCGATAACCGTTGAGTACAGAACGGTACTGAACCACGGAAGACCGATGCCGGAGGCGCTGACAGCGGAAATGTTCGCCGCGAGAGACCCGACGAAGATCCCTGGCCAGACTCCCCACCCCCAGATGAGAACCGACGCCATGGCCACGCCCGAGGATGGCCATACGAAGGTGGCGAATCCGGACGGCGTTGGCAGCAGTTGCACCAGTGCCGCGCAAGCATAATAGACCACGGCAATACCGGCGGTCCGTGCCAGGAGCAAAGTAAAGCAATTCCGGGAAGCGGGTTCTTTTACCATAATCCTTCCAGAGGATCCGTTATCAAGCCTTATTCGATTACTATTCTGCACTCATTATTAAGGAACGATCGGCAGAATCAATCGGTGACTTTAGAGCTGATCATTCAGAATTTACGCTGGATCTTGGAGGATGAACAAACGAGGAGGTTACCGGCTTGGATGTTCACCGTTCGGAAGGAAACGATGCGGGATCAGTTTCATTGCGAATTGAATCAACCGGCATTTCAGAAAGAATCTTCTCCAACCTGCGTGCCTCATTAAGAATCACCTGGGCATATTTGCCCGCCTGTGATTCCGGATCAAGAGCCGTTGCCAGTCTTCTGGCGAAACCGCCAACGGCCGTGAGCGGATTGCGTATCTCGTGCGCGACCGCCTGCAGCGTATCACTAACCGCTTTCTCCCGATGATCGATGGAAGTAAAAGCCGGCAATACTTTGCCCGGGTTTCCCATCGGACACTGCGCGACCCTCTGGGATATGTTCACGAGTGCCCTGTTCGCTTTCTCCATGACTCGGAGCAGATCCTGTTCCTTGTTTATTTCGAGCTTCAGACCCCGAGCGATTGCCTCGACTTCGTCGAATGTCTCGAGCACGATGCCGTGAATGCTTTCCTGGCTGATGCCAAGAATGCTCTGAGCCTTGTCATAAAAGGAACCGAAAGCCCCGGGCGCCTTGAGAAGAATCCTGGAGAAGAGCCTGGCGAGTTCGCATACCCGTCGCAGGACCGGTGCGGGCCTGACCAGCGTCGTCTCTTCGTACGGTTCCTGGCAGGCAACGATCTGCGCGGGGAACCGCCAGTACGTGAGCGCGATCAAACCGACCTGCCTGTGGTCCAGGCCAAGGTGAGACCTCTCCCGTTCCAGCAGATCGCCGAGTTGCCCCAGATCCAATGGAAATTGAGAGGGATGACCTTTCATGCAGAGATCAAAGAGAACGGGCAGTCCAATTTCCATTGTGAAAGCAGCGAGGAAGGCCTCTTCGGGATCGGTGACCCTGGACGAGCGTGCAAAAGCTTTTGCGATCAACCCCCGGTATAGTGAGATTCGCCAGAAAAGTTCATAATCAAACTGCTCGACTTGCCCCATTGGGAATGCATCCCGAAGGGAAATCGACAAGACCATCAATTTGATCTGATTAGAGCCCAGCCTCCTCACCGCGTGGGATACCGTGGCTACCGACCCACCCGAACTGAGGTAGGCACTGTTGGCAAGATTGAGGAGACGAACGGTGAGTGATGGGTCTTTCTCGATCAGCTTTACCAGTTGATCACTTGAAGCATTATCGTCCGAGGCCAACTCCAGGAGTTTGACCGCGAGAATAGACAGCGGGGGCAACGCATAACCCGATTTGAGCTGCCGCTGAATCTCCTTTGCAGCATCCATTTCCATAACATTACAATCCATGGCGCCTAAATTGTGGAGCAAAACTGATTCTCAGCATGAGCTGATTTCCTTGATCGAAATTCACGATTCACTTAGCAGATCGGCAGAACGATCTGTTTACATGAGCATGAACATCACCCATGTCAGTAAAACTTCGCTACCCCGGGGTTTTCTTGGTAAATGAGATATGTGCCCATAATCTTTGCGCTTAGACTCCAGCCTGGCAGGCGAAACGAAACAGCAAACGAGACAATGCTCAATCCGCACCTGGAAAGAGTATCCATACATCTATATCAATATCCTAATAATAATATATGAATTATGATACAGATATATGTCAACATAATAGAATAGCAATTCAAATAGTTGGCATACTACAACCGGTAAATACATCAAATTATATTAGTTGTATATAATATTATAAATATAGTAATTACAGCACCAAAAAATGTATGCTGCGAACGACATAATTATGTATGACATCCTATTTAAAGTTATAGCGGGAAGGATAGCTTTGGAGTGAGAACCATTCAATATTTAACAGCGACCATACTATATTCTGAAGTATGAGCACATTTCACAGAACTTACTAATTTTTGATGTTTCTTGAATCGGACCCAGGAAGCTCAGACCTATACTGGTTTTCTTATCCTCATAAGAAAAGTGCATATTCCGAATTATGCAATCAAGATCTTCCACACATACATCATTGGGCAATTCGAATGTTATTATCACGGTAGTTCCAACACTGACAGGGATGACACCCGGCAACTCCAGGCAACACCCTCCCATGCTTATATCCTTAATTTCTCCATTCATCAATTTCTGTTGTTCGCCAATCACACTCACAGCTTCCAGATTAACCTTGACCCTGGGGTGCATTCTCAACTGATCGGCTTTAAAGCTCTTCGGATAATCGATGCACACCGTATCGTAAATGAGGACCTCCCGAAATCTGCTCTTGAATCTGTACACACACCCATCTTGCATGTATGCGCAAAGAATATCCCCGCCAACCCTCCCCGAAATCCGATCCTCGTTCGAAAAAATAGGCTCTTCCACCAGTATTGCAGTTCGCGGCAGCACCCCCACTACCGTGGTTTGAGCCTTGACCACCGGATCCGAGGTCGATCTGAGCCTGAGAGGCGCTCCTAGCTGAAAGGGGATTATTTTGGGGGGTTCGTCATCTATTGTTTCGTTCTTTTTTAGACCGGAGCAGGTGGCTTCCATTTTACTCCTCCAGGAACTCATTGCGAAAATATTACCCAATAGATCGGAAGAAATCTCCGTGTACTTAAATTAATATTTCAATAATTTCATCGAATTCTCTTCGATTGAATAGTCAATTCCAACTATATCCCTTATCATTCTCATGCCGCCAACCGATTCATGTCAAATCGCTCAGCCGCAAAATGAGCTACCCGATTCATGGTCTATTAAAGCCGGGATTTGAGTTCTTAGCTGGTCTTGATGGCCGATAAAGCCATTGGCCAAAATCCAGGAGAGCAGAGATGGATTGATCTTTTCGCAAATACGGCACTACGCGTCTTCTCTCCCTTGATTCGGGAGACGCCGGGTGACGCATTGGAGTCTTGAGATGTCGAAAAGCCCGGGAAACGGCTCATCGGAAGAATCCCATGACGTGACTTGGTAATCGGGTTCGCAACACCCGCATGAGGGCTCGCTTGAAACTATCCGAATTCAGATCAGTCCGGGAAAGCTCGCCCGCCATTCTCAAGGTAGGCGTCGGAGCGCTCATTATGATCCCGGCGGCCGGCAGTCCCAGGCTATTACAGCGCTCCATCCTCGCATCAGGAATCCGGCCCGCTCTCATTCGCGAGATTTGCCAGATACTCGTGATCAAGCCTGTCCTTACTGTTTCCGGGAGTCTCGCCATGCGCGAGCGAGTCCGCGAGATGCACGGCCGTCAGAGTGCTGAATCCCCTGTTCGCGCACTTGCCAGGACAATGATGGTAGGCGATTGCCTCGACAATAGACTCGGGAAGTCCCCAGATCCCCATCAGGTAGGCGCCCACCTGGGCGTGCGTTGTCCCCAGGACATCCTTCTCGGCTTCCCAGATCGGACACCCCGAACTCTTTTGCACTTCAGCTATTTCCAGGCACTTTTCAGGGAGTCTGTCCAGAAGGATCAGCTTGCCGACATCATGAAGCAGCCCCGCTACGAAGGCCTCATCGATCCGACCCTGGGCAAGATCCTTCTGGGTGGCTATGCTCCTGGCATTCATACCCGTTGAGATGCTGTGATCCCACAGGCCGGTTATGGAAAAGCCGGGTAAACGCACTCGGCCGAAGCTGGAAAATACCTTCACGGAAAGGATAAGGGCCTTGATCGTCTCGATCCCGAGAAACAGAATAGCGCCGACAAGACTGCTGACCTGCTTGGAGTGTCCATAGAAAGCCGAGTTTGCAACTTGCAGAATCTTGGCCGACATACCCACGTCCCTGGAGATGATTTCTCCCACTCGATTCAGGGAACACGTCGGGGAGTTCACCTCCCGGACAACCTCGGTATACAACAAGGGCAGGCTAGGAAGAGATTCCATGCCGGAAATTATGTCAACCAGCGACTGGTCGTCCAGCAAGGCTCGCATTGCCAGGGCACGTCCCACGGCTTCCTTCAGCGTCTCCGGGTCACAGGGCGCAAGCAGACACTGGTGAGCCGGCGCGACCGATTTTATGGCCGTCGCATGGTCTGAATGAAGTGCGAGGATAATGCGTACAACATGCGGATGAAGTTTCCTCACGCTCTCGAGCAAATCGCAGACGCTCATGTCGGATAAATGAACATCCGAGATCAGCACATGGAAGTAACCCTTTCCGAGTGTTTCAAGCGTCTCGGACCCGCTCTCGGCAAAGGTCGTTTCCCATTCGTGGCTCATGCCCCGAAGCATTTTCTGGAAACCCTTCACTTTCTTGGACAGATCACCCACAAAAATGATTTTCTTTTTCATTCCAGCTTTCTTTCCACTATACTTCTCACTCCACTGGCATCGACTTTTCAACTACCATTTCTGCTCAGTAATGTTTACTATCGGAATCTAGTTTGAAAACTTTATTGACCCCCACTCTTGGCAGAGGTTCTGTTGCTTCGGGCCGTTACGCCATTTTTCCCGCGGCCCACCGCGAAAAAGATGATTTGGCCCTTCACGAGACGCCCTGTTACCGTTTTTTAAACCAACGGACCTGACGGAGAATGACCATGCGCACTTTCCCGGTTTATTTCCTCATTTTTTTCCTGTCCTCTCTCGCACAAGGCTGGGCTGCCAGCGAACAGGCAATCACACAGCGTGGCGCCAATGCCCTTGAAGAATACTCTCCGCCGGAGTCCTTTCTCAACGGCAATTTTATAGCCGATGAGGTTGAACCGGCCTTCATCTTCGGCAAAATCAAGGACTTCGCCAAATCGCGTTCATGCCCCGCATCCTGGCTCATAGAGCAAAGCGAGAAACAAAGATTGCAGACCCGGGACGCGCAGTCAAGCCAATTTGAATATACCCTCTATTTCGAGGAGGACTGTCCTGAAAAAATCACCTACTATATCTTCGTGGACAGATCGCTTGCCAATCATGCTCAGTGGTTGGAGTGGCGCAAACAGTTCCACAAAAGCAAGGCCGAATCCCAGTATGCAACCGCGAAAGCGGGCCTGGACAAGGCCGCTCTCGACGGCTTCCCGGTTGATGCCGAACTGCGTTTCGTGGAGGCCGGAGGCAATCTCGAACTCAGGAAGCCTGAAGATACCCTCATCAATGTGCTGCGTGTCAAACCGGTCTATGATCTCAAGCAGGGCAAAGCCCTCGAACAACACTGAGGCATATCGGCATAATTGGATTTACCCGTGGGGTCCCGGTCGGAAAGACTGGTTCCGTTTCGTTCCACCCGGCCTGCATCGCTTTACGGCGCCGGTTAAGACGAAGGGCGTGTGAAGCCGGACAAAACCTCGGGTCCCAGGTTCTCATAAAGTAACGCCTTGATAAAACATCCGTTCACGCATTTACTCTGGAGACGGTCATGGAACAAAAAAAAGATGGCATCAGCCGCCGCGAGTTCATAAAAACAGTTGGATTGGGGGGACTCGCCGCAACGGGCCTGAATACCGAAAAAGCACTCGCTGCGTCGCAGGATGAGGGAAAAGCCCCGTCCATGCCGAAACGCAAGCTCGGGAAAACGGGTCTTGAGATTTCTATTCTTTGCCTTGGCGGCATGTTCGATACCGTGAACAACCAACTGCTGCTCCGCCAGGCCTACAATTGGGGTATAAACTGCTGGGATACGGCCGAAGCCTATGGAAACGGGCTGAGCGAGGAAGGGTATGGGCGTTTTTTTGCCCGCAATCCCGGAGCACGTAAAGACATCGTCGTCATTACGAAGCTGAAAAATTCCACGCCGGGCAATCTGACACCGGGGTTGGAAAAGGGTCTCAAGCGCCTCAACAGCGAATACGTGGATCTATTCTTCCTGCACGGCATCGGAGACTTCAGCGAGATCACTCCACAAGTCCGGGATTGGGCCCAGCAGATGAAGAAGGCCGGAAAGATCAGGTTCTTTGGATTCAGCACTCATGCCAATATGGAGGACTGCCTTCTGGCTAGCGCCAAGGTGGATTGGATTGACGCGATAATGTTCGCTTATAATTTTCGCCTGATCAATACGCGGAAAATGCAGGAGGCAGTAGAAGCCTGCACCTCGGCGGGAGTAGGGCTCATCGCCATGAAGAGCCAGGGCAGCGGGCCAGCCAAGCCCGAGAGCGAAGCGGAATCGGCCATGCTGACCAAATTGATCGAGCGTGGCTTCACCGACAAACAGGCAAAACTCAAGGCGGTCTGGGAAAACCCCCGCATTGCCGCCATCTGCTCCCAAATGCCGAGTCTCAGCATACTCTCGGCCAATGTGGCTGCCGCGAAAGACGCTACCAGTCTTACTCGCGGTGACTTGCGCCTTCTCGATAGTTTTGCGAAAGAGACTCGTGGGGGCTATTGTGCGGGATGCGGCAGCATCTGCGCCGAGGCGGTCGACGGCAAAGTGCCGATAAATGATGTCATGCGTTGTCTTATGTATTACAGGGACTACGGAGACCGCGACCTTGCGCGGGAGGTCTTTGCCCAAATGCCCGAAACGGTCCGTAAACACCTCGCCACCACGGATTACTCAGCGGCTGAACGGAGTTGCCCACACGATCTCGAGATTGGCAGGCTGGTGCGCGAAGCACTGACGCTTCTCGCATAGTCCCGCCTCTTACCAGGGTATCAAAGGGCAAGCTTGCCATTTGCCCTTTGATACCTCTCAATAAACCGGCTTTTTATCGAGCACCATAGAGGAATTACGTAACCGCAAGATCCGCATTTGGACGGTTGAAACAGGCGCTGGCCCCCGTACATCCTGACCGGGGGCAAGCGCCTGTTCCGGAATGGCGTGACCCGGATCTCCACCGGTCATGTAAGCCTTCGATATCGCTCACTCTCAAAAGCTGTTCATTGAGAGGTGCCGAAGAGTGGAACGGGAGCCGGTCGGCATTCACCCCGCGCTTTGATACTATTCGCAGCGACCTGTCGAGACCCAACGGGACATGAACGGGCGCGCGCACCCATTGAGCTTGCCCCTCGACGGCTCGAACACGATTGGTCAGCGGAAACTCGCTCCTGGCTTGGTCCCGATGTCAGCTTTCGGAACCACTGAGATTCTCCGTGCACCGGTTACCCGGACTGGACCGATGAACCTTCCCTCGTCGTCATCGTGCTGAGCAGGTAGGCCTCGATGAAATCATCCAGTTCGCCGTCAAGAACGCTTTCGACGTTTCCTTTTTCGGTATTGGTCCGGTGGTCCTTTACAAGGCGATAGGGCTGCATGACGTAGGAGCGGATCTGGTTGCCCCATGCGATTTCGTCCAGATTGTCATGAGTCTCCTGCAGTTTGGCCTGCTGGGCGCGCTTCTCCCGCTCATACAACCTTGACTTGAGGATCTTCAAGGCGATGTCACGGTTGCGGTGCTGCGATTTTTCGTTCTGGCACTGGACGACAATTCCCGTGGGAATGTGGGTAATGCGAACAGCGGAACTCGTCTTGTTTACGTGCTGTCCCCCTGCCCCACTGGCCCGGTATGTGTCGATTCGAAGATCTGCCTGCTTGATATCGATATCGATTCTGTCATCAAGTTCCGGGAAGACCAGCACCGCGGCAAACGAGGTATGACGTCTTCCGCTTGCGTCGAAGGGAGAGATGCGCACCAGCCTGTGGACGCCGGACTCCGCTTTTAGCATCCCGTACGAGTACGGCCCGGATACCGTGAAGGTAACGCTTTTGATGCCCGCCTCTTCGCCTTCGAGCATGTCAATCATTTCAACTTTGAGGCTCTTTCTTTCGCACCACCGCAGGTACATTCTCAGCAGGATTTCGGCCCAGTCCTGCGCCTCGGTTCCACCGGCGCCCGCGTTGATGCTCACGATAGCATTCTTGTTATCGTTTTCATCACTGAGCATCTGCCGGAGTTCCAATTCCCGATATTTTTTCTGGAGATCCTTGAGTTTGCGCCGGACTTCGATCAGGTTCTGCTCGTCCTGTTCCTCGATCGCCATCTCGAACAACAGCTCGTTGTCATCGATCTCTCCCGACAGATTCTTCCAGACCTGAATCATATCGTTCAGCTCGGATCTTTCCTTGAGGATATCGCGACCGGCCTCGGGGTTCTCCCAGAAATCGGGTTTGGCCATGAGCTTTTCGAGTTCCGCCGAGCGGGTTTCCTTGCCCCCTATGTCAAAGATAGCCTCCAAGAGTGTGAAAGCGTTGGGAAAGATCCTTCAGGGCGCTTTTCAGTTCACCAACATCTATATTCATAGGGATTTCCTCCTTAGTTTTTTTAAACAGGCTAAAACAAGAGCTGAAAGTGTTACAATGACGGAAAACCAGGCGAAGAGATCGCCGTATTTGGCATAGAAGGTCAGCATGCGCATGGGCCGGACGCTCATTGTGAGGAATCCCCTCTCATTCAGGGGAATCCTTCCGATCTCCGCTCCAGTTGCGTCGAAAGCCGCGCTCACTCCGCTGTTGGCCGCCCGCACGAGCGGGACCCTGAACTCAATGGCGCGCCAGCGCGAAATCTCCAGGTGCTGGTATGGTCCTCCCGTATCCCCGTACCACGCATCGTTCGTAAGGTTCATGAGCACCTGGGCGCCCCTCAGGACCGTTTCCCGTGAAATTTCGGGAAAGATCACTTCGTAGCAGACGAGCACCCCCATGGCGCGATCGCCCAGATACACCGGTCCACGCTCTCTCCCGGGCGTGTATTCCATGCCCCCTTCCACCAACTGGTGAACGAAGAACAGCACTTTCGACAAGGGCACGTACTCCCCGAACGGCACCAGGTGCTGCTTGGCATAGGAACCCCTGAGTGTCGCATTCTCATCGAGAAGATAAGCCCTGTTCAGCAGTTTCGCTTTTCCATCCAGCGAAGTCACCCCTATGGTCCCGAAAAGAAGCGGTTTCCCGGCCTTTCGCACGATTTCATTGACCATGAGGCTGTCTTTTTCGTCTATCGCATAGAGAAAAGGCATCGCCGACTCCGGCCAGAACACTATGTCCGGCGAGTGCTCGGCGGCAACCGCATCACGCGTCATTTCGACATAGCGTTTCATGGTTTCATCAAGGAATGCCGGGTCCCACTTGAGGCTCTGCCCAATATTGGCCTGGATGACAGCCACTTTGAAAGGGGGCGCCTGTTGCTGGACAGACCTGACTCCTTCCACGCGCCAGAAGCCATACCCCAGAAAAGCGGCGACACAGGTAAGCAGGATGGCGACCCCGGCAATCCCGCGTCGATTCCGGATGAGGCCGAAAAGCGCGGTGTTCGCGAAGACTACCAGCCAGCTAATGCCATACACCCCTGTGATGTCGGCCACCTGGATCAGTGTATTGAGAGGTGTCTGGGTGTATCCGATATTCGTCCATGGAAAACCCGAAAACGGAGCATGTGCCAGCGCCCATTCCCAGGCCACCCATGCGAAAGGAAGCGCGAAAACGCTGAGCGCGGGAGAGTCCCGCCACTTTTGAGCGACCAGCGCGAAGGCGCCATGGTAGAGTCCGAGCAGAAGGCACAGCAGAAGCATGATGAGGGTGGAGAGAACGATATTGACCCCGCCGTAGTAGTAGACCGCATGGCGGATCCAAAACAACGTCGTGAAGAGGTGAACTATGCCGCAGAGGTAGCCGAGCAAAAAGGCCCGTTTCCCGTTAACGCCGCGCAGCGCGAAGAAGAGCGGCACGAGCGCTACCCAGGAGATGAAAAACATCCCCGGTTTCGGAAATCCCGCGGTAAGCAGCAATCCGCTTGCAATGGAGAGCAATACACCTTTCATGGCACCTTAATCGAAAAAGGGACAGGCCAAAATAAACAAGGAATCAAAGGGAAGGCAAAAATGCGGAACAGTCATCGATGGATATTCAATTACCGGTTCTCCCTGCCTGTGATTATTGCTGGTTGGTTTCCTCACCAGCGGATTGTGTTCGGGTCTCACCCGATTCAAGCTTTCGGATCTTCACCCTGTCAATCTTCCTGGTAGTCGCGGCCTCTATCACAATCTGGAGATTCTCGTACATAATTTCTTCATTTACCTCGGGAACCCTGCCCATCAGGTCGATCACGAATCCGCCGACCGACTCGAAACCACCTTCGGGAAACTCAACGCCGAGAAAATCCCCTAATTTCTCTATATCCAGTCGGGCATTTACACTTATCGAGCCATCCTCGTGCTCCACTATGAGCTTTTGCTCGGCATCATATTCATCCATGACCTCGCCGATTATCTCCTCGATAATATCCTCGAAGGTAAGAATACCGGCTGTCCCTCCGTATTCGTCGATAACAATCGCCATATGCGATTTGTTGTCCCGGAGGTCCTTCAGAACCTCACTGATCTTCTTCGTCTCGGGTATGAAATAGGGCGATCGCACCATTTCTCGAATGGTAAGATCACTCCTCCCCCAGAAAGGGAGCAGATCCTTGGCGTGAAGCGTGCCGATTATGTTATCGATATTATCCTGGAAAATCGGGATACGGGAATGTCCGCTCTGGATGATAAGCCTGATCATCTCGGAGATCTGGCTGTCCGCGCCGGCATAGACAGTGTCGGTTCGCGGCACCATAATTTCACGGGCGATGGTATCGCGAAAGGAGAAGATCCCCTGGATCATCTCGCCTTCGTCTTCCGAAATCAGCCCCCGTTGCTCCCCTTCGTCGATGATCTGCTGTATCTCTTTTTCAAGGTCCCCAGTATCCTCGACACCAGCTAAACGGCGGAAGCACATCCTGAGCCAATTTTGGATCCCCTTGGCTGACTGCTCCTCCAATTTTGCCCACTCTCCTTCGCCTGAGGCTATCGCCCCGAAAGCAATTCTTGCCCTTGCACCGGGCTCAATTCTACCTCTAACAAAACTACTTAACAAGGCGATCACCGCTTGTCCACGAAAATGTAAGACGGCGGATTATAAAGCAGTTGTCACCACAAAATACAATGGGGTCCCCGAACCCGAAGGCCCTGGACCCCATTTGTTTGCTTTGGCGCGTAGCAGCCTGTTTATTTACCTCGAACGCTGTCTCAACATCCGGTCCATCCTGACCACCTGAGCGGATTCCCTGATGGTGTTGGGAAACTCCTGCCCGCGATCCAGAACTTTGATGTCGAATTTTTGCACCTTGAAGTACTGCTTTATCGTCTCGACCGCCACGTCGGTATCAAAAGGCTTGCACGAAAACATGTCGATGCTCAAATATTGCTTTTCCGGAAAGGTGTGAATGCTGATGTGACTCTCAGCAATCAGAACAAATCCGGACACCCCCCAATCCTCCGGAACCGCACCCGAGTACCGAAAGACGTAGGGAGGCATAATCTTGGTCATTTCCATCTGCGAGGGATACTGATCGAGGAAATTATAGATGAGACTAATGTCCTCCAGTCCGGCACGCTCACAGCCGTAGCCGTCAAGAATCAAATGGACACCAAAACCGAATTCAGGTTTGCCCATGGCAGTCACCTCCTATGCTGAGGACAAGAAGTCCTCTGTACTAATTCCCAAAATGTATTGCCGCCCAATTTGCGGAGATGCTACCGTGAGGCTTCTAAAAGCGGACAGGGCCGCCACGCTTTTAGCCATCCATGATGGACTCACTACGAATCTTCAGGGCGGACTTAATGCCACATCATAAGTGGACTCGCGTACAGGGTGCCAAAAAAATATCACCAGCCAATCTGCGTTCGATCATCGTAATCATAACAGATTTTCAGGTGATCCCATTGCCAAAGTATAACAATTTTCGGAGCTTAACCGCAGAACTCCTTAGTCTCAACGGTCAGCCCTATATAAAGTACGGCGTAGATAGTGTCAAGATTAATTTTAGAGTTTTCGGCTCGCGAATGGGTTGCCGAGGAGGAATTTTTAGCCCCGCCCTACCGCGACAGCGGATCGATGAAGACCTTGTTGCGGCCGCCGTTCTTCTTGGCCTCGTAAAGGGCGGTGTCCGACCGGTGTATCATGTCCTGGATATCCTGTTCGATGGAACCGGATCTTTCGAGAAAACGCGAGATACCGATGGAGAGCGAGGAGGGGTTCATCGCAAGACGAGAGAATTTTTCGCGTATGCGTTCCGCGACCACCAGGGCCTGATCCACGGGCAGATGCGGCAGGAGCAAAACGAACTCATCTCCTCCATAGCGAAAGGCGCTGTCCACATCCTCACGGATCGAGTTTCCAAGAAGCCGGGCCGTTTCCACGAGCAGACCATCACCCGCCTGGTGCCCGTATTCGTCGTTGTACTGTTTAAAATGATCTATATCGAGGAAAAACATGAGCAGGGTGTGCTGATACCTGACAGCACGGATCGCCTCCTTGCGCGCGATTTCCTGGAATGAGCGGCGGTTTGAAAGCCCGGTAAGGGGATCGCGGACCGCCAGTTTTTCCAATTCCTCCCGCAGCTTTCTTTCCCGGATGATCCTGTTGAGTTTGGCCTCCAACTCATTGAGGGTGAAGGGCTTGGTGATAAAATCGGCCGCCCCGGCGGAGACGACATCCGTGTATTTATATTTCATTATGTGGCCTGTTATGGCTATTATGTCGGTGTCGGGCCGGTTGAGGGCGATGTATTCGATCAACTGCATGCCGTCCATTCGAGGCATGTCCATGTCGGTTATGATTATGGCATAGCTCTTGTCTCTCATCTTTTCCACGGCGTCGAGACCATCGCGCGCGGTATCCACCGAATAGCCGGTTGCGACCAGGGAATCCGCGAGCACCTCGCAAACCTGCGGTTCGTCATCCACTACGAGGATCGGCAGGGAAGGACTCGGGACCAGTTTTTCAGCGTTCATGCAGCCTCTTTGCCGGAAACACCCGGGAGAATTCCCGGACCGGGCAAGTTGGTTATCCATAATGACTCTATTTCAGAGTGGCTCAAATGCGGACTCGACCCGTTGGCCGGTCCCAGGACCTTCGCGGGACACGGCATACACACCTTACACTAAAACAAGCGGCACCCTGTTGACAAATCCTTTCATCTCTCTATCGGATTATCCGAGTCCGATTGTTAGCATTTCGGAGGTCTTAAATGCGCCATGTGGCGATTATTTACAAACGGATGCGGCCGGAGGCGGCTGCTTTGGCAAGACAGCTCAAGGATTGGTTCGAAAATCGCAGAGTCCGTGTATTCTGCGAGGAAAATATTGACAATTCCGGTGTTAGCTGTCTGTACCAAAAGATCGATATCCCAAAATCAGTGGAAACCATACTCGTCATCGGCGGAGATGGAACGTTTCTGAGTGTCGCCCGTTCCATCGAGAACCGCTCGATACCAATTATAGGAATAAATCTCGGAGGCCTCGGTTTTCTCACCGAGATCAGCGCGGACTCCTGTTTCAGAGAAATGACCAAAATCCTCGATGGCGACTTTGAAATCGAGGAGCGTATGCGACTGCGGGTTGCCGTCATGCGGGAGGGCAGAGAGGTCTTCAGCCACCGCGTTCTCAATGACGCGGTAATCAACAAAGGCGCCCTCGCGCGAATAATCGACCTTAAAATCAGTATCGACGGCCATTTTCTGACACACTACCGTGGTGACGGCCTCATCATTTCCACCCCGACCGGCTCCACCGCATACAATCTCTCCGCGGGGGGACCGATAATATTTCCGACAGCCCAAGGCCTCATTATCACCCCGATTTGCCCATTTACCCTCACGAACCGCCCGATAATTTTCCCGGCCCAGGTAACCATCTGCATAGAACTGGCTGAACCCGCCTCCGATGTCACTCTCACCTGCGACGGTCAGGTCGGCTGCCTAATCGGCTCCGCGGACATCATAGATATCACGGTGGCCGCCACTCCGCTACGCATTATAAAGGCCCCCGACGTGGATCATTTTGAAACCCTCAGGTCCAAGTTAAAATGGGGACAGGCGTGATTATATTAAGCACGATACCGCACGCGGCATCTCAATCTATACATCTCGATCACCCGAGGAGGTTAACTACTATGCAAATCAGTGTCTTAGCCCGTGGACTCTTGCTGCTGGCCGTTCTTCTCGCCGGTTGTCAGACAACGCCTTTTCAGCGCACAGCCGGATTCATAGCTCCCGACGACCAAGTTGCGTTTTCCGCCGATCAGGGCGCGGGGACATGGAAAGGCAGAGACCTTGAGGTCCAATTCAACTACTCCCCAAAGCAGCGCGACAACTTTTCAGGAGTAGTACAATTGGGATCCAATATTGTCTACAACTTCTCCTCTCTCCGGGACTTTCAACTGAGCGTATTTTTTGTGGACACTTCCGGCAAGATCCTGGGAAATCAGGCCGTGGTAACGAACAGAGGCAACTTCGATCCGATTCCCTTCCGCACTCAACTGATCGTCCCACCGAACACAACCGCGATCGCTTTCAGCTATCAGGGAACGGCCCTCAGCTCGGGGAACGACGATGGAGGCGGGCTCACAAGCTTCTGGCACTACCCGGTGCACCGTTAATTCCAACGTTGTCGGCTTGGGGCCATAAGGGCGATTAGAGAGATTCAGAATGCCTCGCATGGGATCTCGCCTGACCATTTTTACAGCGAAAAAGATGGCGGGTAAACTGCCCTGGCCCCTGACCTCAGGGGTTGGTCTATCATCGGAGCCCCCGGAAAGGGTTGACAAAATTGGAGTCGGCCGTGGAATTGCGGCTCACAACGGCGAGCCAGAGTTGAAACACCAGTTCTGGAAAGGGGATGGCGAAAGTCACAACACCCACTCACCGTACCTGGCTGTTTAGCATTACCTTGAAGCTGTAACCTATTGATTTTCCTGGCAGGCCAGGAGGGATTCGAACCCCCAACCCTCGGATTTGGAGTCCGATGCTCTAGCCGTTAGAGCTACTGGCCTGCGGGAAGGCACCTATATAACTCGTTTGAAGCGCGGAAGCAAAGAAAAAAAGACCTCCACGCGCTCATCCCATCCCGCATCTTTGATGAGGCGCTCAATACGCGTCAGGGCTGATTTGCATCGATGCAACTCCTCGGCCGCGCCCCCTTTGACCGGTTGGTCGAGGGGCGGAGTCCGGGTTGCCACACTATCTTCGGAGTAAACCGCCCTCCCCGCTTGCCTGTACCCTCATTACCACAGGCAGCCGGTATGCTCTCCAGTAAACCGCCCCCTTCCGCTCGGCTGCACCCCTTTCCCCTCGTCGAATAAACAAATCGCGTGAATCGGACTGTCCGGGGCCAGGGGTCATCGGTTCTACGCCCGATTCATGGCCGCGGCGCCGTGATTTTATATACGATACTGCGAGGCAGAGCCGTACGCCTCTAACCTGGCCTTGAGGGCCAGGATTTATGCATCGCCTTGAAATTGCCCACCGATGCAACCAATCACGCCGGTTATGTCGCACGAAAAACTAGAATTGCACAAAAATGTGCTTCAAATTACTTTTTCCCATTCACAAAGAGACATAACTGTCATATATTGCAGGGCAACTGGAAGTTGAAGCATTTTATATAGAGTGCGTGACCTGAGCAATTGAGACCTCGCCAAGTGTCCCCGATCGGTTTCATTTCTGCCTGTTCTTCGCTCTGCAGTGGAATTTTCATGAGTTAGATTGAATCTCCGCGCCATTGATGCTCTTGCGGCACATAATTTGCTGATTAGATTGTGAACCATTACTGTTTCTCCACCAAGGCGGAGTGCAAGAGGCGCGGTGAAGGCAGTGGGCGAAACGAGAGGAGGTCAAGGAAGGGGTAAATCCATGAAAATCAAATACTGTAAAAAATATGAGAAGTACGTTAGCCAGCAACATTGTGAATTTTTTAATGAGGGCGATTCGTGTGAATTCTACAGCTCCATGCGCTGGTCCAGCATCAAGGACCTTCTGAAGGACGCTGACAGGCCCAAATGGGACGCAAACGCAATAATCAAGCCATACAAATGCAATCTGATGAACAGAGAGATTTTGAATCAGAGGAATCGTACGCGTCGTGTTGGTAAACGCATCGGCCTGACCTATTGATTTTGTGAAAAATCCAACCTGATGCTCCATGCGGCTTGCACAAGCCGCACCGGTATGCCTATTTCCGGCGATGGTCATGCTTTTACCCGCGGCCCGATCGCCATTGATGTCGCATTGCCCCCATGATATAGGACGAAGTCCTGCTTAGCCAAGGGTCCCAAACGTGGCCCGAAAGGTATACCTTTTCCCGAAAGCGAGCCTAAACATGTTCAAGAAGCTTCTGGTTGCAAACCGGGGCGAGATCGCCATCCGTATTATGCGCTCCGCCCAGGAACTCGGAATCAAGACGGTCGCGGTATACGAGGAAACGGACAAGACGGCGATGCACATTATGCGCGCCGATGAGGCCGTATGCATCGGCTCCGGTCCCAGGCGGGACTATCTCGATATCGAGCGCATAATACAGGCCGCGCAAAGCTCCCAGGCCGAAGCAATCCATCCGGGCTATGGCTTTCTCGCGGAAAACCCGGCCTTTTCAAAGCAATGCACGGAAGCCGGCCTGGTGTTCGTCGGCCCCCCGCCACAGGTGATCATTGACTTGGGGAGCAAGGTCATTGCCAGACAGATCATGTCCAGTGCCGGCATCCCGTCCATTCCGGGAACAGAGGTGCTGCCGCCCGATAAGGAAGGCGAAGAGATCGCCGCGGCATTTGCCGAAAGGCACAGGTTCCCGATAATGGTAAAAGCCGTCGCCGGAGGCGGCGGGCGTGGAATCCGTGTAACGCAGAACATGGACGAATTGATAAAGAGCCTTGCCATGGCACGATCCGAGGCCAAAATGGCGTTCGGAAACGATGCCATATACCTGGAGAAGGGGCTCACCAATCCACGCCACGTGGAAGTCCAGG
Source organism: Syntrophobacter sp. (assembly GCA_039679945.1). GTDB lineage: Bacteria > Desulfobacterota > Syntrophobacteria > Syntrophobacterales > Syntrophobacteraceae > SbD1. The sequence goes on along the minus strand of JBDKTY010000003.1, from coordinate 11,695 downwards.
TCCTGGCGGACAATTACGGTAACGTGGTGCACCTGGGTACCAGGAACTGTTCCATCCAGAGGCGGCATCAGAAGATGATCGAAATAGCTCCGGCCTTCCTGCCGGAGGAACTGTCCGCGAGCATCTGCGAAACCGCTGTCCGCGCCACGAAGGCCAGCAACTACGTCAATGCCGGAACGGTCGAATTCCTTCTCGACCAGGACGATGACTTCTATTTTCTCGAGGTCAACACCCGAATTCAGGTGGAGCATACCATCTCGGAGATGATCACCGGAATCGACATAGTCCGGGAGCAGATCAGGGTGGCGGCCGGCGAACCTTTGTCCATTTCACAAAACGATGTGACCTTTCGAGGAACCGCCATTGAACTCAGGATCAATGCGGAGGACCCCAAAAATGGCTTTATGGCCAGCCCGGGCGTGGTGGAGATCTACCAGTCCCCCGGCGGCCACGGTACCAGAGTCGACGGAGCCGTCTATCAGGGCTACGAAATCCCGCGCTATTATGATTCGATGCTCGTAAAGCTCACCGTTTATGGATTTACCTGGAAAGAGGCCGTGGACAGGCTTCACCGGGCGCTGAACAGCTTTTTCATAGCGGGGGTCAAAACCACCATTCCGTACTATAAGCAAATCGTGAAAGACCCCGACTTCATCAATCAGAAGTTTGATACATCCTACATCGAAACCCATCCTCAACTCCTGGATTACCAGGAAGAAGTGCCTCCGGTTGACAAGCTTGCCAAACTGGTGGCCGAGATAAACGCCCATGGCTACAATCCCTATGCGCGGGGGTAGATCGATACTCCGCCGCGATGAGCGTCTTACTGTTCTCCCGTACGATCGCCATGCGCGGGGGTAAATCACCTCTTTTTTCCGGTCCTGATTCGGACAGGACCATGGAGCAGCAGATGTCAGAGCGTGAACGTGTTACACCCCAAATGTCGAGCAGGGAAATACTCGATTTTCTGCGGCAAACACCCGGCATTTTCCTCACCAACAATGAACGGGATGTTTCGCAATCCGACTTCAAATGCCGCATCATGCCCCAGACAACTCTCAAGGCCGCGCCCTATCGTGATGCAACGGGATACTTCGGCTTCGAAATCACGGGTGGAGCAACCGTTCACCTGGATATCATGAAAAAGCAGATCAACCCCTTCGAGAAACTCCGGCTGGTCCGCAAAGCCATGCCCAATACTCTTCTCCAGGCGGTCTGCCGCGGCAGGAACCTCTTCGGCTACAGGCATTATCCCGACAACGTGATCGAAAACGCCGTCACCCTGTTCTCGAAATATATCGATATTTGGCGGATTTACGATTTTCTCAACCATGTGCCTAATCTCATGCCGGCGGCGCTGGCGGCGAAGAAGTGCGGCAAGCTCATCATGCCTTCCATGTGCTTCAGCACCGGAGTCGGGCATACCGATCAGTACTACCTCGACAAGGCCGAAGAGATAGTCTCGATCCTCGGCGAGGATATAATCCTCGGCATAAAGAATCATTCCTCGATTGGCTCTCCGGCCAGAATAGCCCAGCTTGTACGCACTATCAGAAAGAGATATCCGGACCTTCTGATCGCCTACCACGGGCACAATGTCGACGGCAATGACCTTGCCCGCATGATCGCGGCGGTACAGGAGGGTGTAAAGATAGTCGAAGTCTCCGATCACGGCTATGGCGGCATATACAGCCAGGCGCCCGCGTTGAGCTTTCTCCAGACCCTGCATGATTACGGCTTCCAGACGCCCGGTTTCAAGGTACAGCCGTTGCTCGATGCATCCGATATGCTTCGGCGCGAACGGCGGCTTTATGAGAAATACGAGAGCCCGTTTCGTGGTTTTGACCCGACCGTCAAACGTCACAAGCTGCCGGGCGGAGCGTCCAGCCTTGCCCTTGAGCAGGCGGAACAGGCCGGCCTGATCGAGCGCGCCCACGAGGTTTTCGCCGAACTCATCCAGGTTCGCAAGGAACTCGGCAACATCTGGATGGTCACCCCCGGGAGCCAGATCCTCTGGTCCACTGCTCTTAGCAACGTGCTCAACGGACGGTACATGAAACCTTCCGATGACCTCAAACGTCTCCTGCTCGGACGTTACGGCCCTTTCCCTTTCTACGATCCGAGGCAATGGATCTTTGAGAGAGTATTGGAAAGCGGCAGGACAGACGGAAAGAAGTGGGACCAGATTCTCGCCACCGAAGCGGGAATGCAGGAAATTCCCCCCGAGGACTTCACCGCGCGGCGGCGTCAACTGGAAACGCATCTCAAACGGAGCGTTACCGAAGAAGAGGTCTGCATGTACGCACAGTTCCCGAGGGACGCCGCTGAATTCTTCAAATTCGAGGACCAGTTCGGCAAAACATGGCTTCTCCCCCCCGAGATCTGGTTCCACAAGGGAGGATTTCCTGACGGCACCCGAATCACTTTTCCGGACGAGGCGGGAAAAACGCACCACATAGACCTTGTATCCACGAGGCGAACCGGGGAAAGTGTTCACACATCTCTTCTGGTGGACTACCACTTCCAGACCTTCACCACCAAGGTAGACTCGGAGGCTAAACGCTAGTTCTCCCGTGAGATTATCCTTTCGCCAGCCCTCCACTCCCAGCGGGAACCGAGGGCTTTTTTTTGCAGTGCCCGGCAATTGCCGCGGTCAATGCGGGTTGCGCTCATGAAGCCGCGGACCGGAAATGATAATTTCTCTTTACTTGGACAGGCGTTGCAAGTATCTCCAGTCGGTGCAACCCGAAAAATACCGGAACCGGGAATGGGACGACGACATTTCGGGATTGGTTTGGACAGATATGGAAATGAATTGTTCTCTACATATTCATTGTGACGACAAGACATGGAAACCCTGGTCGATCTTTTTCTAAACCACCTCTCGGTTGAAAGAGGGTTCAGCGCGAACACCCTCTCGGCCTATTCCCGTGACCTGGCGGATCTTCAAACAGAGCTGCAAGCGTCGGGAATTGCGTCATGGGAGGAGGTTTCCAGAGATCACATAAGCGGGTATATTGAAAAACTGGGAGCCGAGATCTCGCCCCGCTCACGAGCACGCAAGCTGGCGGCCTTTCGTTCATTCTTCAAGTTCCTGGAAAGATCCGGGCGAATCCGCATGAATCCGGCCTCCCTGGTGCGTTTTCCGAAGCTTGACCTGCAGTTGCCCAAAGTTCTCGGAATGGCGGACATAGAATCCCTGCTCGCGCGGCCCAACCCCGCTACCCCGCTGGGGCAGCGCGACAGGGCGATGTTTGAACTGCTATACGCCAGCGGCCTCAGTGTAAGTGAGTTGGCTTCCCTGCAGCTCAAGCAGGTCTTTATCGATCCCGGATATATTCTCGTGCTGGGAAAGGGCGACAAGGAACGCCTCGTCCCGATGGGCGAGCAGGCAACGGAAGCGCTCACGATCTTCCTGCGCGAAGGCCGCCCTCGGCTGATAAAAAAAGGATTCGCCCCGGAGGTGTTTGTGAACGCTCGCGGGAGCGGCCTGTCGAGGCAGGGAATCTGGAAGATCATACGGCAGCATGCGCTGGGCGCGGGTATCACCCGCAATATCACTCCCCACATGCTTCGCCATTCCTTTGCAACGCACCTTCTCGAAAATGGGGTCGATCTACGCTCTCTGCAGATGATGCTCGGGCACTCCGATATTTCCACGACCCAGATTTATACCCACGTCGCGAGGGAACGGCTCAAGGAAATCCACCGCAAATACCATCCTCGGCCCTGACTGGAGGGAACCACCGGCACCTATGGAAGTAATCACTACGCATGTAAATGCCGATTTCGACGCAATGGGGTCGATGATAGCGGCCAAGAAGCTCTACCCTGAAGCCGTACCGGTATTCCCGGGCTCGCAGGAACGCACCCTCCGTGAGTTTTTCATCAACTCGACCATCTACATCTACGGTTTCAAAAGACTGCGCGATATCGACATCAGCAATATCACCCGGCTGATCCTCGTTGATACCAGGCAGGCGTCACGGATCGGCAAATTTGTTGAAATCCTCGACAAACCGGGCGTCGAAATCCACATCTACGACCACCACCCCACCGCCGTGGACGATATTGAGGGAACTATATCCGTCGTGAAGCCTTTCGGCTCGACCGTTACGCTTCTTACCCAGATCCTGCGCGAGCGCGCCATACCGGTCAATCCCGAGGAGGCCACAATCATGAGCCTGGGGATATTCGAGGATACCGGTTCTTTCAGTTTCAACAGCACCACCCCCGACGATTTCGAGGCCGCTGCCTACCTGCTTCGCTCCGGCGCGGACCTTAACACCATCTCCGACATGGTTACCCAGGAACTCACGGCCGAACAGATCGGTCTATTGAACGAACTCCTCCAGTCGGCCAAGAATTACACGATCCAGGGCATCGACGTGTGCATTACGACGATATCCATCAGCAAATATGTCGGGGAATTCGCGGTCCTCGTCCATAAATTGCGCGATATCGAAAACCTTGACGTGGTGTTCGCGCTGGCCAGGATGGATGACCGGGTATACCTGGTCGCCCGCAGCCGCATACCCGAAGTGAACGTGGGCGTGGTGGCCGTCCAGTTCGGTGGAGGCGGTCACGCCACGGCGGCCTCCGCCAGTATAAAAGACCTGACGCTCGTCCAGACGGAAGCTAAGCTGCTCGACATTCTCAGGAACCATATCCACCCTTACCCCTCGGCCGAAAATCTCATGACCAGCCCGGCTATCCATACGGAGCCGGATGTAGAGATTTCCGAGGCCGAACTGACCATGGTAAGGTACAACATCAACTCAATGCCCGTCATGCAGGACGGCAGGATCATCGGCCTCATCACCCGGCAGGTGCTTGAGAAGGCCCTTTTCCACGGACTGGAACACCAGAGAGTCCGCGAATTCATGAACACGGATTTCGCGGTCGTCGGACCCGCCGCCACGTTGATCGAGATACAGACGCACCTGGTGGAGAGGCACCAGCGCATCCTGCCGGTAATCGAGGATGGGAAAGTCCTGGGTGTAATCACCCGCCGCGACCTGCTCGACCTGATGCTCAGCGATCACGTAGACGACCCGCGGGCGCTCTCCGATCAAGACGCCCTCGCCCACTGGTCCAAGCGCAAGAATATCCAGTCGGTGATTTCCGAACAACTCACCAGGGACATTATCAACATACTCAAGGAGTTCGGCAGGCTGGCCGAGTCCCTCGGGTACAAGGCATATGCGGTCGGAGGCTTTGTCCGGGACCTGCTCCTTCGCCACTCCAACCTCGACATAGATATCGTCGTGGAGGGGGATGCCATAGAGTTCGCGAAGGCATTCGCCGAACGGCAGAAGATAAAAGTCAGGTTCCATCGAAAGTTCAACACCGCCATGCTCATCTTCCCGGATGATCTGCGGGTGGACGTGGCCTCGGCCCGCTTCGAGTACTATCAGCACCCCGCCGCGCTTCCCATAGTGGAGTTCAGCTCCCTCAAGATGGACCTGTACAGGCGCGACTTTACGATCAACACGCTCTCACTTGCCCTCAATCCCGGGGAATACGGCCAGTTGATCGATTTTTTCAGCGGCCAGAAGGACATAAAAGAGAAGACTATCCGAGTCCTGCACAACCTGAGCTTCGTCGAGGACCCGACCCGTATCCTGAGGGCCGTTCGGTTTGAACAGCGATTCGGCTTCAAGATAGGCAAACAGACCGCAGGGCTCATCCGCAATGCCGTGAGAATGGGTCTTCTCGAAAAGTTGGGCGGCCGGCGTTTTCTCCATGAAATACAGCTCATTCTCCAGGAGGAAGACCCGCTTCCCCCCCTTCGGCGTATTGCGGAATTCGGCGTCATGCCCGCCCTGGCGCCCGGTATCGTCTTCGACAGGAAGATGGAGTCAATCTTCGAGAACCTCAGGCAGGTAATCTCCTGGTACCGGCTCAGCTTCCTCGATGACCCCCTGAACCGCTGGTGGGTTTATCTGCTCGCGCTCTTCTCCAGTCTGCCATGCCAGGAGGTGGAGGAAGCCTGTGAAAGACTGCTGCTCACCAATGCCCAGTGCCGCCGCATGCTGTGGACCTTTGAAAATGCGGGTAACCTTCTGCGCGGGTTCTTCACTCAACCGCGGCACAAGCCCAGTGAAACATTCCGGGCGCTCCAACCCTTTGAGCCCGAGGAACTCCTGTATCTGATGGGTAAAGCGGAGAAGGAGGAGATCCGGAAGGCGGTGAGTTATTTTTTCCATAGATACAGAAACATCCACACGGAAATAAGAGGCAAAGATCTCAAGGAGATGGGAATTCCGCCCGGTCCCAGCTACCGCATGCTGTTGAATGAACTTCAGGACGCAAGGATCAACGGGGAAGTGCGAAATCGCCAGGAGGAATTTCAATTTCTGCGAACCGGTCACCCGGAGCTGTTCGTCGATCCGGCCGCCGCCGAGCGATGGGCGGCACACTGTTAGGGGATGCGCCCGACCATCCGCGCTCGTTCACGCTTCGACGTCTCCCGGAAACAGCCTTCCCCTCCGGGTGCCGAAGCACCCACTCCCGTTCGCCCCGGGCAGGCCAAATCCGGCGTTCGCGTGCAAAGTCGAGGGCACGAATCCGGGAGGGGCCGCATCCAATGCATTACCGGGATTCTTCGAAGCAGCCGGATTATTTCTGGAGCAAAACGGTACGAATTGATATATCCGCACTTTGAGTTCGAATTTATACTGATGGGAGTACCCCTCGCATGCCGGAATTTATCGGAATAGCGGTTTTATATGTAGTTCCGCTGCTTTTTGCGGTCATCATCCACGAGGTCGCCCACGGCTGGGTCGCCGGAAGGCTGGGTGACCCGACCGCGAGGCTTCTCGGCAGGATTACCCTCAACCCCATAGTGCACATCGATATGGTCGGAACCATTATCCTGCCTGGACTGCTCCTTCTAACCGGATCGCCGTTTCTTTTCGGCTGGGCGAAACCGGTCCCCGTCAATTTCGGGAACCTGCGCGGCGGCCGTAAGGACATGGCGATGGTTGCCCTGTCCGGCCCGTTATCGAATTTCATTCTCGCAGCCATCAGTTCGGCCATTTTTCACCTTACTTTCTCCCGGTTTCTCGATCCGGCCGGGATTGGAAAGTTCTGGTACATGTACCTGAACGAACCGGTGCGCGAAATGGCGCTTATCTCCGTGAGGTTCAACCTGGTGCTCATGGTGATAAACCTGCTTCCGATCCCTCCCCTGGACGGCGGCAGGATATTGACCGGAATAGCCCCGATACGCATTGCCCTTGCACTCGACAAACTCGAAAGATTCGGCATGCTGATCGTGCTCCTATTGATTGGTTCGGGGGCATGGAGTTATATAGTCAGTCCTGTGATCGGTCTTTTCTGGCGCTTCCTTATGTAGCGGCCGATGGGTATTACGTTTGAATTCGAACTGGAAGAGGAGAATACGCGGAGATGGCGGAACGGAAGAGAATCTTGAGCGGCATGCGTCCCACTGGGCGCCTTCACCTCGGAAACCTGCACGGCGCGCTGGATAACTGGGTTCAACTTCAGAACCAGTATGAATGCTTCTTCTTTGTCGCCGACTGGCATGCGCTGACTACCGATTACGCCACCCCCGAAGCGATACGCAATAACACCTGGGAAATGCTGATGGACTGGCTGAGCGCCGGTTTGGACCCGGAGCTGTCCACGCTCTTCATCCAATCGGATATAAAGGAGCACGCCGAGCTTTTCCTGCTTCTCGCGATGATCACTCCCCTGCCCTGGCTGGAGCGCAACCCGACCTACAAGGAGCAGCAGGTACAGATCGACCAGAAGGACCTCGCCACCTATGGGTTCCTTGGCTATCCGGTGCTCCAAGCGGCGGACATAATCATATACCGTGCCCATGGTGTTCCGGTCGGCAAGGACCAGCTCCCGCACGTCGAACTGACGAGGGAAATCGCCCGGCGGTTCAATTTCATGTACCACACCGAGATTTTTCCCATTCCCGATCCGCTCCTGACCGAAGTGCCGGTCCTCCCCGGCCTCGACGGCCGGAAGATGAGCAAGAGCTACGGTAACTGCATCTTCATTACAGACTCGGAGGAGAGCATCACCGACAAGATCTCGAAGATGATGACCGATCCCCAGAGAGTCAGGCGAAACGACCCCGGGGACCCCGAAGTGTCTCCGGTTTTTGCGTATCATAAGCTCTATTCCACGCCCGCCGAGGTCGCGGATATCGCCGATGGGTGCAGGACGGCACGGATCGGGTGCGTGGAGTGCAAGAAACGCCTGATGCGAAATGTCATCGCAAAACTTGCCCCCATCCGCGAAAGGCGGATGCAGTTCGAACGGCAGCCCGGCAAGGTCAGGGAGATCGTCGAAGCCGGAAACGAGAGGGCAAGGGGCGAATCACGCATAACCATGGAGCTGGTACGGCAGGCCATAGGCTTGGGCGCATAGGGTCGCTCGGGCGAAAGAAGAGTCAAGAGTCGCACGGGGCATGAAAGCTTTCGCCCCAACGAGAGAAGCCCCGCCTGTGCATGTCGAAAGATGGGTGGAAAAGCGGCATTGCAGCCACGAAAGATGGGGGTAACGTGGACCGGGCTTTCCAGTTTGCCGAATGGGCATACTCGCTGGATACCCGCGCCCGTTCATGCTTGGATACCTATTGAGATACAGCGTTTGATCCCCCGTTCGCCCTGAGGTATCGAAGGGTAGAACGGGCCGGGTCATGGGTTTGGTGATTTGGGAGAGATTCGGCTTCAGAAATTTCTGGCTCAGGCCGGCATAGCGTCCAGGCGCGCCGCGGAGGAAATGATCCGGCACGGCCGGGTGGAAGTCAACGGCAGGAAAGCTGAAATAGGCTGCCAGGTGGACCCCGTCAGGGACAAGATCCTGCTGGACGGCAGGAGTGTCTCCGCCCCCGAGGACAAGATCTATCTCGCCTTCTACAAACCGCGGGGTTGCATAACAAGCGCCCGCGACCCGCAGGGTCGAAAGACCGTTTTCGATTATCTCCCCGATCTGCCATCGCGAATCTTTCCTGTAGGCAGGCTCGACTATGATGCCGAAGGCCTCCTGCTTCTCACCAATGACGGCGAGTTGGCAAACCGTCTTCTGCATCCCCGCTATGGTATATTGAAGGTTTATGATGTAAAAGTACAGGGGCGCCCCAACGAGAAAGCGCTGGCAAGCCTTCGATCGGGGATCGTGCTTGAGGAAGGAACAACCGCCCCGGCGGAGGCTGAGATTATTCGCGAACTTCCACGCGCATCGTGGCTCAGGATTGTTCTCCACCAGGGATGGAACCGGCAGATTAAGCGCATGTGTGAAGCCGTCGGCAATCCCGTCCTCAAGATCAAGCGCATTGCCTACGGTCCGGTGCGTCTTGGAGACCTCGAGCCCGGCGCCTGCCGTCGCCTGGCGCATGGAGAAATCCGGCGAATTCGGGAGCAGTCCGGTCTCGACAAGGAGCAACGTAAAGAATGAACAGGAGAAGCGGCTATCCTTACGGATCACCTGGGTCCATTTATCGCGGGCACCAGGGAAAGGAACCAAAGCGTGGTGTTTCTCCAGTCCTGATTGCACTGATCATCGCCATCGTGCTTGGGCTCGCCGGTGGCGGTGTCTTCCTGGTAACCCGCGAGGACGCCCTGGCATCACTTGCCATCTTTCCCAAAAAGCTCTCCGCCCTGCGATTTCAGCACAACACCCAGGAAGTGCTCCTGCTTCCCGATCAGCAGGTTATCGTCAATCCGAGGGATTCTTTCCAACTCCTTCAGATCAAGACCGACGGATGGCTTTCATGGGGAACGCGGCTTGTATCAGCCGATATGGACGTGCGGAAAATGACCAAGAATCCCGCCGTGATAAGGGACCTGTTCCCGCAGGAATCCTTCGAAACTCCGAGAACGGTGGAATTGCGGGCGCTTCTCTGGAACCGCGAGATCGGGAAGGTTTCGCTCCTCATCCAACTGGACGCCAAAGATTGGCTTCAGAAGGCAAATTCCACATCCGATGTTGAAAAGAGAATCGGCTATCTCGAAAAAGCCCTCCGCGAGAATGCCTCCAATATACTGGTAAAGACTCAACTCGCCGGTCTGTACTTCGATACGAAACGCTATGCGGATGCCGCGCGGCTCTATAAGGAAATCGACGAATCGGGCAAGTCGAAAAACATCTCCGAGCGGCTCCTCACCGTGTACCAGCTCATGAACCGGGTTGACGATGCCCTGCGCGTCTATATCGACCTTTTGAAAATCGCCGAAGAGCAGCAGACTTTCAAGGAGTTCATAGCTTTTCTAAAAAAGAGAAAGTCCAAGGACGAGGCGGAAAAGTTCCTGGAAAGAAACCAGCAGGAGATTCCCAAGGCATTTCAGCCGGCGGTCCTTTTGACCATCGCCGAGCTGAGCAGTGACACGAAGAATTGGTCGCGCGCCGCGGCTTCCTATGAAAAGGCGCTCAAGGCGGGAGTCAAGGACTCGGACGTCCTGTACAACCTCTTCGTCACCTACAAACGAAATGATGACATCGATAAGGCCGCCAGTGCCCTCGAAAGGTATCTGCAGAAAAACTCAGGGGACATTGAAAGCTGGCTGCAACTCGGTGAACTCTACGAAAAGAAGGGCAACAATTCACAGGCGAGGGCAACTTACGAATCAGTACTCCAGAAGAGCCCCCAGAACAAAGAGGCCCTCTCCCGTCTGATAGTCATCCTCGAAAAGACCAACGACAAGCTCGCGCTCCTGGGAGTTTATGAGAAGCTTGCCCAGATGCAGCCTAAAAACCGGACTCTCCAGAATAATCTCGCCATCCTGTACTACGAGTCCAAGAGATATGACAAGGCGATAGCCTGTTTTCAGTCGGTCGCATCACTCGATGCGAAAGACATCCAGTCGCGCAAATACCTCCTGGATATTTACAGGAAGTTGAGGAACGAAAAGGGCGAGCTTTCCATTCTCCAGGAACTGGCCAAAATGGATCCGGGCAGCAGCGGCTATCAGGACGCTCTCTTCAAGTACTACGATGACAAGAAGGACTACAAGGGAATGACCGCCTATTTCCGGGATGTACTGGAACATAATCAGGATTCGGTGGCCCTCCACAAATATCAGCTTTACGCCGCGATGAAACTCGGCGACAAGAAAGCCGCCGCGAGGGAACTGGACCAACTCGCGCGGCTGCAGCCCAAGGATAAAACACACCTGCGAAAGGCCGCCGACCTCTACGAAAGCTCAGGCAACTATGCGGAGGCTTTGAAGAAGCTGGATATGCTGCTCAAGCTCGACCCCAAGGACAAGCAGGCCAAGGACGACTACCTGCGTTTGAAGATGCAGGCGATCGGGGGGAAGAAGAAGCCGTAGCGGTCGTGGAGGCCGGGCGGCGCCTGATGCCCCGTTGCTTGCGCGAGCATGAAGGAAAGGCATGGCTACCTGGTATTCATGAGATAAACGACTGCCTCATCGCTCCCGCGAATATGAAGGAAAGGCTGTACGGACCGGCGGGAAAAGGAGGCGTGCGGCACGAGCGCGAGAGGAAGACCGGCAGTGGGAAAGGTGCCTCGGCAAAGGTATAAAAAGTCCTGGTGTCGGGAAGTGAAAGCCGAAGCTTATTGTATATTGCGTTTGCTTCCCCGATCGGGTATATAGACCGGGTGCTTTGATGCAGTACGAGGGCGGGTAACTCAGCGGTGAGAGTGCCATCCTCACACGGTGGAAGTCGGAGGTTCAAATCCTCTCCCGCCTAT
>JBDKTY010000002.1:0-3193 GCA_039679945.1 Syntrophobacter sp. | reverse complement strand
CAGGGGGGTCTTGCATACCACATCTTGTCTAAATTCGTTTCAGATCATGTGCGGGTTGCGTTCTCGGGCGAGGGGGCGGATGAACTGTTTGGAGGGTATTACTGGATTTACACACATCCACTGGGCTTTTCCGATCGCATAAAGGGGAGGCTGAAAGGGTTACAAAAACAGGGCGGTGAGAGACTGGCAGATCTGGTGGAGACCATCTTCCCAGAGCCTGAAGACGAGATGACATACCGGCGTAACCTTTTTGATCACCTCCTGCGAGGTGGGCTGTCCAATTATCATCTTCAGAGCGTCGATCGATCCGGCGGGGCGTTTGGGTTCGAAATACGTCCAGTATACCTTGATGACGACCTTTCCCAGTGGGCCATGGATTTACCCATAGAATACAAGGTGCCTGATAAGAATACAACTAAGGGAATTCTCCGCGACGCGTTCAGGGACGACTTTGAAAAACACGGCATCCATGAAGTGACAACCCGTCTCAAGATGGGCATGCCCTCGGCGGTTGAAATTTTGGATGCCAAAATCACAGAACGGGTTGAGCGCGCCATCTCGGATGAAGAAATCCGAAAGCATCCACTCGGCAATCTTCTCGGGTCAAAGATGGGGCTTCTGCTCTTTGATCTCTTCGAACACATCTTTTTCCGTGGCTGGGACCACCATAGTGATGCTCCGCCACCAGGATCCTTGCTCTCAAGAGTATGGCCAAAATAGTCAGCATCGGTAAATTTCCGCCGCTTCAGGGGGGTATTTCCTCAAAGGCATACTGGTTTGCCAACGCCATGGCAAAGCGGGGCCATTCTGTTCACGTAGTGACTGAACTAACGGGTGTTGACGAAATCCATACTATTTCGGGATCGGATACAATTCCCCGCCACTCCAACGTTGTTATTCACCGAACGGATGAAGTTGTTCCGTGGCATATTCCTGATGACAGGCACCGGTCCCTGTGCCTTTTGAACAAACTACTGGAGGTCGTGGAGAGCGAAAAGCCGGATCTCATCGAAGCCAACTATCTTGTCCCTTACGGGCTTGTGGCTTACCTTGCAGGCCAAATCACCGGAATCCCATATGTATTGCGCCACGGTGGATCGGATATCAGGAAGTTCCTGGCCGGCGGCCTGTGGCCCGCACTTTGGCGTAAAGGACTCGGTGGAGCGAGCCTCATTATCACCGATACGGATAGTCAGGAGATCATTCGCAAATGGTCGGACCAAGTCCTGCCTCTGACGCCTTACGTTCCTGATTGCTCATTCTTTAGTGCAGTCCCAAAGCGAGTACGGACTCGGCCGGTCCTTGCTTTAATAGGCAAAGCCAACTACCACTGGCAGCATAAAGGGTGGCATCGAGTAATCGATGTCTGGCATCAACTGCGGGATTCCTGTGATTTTCTTGTAGTCAGCCAGGGTGTCGGGCTGGAAGATTTCAAAAGCTATGTCCACCCGCGACTTGGAAGTAGAGTAACCTGGCGGGGCTTTGTGCCACCCTGGGGAATGCCGGAGTTGCTGGATTCCGTTGATGGGCTCTTTTTCTATGAATCAGATCTTCCGTTCCCTGTTTTCTCAAATGTGGCGGCAGAGACGCTCTTCCGCGGGGTGACTCTCTTCGTGGATACCGATAAAGTAGCAGATCATTACCATGCTCTCGGACTCGATTTGGGCCAAAGGGCGCTGCAAATCGTGGCCCTGCCCGGCGATTATCGCAAGGCGGCGGAAATAGTATTGGCGCATTACCCCCCAACAACCCCTGAACCCGCCGCATGCGATCTGGTTGCCTTTGAGAAATACCTGTTAGACAATGAGGCGGCCATGCTTGATTGCATTAGACCTCTTCACGAATGAAGATTATCCATTCGCAACCGGCTTGAGAGAAGAACCATGAAAATACTCCGTTTGGACGTAAAGGGATACCGCTCACTGAAGGATGTATCGTGGTCCCCCGGGGATTTGAATGTGTTGATTGGGCCCAATGGCGCCGGGAAATCGAATCTGCTGCGGGTGCTGGAACTTATTTCTGTTTCAGCCCAAGGGCGGCTCGGCAAATACATCCAGAGCCTGGGGGGGCTGGAGCCGCTCGTCTGGGATGGGTCTTCCGAATCCATCAGCTATTGCGTCAAGACCTCGCCCGTGGATAATGCTCGAAGTGTTGATAGAGAGAGCCTTACCTACAGGGTCGAATTAGCCCGGCTGGGCAGGAGCAGCGCGTACCGCATCGGTTATGAACTCCTTGCCAATTTCCACAGGGTTGAGACAGGTGAAAAGGAAACACCATTTAAGCTGCTGGAAAGGCAAGCCCTGAATGCCAGGGTTTTTGACGAGAATGAAAGGGCACTCGTGGCCTCCGAAGAATCCATAAGCGAGGAAGAGACGCTGCTTTCCCTCGCATCCGGCCCTTTTACGGCCAATAAACATATTCCGCCTTTCCAGGCCCAACTCGCCTCGTGGTCGGTATATCACGACCTGCATGTCAATCGCGACGCTCCAATCCGGCAGGCCGCCGTGACACGCACGGAAAAGAGGGTCGATCCGGATGGGCAGAACCTCATCCCTGTCCTCCATACCCTCTATACGGGTGACCGGGACTTCAAGAAGGACATCGATTCCGCGATGCGCGCCGCGTTTGGCGACGATTATGATGAGTTGGTCTTCGCCCCGGCCGCCGATCAGAGAATCCAACTCCGTGTCAGATGGAAATCCTTGCGTCGAGAGCAATCAGCGGCGGATCTTTCCGATGGAACACTACGTTTCCTTTTCCTCCTGACAGTGCTCGCTTCGCCCATGCTTGCACCCGTCATCGCGATCGATGAACCCGAAACGGGGTTGCACCCGTCCATGCTTCCGATTGTCGCGGAGTACGCGGTGGATGCCTCGCAACGGGCTCAGATTATCCTGACGACACACTCCCCTCAATTTCTGGATGCCTTCGGTGATTCACCGCCTGCAACGACCGTGACTCTGTGGTCGGAGGGAGAGACCAGGCTGAAAACCCTGCGCGGAGATGATTTGAAGGAATGGCTCAAGGAGTTTTCTCTCGGATCCCTGTTTCTGTCCAGTGAACTGGAGGAAATGGAATGAAATTCATTCTCTTAGTGGAGGGTCACACGGAGAAAATAGCTCTCCCCGATTTCTTCAAGCGATGGCTCGACCCCAGGCTAAAGCAACGTGTAGGTATCCAGTTTGTACGCTTC
>JBDKTY010000001.1:0-11122 GCA_039679945.1 Syntrophobacter sp. | reverse complement strand
AGTGTTCCTGGTTACCAGCCGGTAGATCGTCACCGGGCGCCGCTGACCGATCCGATGGGCGCGGTCGGAGGCCTGGTCCTCCACCGCCGGGTTCCACCAGGGGTCCATGTGGATGACGTAATCGGCGTCGGTCATCCAGTTCCAGCAGACCGAAGTCGGGGCGACAACCAGGCTTGGCCCCTGAGCGGCCCGCCGAACCGCGCCGGCCAGGGGGTGAGACTGGCAGTATCCGAGGTTTTGTACGAGAAGGTTCAGACGGGGAGGAGGCCGGCGGATTTCTACACTTGCGAAATTCAATCGCTCATTTCCCGGGAATGGTTTGACTTCCGGAATATTGTAGCTACAATGGCTACAGGAGGGTGACGCGATGCAAGTGGGCATTCGGGATTTAAAAAACAAGCTGACCCATTATCTAGAAATCGCCAAGAGTGGTCATGCCGTTATAATCACGGACAGGGGTACGCCCGTGGCTGTTTTGCACAATCTCGACCAAGTAGAAGAGAATGCCGGATACGAAGAGCGTCTGGCTCATCTCGCCGCACAGGGTTTCCTCACCCTGCCGAAGACACTAGAGGGACCGGTATTCCCACCTGTGAAGAGAGCGGAGGCAAAAGGGGGGGCAGTATCGGAAACAATCATAAGGGAGCGCCGATGATCTTTCTTGACAGCAGCGCACTGGTCAAGCGTTATATTGAAGAAGATGGAAGCGACAAGGTCAATGCGCTGCTCCAGGAAAGATCGGTCGCGGCCGCCTCAAGGCTGGCCTACCCGGAGATACTCGCGGCAATCACGCGGAGACACAAAGCTAAAGAGATCGAAGCCGGCGTTTTCGACCGAATCCAAAAGGCCTTTAAAGCCGATTGGGCCTCCTTTGTTGTGGTCGAGTTCCACAAAGATGTTTTCCAATTCGTTGATGAAATCATTACCAAATATGCATTGAAGGGCGCGGACAGCGTTCATCTTTCGTCCGCATTGTGGCTCAAAAGTGCTATGAAACAAGATATTGTTTTCGTTGCCTCCGATCTTGAACTTATCAAAGCGGCAAAAGCGGAGAAGCTTCAGATATTCAATCCCGGACGATGAGCAATCCCGATCTATGTAAAACAATATCTTTACGCAACGATGGCGGTAGCGTTTTGACAGGATCGTTTACATCATTTATCATGAAAACTTAACCATCGACCATCGTGCTTCTGCTGAATTCGGAGAGGATGAGCAGCGCTTTTAGAACGAGAACGCTCTGAATGGCGGGGCCCGTCTGCCCGGACATACCTAAGACCGGGAAGACGGGCCTCTCTTGTGCATGACACCTTTTAAAGAACCGGAAAAGCTTATCTGAAAACTCTAGAAAGCATACATGAATCTCACCCAGACTTTTTGTGCATCCGGGCGATTTTCAGATATGACGTCATGCTGATATTTGAGTCCGAAAAACATGTTCTTGTATTGGTACTGCACCGCGGGACCAATACTGAAGGCCTGGCCCCTGTTGCCGTCAAAATCGATAACCTGGCCGGGAAATTCGTCGTCGGTTGATTGCTGATAGAACTGGCCGCCGACGCCGAACATCCAGTCGCAGACATGCTGACCTATCAGGTAATCGAAGTGGAATTCCTGGCCTGACTGGTAATCGGTGGACATGTTCTTCAGGTTGTAGTCGTACATCAGCTTGATGGATGCCTCAAAGCCGCGATCGTGCAAATAGGTGAACGCCATGATCGGTTCGAATTCAAAATAGTTTCTGCCCACATTCACGGCGCTTGTCTGATCATACTGTCCCGTTGGCGCGTTGATATCCACGCCGGCAGTGAGGTGAAAGTTCTTCCCGAAGTGCCATCCGAGAACGACGGGAGTGATTGTGATGTCGCCCAGCCCTGCATCACTGCCCTCAAACAGGGTCGTACCGTTTGGAAGTCTTAACCTGGCATCGACATTCACAACCGGCAGGATGGCTTGCGTTGCCAGGTTCGCGCCGAACACCTTGATTGGACTGACATAGACGAAGCGGAAAACGTTCGCGATAACGTTCAAGTCGAAATCAGGGGCTACACCGTTGGTGAGAGTCGAGATCTTTGCTCCCGCCCCCGGAACTCCCTGCGGGATTCTCACATCACCGAAGTCACCGGAATGTTGATAGAGGAAATAATTCAAGTAGTAAAAGCCGGGTGGGGGTAATGCGCCTGCCATGAAGTCTTCATTTCCCCCAGGGTATAAAGTGCCTCCACCTTCGGTCCCTTGTGCCTGATTGGAAATAATTAACAGGGCGAATATCGAGAGCAATACCATCCGTATTATGTTTGTCAGAATTCGTGTAAACACAAGCCCCTCCGCTGTTGACTAAGAAATACCGATCTGCCTCCAATAGTTTCGATGGATTGTCTTTCCTGAAATGTTCATCCCCCACGCGGATGAACTTGGTATGGATCATCAATTCATTCTCCCTCCTCTACTTTGGGTACTGTTCAACGCGCGACAGAAAGCAGAAAAACCAACTCGCCTCGGTCCTTCTCATGCCTCCGCCCCCATGCCGAGCCGTCTTTTCATCACTGAAATATCGGCTTCACCACTCGACGAACCGCCATCAATGACTGTTCAACCTCGGCGGATTTGCGCACCGGTAGCATCCCACAATGAAAATGGCACAACATCCCGTTACGATTCCTGCCTTGTGCTGATGACGTCGAAACCGGTTTTAATTGAAGTGAGTGAATGTCCTTCCGGGAGCATTCATCGTGCTCAAGTGATCTTGGCCCAAAAGTGCAGAGCTACTTGAGCTGACAAAGAGGGTTTCGAATGGCTCCGCCGAGGGCGAGGTCAATGTGAAGAAAGACAGGCTGCACAACTCCACTCCAGTTTTGGTTATGTTCTGGCAAAAGTCGAAACCGCCAGCCCCACATGGCAAAACAGTATGCCGATCAATTCCGATGCTGAAGGCTTGATGCCGTTTGCCATCCAAAGCGTTACCAATGCCACCCAGGAAGTCGCCAGCCAAATGATCGAGATCTCATAATAGGAAAGATGAAAATTAATTTTTCCGATCTGCATGAGGACCCCGCTCAGAACGAAAATGATGATCGTGACCAGTAAGATGAAGGGTTTATTCAGAAACACCAGTTTCAGATATTCCTGCACCCCGTTGGCTTCGTTCCACTGGATGCCGGATAACAGAGCGGAAACGGCCATGAAAAAGCATGCAACCGCATAAAATAGAGCCATATCCATAAGCTTTCCCCTCTCCATCGTCCCGGCATTCGCAAACCGTTGTGTGCAGACAGTGGATGTCTTCATATGCGAGCTTCCGAAACATGCGTGATTGCCTTTGAGTCAATAAATGTTCTCCACCGTTCCACTTCCCGATAAGGGGCGAGCCCTCGCGGACAAACGCGTTCACACGCCCTGCATCCATTGCATGACAGTGCTCCGTGTTCAATTGCCGCCGAAGGGTCCCCCACTTTCGCAGCGGCCATGATGCCGCGGGGCCCCGCAAATTCCCGTCCTTTTTTCAGTACCATGGGACAGGCACCGGTGCACTGCTCGCATTCCATGCACAGCAGGACCTGTGAAGCACCCCTGCCCACCAGGTCGATTACAAGAAGCACGATTGCGGCAATCGGTGCGATAATACAGGCGGCGTTCAGCGCCTCCAACATGATGAGCCTCCCCTCTTATTTCCCGAGCAGCGACTTTGTGTTCGTTATGACGTTTACCGGACACCACACGAAGCATTTTCCGCAGCGCGGACATTTCCCCTTGGAGTATACGGGCTGGATCGCGCCATCCGGTCCCCTGTGCATCTCCAAAGGCAAATCTCCCCCGCTGATGACGCTTCGGCACCCCTCGATACACCGCGTGCACAGGGGATAGAGACAGCGCTGAATCCCTGCCTGGCGGCCGTTCACTCTTGCTTCTTTAAGAGCGTTGAACATGTCCGTTTCGCGCGTATAGTTGTCCATACGCTTCAGTATCTCGAAACCGGCGACCTGACTGCCGTCGAACCGGACATCGATGTCAGCGTAGTCGCCCTCCCTGACCTCTATCGTGCCGTCCACGACCTGTTTGATGATCGCCTGCATATGTCCCCGCGAGTCGTGAGCAAACACGAATACGCGGAAATCGTTCAATTCGTCGGGGACAGCGATGCGCACCTGCCGGTTGAAGAATTCAAAATTCGCATCCACCGGCCGGGCAAATTTCGGATAGTTGCCCGGAAACTCTTCCCGAAAAGACTTTTGAACGATGAATGCCGCAACCGTCAGCCCCAACAGGATAAGTGAGACCTTGAGTGCAGACTTACTGATCATGAGACACACTTGCATCAACGGGTTCCTTCCCGCGCAACTGACTGATTTCTCGCAACAATGGCAGACCGAGTACACAGGCACGTTCGCAGGCTCCGCAGCGGAAGCAGAATCCGGCGGCATGACGCGCCTGGACCTGGTAGGTGACGACCTCCGTAGCCGGAGAGATATGCAGCTCATCCAGGGCAGCCCGGGCGGAGACTTTTTTACCAGCGGCCGTCACTATCATGTCCGGGTCGATTGCAGCCGCCTTCGACAACTGCAGTTTGACGTTGGTCGCATAGATGTAAACATGGGGATCTCCCGCCAGTGCGGCATCCACAAAGCCCTGCGGATCGATTCCGAGTATGCAGGAACTGTTGCACGCCTTGCACTTGTAGCAGAACAGGACCCAGGGCTGACGCGATGCCAATGCGTTTGCGACGATCGCAAGCAGGAAGAGCACCAGGACAACCATCATAGTCGTGTTGAGTTTGATGAGTGTCCGCTTCATAGCACCACCGTCAGTCCGCCGACCAGCAGCCCGCCGGCGATACCTCCGACATGCCAGGGACGGCTGCCGAACAGAATATTGGTTAGAACTCCCACTGTCGCCCCGATCGCAAGCATCGTGAGAGCGAAAACGGGATCGAATGCAGGAGGCTCTACACCACGCAACGGCACCAGCAATGCTGCAAGGGGAACTCCCAGAAATATGCCGAGCGCTTGCGGGCGACTCGACCAGAAGCCGCGAATGCGCAGACGGCCTTCGCCGATATTTCCGACGCCACCAAGAGGCGACGGCCCGCACGACGCCGCGCTCGAAAGAACGAATGAGGACAGCAGGACGGCGGGTGCGAGTGCAAACCCCGAGACCTCAGCGACGCGCCCCCCGAACATGAGCACGCCCGGAATGAGGCTCACCGAGATGATCCGCCCGCACGGCATGGCCAGGAACAGCGGCAGGAACACCACCAGCACGCTGACGCCGATGTATCCGAGCACGGTGTGTTCGGCAATCATGACAAGGACCGCCTGCAAAACCTCGAAGCCGCCTGCCGTCAGGAGAGCCCCTGCCACGATGTATCCGGCCACCAGGGCCGAAAGCGGATGCAGCATTATCCCGCTCAGGAGGTCGCGGAAGGAGAGCCTCGCTACGAACATCACGACAACTGTCATCAAAACCAGGATTGTTTGTATCGGAATTGGCGGTCGAATCGCCACAACGACAATCAGCACCGCAATAAAGAGAATGAAAGACAGATACGCGGATTCGGGAATCGGTCTCGAATCCGCGGCGGGGGGGTCCTCGGCACGCATGTTCAGGCTGCGGCCGTAATGGAGGCGAATAAGTGCCATCGTAGCGACCGTTATGGCAAGGATTCCCATTTGATTCGGCTTCGAGAAGGTTCCCATCGGAAACCTTCCCATGCCTTCCCCGAGAAGACCCAGGCCACCGATCAACGAGGGGGCGCAAGATGCCCCCGCGTTGACCAGAAATCCGAAAACCACCATTGCCGTCATTGCCTTGTCCCGATGAAGCCTGGCCACTTCGAACCCGAGCATGAGCGCGAGCGGCATCAGCGGGGCGGCAAGAATGCGGCCGCACGGCATGGCAAAAACCGTCGGGAAGTTCACCAGCAGCACGATTGCAAACGGCAGCCCCAGAGGCGTATTGGTCACGCGTGCGACCAGAGACCCAGCGGCCTGAAAGCCTCCCGCCGCCTGAAGCGCGCCGGCAAAGAGAAACCCCGCGATGGTGCTGGTTATCGGATGAAGGCTTGTTGCAGTGAAAACCTGTGCCCAGGGAACGGGCGGCCCGAAGAGTACTCGAAGCATCAGAACAGCCAGGGCCGCCAGAACGAGAACGCTCTGCAGGGTCAGGACACGCTGGGGAATCCACCCTCGCAGGGCCGCAATGAGTGCAGACAGAAACAAAAGAAGCGAAATGGAACCGAGTACCGTCATTATCGGCCCCTGGTAGTCAAGACATGAACCGACAGACCGTGGCACTCCGCAGAGGTGCATTTTCCTACGGAACACGTCCCGTCACCTCCGGCCGAACCATTTTGAAACGTTGCCGCTATGCTGTAGATGCCGAATCCGGCAAGGACTACGGCAATCGCGACGTCAAACCACACCATATTTCCCCTTCGAAACCTATGCCATCAGGTAAATGAGAACCGCGCTCAACACTCCGCCCGCAAGCCCGCCGAGATCATACGGCCGGGCCTGCAGAGCGACATTGAAGAGGACTCCCACTACGACACCCGCTCCAACGAACCACTTCCATTCATGCTCCCTGGACATTCGAACCCACCACTCTTTGTTCATCATACTTTGCCACGCCTTTCAAAAAGTCTCTTGCAGTCCGCTAATTACTCTTTACATCCGGCTGGTCAGCCCCTCCGACCCTGAATCGCTCCGAAAAACTTAGAGCACTTTGACCATATCCCAGCGCATCGTCGAGCCTTACCAGCACCCAATTGGCGACTACTGATTTTCGGGCGATCAGCCAACCGGCCAGACGGTGTATTGGAAAGTCTTTCTTGTTGTAAGGACAGGCTCCCATGCAGGCCATGCATTTCGGGGTATCTTTAATGAAGCTCCAGCACCTCTGGCCGTCCAGCGGCCATCTAAGCAATCCGCCTATGAGCGTGGGTCCTCCGGTGGGAATTGCCTGAACCGGGCATGCCCGCGCGCATTTATTGCAAAGCCTGCAAAACTCCTGAATCCCAAAATCCTGTTGATGATCTGGAATTAGGGGGAGATCCGTGGTAACTATCGGAAAGCTTCCGCGAGGCCCGAATTCCGGATTGACTAACATACCATTCCTGGCGACCTCTCCCAGTCCGGCCTCCACGGCCAGTGGCAGGACCTGCACTTCGCTCCAGCGCCCAAAGTGTGCACGTGCCGGATAACCGTAGGAGCGGATCTGAGCTGCTAACTCGACGGCAATTCTCCCCCCGTCGTGGAAGAATTCCAGGGCGTCCCGCACGTCGCTTACCTGCTCAGGGGAATACTTGCCGATACCGGTGATCGCGTTGCCAGAGAGGGCTGCAGCGACTTCCTCGGGAAGCGCTGAATACTGATCCTGCCAAGGCAGCGGCGCAGTCGGACCGGCTAGTCTGTAGTTCAGTCCCTTTCCAATTACGATCGCATACTTATGGGTAAGATGAACTGGATTGCCTGCATTGTCTTTCGTTAAGATGAATCTCGAATCCAACTCTGTCACACCTACGGCATTTGCACCGAGGTCCAATGCATCAGCCTTGATTTTGTCTGTCAATATCCGAGCGTTTGTTACTTCAACCCGTTCAGCGGCAGCCGATCCGTCACGATGTACTTTTTGTGATAGTTTTCCAACACATACGTCATAGATCGAAAGGGTGAGAGTGTCGGCGTCAACGGTTCGCTCCAGTTTCTCCAAGACCTCGTTTCCTGCCTGGTTGGTTGCATCGTATTCCTGGTGCCCGACGGAATGAGTTCGTATATCTTTGGAGCCGACGCTGTAGTCCGACCGTACGAGCAGTGAGTTTGCAAACAGTGCTATCGCTATCAGTCCTCCCAGCCGTGCGCGGCGAGCGTTCACGCCCTCCAGCAGTCCCCGTTGCTTGCACACGATGCCCGACGCGACCGCGACGATAAGCAAGATCGCGGCGCCCGCGGAAATCCAAAGTGCCCGGTATTCATGCTCGCCGAGAGCAGCTATAGCTGTCAGAACAGCTAGCCCGAGAACCGAGCATAGGAGCGCCAGCCACACCACGTCGTACCAGCACCATTTAAACTGGAATCGTTGCATACAACCTCTCTGTTGGTTCGCATCCCCAGCAAGATCTGCCGGCGCGCAAAGCTGCACTTCGAACAGAGTTCGATGATGCGGGGCCCCCCGGGGGCACTGAGCCGGGTGCGGCTCAGTTTTCCCCCGAGAAAATGCGCGCGCAATGTTACTGCGCTACAGTATTGGATTTGGGCAGATCTCCTTCCTTCGGTCTGAAGAAGAGCAGAACTGCAAGCCCCGGCAGAGACCAAATGAAAAACAGCAGAAAGAACTTGCAACCCGCCACAGTGGAACCAATGTTTACCGAATCTATTAATGCCCAGGCCCCGAAAGCGACGAGCCCGAGTTCCACCAAAATCAACAGCACGGTGTACCAGTGGATTGAGAAATTGACTTTAATAACTTGCATGTCTCTCGCCTCCTATTTCTCACTCTGCCACTTCTTGACGGCGTCCTCGTATGACAGAAAGCCATGCTCATATTTCGACCGTGGCGGATATACGTCATCGTCGGGATGGTTTGTGCCACCAGTGAAGGCCTGACCGGACTTCAGCAGTGCCTTGGCCTCTTCCATTTTCAGCACTTTGCCGGGCAAGGGGAGGTTATGAGGCAACTCCGAAGATGGCTCAGCATCGTGGTGGAAATTGCGGCTTCTGCCGTTGCTATCAAGAAACTTATCGGGCACCTTGCCCCATACGACCCCTTTGTAGGTGATCCCTACCTTACCCATTTTGACGCCAGTTCCGTTGGCCCACTCTTCGTCTGACGAGCGGTCTTCAGGCATGAAGATGTACTGTCCGACCTGGTACGGAAACTGCATTTTGTATCCGGGTTCTTCGAGAATCCAACGCGCGGGCCGGTTGACGTTGAATTCACCGGCTTCCGCCGACACTTCATAGTCAAGCCAATCTTCAAGCCCCAGGCCATTGATGTTGCCGAAGAGATAAGGAGCGATCAGGGAGTGACGGATGATGTAGTTACCAAGCGTGTGGAATGTAGTGTCCGGCTTGTTATAAGGGCATACCCGAAGACACTCATTGCAGCAGTTACCTTCAAGATTGCCACCGCGAAAGCGTGCGCATTTGTCTTTGTCTACCTGCCACATTTTCACGCCGTTCTCAACAGTCATGTCGCCGGCAGGCACGGCCGACACGGGACAGGCGCGAGCACACCGGTCACAGTGATCACACATTCTCGTGATACCGTATCCTCGCGGCGTGCCGACCTCGAGCGGGAAGTCGGTAATAACTACTGCCGACTTGAACCTCATGCCACCAGCCTCGGGCACCACGACATTGCTCAGGCGGCCGTATTCACCGCCACCACTGTAGAAAGCGACAGGCGACTCGATGGTGTCATACTGCTGGCCACCCAATCCGACGCGCGCATCGTATCCCATATCCCGTAACATAGCGGCCAACCGGACCGCAATCCAGCCACTAGTCGAGTACGCACAGCCACTCTTGGTTATGCTCCACCAGGACTCGCCGGGATCGTTGTGAACCCGAGACCAGTTTTGATCCACCATGAACTCGATTGCATACTTATACTGCTTGACGTCCTCCAGAGGCAGAGGAGTTCCCGCTGAAAGAAGGTCGTGGGAATAGAAGAAGCGAGGGTCGACCGCCGCCACGGCAACATGTTTTGCACCCAGCCACTTTCCAAGTTCTTTGATCATTAGCGTGTTTTCGTGCGGCGAATAGCTTGCTTTGGTCGTGCCCATCTGTTTAGCTACGTCTCCCAGCAGGAAATCGCCCTTGTTCCAGCCTAGCTTGTAAGGACGATGATCACCCTCATACGACTTCCAGGGAAACTGCTGAATCTTTACGGGATCGCCACCTTTGGGCGAGGCGGCCCGCAATTGATCAAGCAGTTGGGTCCCGCCAAACGTCGCGCGAGCGAACGGAAACCCTGATGCAAAATTGGGAAGAAACCCGCCCGTGGTCATGCCCGCCATCTCTTCGGCAGAAGCGTAGACAGCGGCACTGTGGGCAAGGTTAGGGCCTAGAGCTCCCATGAAAGCCCTCGCGAACCCATGCTCCAATTCGCTGAAACGATGTACTTCCCCGACCACATACTGAGGCGGGTCTGGAATGGGAAAAGGGAAAAAGAGAAGGAATGCGAACAAGGTCCAGAAACCAGAAACAATGAGCGAAGCCAAGGCCACCGCCTTCTTGCTAATCTGGAATTTGAGGCCCCACCAAGCCAAGGCTAGTGCCGCGAAAACGAAGAACCACAGCAGCACATTCATGTTCCAGCTTGCCGCTATGAACCACAGGAGAGCCGCCCCGGCGGCACCCCACAGCCCATACAAAACGTATTTATTAAAATTCATAAAGGACTCCCGCACCATAAAAGCCACATTCCATTTGCGAACCGCCCGGCGGCGGCTCCCGCCAACCAACGATTCCGCCTTCTCATGACCACTTCGAAGCTCCATTAGAGAAAGCCCTGAAATAGAATCCGTCACCTCCTTTGTGAATCGTTCATTGCGATGAGGGCAGAACCGGTCAGCCCACTCCAAAAGTGAATATTTTCCTAATTATGACGCCCATTACCCGGCTTCCTTTCCAGATAAATCGCGCCGGATCATGTCCAGATGTCGACTAAACTGAAAACGGCCTGCGATAAGAAGAAAAAGCCTGCTGCGACCGCTGCGAGGCGGCTCGCAAGGTTCATCCATTCGGGCCGCGGCAGATGGCCGATCAGCCCAACCGGCAAAACGTAGAGGCTTGTCGCACAAAAGAAAGATAGAAAAAAGGCGAGCGCGAACGTGACGTCGGCGGATTTTTCCATTACATAACTAAGTGCCAGCAGAAAGGGGGGGCAGACCGAAAATCCGGTCAACAGGCCCAAAATATAAGGGAAATACGGCTTCTCGACGCCGCGGGTTAAAAGCCTGCAAAAACTGAAATGCCGGACCCCGGCACCCAGACCGTAGGCTATCATCAGCAGCGAGAGCGCAAGCATGGCATAAACGCCCATCCGGGTCCCGGTGAGGCCGAGCCGAGTCGCCGCTAATCCGGTGATCAAACCGGTAGATGCATAGGCAACGAGCCTACCG